>DASPTX010000073.1:0-4101 GCA_035623195.1 Xanthobacteraceae bacterium | reverse complement strand
ACGGCGAAAGAAAGCGGCGGAACCGACACGCGCATCACGCTCGCTTACGGCTTCACGCCCGAAGCGATGGACCTCATCCAGAAGGCGTCGAAGTTCCTTGTCGAGATCAAAAGCATTAACGCCGAAATCCGACCTGAGGCGGTGATGCCGCAATTCACGGCTGATATTCTCAAGGCACAGGGATTGACGGCGCCGGTCGGAGAAGTCAAAGCGCAGCCAGACTCGGCCTATACCGGTCCATGATGGCGCCGCGCTACGCCGACGACCGAGGACGCGGTCAGATCGGATTCTGTTGCCGGCCGCGCGGCGCAGACGCGCGGCCAATGACGCGACATTTGTCATGACCGATACAAGTCCGGTTCAAGCCTTGCGAAGCGACGCGCCGCGGGCGATGGTGGCGAATACCCGCAACCTCACTTCGCTCGCGCTCGCGCTGCATCGCGTCTCACTGTGGCTCAAAAGCCCGCGGCCTTATTTGATGCTGATCGGTTTTGCCGGCTTTCTCGGCTTCTGGTATCTCTCGGTCGAGGTTTGGAAGCTGCCGCGCTTTTCCGAAATGCCAGGGCCGACGCAGGTCGTGCGCGAATGGTTCAGCAAGGATCCGACCTACGGCTTGTCGATCTTCGTTCCCGAATATTACATGCACATATGGGTCAGCACCCGGCGCATTCTGATCGCCTTTTTTCTTGCGACCGCAATCGGCGTGCCGCTGGGCTTGTTTCTCGGATGGTCGGAACGGTTCAAGCAATTTGTCTTTCCCGTCTTTGAATTGCTGCGGCCGGTGCCGCCGCTGGCCTGGGTGCCGCTGGCGATCGTGATGTTCAAGGGCTCGGAGACGCCGGTCATTTTTTTGACCTTTCTCGCTTCCTTTTACGCCACCGCGCTCAACACGATGCTCGGCGTCGAATCGATCGACGTGTCCTACATTCGCGCGGCAGATTGCCTGGGAGCGACGCGCTGGCAGGTATTCCGGCACGTCATCGTGCCCGGCGCAATGCCGTTCATATTCACCGGCCTGCAAATTTCCGTCGGCGTTGCCTGGTTTTCGCTGGTCGCTGGCGAGATGGTTTCCGGGCAATACGGCCTCGGCTACGTGATCAATACCTCTTATACGATGGTCCGCTATCCGACGATCATCATCGGCATGGTGACGCTCGGGATCGTCGGATATGTCACGAGCGCCGCGGTTCGGCTTGTCGGCGACTATCTGATGCAGTGGCGCACGCGCGAACTTGCGCTCGGAGGCGATAGGTGAGCGTTCTGCCGACGGCGGTGCAAAGCTTTTCGCCCGGTGCCGAACCGGTCCGCGAGGGTCGGATCCGCATCAACGATGTCGTCAAAATCTACGGCGCCGACGATACCGGCATTCTCGCGGTCGATCATTGCACGTTCGAGGTTCCGCCCGGCGAAATCACCGTGGTCGTTGGGCCGTCCGGCTGCGGCAAGACGACGCTTCTTAACGCCATCGCTGGCTTCCACAGCATTTCGTCCGGAAGCATTTATCTTGACGATCAAATGTTGTGCGGCCCCGGCAAGCTCAAGGCGCAACCGGGTCCCGATCGGATCGTCGTATTTCAGAACGGCGCCTTGTTTCCCTGGAAGACCAATATCGAAAATGTGACCTTCGGGCCGATCATGCAGGGCGCGATGTCGAGCGCGGAAGCCTACGACAAGGCGCGCGACATGATGGCCGATGCCGGCCTGCGCGATGTCGAGCATAATTATCCCGGCGAGATTTCCTCGGGCGTACGCCGCCGCGTCGAGATCGTCCGCGCGCTCATGAACAATCCCAAAATTCTGCTCCTGGACGAGCCATATCGCGCGCTCGATTCGTTGACGAAATCGGTGATGCACGAGGCGCTCCTCGAAATTTTCTACAAGAATCGCGTTTCGATCTTCTTCATCACCCACGACCTCGAGGAGGCAATTTTTCTCGGTCATCGGGTCGTCATCATGACGACGCGGCCATGCCGGCCGAAGAAGATTCTCGACATCGACATTCCTCATCCGCGCGATTACAGCGTTTTGACAGCCAAGCGGTTTCGCGAATTCATGGATGAAACCGTCGCCGCCGTGCACGAAGAGGCCATCAAGGCTTTTGCCGCGGGCGAGAAGGAACGCTGATCATGGCCGCCGCCGGTAGAGCAGTGTCGTCGAAGGTCGCAAGCTTCATCCTCGGTGACGATTTTTGGCGCGGCGTCGTATCGATTGCGGCCTTTCTGGTCTTTTGGGAGATCGGCTCGCGTTCGCAGGCGTGGTTCGGCTTTGCCTTTCCCTGGGTGTCACAGGTTCCGGCGCCGACGGCCGTTCTGCAGGAAATGTTCAAGCTCGTTCAGGAACCGAGCTTTTGGAACAGCGCCCTTCTGAGCACGGTGCGGGTCTTCGAAGGGTTTTTTGCCGCGATGGCGATCGGCATACCGCTTGGACTGGCGATGGCGGTAAGCCGCACTTTTTACGGCATCACGTTTCCCGTTTTCGAGGTTTTGCGACCGATCCCGCCGCTCGCCTGGGTCCCGGCATCCATCATTTTCTGGCCGACGCAGGAGCTTTCGATTGCCTTTGTGACCTTTCTCGGCGCCTTCTTCACCATCGTCATCAACGTGATCGGCGGCGCGCAGGCCATCGACGTACGATATTTTCAGGCGGCAAGATCGATGGGCTCTTCGACCTGGGATATTTTCCGCCGCATCATCCTGCCCGGTACTTTGCCGTCGATCGTGGTCGGCGCCACGGTCGGCGTCGGCATTACCTGGGCGGTGGTGGTGGCGGCGGAAATGATTTCGGGCGGCGGCAGCGCCGGTTCGATGGGCGGCGCGGCCGGCGGCGGATTGGGCTTCTTTATCTGGAATTCCTATGTCGGCGGTTCTTATACGCAGATTGTCGCGGGCATGATCAGCATCGGCATAGCCGGCTATATTTCCAGCGCCGCACTGCGCAAGATCGGGCAGTGGATGACGCCGTGGCTTTCCGAGAACTGAGCGTTTGCAAGACACAATGAATATGCAGCAAAAGCCGCAATCCGCGCCTTCCGCGTCACCGCTCGGTTCCGTCCCTCGCACTGCGGCGGGGGGCGAGATTACGGTCGCCAATCTGAGCAAAACCTACGGCGCGGGCGAATTTGCCAAGCCGGTCGTGCAAAACTGTAGCTTCACGATCGAACGCGGCAAACTCACGGTTATGATCGGGCCCTCCGGCTGCGGTAAGAGCACGCTGATCCGCCTGCTCGCCGGCTTCGAACGCCCGAGCGGCGGCACCATCACCATCGGCGGCAAGCCGATCACCGGGCCCGGTCTCGATCGCCTCGTCGTGTTTCAGGAAACCGCCCTGTTCCCCTGGATGTCGACCTACGACAACATCATGTTCGGTCCGCGCGCGCGCGGCGAAGATACGCCGGAAACGCGCGCCTTTGCCGAAGCGCTTCTGCAAAAGGTTGGGCTCGACGGTTTTCGCAAGAAATATCCATCGCAATTGTCCGGCGGCATGCAGCGCCGCGCCGAACTGGCCCGGTCGATGATCAATAAGCCCGATGTCATGATTCTGGACGAGCCTTTCCGCGGCCTCGATGCCATGACCAAGCGGCTGATGCAGGAATATTACGCCAATCTCTACGAAGAATTCCGCCGCACGACCTTCTTCGTTACCACCGATATCGACGAGGCGATCTATCTTGCCGACCGAATCTTGATCATGAGCAACATTCCAACGCAGGTCCGCGAAGTCATCGACGTCGATTTGCCGCGCCCCCGCCATGTCGAGGACATCACCGAAAACGACGCGGCGAATGCGATAAAGATGAAGGCGCTGGGCTTCCTGCACGAAGAGGCGATGAAATCCTTCGCGCGCGGCAGCAAGGCCGCGGCTGACTTCATCGACGCCTATGCGCGGCGCATGGTTAAGGACTAGGGCATTATCCGGAAAAGTCGAAACCGGTTTGCCGAAAAGATCATGCCTCATCAAACATCTAGAGCAACAATCAATTCAGTTTAAAACGACTACGCGCTGGAGGGGGGTGCGCAAGACATGAGCGCAAAGATCATCGACGGCAACGCAGTGGCCCGGAAGATCCGGGCGGAATACCGCGAGCGCGTGCAGCGCATCGTG
>DASPTX010000072.1:0-31554 GCA_035623195.1 Xanthobacteraceae bacterium | reverse complement strand
CCTCCGGACGGGTTCGACAGGAAGTCATGATCGCCGCCGCCGTCGATATAGAGAAATTCGGTCTTCGCCGACCAGTTGCGCGACAGCTTGGTTTCGATGCCGGCGCCGAATGCGCCGCCGGTCGTCGTGGTTGAACTGGATACCGCCGGAAAAGGCGGATTCGAGTTGCCGCCGAATGTGTCGGCGACATGGACGAAACCGACCCCGCCGGTGATATAGAGGAGCGACGGACCGGTCACGTAACCGACGCGTCCGCGCAGCGTCGCATACCAGCGATTCTGCTCGCCAGCGTCGGGGTCAAAGTCGAAATCCGGGAACAACTGCCCGCCGCCCAAATAGCCGAAATCGCCCTCGACGCCGACGAGCAAAGCTGGAGAGAGTTGCAGATTGTATCCGGCGGTCACGCCGCCGGTCCAACTCGAGCTGTTGAGATCGACCGAGCCAAGTTGGGAGTTTGCTAAACTGGTGAGCGTTGAGGCGTTGGATTGACTGAGCGACGCGCCGTAATAGCCGCCTAGGTAGAATCCGCTCCAATCGTAGACCGGCGCTTGCACCGGCGGCGCCTTGACAGGATATTTTGGCGCCAAGTCCGCCGCATGTGTCGCCGCGAACGACCCCACCAGCGCCGCGGAAGTCAACAGAGTCCGCCCTGGCCGCATTAAGGTTCTCGCTTCCTCATTTAAAATCGCGCATCAACAATATAATAAACTGATTCCAAATAAGATTGGACGACGGTTGGCGCGTAAATATTGCAACTGAGGATGATCTTTGTTCAACTGATAATGAGCTGGTGAGCGTTGACGGACCCATCGTTTTGTTTAGGAGCACGCGCTGCACCGCGCTCGGGAAACGTAATAAATAAAAGCCGCATGCTCGCCCCCGAACTCCCCAAAATCGCCGTCGCCGAAGCGCTGGTGCAAAAAATCGCCGCGCTCGAAAGCGCGCGCCTGCCGCAAACGGTGCGGCGCAAATGCGAGGAGCTTCTGATCGACGTCGTCGGTCTCGCGGTGACCGCGCGCAACGAGGATTATGTGAAAAGCGTGCTCGCGGCCTGCGACGATGATGGGCCATGCACCGCGATCGGCCATGTGCGTACGCTCTCGGCGGCCGCGGCGGCGCTCGTCAACGGCACCGCGATCCACGGCGAGGATTTCGACGACACGTTCGAAGGCGGCCCGGTCCATGCCGGCGCCGTCATCGTGCCGGCGGTGCTGGCGGCCTGCGAGCGCCACGGCCTCGACGGCGCTGCCGCGCTGCCTGGCATCGCGGTCGGCGTGGAAACGATGTGCCGGCTCAGTCTTGTGGCGCCGACGCTCACGCACAAAGCCGGATTTCATCCGACTGCGGTGTTAGGCGCGATGGGGGCTGCGGCGGGTGTCGGCGCGGCGCTCAAGCTTTCGCCGCAGCAATTGGTCGATGCGCTCGGCAATGCCGGCTCGATGGCGTCCGGCATCATCGAATATCTCGCCGAAGGCGCCTGGACCAAGCGGCTGCATGCCGGCTGGGCGGCGCAGGCGGGCATCCGCGCGGCGCTGCTCGGCCGCGCCGGTTTTTCAGGTCCGCGCACCGTGTTCGAAGGCGTGCATGGTTTTTTTCACGCTTTCGCGCACGCCACCGCCGGCGACTTCGCGGCGCTGACCGGCGATTTTGGAACGCGCTGGGTCACGGAAACCCTGGCGTTCAAGCCCTATCCGTGCGGGACGATGACGCATCCTTATATCGACTGCGCGCGGCGGCTTGCCAAACGCGTCAAAGCCGGCGACGTCGTCGAGATGGTTTGCGAGGTCGGCGAGGGCACGGTGCATCGGCTGTGGGAGCCGCTTGTGGCGAAACAGCACCCGGCCAACGGCTATGCCGGCAAATTCTCCACGCCCTATTGCATCGCCGCGGGCTTTACGCGCGGCAATGTGGGGCTCGGCGACTTTTCCGACGCGGCGGTGCGCGATCCCGCGGTGCTCGCGCTCGCCGCCAAGGTGCGTTACCAAATCGATCCGCACAATCCGTATCCGAAGAACTTCACCGGCCACATCCGCGCGGTGCTGCGCGACGGTACGGTCGCCGAAGAGTGCCAGCCCTATATGCGTGGCGGTGCGCGGGAGCCGCTGACGCGCGCCGACATCGAGGAAAAATTCCTGCTCAACGTCCGGCACGGCGGCTGGAGCGATGAGCGTGCCGCCGCCGCTTTGGGTCTGATCACGGGCCTGTTCGACGGCCCGGTGGAGCTCGAGCAATTGCGGGGGTAAAGCGGCTCATTGGCAAAGCTATCTGTCGTCCCATTGACGAAAATCCATCACTTGGCGCACTCCAGCCGCCCGGAGATGCGTTTTGCGCGGAAGGCGTATTTGTTGCTCAGTCAATCAAAGTCAGGTAACGAGACGTATCGTTGGATCAACCACGATTTGTTTGGGGAAACGGAGGGAAGAGCCATGAGGAGGTTCGTCATCGCACTGGTGGCGCTTGGAGCACTGACGCTTCGGGCTGACGCGCAGACAATCAAGCCGGCGGTAGGGAACGAGCAAGTCTATTGGTTGCTCACTGTTAGTGTCGACAAAATGGATGACTTCAAATCTCTCGTGGCGAAGCTGGTGGCCGCTACTGAGAAAGAGCCGGGCGCGCTGCAATACGAGTACAATCTGGCCGACGACCAGAAGACAATCGACATTTACGAACGCTATACCGACTCGAAGGCTGCCCTGTTTCACTTGGGGCAGACGTTCCCGAATTTTTCCAAGGAATTCTCGCGCTGGCAAAGCCGACGGCTTTCGTGATCTACGGCACGCCGACGGATGAGTTCAAGAAGGCGGTGGCCGACTTCCACCCGGTATACAGGACGCCGCTGGACGGTTTCGGCAGATAGCGTTGCTCGGTCTCAGGACCATCCTGGAGGCTCGGTGTGGGCCGTCTAGCAAGCGCACGCTCTGGATTGCTTCGTCGCAGATGCTCCTCGCAATGACGAGCATGCGTCGTGGCTTGGCATAACTTGGGGCACGAAGGCGCGCCGCGACTACGATTTACCTTTACTTAACCATAGTGCGGCGTTGCCATTGGTTAATCGGGTCTTAACCTCGCCGCTCCTATGCTATCCAGGCTCTGGTGCGGGCGGGCGGACCCGCTGCGTGTGATGTACAGGATGACCCGCGAGTCTGCTGCTCCCGATTCCGTCGGCGCAAAGTTCGACCGCACGGCTAATGCGCGGTCGCCCTTCGTGCGCTTGCGCGACTTGCTGGCCGAACTTCCGCCGGGCAAGCCGCCGATCAGCCTCGCGGTCGGCGAGCCGCAGCATCCGATCCCCGCCTTCGTCGCGCCGATCGTCGCCGCGCATGTCGCGGAATTCGGCCGCTACCCGATGAACAAGGGGCTCGACGAATTCGCCGACGCCGTCGGCAAATGGCTCAACCGCCGCTATAAGCTGCCGCGCGCCGTCGATGCGGCGACCGAAGTGCTGGTGCTCAGCGGCACGCGCGAGGGACTTTTCCTCGCCGGGATCGCGGCCAAGAACTTCGTCGCCCCGCGCGCCGGCCGCCCCGCGGTGCTGATTCCCAATCCGTTCTATGCCGCCTATGCCGCCGGCGCGATCGCGGCCGATTGTGAGACCGTCTATCTGCCCGCGACCGCAGCAACCGGCTTTCTGCCCGATCTCGATACGCTCGATGAAGCATTGCTGGCGCGCACCGTCGCCTTCTATCTGGCCTCGCCGTCAAATCCGCAAGGCGCGGTCGCCAGCCGCGCCTATCTCGACAGACTGACCGCGCTGGCGCGCCGGTTCGGTTTTCTCATCTTGTCCGACGAGTGCTATTGCGAAATTTATAGCGAACGCGCGCCGTCAGGAATGCTGGAAGCCGCCGGCGCCGGTTTCCAAAATGTCGTCGTCTTCCATTCGCTGTCCAAGCGCTCGAACCTGCCCGGGCTGCGCATCGGTTTTGCCGCCGGCGACCGCAAATTCCTGGCGAGCTTCCTCGAACTGCGCAACATCGCCGCGCCGCAGGTGCCGACCCCGCTGCAGCATGTCGCGATCGCCGCCTATAACGACGAAGCGCATGTCGAGGAAAACCGCCGGCTCTACCGCGAGAAATTCGATCTCGCCGACCAAATCATCGGCGACCGCTACAATTATCGCCGGCCGGCGGGCGGATTTTTTCTCTGGCTCGACGTCTCGGCGCAGGGCGGCAGCGAAATCGCGACGCAGCGGCTGTGGCGCGAGGCCGGTTTGCGCGTCGTGCCAGGCCGGTATCTCGCTCGCGAGCAGGCGGACGGCAGCAATCCCGGCGTGAACTATATCCGCGTCGCCATGGTGCAAAACAACGAGATCACCGCGGAGGCGATGCATCGCCTGGTCGCGGTGCTGGGCTAGGGCATGATTCCGAAATTCGGATGAGAGGCGCGGGGGAAGCGAAGCGATGTCCATGATCGAACGCAGCCTTGACGGAATGGCGGCGCTGTCCGGCCAGTTCGGCACCGCCTTGCGGCGGCGGCTGCGTGAGCTCGGCGGGATTGCTCTGATCGGTCTGGTGATGACGGGGACGCTGGCGCTGGCGACCTGGTCGGTGCGGGATCCGTCGCTCAGCCACGCGACCGACGCGCACGTGCGCAATTTGCTCGGCCGGCCCGGCGCGGTTACCGCCGATCTCTTGATGCAGCTTTTCGGCCTCGGCTCGCTGGCGCTGCTGTTGCCGATCGCGGTTTGGGGGTATCGGCTGCTCGGACACCGCCGCTTGCGCCATGAGCGGATGCGAATCATTTTGTGGCCTGTCGGCGCCGTGCTGGCCGCTGCCTTCGCCTCATGCCTGCCGCGCGGCACGCACTGGCCCTTGCCTTGCGGTCTCGGCGGCGTCATCGGCGATGCGGCTTTGCGGCTGCCTGTCCAGCTCTTTCATTTGTCGCTTGCCGGCGTCGACCGCTTCGCCGTCGGCGCTGCGTTCGGGACGGCTGCGCTCGTCGCCTTTGCGGGCGCCGCTGGCCTCATTTGGACCGGCGCAAGCGAGGACGAAGACGCGGACGAGGACGACGACGACGACGAGGAGCGGGAGGCCGCGCCGCGCGATCGGGAGGACGAGAGCGGCTGGATTTCAATCGGCTTCCTGACGCATGCCATTTTGAGCCTGCGCGCCCGACTGGCGCTTCTATTCCGCCGCCGCGCACGGACGCCCATGCCGGCGCGCGATGCCGCCTTGCGGCAGCGGATCGAACCGCGCTTCGACAATGCGGCGGATCATAGCGCGGACGATGACGCCGACGAGGAGGCCGACGAAGCCGCCCCGCGGATCCGCAAACCGCGCGCCCCGAAAATGCCGCGCCGTTCGAGCGGCGGTTACATTCTCCCCGCGCTCGAATTCTTGAACCCGCCGAGCAAAGCCGGCCGGGCTACGGTCAGCAGCGATGTCTTGCAGGAAAACGCGATCGCGCTTGAAGGCGTGCTGGCGGATTTCGGCGTGCGCGGCGAAATCATCAATGCCCGTCCGGGGCCGGTCGTGACGCTCTACGAGCTCGAACCGGCGCCGGGGATAAAATCGTCGCGCGTCATCAGCCTTGCCGACGACATTGCGCGCTCGATGAGCGCGCTTTCGGCCCGCGTCGCCGTGGTGTCGGGAAGAAACGTCATCGGCATCGAATTGCCGAATCCAAACCGCGAAAGGGTCTATCTGCGGGAGCTGCTCAGCTCGCGCGATTACGCCGAGGCCTCGGCGCGATTGCCGCTCTGCCTGGGCAAGGCCATCGGCGGCGAAGCGGTATTGGTCGATCTGTCCCGCATGCCGCATCTTCTCATCGCCGGCACCACGGGCTCGGGTAAGTCGGTCGCCATCAACACCATGATTTTGAGCCTGGTCTATCGGCTGCGCCCGGACCAGTGCCGCCTCATCATGGTCGATCCGAAAATGCTCGAACTCTCCGTCTACGACGGCATCCCGCATCTGCTCACGCCCGTGGTCACCGATCCGAAGAAGGCGGTGGTCGCGCTCAAATGGGCAGTGCGCGAGATGGAAGAGCGTTACAAGAAAATGTCGAAGCTCGGCGTGCGCAATATCGACGGCTATAACGCCCGTGTCGCCGAGGCGAAAAGCAAAGGGGAAAAGCTCAGCCGCACCGTGCATACCGGTTACGATCGCGCGACCGGCGAGGCTATCTACGAAAGCGAGGAGCTCGATCTCGAACCGCTGCCCTATGTCGTCGTCATTGTCGACGAGATGGCGGACCTGATGATGGTCGCGGGCAAAGACATCGAAGGCGCCGTGCAACGCCTCGCGCAGATGGCGCGCGCCGCCGGTCTGCACGTGATCCTCGCGACGCAACGGCCCTCGGTCGACGTTATCACCGGTACGATCAAGGCCAATTTCCCGACGCGCATTTCCTTCCAGGTCACCTCGAAGATCGACAGCCGGACCATTCTCGGCGAGCAGGGCGCCGAGCAACTGCTTGGCCAGGGCGACATGCTTTACATGGCTGGCGGCGGGCGCATCAGCCGCGTGCACGGACCCTTCGTTTCCGACGAGGAGGTCGAGAAAGTCGTGCGGCACTTAAAATCGCAGGGCACGCCGGAATATCTCGAAGCCGTCACCGCTGAGCAGCCGCAGGACGAGGACGGCAATCCGATCTTCGATGCAACCGCAATGGGCGGCGCGGACGGCGGCGATCTCTATGCCCACGCGGTGCAGATCGTCAAACGCGACCGCAAGGCCTCGACCAGCTATATCCAGCGGCGGCTGCAGATCGGCTATAACCGCGCCGCCTCGCTGATGGAGCGCATGGAAGAGGAGGGCATCGTCGGTCAGGCCAATCATGCCGGCAAGCGGGAAATCCTGATTGAAGGCGCGGACGAGGATACCTATTGAAAATCACGCGTTTCGCGCATAAGCGGAGAAGCCAGTCGCGAATTTGCCATAACGTGCTATTAGCAAGATCGCCTATTCAGGGTGGGCCGCGTTTGGCGGCGGGGAGAGGGATATGGCGGTAAGTCGCCCAGCGACGTCCGGCGCGATCGCGCCGGTGCTCCGCCGATCGGTGATCGGCTTTTCTTTCGTTGTTCTCGCCGCCGCTCCGGTTTTGGCCGAAAACGTGCCGCTGCCTATTCCCGCGCCGTTGCCGAAAACCGGCGTCGCGTCATCTACCGCGCCGGCGCTGTCGCCGAAGCCCAGTAGTGCGGCCCCTGCGGCGCCCGCGGCCGCCGCACCGGTCTCACCCGCCAGCGCGAGCGCGCCGGCCGAGACGCACGAGACTTCCAGCCTCTTCCCATTCTCTTTGCCGTTTTTGAAGCATTCACCGAATTCTTCGAGTGCGCCGGATCAAGCCTCCAATTTCGATGCCAAGCAGCGCGCGCTGCTTGATCGGATCAGCATGTATCTTTCCAGCGTGCAGACCATGGAGGGCAATTTCGTCCAAGTCGGTCCCGATGGCGGGCGAACCGAGGGAACCTTCTACATCCAGAAGCCGGGCCGCGTACGGTTTTCCTATGATCCGCCGAGCCCGATCGACATCATCGCCGACGGCTCCTCGGTCGTTGTCCGCGACCGCAAGCTCGCGACGCAAGATCTCTATCCGCTGTCGCAGACACCGCTGCGCTACCTTCTCGCCGATCGGATTGATCTGTTGCGCGACACGGATGTGGTTAGCGTCTCGTCCGACGATACTTTTGCCACCGTCGTCATCGAGCAGAAGCAGGCTTTGATCGGCACCGCGCGGCTGATGCTGATGTTCGATACAAAAGACCTGACGCTTAAACAGTGGACGGTGACCGACCCGCAGGGTTTCGACACGACGGTTGCGGTCTACAACCTCGATTCCACCAAGAAGCCCGATCCCAATCTTTTCGTCATCAATTACCAGCGCGATCAGGGCGGCGTCCAGTAATCGAAATTTCTGGGGGTTGATCGGCAATCGGACGGCAAACCGATTGTCCGATGGTTATATTGGATAGGCTTCTGACGATCACTGAGTCCCCGGTTCCGTGCGCCTCACTGTTACAAGCTGGAACATCAATTCGGTACGGCTGCGCATTGATCTTGTTGCGCGGTTCATCAAGGCGGCGCGCCCCGACATTTTATGCCTGCAAGAAACCAAGTGTCCGGACGACAAATTTCCGTTGAAGCGATTCAAGCGGCTCGGCTACGACAGTATCGCGCTCAACGGCCAGAAGGGCTATCACGGCGTGGCGGTATTGTCGCGATTGCCGTTCGAACGCTTCGACATCCGGACATTCTGCGGCAAAAGCGATTGCCGGCATATCTCGGCGCAATTCGGCGAACGCGCGGGGCTGCGCGATCCCATCACCGTGCACAATTTCTACGTCCCCGCCGGCGGCGACATTCCCGATCCCGCCGTCAATCCGAAATTCGCCCATAAGCTCGCTTTCCTCGACGAAATGCGCGATTGCGCGAATTTGCGACCGAAGCCGCCCGAGCGTTCGATCTTGCTCGGCGACCTCAACGTCGCGCCGCTCGAACACGACGTGTGGAGTCACAAGCAGATGCTGCGCGTGGTTTCCCACACGCCGATCGAGTGCGAGAAGCTCACGAATGCGCGCAAGGCAGGCGGCTGGGTCGATAGCATGCGTCAATTCACGCCCGAGCCGGTCAAGCTCTATACGTGGTGGAGTTACCGCTCGCCGGATTGGGCGAGCGCCGACAAGGGCCGCCGCCTCGATCATATCTGGACATCGCCGATGCTGGCCGATCGCGTCGCCGGGATTGCGATCGCTAGGAATTATCGCGGCGCTGCGCGGCCCTCCGATCATGTGCCGGTGACCGCGACGCTCGAGCTTTAGGCCGCCTTCATCCCGAGCCGCAATGCGCTGGGCGCCTATTCCGATCAAGACTGCGGCCCGGTTCCGCGCGCGAGCTGGTCGCGGACCTTGTCCATCTCCCGCGCCGCTTGCTCCGCTCGCGCCGCGAACACTTCGCGAAGGCGTTGCGCCGCTTCCGGATTGCTTTCGAGCATTTTCAGGAACATCGCCCGCGAGAGGCGCAGTACGATCGAATCTTCCCGCGCGATGGCGGTCTCGAGCCGCGGCGACTCGACGAGCAGCGCGGTTTCACCGAGCAAGGCGCCCGGTTCGGCGATCGATTCGGGCTCGCCCAGCCGCTCCGGCTTGAGTGCGAAAGATCCCTCCTCCACGACATAGGCGCAATCGGCGGCCTCGCCATGGGAAAACAACACCTCGCCGGCTTGCACGGAATAGCTTTCGGTGCCGATAGCCAGAATGCGAAGCGCGCCGGTGCCGAGCCGCTTGAGCAGCGGCACCCGTTCAAGGAACGCGATGTCGTCCTCGATCGTCATGACGATCCGCAGTCACGGCACAAGTTTGTAGCCGCCGGCTTCGGTCACCAGGATAGCGGGCGC
The DNA here is from genome assembly GCA_035623195.1 of Xanthobacteraceae bacterium. Lineage (GTDB taxonomy): Bacteria > Pseudomonadota > Alphaproteobacteria > Rhizobiales > Xanthobacteraceae > BOG-931. The sequence goes on along the minus strand of DASPTX010000072.1, from coordinate 22,224 downwards.
GGCTGCATCCTTTTCGATCTTCTGCCGCAAGCGGTAAATATGCGTCTCCAGCGTATGCGTGGTGACGCCCGAATTGTAGCCCCAGACTTCCTGCAGCAGCGTCTCGCGCGAAACCGGTTTCTGTCCGGCACGAAAGAGGTAGCGCAGGATCGAGGTCTCCTTCTCTGTCAGCCGGACCTTGTTGCCTTTGGGATTGAGCAGGATTTTGGAGCTGGGCCGGAACGTATACGGGCCGATCGTGAACACGGCATCCTCGCTCGCTTCGTGCTGGCGAAGTTGCGCCCGGATCCGCGCCAACAGAACCGCGAAGCGGAACGGCTTGGTCACATAATCGTTCGCGCCGGATTCGAGACCGAGGATGGTGTCGGAATCGGTATCGTGCCCGGTCAGCATGATGATTGGCGCCTTGAAGCCGTTTTTGCGCAATATCCGCACGGCTTCGCGGCCGTCGATATCGGGCAGCCCGACATCCATGATCACGAGATCGATCTGGCCGGCCTTGGCCGCCTGTACGCCCTTGCTGCCGTTCTCGGCCGCGACGGCCTCGAATTCCTCGTGCAGCGAAAGCTGTTCGGTCAGCGCGTCGCGCAATTCGGGATCATCGTCGACTATGAGAATCTTACGCGTATTCGGCATCTTAATCCGAGCCTGTCCGCCGCCGTTTTGAGCGCACCACTTGGCGCGAAGGTTAAACGTGAACGATACTAGAGGATTGGGCGATTGGGAATCGACAGGCGGACAACCGCGCTATGCGACGAATTTCGCTTTCGGTCATCCATGTCCGCCGCCGGCCGAACCTGCGGAGCCAGGGTTGGCTCACGGCTGGGAACAGGGTGTTCCGAGCCGCGTTGGGCCGGTCCGGCATCAAAGCGTCGAAACGGGAGGGCGACGGCGCGACGCCGTCCGGCTGGTTTCACCCGGTTCGGTTGTGGTGGCGGGCTGACCGGCTGCTTCGCCCGCGCGTGTTTCTGCCGGTGCGGCGGATCGGGCCCGATGACGCCTGGTGCGAAGACCCGCGGGATCGGCGCTACAACAGGCCGTTCCGCAGGTCGGCCAATGAACCAGGCGATCGCTTGCGGCGAACCGACGGTCTCTACGACCTGATTGTGGAAATTGACCACAATACCAGGCCGCGCGTCGCGGGCCGGGGCAGTGCGATTTTCATCCACGTGGCGCGGCAGGGATTCGCCCCAACCGCCGGCTGCATCGCTTTGACGAGGAACGAACTTTTCCGATTGCTCTTGCGACTTTCACGCAAAACGCGAATCGTCATTCATTCTTAGTCCCGGAGTGCATCGCTTCAGCGGGGCCACCTTTTTCTCGTACACCGAAAATAGCGGTGCCGATTCGGACGTGCGTTGCGCCGAAAGCAATTGCAATCGGGTAATCCGCGCTCATTCCCATGGATAGCAACGCGAGCCCGTTGCGCTTCGCAATCTTGGCGGTCAAGGCGAAATGCGGCGCCGGCGCTTCGTTCTGCGGCGGAATGCACATCAGGCCGGAAATCGCAAGCCCGTAGCGGTCGCGGCAGGCCGCCAGAAAGGCGTCGGCGTCCTGCGGCAACACGCCCGCCTTCTGCGGTTCGGAGCCGGTATTGATCTCCACGAATAGAAGCGGCCGCCGGCCTTGCTTGACGATTTCCGTGCCGAGCGCCTCGGCCAGGCTCGCCCTATCGACCGAATGGATCGCGTCGAACAGCGCGACCGCGTCTTTTGTCTTGTTCGACTGCAGCGCCCCGACGAGATGGAGTTCGAGGCCCCGGTGCCGGGCGATCAGCGGAGGCCATTTCGCCTTGGCTTCCTGAACGCGGTTTTCCCCAAACGCACGCTGGCCCGCGGCGATGACCGGCTCGATCGCATCCGCGCCAAAGGTCTTCGACACGGCGACGAGCGTGACGCTTGCCGGGTCTCGCCCCGCTTCGCGGCAAGCCCGCGCGATTTCCTCGCGCACGCCGAAGATCGCGTTCCGCCGATCTATGCTTTCCATCTCGTTAACGAGGCTTCGACGATTCAAACTTGAGCGAATTTCCGAGGCGCATTTTTACGCGCAGACACTAGCTTTTGGAACCGGGGGCAGGTGAGCGCCCGGAATGTCCGAAAGCGGGATGTCTGACAGCCAAACCAATTCCTCGAAGCGCATGCGCCGAAACCGGCCGCCCCTGAGCATTCGCGCTCGCCTGATCGTGCTTGCGCTATTGGTCATCGCGCCGGTGATGCTTGCGCGCATCCATGGGCTTGAAAGCGCCCGTCTTGCGCGCACCCAAGCCGCTCACGCCGAAGTGATCGATCTGGCGCGACGCGGCGTCGAGGCGCAGCGTGAGATCATCTATTCCGTTCGCGCGCTTCTTCAAATCGTAGCCCGGGTCTATGCCAGAATTCCCCTCGATACATCCGGCTGCAATCAATACATCGCCGACCTGACAGCCAATATTCCGTGGATCCGCGACCTGTCCATTGCAGCGATCGACGGCCGCATCAAGTGTTCAACCGAGCCTTTGGCGATTGGGCTCGATGTTTCCGACCGCCCGCACTTTCGCAATGCGCTTACGTCGCGCGAATTTGGGCTCAGCGACTATCTGATCAACCGGCTCAATCAGGTGCCAAGCCTGATCGCAACTTTTCCCGTCATGAAAGACGATGGCGTTGCCAAGGGGGTCGTCCTTGCGGTCATCAATTTGCAATGGATCGGCGATCTCGCGGCGACTGCCGCGCAGCAATCCGGCGCGTCGGTCTTGCTGCTCGATAGCGGCGGCACGGTCATTGCCGGCTCGGCGGATCAGCGGAGCCTTGTCGGCAAGCAATTCGCCGATCATCCGTTGGCGCGACAAATGCTAGCCGCCGACGACGGCACGATGTCGGTCGCGGGTTTCGACGGTATCCGGCGCATGTTCGCCTATGTCCGCGTGCCGTGGACCGGGGCGCGCCTTGCCGTCGGCCTCGACGAGAACGCCGTCCGCAACGGCATCGATCATGACATTGAAATCGACTATCTGCAGCTTGCGGCGTTTTGCGCCTTCGTTCTGTTGCTGGCGTGGTTCGGCGGCGAGCACATCGTCGTGCGGCCGATCAGATCGCTGGTCCGTACCGCCGCGCGATTCGGCCGTGGCGATCTCTACGCGCGCGCAACCGACGAGCCGTGCGTACCCGAGTTCGAGCCTTTGGCGGCAGCCCTCGACGACATGGCGGCGAAGCTCGCCGCGCGCGAGGAAGAGTTGAAGATCGCCAATGAACACCTTGAGGAGCTAGCAAGCCTCGACGGATTGAGCGGGCTCGCCAACCGGCGCGGCTTCGACCGGCAGCTCGAGCGCGAATGGCAGACCGCCGTCGCGCAGCGTAAGCCGATCGCGCTTATGATGGTCGATATCGATCATTTCAAGCTGTTCAATGACCGCTATGGCCATGTTGCCGGCGACACCTGTCTGCGCGCGGTCGGCGAGACGCTGTCGTTGGTCACGCTCGAGGAAGCCGTCCTGGTCGCTCGCTACGGCGGCGAAGAATTCGCCCTGCTGTTGCCGGGGCTCGGCATCGATCAGGCGGCCGCGCTTGCCGACGAGGCGCGCAAAGCCGTCGAGGATCTTCTGATCAACCACTCGGAAGTGCCGTGCGGTCACGTTACCGTCAGCATCGGCGTGGAGTCCCTGGTGCCTGAGAAATTTCAGACCACAGCCGACCTGGTCGAGGCGGCCGACAATGCGCTCTATGCCGCCAAGCGCCGCGGCCGCAACACCGTAGTCGCCCGTTTGCCCGCGCTTCTGCGCGCGGCATCCTGACGATTACCGCGCAGATTACGCCTTGGGTTTCTTCTTAAGCTTTCTTCGCGCCGCCGGTTTGGCTTTTGTGCCGTTTTTCTTATCCGGGGGCGCCCAGATCATGCCTTCCAGCTTCATGCCGTCGGGATCGGTAAAATAAACGGCGTAGTAGTTACGCCCGTAATATTCGCCCGGCGGGTCGACGATGGTCATGCCGTTCTTTTCAAGGAACGCGCCGAGCGCGTCGACATCCTTTCGGCTCGCAAGTTCGAAGGCGTAATGGTGGAAACCGATATCGCCTTTGCGATATTTCCGCTTCCTGCCTTCGGCGTCGGCAGCAGCGATCCAAAACAACGTCTTGCCGTTGCTCCAGCCGGCCATATCGTCGTATTCATGTTTGAGCTTGAAACCGAGAAAACCGAGGAGCTTGCCGTAAAATTCCTTCGAGCGCGCGAAGTCTCCGACGCTTAAAACCAGGTGGTCGATGCCGACGATGCGAGGCATGGCTTTACGCTCCTTTGGCTCCTATGACGTGGTGTGGCCGGTGCCGGCGGACGATAGAGCGCAACCGAGCGGGGGTTTCGGTCCCCTGCTTGCCTAACGGGCCCCATCCAACCAAGATGCGCGGCTGATTTGAAGCAAGACAGTCATGCAACGAACTCTGTTTGACAAAATTTGGGATTTTCATCGCGTCGGGGAGCGCACCGACGGTCGCGATCTCCTTTACATCGACCGACATGTGCTTCACGAGCTGCACGCCCACCACGCCTTCGCGCGCTTGGAAAAGCAAGCGCGGCGGGTGCGCCGGGCCGACCTGACATTCGCGGTGCAGGACCATACGGTCGCGACTGCGCCGGGCCGCGACGATGCGACCAATCCATCCGGCTCCGCTTTCATCAAGGCGATGCGCGAGGGCTGCCGTAAGAACGGCATCAGGCTGTTCGATATCGACGACCCGGAACAGGGTATATCGCATGTCGTCGCACCCGAACTCGGCATCGTGCTCCCCGGCGCGACGCATGCGGTACCGGACAGTCATGCCAGCACGGTCGGCGGCGTCGGTGCGCTCGCTTTTGGCTGCGGCACGACCGAACTCACCCACATTCTCGCGACACAAGTCATGGCGCTCAAGCGGCCGAAGCGAATGCGCGTTCGGCTCGACGGTTGGCTCGAAGCGCATGTCAGCGCCAAAGACGTGGCGCTGCGCATCATTGCCGAGATCGGCGTGGCGGGGGCGCGCGGCTACGCGGTCGAATATGCCGGATCGGCCGTATCCGCGATGCCGATCGAGCAGCGCATGACGTTGTGCAACCTCAATATCGAAATGGGCGGCCGTTCGGGCTTCGTCGCGCCCGACGATGCGACTTTCGCTTGGCTCGCCGGGCGGCCTTTCGTGCCGCAAGGCGCGCGATGGGATCGTGCGCTCGCGCATTGGCGCACGCTGACGACCGATGACGGTGCCGTTTTCGACCGCGAGATCGCGCTCGACTGCGCGGCGCTTGAGCCGCAAATCACCTGGGGTACCGATCCGAGCCAAGTCGTCGGCATATCGGGCCGCGTTCCCGATCCTGCCACGCTCGATCCCGGCCGGCGCGCCGCTGCGGAAAGCGCGTTCGGCTATATGGATCTTGCGCCCGGCACGCCGCTGATCGGCTTGCCGGTCGATCGCGTCTTCATCGGTTCGTGCACCAACAGCCGCCTGCCGGACTTGCAGGTGGCGGCCGCAATCGTACGGGGTCGGCGTGTGGCCGAGGGAGTCGTCGCGATGGTCGTGCCCGGCTCGAGCAGCGTCAAGCGCGAGGCCGAGGCGCTGGGACTCGATCGGGTGTTCCGCGAGGCGGGATTTTTCTGGGGCGAGTCCGGTTGCTCCATGTGCGCGGGAGGCAATGGTGACCGCGGCCTACCGGGCGAGCGTTGCATTTCGACCACCAACCGCAATTTCGAGAACCGCCAGGGTGCCAAGGTGCGAACGCATTTGGCGAGCCCGGTGACCGCAGCGGCGAGCGCCATCGCCGGGCGGATCGCCGATGCGCGGCAAATCGCGCCGGGAGCGGCGTGATGGAGCCGTTCAGCAGCCATACCGGAGTCGCCGTGCCGCTCATCAAGGATGACGTCAATACCGACCAGATCGCGCCCATCCTGCACTCGCGCGGCCTCAAAGAGGACTATCGGTCCATGCTGTTCCACCGCGCGCGCCGGCGCGAGGACGGCAGCGAGGACCCGGATTTCGTTCTCAACAAGCCGCAGTTTCGCTCGCCGGGTATATTGGTGACCGGACAAAATTTCGGCGCCGGCTCTTCACGCGAATCCGCGGTCTGGAGCATGCTCGCCAATGGCATTCGCGTCATCGTGGCGAAAAGCTTTGCCGACATCTATCACGAAAACTGTCTGCAGAACGGCTTGTTGCCGATCGTGCTTGGCGGCGGTGTTTCGGATGCATTCATCGCCCGTGTGATCGCAGTCGACGGCGCGGCGCCGTTCACGGTCGATCTGGCCGCACAAACGATCAGCGGTCCCGGCGGCGCGGATGTAGCGTTCGAAATTGCCGCCGCAGATCGCGCGCGTCTACTCGAGGGCCTCGACGATATCGGGCTAACGCTCAAGCATGTGGACGAGATCGTAAGCTGGGAGCGCCGCGCGCAAGCGGCGCAGCCCTGGCTGCAATCGACGTGGGACAGCCGCTGATCGGCACGAGTTGAAAAGGGAGTGTGCGGAATGAATGTGCGGAAAAAGTTCAGGGCGCTGTTGGGCGGCCCGCGGCTCGTGCTCATGCCCGGCGCCTACGACGGATTGTCGGCCCGCATCATGGAAGCCGAGGGCTTCGAAGCAATCTGCGCCGGCGGCTATGCGGCGATCGGCTCAATGCTGGCGCAACCCGACATGGGACAGTCCAACATGCGCGATTATGCGGATCATTACGCGCGCATTTGCGCGGCGGTGGAAGTGCCGGTCTATGTCGATGCCGACACCGGATTTGGCGGGGTGAACAATGTACGGCAGATGATGCGAGCCTTCGAAGCCGCCGGCGTGGCGGGGATGTTTTTCAGCGACCAAGTCTTCCCCAATCGCTGCGGCTATCTGCCGGGCAAGCAGGTCATCCCGGTCGAGCAGATGCTGGCGAAGGTCAAGGCGGCGCTTGATGCGCGCCGCGACGCGGATTTTGTCATCGCCGCGCGAACCGACGCCGCGGGCGTGGAAGGTCTCGACGCAGCGATCGCGCGTTGCCAGCTTTTCATGGAAGCGGGCGCCGATATGGCGAAACCCATGGGAGTCGACGCCATCGAGGACATCAAGCGTGTCATTCGCGAAGTCGATGGGCCTCACATCACGACGCTGTCGCAGGCTGCCGGATTAAAGCGCAGAAGCCTGGAGGAACTCGACGCCGCTGGCGTCGTCGCGGCGACATTCCCGTCCATTGCCCTGTTTGCCGCAGCGAACGCGGTGCGCAATGTTCTGCGTATTCTCAAGCGCGAAAACTCGCTGACCGCGACCTTCGAGCATTTGCTGCCGCTCGACGACTATTACGATCTGGTCGGCTTGAAGGAGCAATTGGCGCGCGAGGAGGGCTATGACGGGGCGGCGGCGGCGCTCGCCCGCAAACGGGCGGCCGAATAGGCGGCGGGCAATGCGCCTGCAGGTGAAAGGACCCGCGAAAGACCTGCGATAAAGGCCCGCAAAAAGAAAGAGGCCGGCACGAGGCCGGCCTTTCCCCCATACAATGCTGTATAGCACTTACCCCTTGGTAACGACCGGCGGCGGGGCTTTGCCCTTGCCGGTTTGAGCGCAGCCGGCGATGCTCAGGAGAGCAAACACCGCGGCTGTTGCTAGAGCAAGCTTTTTCATGAAAGAACTCCCCCTTGTCATGACGGGTTTAACCATACAGATTGGCCCTTCCGTCCTCTAGTGCTGAAAAGACACACTCTCAATTTGATTGCAGCTCATCTCCGGTTCCCGGCACTTCTCGACCCAGCAAACATCAATCTTTCATTAAGGAAGGGTCCTCTCGTGAAGGTTTCCTGGGGAAAACTGGCCAATTGCCTCTGAGTTTCGAGGCAATCGCGGTCATTTACTCGCGTCATTCTTGGCGTTGCAAATATGCCGCACTAGAGAAATCCCGAACTTCTGCCGAAGATTTGCCACCGGCGCAGAGTCAATTGTTGCTACCATTCGGCCACTGAATGCGATGAGCCGGGCTTGAAGTCGCGCGCAAGCGCGAACGTTTAGAGCTGCGAGCCGGCAACCTCAGTGGCGCTTTGGGGTGCTTGGAGGGGGATCATGCAGCAAAAGTTTATTTTGGCATCGATCGTGGCCGTGGCCTTCAGCCTGTCTGCCCAGATCCAGACGTGCATGGCCCAATCCAGCTCGAACCAAGAGATCGTGCGGCCCGCCGCCGCTAAAACAGCGGTGTACACGAGCGGATCGGGTCCGTATTACATTGAATTCCGTTCCCGCTTTGCCTGGGATTACGGTCATACCTATATCGTTCACGGCCGGGTCGGCGAAACGCCGACCAAGGCCAGCGTCGCGGGCCTTTCGCCGGTCGGCGACGACGCGACGGCATGGGTCGTCGGCCATTATGTTCCCGTGCCGGCCGAAACGGGCTGGACCGACGGCGACCTGGAGGACAAATACGTTACGGCGCGCTACCGCGTCCTCGTGAGCAAGGAACAGTACGACAAAATCATCGCACATGTCAGGGAACTGCAATCGCGTTCCAAGATGTGGAGCGCCGAACTCTACAACTGCAACGCTTTCGTGGCCGACATAGCCACCTTCATGGGCCTGAAAGTGCCGTCTTCGACGCTGATCTATCCGAAGATTTTTGTGAACAACATGCGTAAGATCAATACCGGCCATCCAGAAGCCGCCGACCAGCTGATCAGCGAAAATGTCAAAGAGATGAGCAGTCCGACCCGCGACGGTCGCGCGATGATCGTGAGCGGGGTCCATACCGTTCACCCGGACGGTAGCCCGGCGACAGAGCCCCCGGGGCCAGCCCCGAACGTTACGATCGGTGCGGTTCGCGTATCAAACGGACTGCCGAGCCCCGCCGCATCAGAACACTCTCCTTAACGGCAAACGAACCTTGCAAATATCGAATTTCAGCGTAATTGCCGCATTAGCGGCCGGCATGGCGCTTTCAGGCTGCGCCACCGGAACCCCGTCCACGCAAGCTTCCGTTGCGGCGTCCGGCGAGACGCCGCCGCCTCCGTCCGCCTCCGCCAGTGTCAATGTTGGTCAGCGTGATCTTACGCCACAAGAAAAGAAAGTGATCATGGATGCGATCGGGCCGTCGCTGCGCAATCCCGGATCGGCGAAATACCGCTGGGCCAAGTTTCCCGCGGTGGTCACCGAGGACTCGGTCAATTACTGCGCGACGGTAGACGCGCAGAGTCCCTATGCCGCCTATAACGGCCGACAGGCCTACATCGTCGAAGCGCAGATGAGCGGCAACCGGGTGTCTTCGGCCGTCTTGGGCCTGATCGCCGGCGGCAAGGATTTCGCGATCGTCTCCAACATGTGCGCGAAATACGGCCTCGATCCGAAGAACGCCAGTTAACTCACGCAGCGCATTTTCTCAGTGGTGCGGCGTCCATTCTTCGGCGCTGGCGCCGGCGAGCGACTGCACGCGCGCCTCGTCGGCTGCGAGTTCACGCGCCGGGCCCGAATAGACGACGTGACCGTCATCGAGCACATAAGCGTGATCGGCGACTTCTAGGCTCATGCGCACGTTCTGCTCGACGAGGAGAACCGTAATGCCCTCCGAGCGCATCTGCGCCACGATGCGGAAAACTTCGCGTACGATCAGGGGGGCGAGCCCTTGCGAAGGCTCGTCCAAAATGAGGAGTTTCGGATTGAGCAAGAGCGCTCGCGCGATCGACAGCATTTCCTGCTCGCCGCCGGAGAGTTGACGGCCGCGGCTTGCCCTGCGCTCCTGCAAGCGGGGAAACAGCCGGTACACCGAATCGGAAGTCCATCGGCCGGATCGCTCCAGCGGCACCAGCAAATTTTCGTCGACCGTGAGGTTCGGAAATATACGGCGGCCTTCCGGGACGTAACCGACGCCGAGCGCGGCGACCCGAAACGACGGCCAGCCGGTGGTTTCGGTTCCGAACATGATGATTCGGCCGTCACGCGGCGGCGTCAGCCCCATGAGGCTGCGTAACGTCGTGGTCTTGCCCGCGCCGTTGCGGCCAAGCAGCGCCGTCACCTGTCCCTGGGCGGCCTCCAGGCTGACCCCGTGCAGGATGTGGCTTTTGCCGTAATAGGTGTGAAGCCCTTCGGCGATCAATGCTGCGGTCATTCGGCCTTCCTCACGCCGCCTGGCCGAGATAGGCGGTTTGGACCGCTTTGTTGGCGGCGATTTCCTGCGGCGTACCTTCGGCGAGGAACTTGCCTTGATCGAGCACCATGATGCGATCGGCGAGATGAAACACGACGCGCATGTCGTGCTCGATTAAGACGATCGTCAGTTTGCTGTCCTTGTGCAGGCGGCGAATGAGTTGAGTGATCTCGTAGGTCTCTTGATCGCCCATGCCGGCCGTCGGCTCGTCAAGCAGCAGCAAGCGCGGCTTGAGCGCGAGCGCCATCATGATTTCGGTCGCGCGCTGGTCGCCGTGGGATAGCTCGCCGACCTGGCGGTCGGCCTTCGACGCGAGTCCGCCCATGTCGATCAATTCGCTCACGCGGGCGCGGATTTTCTCGTCGTCGGTTTGCGACAGCCATGCGCGCAGCCGAAAGCCCGATGCGACTTCCGCCGGAATGCGCAGATTCTCGTGCACCGTCAATTCGGGAAAGACCTCGGTGACCTGAAACGTCCTTGCTATACCGCACCAGACGCGGCGCGCCGGCAACAGATCGGTGACGTCGCGGCCGTCGAAAACGATGCGGCCGGCCGACGGCCTGAAGAAGCCGGTGATCAGGTTGAAGAATGTCGTCTTGCCGGCGCCGTTCGGCCCGATGATCGCGCGCAATTCACCCGGCTCGACCGTCATCGAAATATCGTTCACGGCGATCAGGTTGCCGAAATGTTTCGAGACGTTCTTAACTTGCAGCAGACTCATGACGCCACCTTGCGCCTTATCGCTCCAAGAATCCCGCGAGGGAAGAACAGCACGACCAGCACGAAGAACAATCCGACAAAGGACATCCAATTTTCGGTTTGGCTCGACACATAATCCTGGAGCACGACGAAGATCGCCGCTCCGATCAGCGGCCCCCAGAACGAACGCATGCCGCCCAGAACCGCCATGATGACGAAATCTCCCGATTGAGTCCAATACAGCGCCCGCGGGTCGACGAAGTTGTTAAGCAGCGCGTAAAGCGCGCCGGCGACGCTGACGAAACAGCAGGAGATGATCCAGGACATCCAGATATGCTGATCGACGGGTACGCCGAGAAAGCGCGCCCGGCGTTCGTTCTCGCGGATGGCGATCAAGGTCCGCCCGAACGGCGAACGCAGGAGCCATGCCATGATCCCGACGGCGGCTGCGAAGATCACCAGGATCAGATAATAAAATGCGCGCGGATTATGCAGAATATCGACGGTGGTGAAGCCCAAATTGAGCGGCACCCGCGTCCAGCCGGTGAGTCCGTCGTCGCCGCCGGTGACCGAATTCCAGCGGAAGGCGATGAAATAGAAGACTTGGCCGAAGGCGATGGTGACCATGGCGAAGTAAACGCCGCGCAGCCGAACGATCAGCGGGCCGATGATCGCGGCGGCGATGGTGCCCGCCAAGGTGCCGACGAGGATGCCGAGCCCGGTGCTCGGCACCAGGTACCGGATGGTCATGCCTGCGCCATAGGCGCCAAGCCCGAAATAGGCCGCGTGGCCGAAGGACAGGACGCCGGTATAGCCCAAGAGGAAATTGAGCGACATCGCCGCCAACCCAAGGATGACGACCCGCTCGCCGAGTTCGATGTAGCCGCCGATCGCGGGCAGCCAGAACGGCATGGCCAAGAGCAGCAGCCAGACAACGAGGTTCGCCGCATTTTTGTTTATGTCGAGAGCGCCCACTAGAACCTGCCTTCCTCGCCGAGAAGGCCGCGCGGACGAACGAGTAGCACAGCCGCCATCATGACGTAGATCACCGCTTCAGTGGCGGAAGGGAAGAACACCGTCGTGATGCCCGATGCCACGCCGATCAATAGCCCGCCAAGCAGCGTGCCGGCCAAGCTGCCAAGGCCGCCGACGATGATGGCGACGAAGCTCGGCATGATCAGCGACGAGCCGATGGTCGGCTGCAGGCCGAGTTGTCCGACCGCGAGCACGCCCGCAAGTCCGGCTAGATAGACCCCAAGCCCGAAATTCATGCTGCGCAAGACGCGGACATTGACGCCGAGTACCGAGACCGTTTCGAGATCGAGCGTGCCGGCGCGGATGCGAACACCGAGCTTGGTGTAAGTCAGGATCAGGAATAGTCCGACCACGGCGATGACGACGACGAACACCATGAACAGCCGATACCCCGTCAGAAAGAAATAATCGCTGCTCAAAGGCGTCACCAGCGCCTTGGGCACCTGGAACGGCAGACTCTGCGCGCCCCAGAGGAAACGGGTGCCGTCCTCGAACATGAAGGCCAGTCCGAACGTCAGAAGCAGGCTGTAGAGGGGGTCGCGTCCATACAATCTGCGGATAAGAACGCGCTCGACGAGGATCCCGAGCGCCGCGGTCGCAATCGGAGCGACGATAAGGGCGCCCCAGAAACCGATGAACGGCATCAGCGTGAAGGCGATGTAGCCGCCCAGCGCCAAAAACCCGCCGTGAGCAAAATTGATGACGCCGGACAAATTAAGGATCAGCGAGAGGCCGAGCGCCATCAGCGCGTAGAAGGCGCCGACGATGAGGCCGTTGAAGACATTGAAGAGAATGAGCTGCGTCATGCGCGTTGCAACGTCATGACTGGCCGCTCACAACGCGGCACAACAAAAGCGCCGGCGCGCGCATTCGGAAACATGCTTGGTACTTGCCCCCACGTACTTGCCCCCACGACCCCATCGCGATTCCGGGCGCCGCAACGCGGCGCCCGGTCTTTCTTTGGCATTCAAGCCGGCCACGTCATCTTGCAGCCGGTGTCCTCCACGGTCCCGGCGATATCGGCGCCTTTGACGACTTCGCTGACCTTGAACAAATCTTCGGGGCCGTCGCTGCCCGATGATTGCGCGTTGCCGACATAGAGATCCGGGATGAGCTGGTTCTGAGCGGCGCGATAGAATGCGCCATCCGGCATCAACGAGACTTCGGGCGGCAGTTTGAAGCCCTGCATCGCCTTCGCCATCTTGACTGCGTCCAGTGACTTCGCCTGCTCCGCCGCGAGCGCGCAGGTCCAAATCCCGGCATAGCCGAACCAGGTCCGCGCGGTCGGCACGTGACCGCCGCTCGCCTTGCGAATGTCGGCGACGAACTGATCCACATGCGGAACGTTCGGTTGTTTCCAGTACCATTCAAAAACCCAAGTTCCGATTCGCGCCTCCGGCGGCAAGCCGAGCAATACTTCGAGCTCCTGTTGCGCGCCGGCGATGTGAGTCTTCTTCTCAAGTCCGAACTGCACCGCTTGTTTGAGCGCGTTGACGGCATCGTCTCCCGCCACAAGGAAAATGATGACGTCCGAGTTTGCTGCTTGCGCCTTGATCAAATAAGAGGAGAAGTCGGTGGTGCCAAGCGGCGTCAAGTCGCCACCGACCTTGCTGCCGCCGAGCGCGGCTGCGGCCTTTTCCAGGCCCGCCTGCAGCGTATGGCCGAAGGCGTAGTCGGGGGTGATGTAGTACCACTTCTTGCCGGCGTTCTTGATCAGCTCTCCGGCGACCGCGTTGGCCTCCATCTGCGTCGTGTTGCAGACGCGGAATACGTTCCAATGGCAATTGGTGCCGGTGATCGGGTCGGTGTGGCCGCCGGGGATCACGTGGAAGACGCCTTTCTCGAAAGATACGTTCGCCATCGCAGCCGCCAGCGCCGAGTTGATGTTGCCGACCAGGAAATTGACTTGGTCGCGATCGATCAATTTGCGCGCTTTCTCCACGGCAGTGCCGGCGTCGCCGCTGGTGGAGTCCTCGACCAGGAGCTGCACTTGGCGGCCGAGGATGCCGCCTTTGGCGTTGATCTGCGACAGCGCGAGTTGCGCGCCGATCTGCTCGTTCTTTCCGAGCGCCGCGTAAGTGCCGGTCAAGGGATTGTCGAGGCCGATTTTCACCGGCTCGTCGGCAAGGGATTTAACGATGAAGGGGCTTGAGATTTGCGCCGCGCCGATCGCGAGACCGGCCTGAAGGACCGTCCGTCGTTTGACCGGAACACCTATAGTATCCTTGGACATCCTATTCCCTCCCTGGAAGCGTCGTGGTTAGTCTTCTGATAGCGGCCATTTAGGTCCAAATGGCCACCGTGTTCAATCAAACGAATGTCTCATTGCGGCGCGAAATGCAATGCGCGGCCCGCGATCGAACGGGCAACCCCCGGGCGTTAATCATTTTAGCCATTGAATATCGCGCGATATATGCGGTGGCGCTTGGCGTGGCCGCTTTGCACGAGTGAGACAAAGCGCCGCGTCCCCGAAGATTAAGAAAAATTCGCCATACCGGGAATTCGCGGGGGTAACGCCGCTTGGCGGGCCTGGGCCGGGGCGGTCCCGGCAAAGATCACAGCGCCGCCGAATACATCGCGCGCGCGTCGGCGGTGAAGGCTTTGCGCGATTCCGGATCGAGATAGAACATGTGGCCGCCGCGATAGAGTTTCAGCCCGGTGCGCCCTTCGAACGATGGCAGATGATCGAGCACATAACGTGAGACCGCATAAGGCGTGACCATGTCGCTGTAGCCATGGGCGATCAAAAGCCGAAACGACGGCGTCAGCGCCAACAGAACGCGCAAGTCGTCGGTTACGCTCGCCTGTCCGCGACCTTGCTCCCAATTCCATTTGCCCGCGATATCCGAGGCCAAAAGCGTGTAGGTCATCTCGGTCTTGAAGCCGAGTTCGTCGCGCGCATAGCCGACAAATGCGCCGCCGTAGGCGCGTACGAGCCCGTCGAGAATGGGATCGGGACCTTGTGGTGACGGCGTTGCCGGATAGGGGTCGTCGGACGCAAACGTCGCATCATAATGGCTGACGATTTTGTGCTCGCCCGCGTCGAAATTCTTCACATAGGCGTCGTGGATGAAACCGCTCGATCGCGTGATGGCATCGAGCGGCAATCCGGTGATCTTTGCGACCCGCGCATAAAAGTTCCTAGCCGCCTCGCCTTGCGGCGGCGGGCCGGCGAGCGTGGTGAGGTAGTCGGTGAGAGCAAAGTGCTCGGCTTGCGCCAGCGCCTCCTTGCTGAACGCGCCCTTGCGCTCGAGCTCGGCGGCGGCCAGCGACGGCAGTTGCAGAGCGGCGCCGAGCGCAAGGTCGTCGCCGCCGAACTGGAAGGACGTTTCGAGCGTGGGCGAGAGCATCAGGATACCGGCGGGCATGATGCCTTGCTCGTTGATCAAGATCCGAGCGACTTTCGCGGAGCGGAAGCCGCCATAGCTCTCGCCGAGGATGAATTTCGGCGAATCGGCGCGGCCGTTTTTGGCGACATAGAGCGCGATGACTTTCGCCATGGATTGTGCATCGGCGTGCACGGACCAGAAGTCGTGCGCGTCATCCGGCTTGGCCGTGCGGCTCCAGCCCGTGCCGACCGGGTCGATCAGAACCAGGTCGGTGAAGGTGAGCCAGGTATCGGGATTGTCGATCAAGCGTACCTTCGCGCCGTCGTGGCCGTTGTCGCCGAATTCGGCAATGCGCGGGCCGACAAGTCCGAGGTTTAGAAAAGCCGATGCGGCGCCCGGCCCGCCGTTAAAAACGAAAGTCACTGGCCGCGATGCCGGGTTGTCGGATTTCGCAACGAAAGCGGTATAGAAAATTTCCGCCGAGCGTTCGCCCGATTGGTCGAACAGCGCGAATGTGCCGGCGGTTGCCGTATAAGCGAGCCTGCCGGCCGGCAGGTCGATACTGTGTTCAGTGACGGCATCGCCCGGCAAAAGCGCCAGTACGCTGGGGCCGTTGTGCCGCCGCTGATCCGGGCCGCGCTGCGCGTCTTCCTCGCGCGCGTTGTCCTGACGCGCGTTCTCTCCGTGGGTACTTTCGTGATCGCCGCCGCGGCCGCGATCCTGCGCGAGCGCAGCCGTGGCAACGGCGAGCAAAATGACGGCAACGAACGAGCGGCAGACTGCAATCATGGTGTTTCCCGGTTTTGAATGTCGGCGGCGAGCGGCAACTTTCATTCGAGTTCGATGGCGCCCTCGATTTCGACTGCGAGGCCGGCGCCTTCGACGGTGAGAGCCATTTTGGCCGGCAGCGTCTCGTTTCCTTTGAGCCGGCCTTTTGCGACCGCGGCGCGGATCGCTTGCTCGATCTCGCGCTGTGAGGTGATGCCGACCTTCTTGAGGAATTTGCGCAGACTGACATTGAGCACATCTTCGTTCATGATCGTCTCTCCAAAGCGCCGGAAAAATGGCCGTTGGCTGCGTTATCTTATCCGATCCCCCGGCGGCGAACGCCCGGCCTTGTGCCGAAACCTCTGCGCCAAGACCCCAGCGCCAAAGTCCTTGCATCAGCCGGTAGACAACTTCGCCAGGATCGGGGAAGTTCTGCCCTCACGACCCTATTTTCCATCATCCCGAGCAGCCGGCGCGCAGCACTGGGAGCCCAAAAGGATCGCCCGCATTAACCGTGCCCGTATGAACCTTGGGGCCCGCACCCGCCTCGCTTGACGGAATTTGCTTATCGGAGAGACCAGCAATGCCTTTTCCCCGCGCTTCGAAAGCTCTCGCGCGCTTCACGGTGCTCGATCTCACGCGCGTGCGGTCCGGGCCGACCTGCGTTCGGCAGCTCGCCGATTGGGGCGCCAATGTCATCAAGATCGAATCGCCGCCCGGCGTCGAAGAACCGATGGGCGGCCCGCGCGAGGGGCCCGACTTTCAGAACTTGCATCGCAACAAGCGCAGTATGACGCTCAATCTGAAGTCGCGCGAAGGCTTGGCGGCGTTCAAGCGCATGGTCAAGAAAGCTGACGTCGTGGTGGAGAATTTTCGCCCCGACGTTAAAAAGCGCCTCGGCATCGACTACAAGACTCTCGCGCGCATCAATCCGCGCATCGTCTACGCCAGCATTTCCGGCTTCGGCCAGACCGGGCCTTACGCCAACCGGCCTGGCTTCGACCAGATCGCCCAAGGCATGGGCGGGCTGATGTCGATCACCGGCCTGCCCGGCCAAGGTCCGGTGCGGGTCGGCATTCCGGTTGCCGATCTCACCGCCGGATTGTTCGCCGCGCTCGGCATTCTGGTCGCTTTGCTCGAACGCGAAAAATCCAAGAAGGGCCAGCACATCGAGACGTCGCTCCTGCAGGCGCAGATTTTCATGCTGGATTTTCAAGGCGCGCGCTATCTCGTCAGCGGCGAAGTCGCCAAACAGGCCGGCAACAATCATCCGACCAGCATCCCGACCGGGGTGTTCAAGACCAAAGACGGCTATATCAATATCGCGACCACCGGCCAGAAAATCTGGCAGCGATTCTGCGAGACCGCGGGCGCGACCGCTTTGATGGAGAAGCCGGAATATAAGACGGCCGGGGCGCGCTCGAAGAACCGCGATGCGCTCAGCGCGGAAATCGACAATTATCTCGGCGCGGCGACCAGCGCCGAATGGGTCGAGCGCTTCAATCTCGCCGGCGTACCCTGCGGGCCGATCTATTCGATCGATCGGATGTTCGCCGATCCGCAGGTGCAGCATCTCGGCATTGCGCAGAGCGTGACCAGAAAGGACAAAAGCAAAATGAAGCTCATCGGACAGCCGATGCTGTTGTCGCGTACGCCGTCGCGGCTTGTCGCGCGGCCGCCGGAACTCGGCGAGCACACCGATGCGATCCTCAAGGAATTCGGCTTCAACAAGCGCGACATCGCGGCCTTGCATAAGGCTAAGGCGGTTTAGGGCATGATCCGGAAAAGTGGGAACCGGTTTTCCGAAAAGATCATGCCCGAGCAAAATTACGGGCATGATCCGGAAAAGTGGGAACCGGTTTTCCGAAGAGATCATGCCCTAGCAAAAGCACTGGCGGCGATCTGTTCAGCTTACACGATCGCGCTCTGGGCATGATCCGGTGCCGCAGGTGGAGATTAAGGAGTGGGGAATGACGCAAACCGACAAAATGCTGGCGCGCAAGGAAGGCGGCGTCGGTACGGTGATTTTCAATAATCCTGAGCGGCACAATGCGGTGTCGCTGGAAATGTGGGAGACGACCAAGAAAATTCTCGACGGCTTTGCCGCCGACAACGAAATTCGGGTCGTGGTGCTGACCGGCGCCGGCGGCAAAGCCTTCGTGTCCGGCGCCGACATTTCCAAATTCGAAAGCGAGCGCGCCACGCTAGAAGCCGTGCGCGCCTATAACGTGAAATCGGACGCGGCCTATTCCAGCATCGCCGAATTTCCCAAGCCGACGATCGCCATGATCAGCGGCTATTGCATCGGCGGCGGGCTCGGGCTCGCGACTTGCTGCGACTTGCGCATTTGCTCGGATAATTCGCGCTTCGCGGTGCCGGCGGCAAAGCTCGGCCTGGGCTACGGCTATACCGGATTGAAGCGGCTAGTCGATATCGTCGGCCCGGCCTTCGCCAAGGAGAT
Organism: Xanthobacteraceae bacterium; assembly: GCA_035623195.1. Classification (GTDB taxonomy): domain Bacteria; phylum Pseudomonadota; class Alphaproteobacteria; order Rhizobiales; family Xanthobacteraceae; genus BOG-931. The sequence continues at coordinate 3,841 of DASPTX010000072.1, read as the reverse complement.
TTTCTATACCGCGCGCCAATTCGACGCGAAGGAAGCGCTGGCGATGGGTCTCGTGAATCGCGTCGTCGCCGCGGCGGAACTCGAAACCTACGTCAAAGGCTTGACCGACATGATCTGTGCCAACGCGCCGCTCACCATCAAAGCGGTGAAATTCACGGTCGGCGAGATCCTCAAGGATGAATCCAAGCGCAATCTCGCGCGCTCGATCGAGCTCGTGGAACAGTGCTTCGCCAGCCGCGATTACACTGAAGGCCGCACCGCCTTTATGGAAAAGCGCAAGCCGGTCTTCACCGGCAACTGAGACCGGGGGAGGTAAACGATGTATCGAGCCACCAAGGATATCAAACTGCCGACGACGATCACCGGCTCGCTGCCGCGGCCGAGCTGGTACACCGAGAATCTCGGCACGCGCCATTTTCTCGAAGCCATGGTGAGCCGCCGGTTCCGCGAACAATACGAAGACGCGCTGACCTGTTATTTGCGCGATCAGGAGCTGGCCGGTCTCGACATCCTCACCGACGGGGATTGCCGCTTCGACGACGATGTCGGCGGGCAAAGCTGGACGGCCTATCCGCCGAACCACATGAGCGGCCTCGACATCGCGCATCCGATGGCGACGCCGTCCGGCCGCGGCGGCATCTGGTTCCCGCGCGGTCACATTCTGCACGACTATCTCGAATCGCGCGTGATGCCGGTCATCACCGGGCCGGTTGGGCGCGGCAATCTGCAATATACGGCGATGTGGAAAGCGGCGCAGCGCTTCACCACGCGCCCGGTCAAGTTCGGCGCGGTTTCGGCCGAGATCGTCGCCTTTGCGCTGCAGGACCGTCACTATAAGAGCGTGCCCGAGCGGATGTTCGCCATCGCGGACGCGTTCAACGAGGAATATCACGAGCTTGCCGACGCTGGCTGTCCGGTTATCCAGATCGAGGAGCCGCAGATCCATCTGATCGCGGTGCGCAAGATTCAGGACAAGGTGATCACGCCGCAGCTGATGGTCGAAGTCTTCAACCGCACCGTCAAGGGACTGCGCGCAAAGACGGAAGTCTGGGCGCATTCCTGCTGGGGCAATCCCTCGCAGCAGCGGATGTTCGCGCAGGTGCAAAGCTATAAGCCGGCGCTCGAGACCTACAACACGGTGGACGCCGACGTCATCACCTTCGAATCGTCAAGCTCCGGCGGCATGGACCTCGAAGCGATCGGCAAGACCATCACCGGGAAGAAAATCGCCATCGGCGTCATCGACCATCACACGCTGCAAGTCGAAAGCCCCGACGAGGTGGCGGCGCAGATCCGCGCCGCACTGCGGTTCATTCCGCCGGAGCGGCTCGTGATCTCGTCGGATTGCGGCATGGGGCGCGAGGGCATGAGCCGCCGCCATGCCTTTTACAAGATGGTTTCGCTGGTGCTCGGCACCAACACGGTGCGCAAGGAGCTCGGTCTGCCCGAGGCGCAATGTCTTGCGGCGGATGAGCGTTACTCGCTTGTGGTACCAGCCAAATAGGCTTGCAAGCGATCCGCACTTGTTGTTTTTTTGCAGTCAGATCGATTTGTAATCGTATCGATCCAAAGAAAACTGTCCGGGAGGAAATCATGGCGCAAGCACAAGCGCAAACCGAACCGAAACTTCTCTTGCCGTTCCTGCAGCCGTTCTACGATACCGTCGTTCCGCTGTCCTGGCTGGTCGTCCGTGTTGCGGTTGGCTGGAATCTGCTCATGCACGGCTATCCGAAATTCTTGAACGGATTCACTGACGCCGCCGCGAAAGCCTTCACCGATCTCGGCTTCACGCCGCCGATCTTTTGGTTTTGGGCGTCGGGGTGCATCGAGACCTTCGCCGGCATTGCACTCATTCTTGGGCTGTTCACCCGGTTCTTTGCCGCGGCCGCTGCCATCGAGATGCTGTTCATCACCATCACTTATTGGAGCAATGGATTCCCCTGGATGCGTCGCGGCTACGAATATGTCTTGCTGTGGGGCTTGTTGTGCTTTGCCATCGCGCTGCGCGGCGGTGGGCCCTATTCGCTCGATCGCAAGATCGGCCGCGAGCTCTGAGCACGGCGTTACAAGGATCTTGGCTAGGCCGGTGCTTCCAGCCGCCGCAAGCGGCTGGGGGCTCGGCGTTTTCGGCCCGTTTCCAACGCGTTTCCTGCGGGTAAGCCGCCTGCCTTCTTGTTTCCTTGCGCCCGCGCCGCTAAATACGCCGCACACCGCTTAAGCCTTTCGCGCCTTGCCTTGGAGAGGTGGCTGAGTGGTTGAAAGCACCGCACTCGAAATGCGGCATACGGGCAACCGTATCGGGGGTTCGAATCCCTCCCTCTCCGCCACCGTCCCAAGGGGGCGAAAGGTGTCCCCCGAAGCTCCGAAGGGGCGCAGGGAGACCTTTAAGCCTGGGAACTTCTAGTTGCCCTTCCTCAAATCTGGATCCCGGCGGGACGAACTGTCGGCCATGCCGAACAGGAATGAATAATCAGACGCTATCTTTTTTGTCGCAGCAGCCGTGGCAATCGCCGCCTGTGATCGTCAGGCAGTTCGTAGACGCTAAAGTCCGGCTCCTGAATATAAAGACCCACTGGGTCGGCCACCGTGACTCTGTGCCCTTCACCTGAACCGACGATCTGATTGACGATTTGTCCAATGTGAAAGTCACTATTCCTGTAGGGCTGAGTATTCTGGCTGCAACATCCCAAACGCTGTGCGTCCTCGTTGCCCACGTCTCTCAAAATGGTGGCGACTGCTGCCGCGCTCACCAGTTCGGTTTGCAAGGTATTTGGCGTACCGGTGAGGTGAATCGCTCCGCCCGTTGCGTTTGTTCCGATGCGGACCGAAAGCGTGCCTCGATTCCACTTATTCAGCGGGTTGTAAGCGGGAGCGCCGGTCGAAGGATCAATAATTGGTTCGCCGGTCGCGGGATCCCGTAATTCGAGATCTTCCTTTGCGACTCGCACTGCATAGGGCTTCCGGGCGGAAGTCCAAAGTTCAATACGTTCCGATAAAGTTGAGCGACCCGTTCCGGATTCACCCGCCACAGGACATGCCAATATTCGGGATTCTCACAGACGAAATCCACACGGGCGAGCTTGCCCTGTGCGTTTCTGGTTACGCTCCACTCGCAATATTCGTCTTGCCAGCCGCGCGGGCCGTAGGGCCCGAAACGATGCAGAGGACCTTTCCAGTCGGCTTGGGGACAAGCGTTTTCCGGAATCGCGGGGAAAGTATGTCGTTGCCCAGCCTCGTCGTCGTAGAAACCTTGATCTGCCAGCTCCCACAAATAGTTCTGAGGCAGCTTGTATGGATTGGAAGGCAACGCGGTTGCCGTTCCGAAATACTGATTCAGTCGGTTCGGGAAAGCGATCCAGGAGATCATCGCGAGCTGGACCGCTCCAGCGATCAGCGTAGAGGTTGGATTGTAGTAGTAAAATTCGTGCGACATCCCGGCCTTGCTCCAGGGATCGCCGCAAATCGCCTGTCGGGTGAATGCCTCCAGGTGCGTATGCCACAAGTCATCGAACTGTGACTGCCCTGAGCCGTGCAACTCCCGGATTTTGGCTGGCGTGGAAAAGCGGGTGATCGTTCTAATCGAAGCCCTTTGCTGCGCGAAAGCGGGCCCGGGCATCAAGCTACCGGCGACAACTCCCGAAAGCCCACTGCCAGCACTCTTGAGGAATCTTCTTCGATTCATTTCAGACGAGCTGTGCTTGCGGAAAATTGAGAGGGAATCAGAACACTAGAACGCTGACATGGCAGTCGGATGAAATGAAGGAATTCGAATTAGATTTCATCTAAAAATCTTTTTAGAAGGTGAGAAATTTTCGTCTTCAATTGATTTTTGTGCGTCGAA
>DASPTX010000071.1:0-89768 GCA_035623195.1 Xanthobacteraceae bacterium | reverse complement strand
CTGGGTAGCCTCTGCCTGGGTAGCCTCTGCCTGGGTAGCCTCTGCCTGAGCGTCCGTGCTTTGACCGGCCGCATCTTGGGCAGGTGCTTGGACTGCGGTCTCACGCGGCTGCGGCATGTCGTGCTGAGGCTCCTTCGGCGGAACTGGAGCAGCCTGTGCCGGTGCCGGTTGCGCGACGCGCGTCGGCCGCTGGCCTTTTGGCCACAGAATATCGAAAGCCGGAGCCTTCGGCCGTTCGGGTGGTGCGGTGGGACGCTCGCCTATCGGCAGCCGCAGTGCAGCGCGCGCGGCGGCCACACCGTTGCCTCGTTTGCCGGAATGTAACGCATCGGCTTCGGCAGTGGCCTCATTGCCCGCCGAGACTGCGATCTTCGGAAATGGCGGCAGAAGCCTGTTGCCGACGCGCGCGGCCTCCGAAGATTTCTCCGCGCCGGTATTCGCCGGTTGATCGTCGCCTGTCCTCACGGCTGGTGCGGGCGGTTGCGGCGCAGGGCTCGTTTGGCTCGGCAACGGAAATAGGCCGGGTCCGCCGACATGGCCGGGTAATTCGGTGGTGCCAGCGATCTCTCCCTGCGCGATGCGCGGCGTGGCCCGAGCCGCAAGCGCCTGTTCGATCCGCTGCAAGGTCCGCAGTGCCAAGCCGAGACCAATCAGGAGAAATCCACCGACGGCGGAGACGATGCCTGGGGTGACGAGGCCGGCGTCAAAACTGCCCTCGCGCACGGATAGGCCCGCGGCCGCAAGGAGGATGCCCGCGGCGCTGAGGACCACCCCAAACCCCAACAAAAGCAAATACATACACACATCCTTAGTTCGTCGGATGGCGGAGAACAATTGAGTCGATATTGTGACGGCGCTCGCCATCTCGCGCAAGCGTTATTCTGCTGCGGCAATGCTCGCAGTACGTGCCTTTCGGTTTGCCCCTGGCCGAAGCGCGGGCAAGTTGCCCAACCTCGCACTTGGCCCTATTTAGAGGAACCTTTCACGTTCCCAGACTGTTGCACCCGGGACATTCCAGCAGACTCACATTGAGGAGCACACCTATGGCATTCACCCTGCCAGACCTTCCCTATCCGTATGACGCTCTTACGCCATACATGTCGCGCGAGACCCTCGAATATCATCATGACAAGCATCATCAGGCCTACGTGACCAACGGCAATAATTTGGCCAAGGGCACCGAGTGGGAAAACAAACCGGTCGAAGAAGTCGTCAAGGGCACTTTTGGCAAAAATCCAGGCTTATTCAACAATGCCGCGCAACATTACAATCACATTCATTTCTGGAAATGGATGAAGAAGGGCGGTGGCGGCGACAAGCTTCCGGGAAAGCTCGAGAAGCAGATCGTGTCCGATATCGGCCCGTTGGCCAAGGCGAAGGAAGACCTCATACAAGCCGGTGTCACGCAATTCGGTTCAGGCTGGTGCTGGCTCGCGGTCAAAGACGGCAAGATCGCCGTTATGAAAACGCCGAACGGCGAGAATCCGCTGGTCCATGGCGCCAAGCCAATTCTCGGCTGCGACGTCTGGGAGCACTCTTACTACATCGACTACCGCAACCGGCGGCCGGACTATCTTAAGGCGTTTTTCGACCATCTGGTGAACTGGGACTATGTCGCCGAAATGTTTGAAGCGGCCATGAAGTGACGGCTTCGGCAGCAATGCGATCCAACGGCGGAAGCGGGGCTTGAAGCCCCGCTTCTCGCTTGCGCGCATTCAGTCGCTGGTGCGAACACAAACGCCGCCAAGACATCGCTGCGCATTGCCGCATTGCCAGAGCGGCTCACGCGCTTCATGAAATCAAACGGCGTATCTGGGACCGGGCCAAGCGTGCAGCAAATTGCGGTAACTCCCCTCGCCTTGCGATCGAAGGCAACTCCAGCCGAACGCCGGCTGGACAAACTGGCAATCGGCGTCCTCGCCGCGACGGCGGCAATTGCGCTAGCAACTTTCCGCGACTACGGAGTTGGTTGGGACGACTACACCCATTCCCAATACGGCGCGCTTCTGGTCTCGCTCTATCGTTCCGGCTTTAGCGACCAGCGCGCGCTGTCTTTTGTCAATCTCTACATGTACGGCGGCGGCTTCGACATTCTGGCGACGCTTGCCGCCAAGATCCTGCCGTTCGATTTGTTCGAGACGCGCCGCCTTGTCGGGGCTGCGGCCGGATTGCTCGGATTGTTCGCGGCGTGGCGGCTCGGACGGCGGCTCGGCGGTCCGCTTGCCGGCTTCATTTCGGTCCTCCTGCTTGCGGCCTGCCCGCTTTATTTCGGTCACATGTTTATCAACGCCAAGGATGGGCCATTCGCTGCGGTCATGGCGATCGCGCTCCTCGGTTTGATCCGTGCGTTCCAGGAATATCCGCGCGCGACGGCGCCGACGATCGCGCTTTGCGGCATCGGCGTCGGCCTTGCGATCGGGGCGCGCGTGTTGGGCGGCTTTGCGGTGATGAACGCGCTATTGCCGCTTCCATTCATCGTGGCAGTCAGATCGCGCGCGCAGGGCGTCAAGCCCGCACTGAGCGAATGCGGATTGTTTCTCGCGCCATTCCTTCCGGCGGCTGTCCTTGCGTATCTCGTCATGGGCCTGGTCTGGCCCTGGAGCGTGCTTTCGCCGCTCAATCCGTTTCGCGCGGTCGAATACTTCTCCAATTTCTTCGAAAAACCCTGGCGAGAACTTTTTGACGGTCAATTGATCCCGGTCGTCGACATGCCGCGCAGCTATGTGCCCACTCTGTTCGCGGTACAACTTCCCGAATTGATGCTGGCGCTGGGACTTTGCGGTATCGCCGGCGCGACCGTCACGATCGCGCGCGATCGCGATCGCAGCGCGTCCGGCGCCGGCCACCGGGCGGCGCTGTTGGCGGCCCTTCTCGGCGCGCTATTGCCCATTCTGGTGACCGTTGCCGCGCGGCCCGCGATGTATAACGGCGTCCGCCACTTCATTTTCGTGCTGCCGCCGTTCGCCGCACTTGGCGGCCTCGCCGGCGCGCACATCGTCCGCCGTTTTTGGCGCAACCGCATCGCGGCCCCGGCGATTACGCTCGTTCTGTTTGTCGGCATCGCCGCGCCCGTTCTCGACATGACGCGACTGCACCCTTACGAATATACCGACTACAATCATATTGCCGGCGGCGTGAGCGGCGCGCGGCACAATTTCATGCTCGATTATTGGGGGCTGTCGCTCACCCAGGCGTCGCGGCGGCTACTTGCCGATCTCGCCGAACGCAACGAGGCTCCGCCTCACGGTCAATGGACGGTTGCCGTGTGCGGGCCGCATCCGCCCGTGGCGGTCGCGCTTGGACCGCAATTCACCACGACGTGGGATCCGAACGGCGCCGACTTTGCGATGGTACTCGGCGAATTCTACTGCGCCAAGCTTGACGCGCCTGTGCTGTTCGATATCCAACGCGAGGACGTCGTTTACGCCCGCGTCTACGACCTTCGCGGCCGATCGATTTCGTCGCTCTTGAGCGTGCCGGGAATCGATCAAACACACTATTAGAGCGCAATCGCTTCAAGCTGAACCGATCGCGCCTCTAGATGTTTGATGGGGCATAATCTTTTTGGAAACAACTCCGGGGCAGGCTTTTTCCGGATCTTGCCCTAAGCGTTGACGGCCAAGCGCTCGGCCTCCACCGGCGACAGCAATTTCGGCGCAACGAAGCGGCCCTGTTCGAGATCGTCGATCTGCCGGTCGATTTGCTTCATGACGTAGCGCGAATACGGGCCGACGTGCAGATAGAACGCCATCAGCGTAACGATGCCCCGGACCGAGTTGGGATTGATCGACATGCAGGTCGTGAAGGCTTTCCAGAACCGTTCGCGGCCTTCGGGCAGACGCGACATCAATTCGTGCACCAGCTTGATCGTGCTGACTCGGCCGCGAATATCGCCTTGCGGCAGTTCCTTACGCCGATCGGCGCAGTCCAGCATCGCCGCCAGCCGTTCCAAGCGGCCGCAGAATGCGTCCGGATCGTAGATGTTGTCGAGAATCTTGCGATAGTCGCGCAAAATGTCCAAGCGCGGCCGCTTGGTCTCGTAATTCACCCCGGCGGTGCACTGATCGCCCTTTCCGGCCGGCGCCGCATCGTGATCGACATGGAGCCGGCCCTCGCGCGCCAGCCGACGCGTCAGTTGCGTATTCGGCAGTGCATAGAGTAGCCCCACCATCGCGATCGGGATATTGGCCTCTTCGATCAGATCGATCATCGGCTGAGCGACCGAGCCCTTCTCAGTGTCGAACCCGACGATGAAACCGGCGGTCACCGACATGCCCGCCCGATAGATTTTGTGAACGCTTTCGGCGATGCTGCGCCGGGTATTCTGCTTCTTGCGCGCTGCCGCGAGCGTCTCCTCGTCGGGGCTTTCGATGCCGACGAAAATCGCGAAGAAATTCGTCCTCCGCAGCATCTGCAAGAGTTCGGCATCGTCGGCGAGATTGAGCGAAGCCTCGGTAGTGAACTCGAACGGATAGTCGTGCTCTTTGATCCAAGCCTCGAGTGCCGGCAGGAAAGCCTTGATCGCCTTCTTATTGCCGATGAGGTTGTCGTCGACGAAATCGACGTGACCGCGATAGCCGAGATCGTAAAGCGCTTGAAGCTCGGCCAGCATCTGCGCATGCGTTTTCGTACGCGGCGCGCGGCCGTACAGCTCAATGATGTCGCAGAACTCGCAGGTAAACGGGCAACCGCGTGAAAATTGCACGCCGATGTAAAGATACTGGTCGAATTTGAGAAGATCGAAGCGCGGAATCGGCGTCTTGGTCACGTCGACCTGGAATTTCGGCGCTTCGAAAGTCCCCTCGCGCTGGCCTTCCTCCCAGGCGGCGACGAATTTGTCGAGGATTCCCTCGGCCTCGCCGATGACGCGGAAATTCGCGGCGGCGTAGCGATGCGGGCTGGAACTCACATCGGGGCCGCCGACGACAACCGGCAGGCCGCGCGCGCGGCACATTTCGATGAGATCGAGCGAATCCGATTGCTGAAACAGCATGCCACCAGTCATAACCATGTCGGCCCAGGCGAGATCGCTCTCGGCGAGTTCCTCGGTGTTGCGGTTGACGAGCCGGATGTTCCAGGATTTCGGCAATAGCGCCGCCACCGTGATCAATCCGAGCGGGATCGCGGGATAGCGCGCGCCGACGAGTTCGCAGGCTTCCGAGAAATTCCAGAACGAATCCGTCATGAAGCGCGGATAGATCATGAGCACATTGCAGGCGGTCGATGCCGGCAAGGCTGCGATGTCGTTGCGCTGCTGTTCCAAAGAGACCCCACCCCGTGCTGCGCGGCACAATGCGCGCAGTATGGCCGTATTGCCCAATAATTCAAGAACAAAGCCGTTTTCCAAAGGTCCTGCCCTGGGGGCGAGAAAGCTTGCGCGAACATGGTGTTAGTGGTGTCGAGGCGGATGCCGGCGTGACGGCCGGTCAAGTTCCACCGCCTCAAGACGGGCCGCCCTAGTCGCTAGCCGCCCGAAACGCACTATCGCTTCTGGGCGCCAAAGTCCTGGTCGCTATAGGGCAGCGATTGCGGACGCTGGATCACGATGAACCCATGGTCGAGGGCCCGGTGGCAGGCGTTGCAGCCGGCATTAAGCTTGTCGAAGGCGGCCGCGAACGCGGCGCGATCCTTGCCGTCGATCGACTTTTCAAGCTCCGAGATCGGCGCGCCGACGTGCTGGCTCACGATGTCGCCGCCGAGAAGCTTTGTCACATCCTCGAAGCCTTCCTTGAGTTCACCGATTTCGTAATCGGCGAGCGGCCAGTTGGCGGCATTGCCGGCAAACCAGAGCTTGATATGGCGCATCTGCTGCAGCGACATGATTTCCCCGAGCCCGGGAAAATCGGCTGACGCCTCCTCGGCCTGCCCCTTCTGCTTGGCCGCGTCTTGCGCGCCAGCCGCTGCACCCACAACGACGACGACACTCGCGATGATCATTGCTATGACCGGTCTCATCGGGTCCCCTTTCGGCCGCCGGACCATTAACTCGTCGGCGCGAGCGACTCGTTGCAGACTTTGGCGAAGGCTTTTTGACACGCCTCGTAAAGCGCCGGACAGGCTTTCGCCGCACTAATGCCGGCCTCGGCGCTCTTGACCCGGTCCGCCGCCGCGCGCGATTGCTCGTCGTAGATCAGAACCGCTTCGATGCGTTCGAGATTGCGGTCGGTCATCAAGAAATGCTCGGCGCCGCTGAAAAATGCCGTTGCGGTCTTGATCGCATCATTGAGCTTTTGGGTGTATTCGGAGTTGAGCTTCGGATCCGGCTTAACTGCGCGAGCCTGTACGGCGACGGCGGTGTAGAGCACGTTGAGCTTGAAATAGATGCCGCCGCATTGCGCGAGCGCCAGCCAAAAGGGCTTGCCACTGAACGCTCCGGGCCCCGGTATGATCGTGTCTCGCTTGTCGACCGAGACCGCCGGAGCGGCATGCTCCGTTTCTCTCGGCTCGCGCTCGTGCCGATGCCGGGTCTGGGCATAAACGCTCGTGGTGGCAACGAGCGTCATCGCGAATAACATGACTTTGACTGAAGCTAGTTTCATGCCGGTTCTTTCACGCCGTTCCATTTGACTGCGCGATTATACGCCGGTCGCGTCTTCGGCTTCAAAATTTCTCGACCCAAGGCCGCAGCTCGATTTCCCACGCCCACGCGCTTCGCGGCTGCCGCAACAGATGCAAATAGTTCTCGGCGATAGCGTCCGGGTCGAGCATGCTGTCCGGCTTGTCCGGCGGCACCGGCCGGCTTTGGCTGTGGATGCCGCCGTCGACGACGATGTGGCCGATATGAATACCGTGCGGCGACAATTCGCGCGCCAAGCTTTGTGCGAGCCCGCGCAGCGCGAACTTTCCCATCGCAAAGGGCGCCGATTGCGCATAGCCCTTCACGCTCGCGGACGCCCCAGTAAAGAGAATCGCACCGTGACCGCGTGGCACCATGCGCTTGGCCGCCTCCCGCGCCACCAGAAATCCGCCAAAGGCCGTGACCGCAAGCGACTTTTCGACCTCGGCGGGATCGAGCTCGATGAAGGGCCCGCGCGTGCGGTAACTGGCATTGTAAACCACCACGTCCGGCGACCCGAATGCATCGTCTACTTGGGAAAACAGCTTTGAGACCTCGGCGCGCTTGGTGGCGTCGCAAGCGAAAGCTTCGGCTCCCGTCTCCTTTGCCAGAGCTTCCAGATTGCCGGCGCGGCGAGCGGCGACGGCGACTTTCATCCCTTGCTTGCTGAAGGCCCGCGCCAGCGAAGCGGAAAGTCCCGACCCGGTACCGACGATCAACGCAATTTTGTAGGTTTCGGTCATTGCTTCCTCTTGGCACGCTCTTGGCACCGTCTTGGCGCCCCTTTTTAGCTTCCTCTTGATTGCTCGCGCCGCCGTCCCTACCTGCCGATGAAGGTCAAGCAAACATGCAGCGTCTGCTTATTGGAATTGGGTTGGCATTTTTGCTCGCCGGAATCGCGTGGCCGTTGCTGTCGCGGATCGGGCTCGGCCGATTGCCCGGCGATATCGCGATCCAGCGCGGCGATACAAGCTTCTATTTCCCTCTCGTCACCTGCATCCTCGTCAGCATCGTTCTCAGCGCCCTGATGTGGCTGTTCAATCGCTGATCGTCAATCGATCACCGCAATCGCATTGATCTCGACCAGGCAGCGCGGATCGGTAGCCAGCCGCACGACCTGAACCGTGGTCGTTGCCGGTTTGGCGTCGCGAAAATACTCGCCCCAAACGCGATTGAGCGCGTCCTGATCGGTCAAGTCCGTAACAAAACGGTCGGCGGTGACGACATCGGAAAAATCGGCGCCGACGGCTTTAAGTCCACGTTTGAGGTTTTCCAGCGCGGCGCGCGCCTGGCCGGCCATGTCGCGCGGCATAGCGTCGAATTCCTCGCGCCGGTGCGGATGGTGGTGATAGACCGGCGCCGCCGTCACGCCGGCCAGGTAAACCGTGGTGCCGCCCCTAACCTTGATCGCCGGCGCGTAAGGCATCCAGATATCCGGCGCGTCCGGCCAATGCACATGCTCAATGGTTTTGGGCATGATTTGTCTCCGCCTTCACATCCTAAATACGCCGAACTTCGTTTCCGGAATCGGCGCATTGAGCGTCGCTGAAAAACAGAGCGCCAGCACGCGGCGTGTTTCGGCCGGCGCGATGATGCCGTCGTCCCAAAGGCGCGCGGTGGCGTAATAGGGATTGCCTTCGGCCTCGTATTGCTCGCGGATCGGCTGCTTGAATTCCTCTTCTTCCACCTCGGACCATTTTTTGCCCTCGGCTTCGAGATTGTCGCGGCGCACGGTCGCAAGCACGGAAGCCGCCTGTTCGCCCCCCATCACCGATATGCGGGCGTTCGGCCAGGTGAAAAGGAAGCGCGGACCATAAGCGCGCCCGCACATGCCGTAATTGCCGGCGCCATAAGAGCCGCCGATCACCACCGTGATCTTCGGCACCTGTGCGCAAGCGACCGCCGTCACCATCTTGGCGCCGTCTTTGGCAATGCCGCCGGCTTCATAGTCGCGGCCGACCATGAAGCCGGAAATGTTCTGCAGGAATAAGAGCGGAACGCGGCGCTGACAGCACAGCTCGATGAAGTGAGCCGCTTTGAGCGCGCTTTCCGAAAAAAGAATTCCGTTATTGCCGAGAATGCCGACCGGAATGCCGTGAATATGCGCAAAGCCGGTCACGAGCGTTGCGCCGTAGAGCGCCTTGAACTCGTCGAACTCGGAATCGTCGACGAGCCGCGCGACCACCTCGCGCACGCCATATTGCTTCTTGAGATCGACCGGAACGATGCCTTCGAGTTCGCGGGGGTCGTATTTCGGCTCGCTCGATTTTCGCAAGCTAACATCGGGCGCTTTCTTCGCGTTGAGCGCGCCGACAATCTGGCGGCACAATATCAAGGCGTGGCGATCGTTCTCAGCGTAATAATCGGCGACACCGGATTTTTTGGCGTGCACGTCGGCGCCGCCGAGCTCTTCGGCGGTCACGACTTCTCCGGTCGCCGCCTTCACAAGCGGCGGTCCGCCGAGAAAAACGGTGCCTTGGTTGCGCACGATGATGGTCTCGTCCGACATCGCCGGCACATAAGCGCCGCCCGCCGTGCACGACCCCATGACCGCCGCGATCTGCGCTATGCCCGCCGCCGACATGGTTGCCTGATTGTAGAAAATCCGCCCGAAATGATCGCGATCGGGAAAGACTTCGGTCTGATGCGGCAAATTGGCGCCGCCGGAATCGACCAGATAAATACACGGCAGCCGGTTCTCGCGCGCGATCTCCTGCGCCCGCAAATGCTTCTTCACCGTCATCGGATAATAGGTGCCGCCCTTGATCGTGGAATCGTTGCAAACAATGACACATTCGCGCCCGGCGACGCGGCCGATGCCCGTGATCAAACCGGCCCCATGGATCGAATCCTCATACATATCGTTGGCGGCGAGCGGCGAGAGTTCGAGAAACGGCGTCCCCGAATCGATCAGCGTCATCACGCGCTCGCGCGGCAGAAGCTTGCCGCGGGCGAGATGGCGTTCTCGCGCGCGCGGCGGACCGCCTTCGGCGGCTTTGGCGCGGCGCGTTTCCAGTTCCGCGATCAGCTCGCGCATGGCCGCCTGATTGGCGCGGAATTCTCTGGAACTGCAGTCGACCCTTGATGCGATTGCGGACACCAATTCCTCACTTTTTTGACGGGAACAAGTATTCAGAAATGAACTTTTTTCTCAACCACGATATCACCCGCCGAAAACAAAATATCTCACGGAGAAACTTTGCTGCCTAGTCGGCGTTAGCCAACAGCACTGCAACCCGGCCGAAACGCACCGGGCGAACGCGATACCATCATCAATGGACGCGGCGCGCCCCGCGCAGGCAACATCGATGTCGACGTGACCGTAGGCACCGTAGTCCCGTGCGGGCACTTGCATTTGGTGCGCGTGCCGGAAACCCTGGTGCAGATCGATCCCGCATGGCGCGGATTCCTCTATTTCGTGTACAATGACGAGGTTTGTTATCGTCGATTCGCACGACATGAGGATCATCGAAGTTCTTCCGGTCTAGGGATTGAAGATCGGAAAACCCGGAGGGCGGCTGCAGGGCCGCCCTCGTCTTTGTTCGATCCGTCGCGCTGCACTAGAGTGCAATCGTTTCATGTTGAATTGATTGCGGCTCTGGGTTTTTGACGGAGCATGATCTTTTCGGAAAAACGGTTTCCATCCTTTTCCGGATCAGCCCTAGGCGCGGACCTCTTGGCGCTGGAATATCACATAGCCGATGACGAACAGCACGATCGCGGTCGCAATCATGCCGACCATTTGCGGCCAGGCGATCAGGACGCTCTCGGCAAGCGGCAACGGCGCACCGAGGACGGCGCCCTGCAGCTGGCTCAGATAGATCGGGCCGAGCGCACGCGTCGTCGGATCGAGAAGCGCCACCACGACTTCGGCGTAAAGCGTCGATGGCGACAGGCGGGCCAGGATTTGCTCCAATTCCGCGGTGGCGGGCGTCTGCAGCCCGAGCGCCGTGTAGCGCGGATCCGGCGGAATGAAGATTTGCGCAAAAGCGCCGGCCAGGACCGGCCATATGAAGGTCACGAGCAGCCAGAGGCCGAGCGTCACCAGCGCCGCCGTTGCCGCCGAGCGAAACAGAATGGAAAACAACAATGCCAGCGCCAGCCACACGCCGGCATAGGCTATCGTCACCAAAAGGAAGACGAAGCTGCGGGCAATTTCTTCCGCACTCGGCGGAATTCCGATCATGAGCAGGCCGAGCCCGATGACCAAGAGCCACAACGTGATCAGGCTGATCGAAAGCGTGACGAGGCCCGCCAGGAATTTGCCGAATAAAAGCGCGTCTCGATAGATCGGCTGCGACAAGATCCGCGATAGCGTGCGCCGGTTGTGCTCGCCGTTGACGGCATCGAAGCCAAGTCCGATCGCCATCAGCGGCACCAGGAACGACAGGAACGAAACAAACGACGGCAGTGGATCGCGCGAGGTGGTGAAGAGCCGCAGGAACAGGAAGGGATCCTCCGCGGTGGTGTCCTTGATCTGCTGGATCGCGCCGTAGAGCGCCGCGAGCGCCACCAGCACCACGAGCCATTCGAGAACCCGCATGCGTATACTGGTCAGATGGTCAGATAGCTCCTTGAGCATGACCACGCCGAGGCCGGAAAAGGCCGAGCCTTCACGCTGCATGGCGGGTCCTTTCCCGCGCGCTTTCCTCCGGCCTTGCTTCGAAGTAGCGCGTATAGATCGCTTCGAGGCTCGGCTCCTGGACGCCGAGGAATTTAAGACGGCCCTGCATCGCGACGACTTCGGCCGCCGCTTCGGGCCGCACGTCGCGGTCGGCGTGCAGACGAAGCTTGCCGATGCCGGTTTTCTCGACCCCGCTGACACCGGGAATGAGCGCAAGCCGCTCGGCCAGGCCGACGCCGTCGGCTTCGATATCCACCACATAACCTCCGCCGAGGACTTCGCGGCCGAGATCGGCGACCGAGCCGATCAGTGCAATGCGGCCGGAACTGAACAGCGCAACGCGATCGCAGACGCTCTGCACCCGTTCGAGCAGATGCGACGAGAGCAGCACCGACACGCCTTCGCTCTTGAAGTTGCGGATGATGCCCAGGAGTTCCGAAGTGGCGTGGGGATCGAGCCCCGATGTCGGTTCGTCGAGGATCGCGATCTGCGCGCCCTTCATCAGGATTTCCGCGAGCCCGAGACGCTGTCGCATGCCGCGCGAGAAGGTTCCGACCCGCTTGTCGGCGAATTCCGGCAGCCCGACGCGCTCCAGCGCGTCGGCGATGCGCTTTTCCCGTTCGTTCGAGCGAAATCCAATCAGGCGCGCGGTGTAGCGCAAATTGTCCGCTGCGGTCAGACCGTCATAAAAACCCACCATGTCGGGCAAGTAGCCGACGCGCCGCTTCACCGAAAGCGGCTCGCGCGTCGGGTTAAAACCGAGCACGCGTACGTCGCCTTCCGAAATCTCGGTCAAGCCGAGCATCATCAGGATGGTGGTGGTTTTGCCGGCGCCGTTGGGGCCCAAAAGGCCGAAAATCTCGCCGCGTCCGACACTGAACGAGATGTGATCGACAGCGGGTGTCGAACCGTAGATTTTGGTGAGGTCCCTTGCCTCGATGACGGCATCCGCGCTCATCGGCGGCCAAACCTTGCGACCGCGCCGACCATCACCAGGAGCGCGACGCCAACAATGCCGACGCCGGCGATGCCCCACATAGTGGAGGTGGTTACGGTGACGCGGAAATTCGTCGATGCGGATTCGCCGCGCGCAGAGGCGCGGATCGTCGACACATAGTCGCCGGCGATCGCCTTGTCCGTCGGCGTGATCAGCGCTTGCACCTCTTTGCTGTCGTTCGGCGCGATCCGGTCGACCGTTTTCGGATCGAACGTGATCTTCCACCCGCTCGGCGCCGATCCGGTGAGCTGAATATCGTCGGCGGGCGCCGTTCCGGTATTGGTGATGACGACCGGAACGGACGTTTCTTTCCCGGCCGAAGCGCGTGTCGATACCAGGCCCTCGCGGCCGCTGATGTCGAGTCTCGGCTGACCGGTGATGGTCATTTCCAGATCGGTTGTCGCTGAAGCATCCTCGGCGGCCACGCGCGCAGTCACTTTGTAATCGCCGGCCGCAGCCGTGTTGGGCGGCGTTACTTTAAGCTTGACGTCCTTGGTCTGACCGGCATCGACCGGCACCGCATTGAGTTCCTGCGTGCCGTATTGCTCGGTGAACGAAGTGTCGAAATTTTGCGGCGCTTGCGCGGACAGACTCACCGTCAGTTTCTTGCCGCTGTCGTTCTTGATGCCAAGCTGATATTCGAAGCTGGACTTCGACGTGCCGCGCAATTCCGGCAGTTGCGGCGTCAATGTCAGCTTGGCCGGCAGATCCTTCGCCAGCGTGACCGCGATCGGCAGCTGCAAATTCGTGGTGGCTCCTTGCGCGGCGACGGTGATCGTCTGCGTGCCCATTGGGGCGTTCTTCGGCACGTCCAGCCGCAGCGAAAGCGATACGCTGGAATCGGCCGCCGGCATCGCCGCGGCAACCGGCTGGCCGCCGCCCAGCAGCGTCGCGGTCCAACCGGACGGCACTCCCGTAACCGAAAGCGCAAGGCGTTCCGGTGTCATGTCGTAATTCTGTAATCTGAGGCTGATCGTCGATGTCTCGCCGGGGCGCAGCGACACCGCCGGATAGTCGCTCATGAGAAAGAAGCCCTTGATGTCCTTGGGCGCATCCTCGGCCATAGCTCGCGAAGTGAACAGGCCCTTCGGCGTCAAAGTGACCACTGGCGCGAGCGGCGCCAGAAAGGTGGCAACGACGGCAACGGCGGCGGCAATAAACCTAAGTCGCATTGGTACGGCTCCCGTGCAGGCAATCTCAGCGTCGTCACCCCTTCCCTACCGGTTCTAAAGAACTCGGGCGAGGAACGGGCATTGTGGGCGTAATCGTGACAAAATCATGCAGACACAAGACTATTTGCCAAGCCCTGTCGCAAATGTCCTGCGGTAGAGGGACGCAGCTAACGGAGGTCCTGCGCGAATGATCCGCCCGAGACAAATCAGCGCTGGCATTTTGGCCTATCGCCGCCGCAAAGAACTCGAGGTCCTGCTCGCGCATCCAGGAGGGCCGTTTTGGGCGAAGAAGGATGCCGGCGTGTGGACGATCCCCAAAGGTCTCGTCGAGCCGGGTGACACTCCGGTCGACGCGGCGCGGCGCGAATTTAAGGAGGAAACCAATCTTGCCGCCGCCGGCGAGATGGTCGAACTTTCGCCCGTGCGTCAGAAAAGCGGAAAGTCAGTGCATGCTTTCGCTTTGGAAGCGGATTTCGATCTGACGCCGTTTACCAGCAATACACTCGAGATCGAGTGGCCGCCGAAATCCGGCCGACGGCAAACCTTTCCAGAAATCGACCGCATCGCTTATTTCGCACTGCCGGTCGCGAAGACAAAGATTTTGGCTTATCAGCTTCCGTTTTTGTCCGAACTGGAGAAACGCGTCGGCCCACTCGATCGCGGCGATTGAAAATTCCACGGTTTTGCCGAACGCAATCCGCGCCCGTCTCAGTCGCGCGGCACTTGCGGCCAATCGACCTCGTCTTGCGGCAGCACCCACGATTCGCGGCGCGCCGCCGCGCGCCATTCGTTCCAAGCTGGCAATGCCATCATCGCCTGCATATAGGAGCGCGCGGTGGCGCTGACCTCGATTGCGTAAGTGTGGAATCGCCACACCACCGGCGCATACATGGCATCGACTGCGCCGAACGGACCGAACAGAAACGGTCCGTCCGTTCCGAATTTGCCGCGGCACTCGCTCCAGATCGAATCGACACGAGCGACGTTCGCGGCCGCGTCATCGTCAAGCGTGCGCGTTTTCACCGGCCGCGCCACATTCATCGGCAGGCGCCGCCGCAGCGGCAGGAATCCCGCGTGCATCTCGCAAGCGATCGCGCGAGCGCGTGCCCGGGCCGCCGTATCCTTGGGCCACAGGCCGGCGGTTGGAAATTTCTCCGCCAGGTATTCCAGAATGGCCAGCGATTCCCAAATCTGGATCTCGCCGTCGATCAGAACCGGCACTCTGCCGGAACCTCCGGGCACCGTCACGCGGGCTTTGAAATCGGAAGCGTCGAGCGAAATCACCGTTTCGTCGAAGGGGATCCCCGCGGCTTTCATCGCCAGCCATGGCCGAAACGACCATGACGAATAGTTCTTATTGCCGATAGTCAGATGCATCGTCATCGCGCGTCTTTCGATTTGGATTGCGCGTAACGCGATCCTTTATAGTCCGGAGCAGGAGCACGGACGAGTCGGATGCGGTCTATACCAGGCCGGTGACGACGGCGAGAAAGGAAACGAACAATACGGCGACGGCGACAAACATGACGGTGAGCGCGGCCTCGGCCCATTCGCCGGGAGCCGGCCTAGACTCGACCGCAACTTCAATGGCTTCGTTCGGCAACGCAGCAGGTATGTCAATCGACATTACAAGGGTCCTTCCAAAGGACGACAGGCAATGCCCGATTATCTCGTAACAGCGATAAAAGATCGGTAAACACAGTGAGTTGTAAGCCGGAGCGAACGGCTCAAAATACGCACGCGACCGCTCGCTCAAGGTTACGGCGCGGGAAATAATTCCGTCGTTCTGCCCGTCAGCCTGTAAATGATAAGTCCCGCCCATTCGTGGATGGCGTGATCGGTCATTTCTAGACCTTCGGGTAACGAAGTATGAAGACGCGCGGCGTCGTCTCGCCCGCGCGTGCGGTAATCGACCGGATAGGCCTCGACCGGAAAACCAGCGGCGCGGAACACCGCGATCGCACGCGGCATGTGCGCGGCCGATGTCACGAGAATCCACCGCTCGCCGGGCTTGGGATCGGCCAGAAGGTGCGAAAATACCGCATTCTCGATCGTATTGCGCGATTGCTCCTCAGCGGTAATGCGGTCATGCGCGACGCCGAGCGCCACCAGTTCCTTGACCGCGACGGGCGCTTCGAGGGGAGTGTTGGAGTCAAGCGAACTCGTCCCGCCGGTAAAGACGATGCGCGCGTTCGGATAGCGGCGCGCGAGCTCGGCGGTGGCGGTGATGCGTTCGGCCGAGCCATTGAGCGCGACGCTGCCGCGCGCCACGGAAACTTCCGGATCGATCGCGCCGCCGAGCACGACGATACCGTCGGGCGGTCCATGCGACGCGTCCCAGCGCGGGAACCGTTGCTCGAGCGGAAGCAACAAAATTTTTCCGAGCGGCGAATAACCGGCCAGGGCAATAAGCACGAGACTGGTCACGATAAGCCAGCTGGCAAGCCGCCGGAAGCGCGTGCACAGAAGCACGATACCGAGCAATCCAAGCGCCATCATGAGATTTGATGGCACCGTCAATAGGCCGAGCGTTTTGGAGAGAAAGAAGAACATTCAATGCTCAGACCGTCGCCATGGCCATGCCGGTACGCCCGCCGCTTGGCAAAGACCGGCGCAACCGCAGACACAACCGGTTGACGTCATTCGCGTGTCTCGCGCCATGCGGCATAGCGCGCTTTCGCGTCATCGTTCGGTGGGTAAAGACCGGGCAGTTTTACCCCTTTCTCGACTTCGCTGAACACCCAACTTTCATAGAGTTCGTGTTCGGCGCCCTCATGGGCGACGAATTCGACCATATTCCGAGGGATGACCACCGCGCCGTCGTCGTCCGCGACAATGACGTCGCCGGGAAAGACGGCGCAGCCGCCGCAGCCGATCGGCTGCTGCCAGCCGACGAAGGTCAAACCGTTCACCGAAGCGGGCGCGGCGATACCGGCGCACCAAACGGGCAATGCGCTTGTCAGAACGCCTGTGCGGTCGCGCATTACGCCATCGGTGACCAAGGCGGCGACATTGCGTTTCTTCATGCGCGCGCAAAGGATGTCGCCGAATATGCCGGCGCTCGGCACACCCATCGCGTCGGCGACCGCGATCACCCCTTCTGGCATGTCTTCGATCGCCGCCCGCGTCGAAATCGGGCTGGCCCAGCTTTCCGGCGTCGCCAAATCCTCCCGCACCGGCACGAAGCGCAAGGTGAATGCCGGGCCCACGATCCGCTCGCCGCTTGAGACAAGAGGCTTCGGACCGTTCATCCAGCAGCGCCGAATGCCCTTTTTCAAAAGCATCGTGGTGATCGTGGCGGTCGTCACTTTGCGCAGGATTGCAAATAAAGCGTCACTCATCGTCAGTCCTCAATATTTTACGCCGGCTTGATGCCGAGCCTTTGATCGCGGCGCCGTAGCCACGCCACGAACGGTATCGACAGCAGCACCATCCATGCTTTCCCCACCACCTGCCCGGCCAGAAAGTCGAGCGAGCCGAATGCAAGCCATAAGAACACGATGGAATCCACCACCAAGCCGACCGAGCTCGACGCGATGACGGCAGCGACGAGCCGCCGTCGCGCCAACGGCGTATAAACCGCAAGATCGGCGAATTCCGAAAGCAAGAAGGCCGTAGCGGAAGCGATCACGAGCGAGGCCGGCGCCAACAGCGCCGAAAGACCGCTGCCGCAAAGGATGGCCAGTGCCGATATCGCCGCGCCCAGCCGCCGCTGCACCAGATCGCGCAAGACAAGCGCAATTCCCGCCATCGTTACGCCGGACGGCGCCATCAAGCCCGGCGCGACCGGTACGACGCACGGCCCATGCGGGCTGACGCAGCTCGTGCCGACATGACCGATCAGCCAATTGGCCGCGGGGATCGTCAGCGCGAAAAGTATCAGGAACACGACGCCTTCCCGCTTGCGTTGCTGTTCAGGGAACGCGGTCATGATGCAGCTTTCCATTTTTCATAACCGGCCGCACGCAGGCGGCATGCCGGGCATTCGCCGCAGCCAAAGCCCCAGGCATGGCGATGCTTGCGGTCGCCGCGGTAGCAGGTGTGGGTTTCGGCGAGAAGGAGATCGACCAATGCCGCTCCGCCGATCTCGTCGGCAAGTGCGAATGTTCCCGCTTTGTCGATCCACATCAGCGGCGTATGGATGACAAATTTGCGGTCCATGCCCAGCGATAGCGCGAGCTGCATCGCCTTGATCGTGTTGTCGCGGCAATCCGGATATCCGGAGAAGTCGGTTTCGCACATGCCGGCTACGATATGATTTATGCCGCGCCGGTAAGCGACCGCGCCGGCGAACGAAAAGAACACAAGATTGCGGCCGGGAACGAAAGTCGTCGGCAATCCTGACTTCGCGATTTCGATTTCGATATCGCGCGTCAAGGCCGTTTCGGAAATTTCCGCAAGAGCATCGATGTGCACGACGTGATCCCCGCCGAGCCGCTCGCTCCACTCTTGCGATTGCGCCGCGAGAGCCGAACGAATGCGCGGACGCACGTCGAGTTCGACGGCGTGACGCTGGCCATAAGCGAAGCCGATCGTTTCGACCCGGGCGAAACGCTCAAGCGTCCAAGCAAGGCAGACGGTGGAGTCCTGTCCTCCCGAGAACAAGACGAGAGCGCTGTCCAGGACGGCCACCGCGCCTATCCCTTAAGCCAAGCGCCGATCCGCGCGACGGCTTCGCGCATGTCTTCGCGCGAACCGGCATAGCAGAGGCGGAGGAATTTCCGGCCGCGAATCGGATCGAAATCGATCCCGGGCGTCGCCGCGACCCCGGCCTCTTCGAGCATGCGGGTGGCAAAGTGAAAGCTGTCGTCGGAAAAGCGCGATATGTCGGAATAGAGGTAGAATGCGCCGTCAACCGGCAGGAAGGAGTCGAGGCCTGCTCGCGGCAGTCCGTCGAGAAGGATGCGGCGATTTTCTTCGTAGCCGTGTTTGATATTTTCCAGTTCGGCGCGTCCGTCGAAGGCCGCCTCCGCGGCCATCTGTGAGAGCGTGGGAACGGATATCGCAAGGTTCTGCTGCAGACACTCGACCGCCCGAAGAAGGACGGGCGGCACGACCATCCAGCCGATCCGCCATCCGGTCATGCAGAAATATTTTGAAAAGGAGTTGACGACGATCGCGCTCGGCGACATTCGCACCGCGCTCCGCGCCGCGAACGCGTAGTCGAGACCGTGATAGATTTCGTCCGATATGACGGCGATGCCGGCATCCTCAGCTGACTGGATCAAATCCGAAAGCGCGCTTTCTTGCATCATGGTTCCGGTCGGATTGGCCGGCGAACCGACAATGACGCCCTTGAGCGGCTTGGCACGGTGCTGAGCGATCAACATGTTTCCGGTCATGGACCATCGCGTCGCCGCGTCGGTTTCGATGAGGACCGGCTCGCAACCAAGCGCATTGAGGATGTGGCGGTAAGGCGGATAGCCTGGAACCGCCACTGCAATCCGGTCGCCCGGCTCGAAAGCGGCGAGAAAAGCGAGCATGAAGGCGGCGGATGAACCGGTCGTGACGACAATGCGCTCCGGGTCGAGGTCGATTTGATGCCAATCGGCATAGGCCGTGGCGATGCGTTGCCGCAGCGACGCGATGCCGAGGGTGGCGGTGTAGCCGTGAGGGCCGTCCGCAAGCGCCGCGCGCACCGCGGCGATCGCTGTCGAAGGTGCGCCGGCGGCCGGCTGACCGACCTCCATATGCACGATCCGGCGGCCTTGCGCCTCGAGCCGCGCGGCCGCGGCCATGACGTCCATCACCATAAAAGGTGGAATCCCGCTACGGGCGGACGGATGCAGCAAGCTTAAGCGTTTTGCCTTTTCCAGCATTCGGCGTCTTTGAATCTCTTCTTTCGCGATCCCTGCCCGCAACCTGTCTTTGGCCTGCGATCGGTCTTTCGTCACCGCCCCGCTCATGCCGCATTCGGCGGGTCTCGTGAATCCCTAAGGTAAATCAGGGCGCTCTGTGTTGACCCTGGCGCGTTCCATCCATAGGTTGCATGCCGACCGAAAGACCATAGTTCAGCCTCGCACGATGGATGCTCGATCTCCTAGCAAGACGCGGCCGCCGAGGCCAGCTTCGCGCGCTATCGCGGCGGTCATAGCCGCGGCGCTTGGCCTATCGAGCGTGCCGGCGCGCGCGCAAACCGGCGCCAATGCCGGCATACCGATGATTCGCGACGCCGAAATCGAGCAGCTTTTGCGCGACTACACGGCACCCATCTTTCGCGTCGCCGGCCTGGCAGACCAAAACGTTCACGTCGTCATCATCGACGACAAGTCTTTCAACGCCTTCGTCATGGATGCGCATCGCATCTTTGTGAATGTGGGCGCGCTGATGCAGGCGACGACGCCCAATCAGCTTATCGGCGTGTTCGCGCACGAATGCGGCCACATTGTCGGCGGGCATCTTTCGAAGATGCGCCAGGAACTCGCGAATGTGCAGACCGCAGCCCTGATCGGAATGCTGCTCGGCATCGGCGCGGTGGCGGCGGGCGCGCATACTGGAAATGTCGACATGGGAAATGTCGGCATGGCGGCAATTATGGGACCCCAGGCCGCCGGTCTGAACAGATTGCTCTCCTACCAGCGCGCCCAGGAGGAATCGGCGGATAGGGCCGGTGTCCGTTTCCTGACCATGACGGGGCAGTCGGCCAAGGGCATGTACGACACATTCAAGCGCTTTGCCGACGAATCGCTGTTTGCGTCGCAGGGAGCAAATCCTTACGCCCAAAATCACCCGATGCCCGAGGAGCGCATGGCCGCTCTGGCGGAACTGGTGAAGACCCCCTATTGGACCAAGAAGGATCCGCCGGAGCTGCAATTCCGTCACGACATGATGCGGGCTAAGCTTTTCGGCTTCACCGAGCGTCCGGGCACGGTTCTGGCGCACTATCCTTTGACGGATACGAGTCTGCCGGCACGCTATGCGCGCGCCATTTCGGCCTACCGTTTTGGCGAACCGCGCAGCGCGTTCGCTCAGATCGACAGTCTAATTCAATCCATGCCGAATTATCCCTACTTCTACGAGCTCAAAGGTCAGGCGCTGCTCGAAGGCGGGCATCCCGCGGATGCCATCGCACCGCTGCGGCACGCGGTGGAGCTTGCGCCCAGTCCAGCGCTCATTCAGATCCTTCTTGCGCAAGCTCTTGTCGCAACCAACGATGCAAAATCGGCGCAAGAGGCCATTCCGATCCTTCGCGCAGCGCTTCTCAAGGAGCCGGAATCCACCGACGCCTACACCACTTTGGCGATGGCCTACGGTCGCAAGAACGATCTTGCCGATGCGGACCTGGCCTCGGCCCAAGCGGCTTTCTCACGCGGCGACAACAAGACCGCGCGAGAACTCGCTGAGCGCGCCAAACAGCGTTTTCCGATCGGATCGCCCGGCTGGGTGCGCGCCGACGATATCGTGGCCTTCAACAAGAACCAGAAACAGAATCCGCTTTTCGGTCAATGAGAAAAAATGAGGATAATCGACATGGCTGTTAGCCTTCGCACTGCACTGCCAATCGCGGCGACGATGCTACTACTGGCGCCGGTCGCGTTGGCGCAAAGTCCGGCAGCGCAGCCCAATCAGAGCCCGGCAGCCGAAATGCCTGCGGCATCGGGATTTTCCGCGGACCAAACCCGCCAAATCGAGAGCATCGTCAAGAATTACCTCGTTCAACATCCGGAGGTCTTGCAGGATGCGCTGGATGCCCTCGACAAACGCCAGAAAGAGGCCGACGCGGAGAAGGCTCGCACGACGATCAAGGACAACAAGGCAACCATTTTCAATTCGGCGCACCAGGTCGTGCTCGGCAATCCAGAGGGCAACGTAACGATGGTCGAGTTTTTCGACTACAACTGCGCCTATTGTAAGCGGGCACTACCCGACATGCTCACTCTTTTGAAGACAGACCCCGATTTGAAATTCGTTCTCAAAGAATTTCCCGTTCTGGGTCCGGGCTCGGTCGAGGCGGCGCATGTGGCCGTTGCGGCGCGCATGCAGGATCCCACCGGAAAGAAATACATCGAATTTCATCAGAAGCTGCTGGGCGGACGAGGTCCGGCCGACAAGGCCCGCGCGCTGGCCGTCGCCAAGGAGGTCGGGTTCGACATGGCACGGATTGAAAAGGACATGAACAGCGACGAAGTGAAGGACACGATCGACGAAGACATGAAGCTTGCTGATGCGCTTGGCGTCAACGGCACGCCGAGCTACATCGTCGGGGACCAAGTTGTCGTTGGCGCCGTCGGTCTGGACGAATTGCGCGAAAAGATCAAAGACCAACGGAAATAGAGGTCGGCCTCCGGCTATCGCGTGCCCGCTTAGGGATCGCGGTCGAGCCGCCTTTCGGCGCGATCCCGCTTCCCCTTCCTACGGGCCTTCCCTATAACGGGCCCGGTGCGGGACGTTCGTCCTGCCGACAAGAGCTGGCTCGGCGCTCCCATGGCCAAAACCATCTACGTTGTTAACGGCCCTAACCTGAATCTGCTCGGCACGCGCGAGCCGCACATCTACGGCCGCGCCACGCTCGCCGACGTCGACAAGCTTTGCCAAACCACGGCGCAGCGACATGGCCTTGCCGTGATCTTCCGGCAATCCAATCATGAAGGCCAAATTGTCGACTGGATCAACGAAGCGCGCGCTGAAAAAGCGGCAGGCCTCATCATTAATCCAGCCGGTTACACAACCACGTCTATTGCAATTCTCGATGCGCTGCTTGCGATGGAGGCGCCGGTCGTAGAAGTTCATATTAGCAATATCCACGCCCGCGAGGAGTTTCGCCGCCACTCCTACGTATCGAAAGCGGCGCGCGCGGTGATCTGCGGCTTCGGGATCGACGGTTATGCACTCGCCGTCGCCGGACTCGCCGGCTTGATCGGCGCCAAGGGGTAGTCGTGGCGCGCAAGTCCGACAGTCAGCCGACGACGGCCATCGATCATGACGCGATCCGCGAGCTGGCGAAGCTGCTCGACGAAACCGGCCTCACCGAGATCGAATTCGAACGCGACGGCGTGTCGATCCGAGTCGCTCGGCATTCGGGCGAATCGGCGGGGCGCGCGCGCGCCGTGGAGACGGCGGTTGTTCCGCCGGCGGTAGCGTCGGCGCCGGCCTCGATCGATCCGGCGCAACATCCCGGCGTCGTCGCCTCGCCCATGGTCGGCACCGCTTATCTCGCGCCGGCACCCGGCAGTCGCCCTTTCGTGGAAGTGGGCGCCACCGTGAAGGCGGGCGACCCGGTAATGATCATCGAAGCGATGAAGACGATGAACCAGATACCGGCGCCGCGATCCGGAACCGTGATTCAAATTCTCGTCGAGGATGGGCAGCCGGTGGAATACGGCGAACCGCTCATGATCATCGAATGACGCATAGGCGGACGGCGCGCAGCGAGCTCATCATGTCACGTACCGGGCCGAACTCCTCTTTGCGATTTGCCGCTTACCCTTCCTCGCATTAAGCCGCCACGATGTTCGACAAGATTTTGATTGCCAACCGTGGGGAAATCGCACTGCGGGTGCTGCGGGCCTGCAAGGAACTGGGCATTGCCACCGTCGCCGTGCACTCGACGGCCGATGAGGACGCCATGCATGTCCGCCTGGCCGATGAGAGCGTCTGCATCGGGCCCCCCGCCGCCAAGGACAGTTATCTCAACATTCCGGCTCTGCTCGCCGCATGTGAAATCACCGGGGCGGATGCGGTGCATCCCGGTTATGGTTTTCTTTCCGAGAATGCGCGCTTTGCCGAGATCTTGGCCGAGCACAATGTTCATTTCATCGGCCCGCGTCCCGAACATATCCGGCTCATGGGCGACAAGATTGCCGCCAAGCGCGCGGCCAAGGAGCTTGGCATTCCGGTGGTTCCGGGCTCCGACGGCGACGTTGGCTCCGAGGCCGATGCGCGGCGCCTGGCGCACGAGATCGGCTTCCCGCTATTGCTCAAGGCGGCGGCCGGCGGCGGCGGTCGGGGCATGAGGATGGTGACGGAAGAAGGCGGCCTTGCCACCGCGCTTTTGTCGGCCCGCGCCGAAGCAAAATCGGCGTTCGGCGATGACACGCTCTACCTCGAAAAATATCTCAAACAGCCGCGCCACATCGAGATTCAAGTCCTCGGCGACGGCAAAGGAGGGGCGGTCCATCTCGGCGAGCGCGACTGCTCGTTGCAGCGCCGTCATCAGAAGGTTTGGGAGGAAGGCCCCTCGCCTGCGCTCAATACCGATACGCGCGATGAAGTCGGCGAAACCGTCGCAAAAGCGATGCGGCAGATAAAATATCTCGGGGTCGGCACTGTCGAGTTTCTATACGAGAACGGCAAATTTTATTTTATCGAAATGAACACCCGAATTCAGGTCGAGCATCCGGTGACCGAAATGATCACCGACATCGATTTGATCCTCGAGCAAATCCGCGTAGCCGCCGGCGGCGATCTGCAATTGACGCAGAATCAGGTCAAATTTCACGGTCACGCGATCGAGTGCCGCATCAATGCCGAGAATCCGGTCTCGTTCCGGCCGTCGCCGGGGAGGATCGTGCATTATCACCCGCCCGGCGGCTTAGGCGTGCGCGTCGATTCCGCCGTCTATCACGGCTATACGATCCCCCCCTATTATGACTCGCTGGTCGGGAAGCTCATCGTCCACGGCAAGACCCGCAGCGAATGTTTGATGCGACTGAATCGCGCGCTTGACGAATTCGTCGTTGATGGCGTCGAAACGACGCTTCCTTTGTTTCGCGCGCTGGCGCGGGAAAAGGACATCATCGACGGCCAATATCACATTCACTGGCTCGAGGAATTCCTCGCCCGCAGCGGGTTAAGCGAATAGCGCGCCGGGAATGATGAGCGCACGCGCGCCCTCTATTGCAGCGGATGACGCACCCGGCGGCCGGCACCGGTTCCAAAGTAGCCCTTGCAGGAAACGGAAAATATGGCGGCGGGCTGAAACTTCTCCTTCGGGAGCAAATGCCGCCTCTTGAATGGAAAGCCGTGAGCCGGTTAAACGATTCCCATGGCGAGCCGCGAGTCCGCACTGATCGATATCACGCCCGAGGTGCTGCTGAAGGCCTATTCGTGCGGCATTTTCCCCATGGCGGAAAGCGCCGACGACCCGGCGCTCTATTGGATCGAACCAGAACGCCGGGGGATTATTCCGCTCGATCGCTTTCATTTGCCGGAACGCCTCGCACGCACGGTTCGCTCGGATCGATTCACCGTCTTCGTCGACCGGGATTTCGACGCGGTCATCGACGGTTGCGCTCAGCCGAAACCGGGACGCACGCGCACTTGGATCAACCGCCGCATCTGCAACCTTTATCGCAAGCTCTTCGAGCGCGGCGACTGCCATACCGTGGAGGCTTACGACGGCGACGAATTGGTCGGCGGTCTCTATGGAGTAAGTCTCGGCCGGGCATTCTTCGGCGAGAGTATGTTTCACCGTGCCCGCGACGCTTCAAAGGTCGCTCTCGTGCATCTGGTCGCGCGGCTCAGAGCCGGCCATTACCGCTTGCTCGATACGCAATTTGTAACCGAACATTTGCGGACATTCGGAGCGATCGAAGTATCGCGCTCGATTTATCACAAATTACTCGACGCCGCCCTCGTCGGCGAGGGCGACTTTGGCGCGCTTGCGCTCGATCGCCCGATCTCGGGCGAAGCGATATTGCAGCGCTTGCGTAAAGATGATCGCGCCTAGGACATGATCCGGAAAAGCGGAAACCGGTTTTCCGAAAAGATCCACCTCATCAAATACCTAGACCGCAATCGATTTCAACTTTGAAACGATTGTGGTCTAGTCGTCGGTGACCGGCGCCGGCGCATTCGACGGCGGCACGACCGGCGCACGCGGCGAGGCGGGCTTACGGCCGGGAGCGGTCTGCGGATTGGCAGCCGGCGGAGCGGGCGGCGCGGATTGCGCGACCGAGCCTCCCATCGGCTGTGCGCAATTAGTCAGCCAAACATCGTAGATCGGATGCTCGACGGCGTGCAGGCCCGGACTCGATGCAAACATCCAGCCGGTGAAGATGCGCTTGATCTCGCCCTGAAGCGTAATCTCGTCGACTTCGACGAAGGCGTCCGTATTCGTCGCCTCGGTTGGCGGGCGAGTGTAGCACGCGCGCGCGGTAACCCGTAGGGCGCCGAAACTCGCGGTTTCGCCGATCGCCGCGTCAAAGCTGATGGTCCGCCCGGTGATCTTGTCGAGACCGGCGAAAACGGCGCGGTTGTTCTCGATTTTTTTTGTGGGCGTTTCCGTAACGACGGTGTCCTCCTCCTGCGGAGTGGCGTCAGCCGGTTGCGGCGACGGCGGCTGGGCAGGCGGAGCGGGCGCGACGCGCGGCGCACCTTGCGGATTTTGCGGCGGCGCCTGCGTTGCACCGGGCGGCGGCGGCAAAGGCTGAGCCTGGATGCCGCTCGGCGAACGAGCCGCGCTTTGCGGCGGCGAGTACGGCTGCGCAGGCGGATATTGCTGAGGTGACGGATACTGCCCCGGTTGCTGGGGCGCCGGATATTGCCCGGGATATTGGGCCGGCGGCGGCTGAGGCGGGAATGGGCCGTTCGGCACGTCGGCCGGCGGACGCGGCGGCGGTTCTCCGAAAGGGTTGCCGAATTGGGCCGCGGCCGAGCCTGCGGCAAATATTCCGCCGACTACGACAACGAGTGCGGCAATTCGTACCATGATTGTTGAATGCAGCCCGTGTGCAATTAGTGGCGCGCCTTGGTCCTTGCTCCCGTTAACATGCCGAATGCGGCGAAAACAGGGTTCGCCAGATCCGTATCAAGCCGCTCGATATCAGCAGCCGAATTCGACTCCATTTTTTGCGCGCGAACCGATCGGGCCAACGCCGGATCAATGATTGTCGGGATTCCACGCCTTGTAGTCACCCGTTGCCATAGGCCTGCGGCCCCGCGCAAGCGTCGAGCCGGCCGGCCGGTTCGCGGCCGGCGTGCCGGTCAAATTGGGCTGGTGCGGCTTTTCCCAGCGATAGGACCTCGCGCTCAGCTCGGTCGGCGGCACGTCGACGATGTGATGCAACCAGCCATGCCAACTCGGCGGCACGCATGACGCTTCGGCAATGCCCCGGTAGATCACCCAGCGGCGGTCGAAACCGAGCGTCGGATCGATTTTGCCTTTCCTGGTCCGATAATAACGGTTGCCGAACTCGTCCTCGCCGACGAACTCGCCATAGAGCCAAGTCCACAACTGCGTTCCGAAAGTCTGGCTGTTCCACCACGTGAACAAACGCAGCAGGAAGGTTTTCATCGCTGGAAGCCTGTCACGGAATTCGATGCAAAGAACGCTCGATCTTCGATTAGCCCACGCGGCGGGCGAAGTCTACCGAGCTCGGTTGCGATATCCTTCCGGACGCAACTATGCTGTACGACATGGGCGCGCTGCCGCGAAACCGGTTTTTCGGATCATGCCCTAGGAGCGCTGTGTCTCCAGCAGCGACGCGACAATCTCAATCCATTCCGCGGCAAGTTCCTGAGTTGCCGGCTTGCGGCGCGCCTGGCGATACCAATAGGCGGCGTTCTCCAGATCGCCTTCGACGCGGTGAAGATAGGCGTGCGCCCAGGCGCAATCGCGGCCGCGCTCGTCCATGACGATCCGATGTGCTTTGTCCCAATTGCCGTTAGCGGACCACCACAACGCCCGCAGCGCCGCCGAAAGTCCCGGGGGCGGCGCTTTCGCGGCAAGCGACCTCTTGAAATTGTCCGGTGTCATGTCGCCTTCGCTCCACGCGCGACCGCCGCAACAAACGCTATCTACCACCACTTCTCCGGAACGAACGATCCGGCGGCCCGCTCGATCGCGGCGCCGAGCGCAAAGAGCGTTTCTTCGGCGAAGGGTTGGCCGATCAGTTGCAGCCCCAGTGGCAGTCCCTGACTGTCGAGGCCGGCGGGCACCGAAATGGCCGGTAACCCGCCCATGTTGACCGTCACCGTGAACACGTCATTGAGATACATCTCGACAGGGCTGGCGCGCCCCCTTTCGCCGACGGCAAATGCCGCCGACGGGGTCGTCGGCGTCAAGATCGCATCGATTCCGTCGGCAAAGCATTTTTCGAAATCGCGCTTAATCAGCGTGCGCACTTTTTGCGCCCGCAAATAATAAGCGTCGTAGTAGCCCGCGGAGAGTACGTAGGTGCCGATCATGATGCGCCGCCGCACTTCTTTGCCGAATCCCGCGGCGCGGGTTTGTTCGTACATTTCTATGACGTCGCGCCCGGAAACCCGCAAGCCGTAGCGCACGCCGTCATAGCGCGCAAGATTGGACGATGCTTCGGCGGGCGCGACGATATAATACGCGGGCAATGCATATCTGGTCATCGGCAACGAAATGTCGACCAGCTCGGCTCCGGCGTCCTTGAGCCACGCGCCGCCGGCACGCCACAGCGCATCGATTTCCGCCGCCATGCCGGGCATCCGATATTCCTTCGGAATGCCGATGCGCATGCCCTTGACGGAACGGCCGAGCGCCCGCTCGTAGTCGGGCACGGCAATGTCGGCGCAAGTCGCGTCGTTCGGATCGTGACCCGCCATCGAACGCAACAGAATTGCGCAATCGTGAACCGTGCGCCCGAACGGTCCGGCCTGGTCGAGCGAGGAGGCAAATGCGACGATGCCCCAGCGTGAGCATCGACCATAGGTCGGCTTCAATCCCACGACGCCGCAAAAAGCCGCCGGCTGGCGGATCGATCCGCCGGTGTCGGTTCCGGTCGCGCCGACGCCGACACGCGCCGCCACCGCCGCCGCCGAACCTCCCGACGATCCTCCCGGCACCAGTTTTACCTGCGAACCGCGCCGCCGCCACGGCGATACGACCGGGCCGTAATACGAGGTTTCGTTCGACGAACCCATGGCAAATTCGTCGGCATTGGTCTTGCCCAGAAGCACCGCGCCGTCGCGCCAGAGATTTGCCGTGACCGTCGATTCATAAGTCGGCACGAAATGATCGAGGATGTGCGAACACGCCGTGGTGCGCACGCCGGCGGTGGAGAACAAATCCTTGACTGCAAGCGGCATCCCCTCCAGCGGACCGCCCTCGCCTTTCGCAAGCCGATCGTCGGATGCGCGCGCCATGGCGCGAGCGCGCTCCGGCGTCTCCAACACGAACGCATTGAGCCCGCGCGCCTTTTCCATCGAGGCGATATGCGCTTCGGCCACTTCCATCGCGGAAAATTCTTTCTTGCGCAGCGCATCACGCGCATGCACAAGCGAGAGCGAGGTGAGCTCGATCATTAAGCTTTAGGATCGTCGCAGGAAAACGGATTTCGTTCGACCGCCGGGGACGTCTTGTCTTTCGCTTTGGCCGTTTCAGCCTGCACCGGTACCGGCTGCACGGGAAACGCTTCAAACAGCGCCGCGACGGCCGCCGGATCATCGGACTCCAAAAGACCCTGGCTTTCCAGGTAGGCGAGCCAGATTGCGTCTTGTTCGCAGGCCCAGCACATCGGCTCTACTCCACCACTTTCGGAACGAGGAAGAAGTGATGTTCGTGCGCGGGCGCGTTGGCGATGACGGCATCGGGGATGCCGCCATCGGTCACTTTGTCCTCGCGCATTTTCATCTTCATCGGCGTGACCGAGGTCATTGGCTCGACGCCCTCTACATTGACCTCCGCAAGCTGCTCGACGAAAGCCAGGATGGCATTGAGTTCGCCGCGAAGGCTTTCCACCTCGCCTTCGGCGACGGCGATCCGCGCCAGATGCGCAACGCGGCGGACGGTCTCGGTGTCGACGGACAAGGCAAGCCTCGCGGTCAGTCGTAAACGGCTGACGGCGGCTATAGCAGAGCCCGGTTGGTCAGCCAACTATGGTCGGGCCGTGATAAGGACTATCCTACGACGTATCGGCTGCGATCGGGCGCTGCCGCCGCCAGGGCGGCGTTCTCCTCGGGAATGCGGATCGCGAGCACGGCGGCATTGATAATGGAGAACACCAATGCGTAAATCGGTAGACCAAGCGCCAAGGGAACGGCGGCGATCTCGCCGGCAACCACTGCGTAGTTGGGGTGGCGCAGGAACCGATAAGGGCCGCGCGCAATCAACTTCTCGCCGGGAACGGCGATGATGCGGATCGTCCAGCGCCGGCCAAGCGTAACCAAGACCAAAAATCGCGCGATTTGCAGCACGACGACCACGACCAGGAAGAATGGATCGATCGAACGGTCGTAAGCGAGCATCCACAGGCCGGCCATCCAGGCGGCGTGGAGCAGCACGATCAGGATGAGGTGCGATCGGCCGAATTCGACGCCGCCGGCGGCAAACAGACGCCGTTCGTTTTGTCTGGCCCACCAAAGCTCCACGACGCGTTGCGCGGTGAGGAACGCAAGCAGAGCCGCCCCCCAGCCGAATGTCATCACAACTCGGCTACGGCGAAATAGGCGGAGAAGCCCGGACCGAACGCCGCCAGCAAATGCGGACCCCGCGCTCCCGCCTTGAGCGCCTGTTCGAGCACGAAAAGCACCGTCGCCGACGACATATTGCCGAAGCGGCGCAGCACCTCCCAGCAATACTTGAGTTGATCGCGCGAAAGCCGCAGCACGTCTTCCATCGTCTCAAGCAATTTGCGGCCGCCCGGATGGAATAGAAACCCATTGAAGTCCGACAGTGAAAATCCGTTGCGACCGAGAAAATCGTGCAGCGCCGGCGCCAGCGCGTTTTTCATCAACGACGGCAATTCCGGACTTAATACGATGCCGAAACCGTCCTCTTTTATGTCCCATCCCATGATGTGCTCGGTGTCGCGCCAACACCATTCGCCGCTGGCGAGAATGCGCGGACCGGCGCGCGAGCCCTTCCTCGTATTGCGCAAGAGCAGCCCCGCGGCGCCGTCGCCAAACAGCGCCGTGGAGACGAACATGGCCGGGCTCGGGTCGTTCACGCGCAGGCAGAGACTGCACAGATCGACCGTCAAGAACAGCACATGCGCGCCATCGGTCGCATGCGCAAGCCGCGCGGCGCGCGCAAGCCCGGCAACGCCGGCGCCGCAACCCAGCCCGAACATCGGCAATCTTTCGACGGTGGGCGACAGTTTCAGCCGGTTGAACAGCATCGCGTCGAGGCTCGGGATCGCGAGGCCCGTGACCGTATTGGTCACGATCATGTCGATCGCGTCGAGTTCGACGCCGGCCGCCTCCGTCGTCTTGAGCGTGATTTGCTCCAATAGATCGATCGCGTGCCGGCGGAACGATGCGGTGCGCTCTTCCCAGCTACGCGGTTGCAGATACCACTCTATCGGCTCGCAATTGTACCTGTGATCGATACCCGTATTGTCGTAGAGCGGCCACAGCTTCCTAAGGTGTGGAAAAAGCTCTCTGGAGCGAGCGGCGGCCTCGGATTGTGGCAACCGGAAGGCAGGATTGGCGGTCGCGAGCGACAGAATTTCGACGTCAAAACTTGCCGCCAAGGTCCTTCGGGGAGCCGTGGACCTCATCACATCAAGCATGCAAAGGTTCCCCCGCCGCAGTCGCTTTAACTAACACCGCACCCCTACAAGTTCGTCCCGCATGTTGTCGTATTGCGGCGAGCGGCCTAATTTACCGGGTGTGACGAAGAGATTGCGGCCAGTCCATGTGATCGGTGGTGGCCTCTCCGGCTGCGAGGCGGCCTGGCAATTGGCGCGCCACGGCGTACCCGCGGTGTTGCACGAGATGCGTCCGTCTCACGCGACCGCCGCCCACAAAACCGCGCAGCTCGCGGAGCTCGTCTGCTCGAACTCGTTCCGCTCCGACGATGCGGAGGGCAGCGCCATCGGCCTCCTGCACGCGGAGATGCGCCGGCTCGATTCTTTGGTCATGCGCGCGGCGGATGCGCATAAGTTGCCGGCGGGAAGCGCGCTTGCGGTCGATCGCGACGGATTTGCCGGCGCGGTTACCGCCGCGATCGAGACTGAGCCGCTCGTCGACATCAGGCGCGAAGAAATCGTCGTGCCGCCTGCGGACTGGGACAGCGTCATCGTCGCCACCGGTCCCTTGACCTCACCGAGCTTGGCCGATGCGATCCGCATGCTGACCGGCGAAGAAGCGCTGTCTTTCTTCGACGCCATCGCGCCTATCGTTCATCGCGACTCGATCGATTTCGGTATCGCCTGGTTTCAATCGCGCTACGACAAGACGGGTCCGGCCGGTTCCGGCGCCGACTATGTCAATTGTCCGCTCAGCCGCGACGACTATGAGACTTTCGTCGATGCGCTGTTGGCTGGCGAAAAGACCGCCTTTCGCGACTTCGAAACCGCGACTCCCTATTTCGACGGTTGCCTGCCGATCGAAGTGATGGCGGAGCGCGGGCGTGAAACGCTGCGTCACGGACCGATGAAGCCGTTCGGCCTGACAAACCCGCGCCAGCCGGAGGTCAAGCCTTACGCCGTGGTTCAGCTTCGCCAGGACAACCGGCTCGGCACGCTGTTCAACATGGTGGGTTTTCAGACCAAATTGAAACACGCCGAGCAAACGCGCATCTTTCGAACCATTCCAGGGCTGGCGAAGGCCGAATTCGCCCGGCTTGGCGGCCTGCATCGCAACACGTTTCTCAATTCGCCCAAGCTGCTCGACCCCATGCTCCGATTGAAGAGCGCGCCGCGGCTGCGCTTTGCCGGGCAGATCACCGGCTGCGAGGGTTATGTCGAATCGGCGGCGATTGGGCTCATCGCCGGCCGCTTTGCCGCTGCCGAAAGGCTCGGCGAAATAGCGGTCCCGCCGCCGCCGACCACGGCGCATGGCGCGCTGCTCGGACATATCATCGGCGGTCATATCGAGACGATCGATTCCGGTCCGCGCTCGTTTCAACCCATGAACGTCAATTTCGGATTGTTTCCGCCGCTTTCGCGCCCGCGAACCACAGACGACCCGGGCAACCGGCTGCGCGGCGCGGCAAAAACGGCCGCCAAGAAACGCGCGCTTTGCGCCCGGGCGTTACGGGAGCTCGAAGCCTGGCTTGCCGGCGCCGTGCCCGTCGCGGCGGAATAGAACGGCCGTGCCGCAAATCGGCATGACCGATAGTCCGGCGGAACTTGAAGGTCGCTGGCGGCCGGACACGGTGCTCAAGCGCGACGTCTTTTCCACGATCGAGCGCGGACGCTTCCGTACCGACAACGGCGATGTCGATGCCGTGCTGCGGCGTCTCGACGCCGTGCCGTGGTGGATCCGGCCGCTGGCGAAAGAGCTGTTCCGCCGTGAATGCCGTGCGCTTGCCGTCGCTGGCGTGCTCGATATCGCGCCGCCGCTGTTGTTTGCCGGCCGGCAATGCCTCGTCCGCGGCTGGATCGAAGGCGTGCCGTTGCACATCGCCAAGCCTTACGGCGACACGGCCTATTTCCGCTCGGCTAAAGCCGCACTGCGGAAGCTTCATCGCGCCGGCATTGCGCATAACGATCTCAACAAGGAACAGAACTGGCTTTACGCGCGCGGGCGCGCTTATCTCACGGATTTTCAACTTGCAGCGCGTTTTCGCCGCAGCAGCGCGCTGTTCCGGCTTGCGCGTTACGAAGATCTGCGCCATTTGCTCAAACATAAGCGCCGTTACGCACCTGACGCGCTAACGCCCGCCGAACAGCGCGTACTGGCGCGCAAGACCCTCATCACCCGAGTCTGGATGGCGACCGGCAAGCAGCTGTACTATGCGATTACGCACGGCTTGAATTTCACCGACCACGAGGGCCGCGGCATCCGCTTCGTGCAACAGGCGCCGATTATCGCCGAGCGGCTGCGGAGCCATCCGCTGGTGCGCGATGCCGCGATCGTCGCCTTCCCCGACCGCCGCAGGGGCACGGGCCTTTATGCTTTCGTGGAGGCGAGTGCGAAGGAGTCCGAGCTTCTCGCGTTTCTCGGCGACGCAAAGCCCGAACACTTGCAGGTCGTGGAGGCCTTGCCGCGAAATGACGACGGCAAGATCCGCAGCGAGATTCTCGAACTCGTGGCCATGAATCAGATCGATCTGATCGACCCCCTGATACGGACGGACGCCGAACGGGCGATCGTTTCCCGCATCGTTTCCGAGCGGCGCAACCTGGGCGACCGCTTGGCGTTTTGATCGCGTTAATTCGCGATACGAGCCGAGTTTCGCGAGGCGCGCCAAATCAGCCATTGACGCCGCCAGGGCGAAAGCGCGGCGGGAGCAAAGGCATCGCGGCGTTCGGAGCGATCGAGCATCGGCCGCACCGGTGCAAGCGGAAGGAATGCCGGCCACGCGTCGCGGGATAACGTTCGCAACGCCGCCGCTGTCGCATCGAGATGGCCGCGCGCGAGACCACGCAGTTCGGCGGCGGCCGCATTAAGGCGCGGCGACGGACGCCCGGAGAAAACCTCGTCGGGGTCTATGCCGTGGCGCGCGAGCAGTTCGACGGGCAGATAGAGTTTGCGCTGGGCGGCATGGCGCGGCAGCGCCTCCAGAGCACGCGCCATGCCGTAGGCTATTCCGCCGGGCCGCGCCGCGGCGGCAGCATCGGCGCCGAGGATTTGCGTGGCCATGGCGATGAGCGCCGACGACGTTCTCGCCGCGTAGTTCTCAAGGTCGGCGACCGTTGCCATCGGCTCGTTGTAGAGATCGAAGCGGTGCGCCTCGATCAGCGCCGCCAAATCGTCGGTCGCGAGCCGATGACGCTCCAGCGTCTTCAGAAGCGCTGCCGCCACCGGGCTCGCGCTTGCTTCTCCGCCGCGCTCCCCATGCAGGACTTCGCGCCACCACTGCAGGCGGATCTCGCCGGGCATCGCTTCGCGGGCGAGATCGGCGACGCGCGCTATTTCAATGTTGAATGCGTAGAGGGCGTAGAGCGCGTGCCGATGCCCGGCGGGTGCGAACAGCGTCGCGAGAAAGCGATCCCGGTCGTTTGTGCGAACAAGCTCCGCGCAGTAGGAAAACGCGTCTTGCATGATGCGAATTTAACACTATTCGATGGCGATCAGGCCGGCGCCGACGCGGCGGCTTTCCATCAGCATCACGTTATAGGTTCGCACGGCGGGTCCGGTCGTCATCGTATCGACCGCGACGTGGGCGTCGTGAAATTTCGCCTGCAGGGGCGCCGGCATGATCCATGGCGCCTCACCAGTGCCGAAGATGAAAAAATCCAGATCCGCGGCCCGGGCAAAAACGAGCGCCAGCCGTTCATCGGTCACCTCGTCGGGCGAAGCGACGGCCCAAGGCCAGACGCCGTCCGGCAGACAAAGTAGCGAACCGCGATGCGACATGCCGGCGAAACGGAAGCCCCCACCGCCATGCGCATCGATCAGCGCCTGACGAGGCAGATGGGGGTCGCTCACTAGCGGCGCGCTCTCGCCCGCTGCGGCGGCGCAGCCGGCCGCGACGGAACCGCCGCCGCGGGAGCCGTCGGCGGCGCCTCGGGCTCCTCGGCGCCTCCAATCCGTCCGGCGCCGACCCCGAGATAGATCAAGATCGGCGATGCGATGAAGACCGAAGTGTAAGTACCGACGAGCACAACGCCGAACATCATCGTTGCGGTAAAGCTGTGGATCGCCTGGCCGCCGAACAAGAGCAAGGCCAGAAGCGACATCGCGACGGTCACATGGGTGACGATCGATCGCGACAGGGTGGCGTTGACCGAAGCATTCAGCAGTTCCGGCATCGACATACGTTTATAACGGCGTAACATTTCGCGAATGCGATCGTAAATCACTACTGTGTCGTTCAGCGAATAGCCGAGAATCGTGAGTAGCGCGGCGATGCTGGTGAGATCGAAATCAATATGCGTGAGCGACATGAAACCGACGGTGAGCACGAGATCGTGCACGTTGGCGATCATGGCGCCGAGCGCAAACTGCCATTCGAAACGAAACCAGAGATAGATCAGGATCGCGACGATGGCCAAGACCAGGCCGATCGTGCCGTAGGCCAGAAGCTCGGTGGACACGCTCGGTCCGACGACCTCGACGCGCCGGTAAGTCACGTCGTCGCCGAGTGCGTCGCGGACTTTCTGCACCGCGGCCTGTTGCGCCTCGTCGCCGCCGGGCTGTTCGGATATACGGATCAGCACGTCGTCGGGCGCGCCGAATTGCTGGAGCTGGAAGTCGCCCAGCTTGAGCGAGCCGATCGTGGCGCGCATCTTGGCGAGATCGGCTGGGCTCGCTTTGGTCTGCACCTCGATCAGCGTGCCGCCGATAAAGTCGATGCCGAAATTTAGCCCATGGAAGAAATACAGCACGATGGCCGCGATCGACAGCATCGCCGACACGGGAAAGCTGATGCGCCGGAAGCGCATGAAGTCGAATTTGGTATCGTCCGGAACGATGCGAAGAAGACGCACGGCGCTACCTTAAAATCACGTTTTTTTCTCTGAGCATGATCTTTACCGGAAATGCAATCCCCGCTGCGCGAACAAGCTCATATCGGCACAACGCGTGGCCGCCATAGGCGCACCCAGTAAGCGACGATCAGGCGAGTGAGCGTAAAGGCAGTGAACAAAGTGGTGATGATGCCGACGCCAAGCGTCACGGCAAAACCGCGCACCGGGCCGGTGCCGATATAGAACAGAACCGCCGCCGCGATGAACGTGGTGATGTTGGAATCGAGGATGGTCGCAAGCGCCCGCGAGAACCCGGCATCGATGGCGTTGATCGCGCTGCGGCCCGCGCGCACTTCCTCGCGGATGCGCTCGTAGATCAGCACGTTGGAATCCACCGCAATACCGACCGTAAGCACGATGCCGGCAATGCCTGGAAGCGTCAGCGTCGCACCGAGAAGAGACAAGACGCCAAAGATCATGGCGACGTTCACCGCGACCGCGATATTGGCGAAAAGGCCGAACAGCCCGTAGGTCGCGAACATGAAAATGATGACCAGCGCCGCGCCGGCATAGGCCGCGTGCTCGCCGGCATTGATCGAATCCTGGCCGAGGCCGGGACCCACGGTGCGTTCTTCGATGATCGTCAACGGCGCCGGCAGCGCGCCGGCGCGCAGCAGGATCGCAAGATCGTTGGCGGATTGGACGGAGAAGTTTCCGGAAATCTGGCCCGAGCCGCCGAGGATCGGCTCGCGGATCACCGGCGCCGAGATCACCTTGTTGTCCAGTACGATGGCGAATGGCTTGCCGACATTGGCCTGCGTTGCCTCGGCGAATTTGCGCGCGCCCGTCGAATTGAAGCGGAAATTGACGACCGGTTCGTTGTTACGTGGATCGAAGCCCGGTTGCGCGTCGACGAGATCGGCGCCGGATACCAGCACGCGTTTCTCGATGAGATATTTCTGACCCGGCGTTTCGCCATCGAGAACCTCCGAATCCGTCGGGTGGGCCTGCTCCGCCTGATCGGGCGACATCGAAAGATCGACCATCCTGAAATCGAGCTTTGCGGTTTTGCCGAGGATCTGCTTAAGCCGCGAGGGATCCTGTAGGCCGGGCACCTGGACGAGAATACGGTTCACGCCTTCGCGCTGAATGGTGGGCTCCACCAGCCCGAGCTCATTGACGCGGCGTTGGATGATCTCAATCGACTGATCGACCGCCTGGCGAATCCGCTCGGTGATCGCCGGCTCGGTCGGGGTGAGCGTAATCGTACCGCCGCTGTCTTTCACCTCGATGTTGCGTTGCCCGGTCGTGCCGAGATAACCGGACAGCGGCTGGGACAGTTCGCGCAACTTGCCGAGCGCGCTGTCGATGTCGGTGTCGCGGGTGATGTGCACCTCGACGCTGTTACCGCGAACGGCGCGGCCGGTGAATGGGATGCGCGCCTGCCGCAAAACCCTCAGCACGTCGTCGTCGATCGATTGCAACTGCTCCTTACGCACCGCAGCCGAATCGACCTCCAGCAAGAGATGCGAGCCGCCTTGCAGGTCGAGGCCGAGCACGATGTGACGTTGCGCCCAGCTCGGCCAATTTTTGACTACGCTCTCGGAGAAGAAATTCGGCAAGGCGAAAAGGCACACGACAAGCGCCGTGAGCAAGATTGCCGCCGCCTTCCACCGCGTGAAAAACAACATGGATTTCGATTTTCCTCGTCAGCTTGCGCTGTCGTCCTTCACCGGCTCGCCTTTGGCGCGCACATCGCTCACCATTGCACGCATCTGCCGCACGCGCACGCCGTCGGCAATTTCGACCTCGATCTGATCGTCATCGACGACTTTGGTGACCTTGGCGACAAGACCGCCATTGGTGACCACCGTGTCGCCGCGCCGTAGAGCCTTGATCATGGCTTGGTGCGCTTTCAACTTTTGCTGCTGCGGCCGCAAGATCAGAAAATACATGATCACGATGATTAAGATCAGCGGCATGAATGAGGTAATCATGCCGGCGGAATCGCCGCCGAACAGGCCGCTTTGGGCGAATGCGGGCGTAATGAACATTGGTCCTCCGAGGCCGCAGGAATAGCGCGCCGCCCGCGTTCGAGGGCAGATTTTGCGCGCAAAATCGGCGCGGACTATAGCCGCCACTGGCCCAATTGCAACGTTGCGCCCGGTTTTGCCGAGGCCTTGGCGCGCTTTTGGCGCAGCGCCGGGGGTTATGCTTGCCGCCAGTCCCCTGCCCCGCTAAGGGATGGCCGCAACCCGGTGCAAACATGGCCAAATCTCCTCCACGCCCGATCAAGAGACCGACCAAAAAGGACGTTCGCGCCGGCAGAGGCGCCGCCTCGCGCGATGGCGATGCCGCGCTCCTCACCCGGATCGCCGGCGCGCTGGAGCGGTTGGCGCCAGCCGTGTCGGGCGCGCCGGATTTTGGCGCCGCCGAGGCCTTCGTATGGCACCCGGAGGGGCGGCGGCTCACCGCCGTTCGCCGCGTCAACCGCGTGGGCATGTCGCTCTTGAAAGGCATCGACCGGGTGCGCGATCTCTTGGTCGAGAACACCGAGCGCTTTGCCCGGGGCTTGCCGGCGAACAATGCGCTTTTGTGGGGCGCGCGGGGGATGGGGAAATCCTCGCTGGTCAAAGCCGCCCATGCCGCGATCGGAGCCGCTCACCCCAAGGCCGGGCTCAAGCTCATCGAAATTCATCGCGAGGACATCGAGTCGCTGCCGGAACTCATGGCAATTTTGCGCAATGCGCCGCAGCGCTTCATTGTCTTCTGCGACGACCTCTCCTTCGACGCCGAAGACACGTCGTATAAATCGCTTAAGACCATGCTCGAAGGCGGCATCGAAGGACGTCCCGAGAATGTGATCTTTTACGCCACATCCAATCGGCGCCACTTGCTCGCCCGCGACATGATGGAGAACGAACGTTCAACCGCCATCAATCCGGGGGAAGCGGTCGAAGAAAAGGTTTCGCTCTCCGATCGTTTCGGACTTTGGCTCGGCTTTCATCGCTGCAGCCAGGACGAATACCTCGCCATGGTCGAGGGCTATGTCGCGCATTACCGCGTGCCGTTCAATGGGACGGAGCTGCACCGCGAGGCGCTGGAATGGGCGACGACGCGCGGCGCGCGCTCCGGCCGCGTGGCCTGGCAATACGTCCAGGATTTGGCGGGCCGGCTGGGCGTGACGACGACAGAGAAAGAATAGAAGACGGCGGCGCGGCCGTCCGTCTCTGCTTCCCCGTCGCGCCGTTACGCTCCGTTCAAATATTGCGCCGGATCGACCGGGGTCGCACCCTTGCGGATTTCGAAGTGCAATTGCGGCGAGGTGACATTCCCGGTCTGACCGGAATGCGCAATCACCTGCCCGCGTTTGACCGTCTCGCCGCGCTTGACCAGGATGTCGCTGGCATTGGCGTAAGCGGTAACGAAGCCGTTGGCGTGGCGTACCAGTACGAGATTGCCATAGCCCTTCAGCTCATTGCCGGCATAGGCGACGACGCCATCCTCGGCGGCTTTGATCGGCGTGCCCTCGGGCACCGCGAGATTGATGCCGTCGTTTTGCAAGCCGTTGGGCTTCGGCCCGAAGGCGGCGATCACCCGGCCGCGCACGGGCCAGCGGAAGCTCGGCAGGTTACCGGCTGGCTCTGCGGTCTTTGTCGAATCTTGCTGACTGGAGGTCTCGGGGACAGGCTCGGCAATGCGCACGCCATGCGATGGCTCCGCCATGGCGAGGCTGCCGGTTGGCGGCGTCGGTGACGGCTCGGCGCGCGGCGGAACGGGCGGCGGCGTGCGCGACGCCTCCTTCATCTCGGGAATGACGATGCGGTCGCCGACCCTCACTCGCGCGTCGAGCGGAAGTTTATTCGCCTTGGCGATCATCATCACCGGCTTGCGATAGAGCCTCGCGATGCTGTTTAGCGTCTCGCCTGCGGCGACGACGTGTACGCCCGACGGCGCGACGAGCGCGCTGCGCGGCGCTCCGACATGCGCCGCCGGAACCGGCTTGGCTGAGGCGATATGCGTTTGCGGGACCGCGACCGGCGATTGATACCGCGGGATCACGAGGCGCTCGCCGGCGTAAACGTCCGACGCATTCCTAATATTGTTGGCTTGCATGATCGCGGCGACCGGCACGCCATGCTCGCGCGAAACCACGTCCAGCGTTTCGCCCGGACGAATGGTAACGGCCGTGCCGCCCTCCCACGTCCAGTGTGGCTGGGGCGCCGCCGCAGCGCCGACCGAACCGGTGACTTCGGCGGGTGAATAAGCGGCGACGCGGCTGCCGGGATCGGCCGTACCCAGCCGAGGCAGCGGTTGGCTTTCGACATGACTTGCCGGCGCCGATTGTGCGGCTGAAGCGGATTGATCGCGCGACGCAGACGATGAGCCGAACCAGTCGTCGAAACGGCCCGAGTCCGCACTACAGCTTGCGACCCCTAACCCGATTAACGAAATGGCAATAAGTTGCGGCCAGATGGCCGACCGAGGCGATGCGGGCATGGTTACTCACTCGG
Source organism: Xanthobacteraceae bacterium (assembly GCA_035623195.1). Taxonomy (GTDB): domain Bacteria; phylum Pseudomonadota; class Alphaproteobacteria; order Rhizobiales; family Xanthobacteraceae; genus BOG-931. The sequence goes on along the minus strand of DASPTX010000071.1, from coordinate 49,697 downwards.
ACGCAACACTAAGGATGAGTGAATTAACAACGATGCGGTAAACAGGGCTTTAAGTGCGGGGCGGTTTTTCGAAATATTCGGTTGTGCGTCTTTGCGGCTACAATTCGCGTGCTTGTCCCGGTAACAGCGGCACAAATCGCACCGCAATGAGCTGTTCCCGCGTTAATTGACCGTCGGATTGCTTGTTAAGCTTTACAATGTATTGCGCTTCGTGGCGCGGGCCGAGCGGCAGGATCATCTTGCCTCCCTCGACGAGCTGCGCGACGAGGACCGCGGGAATGTCTTCGGCCGCAGCGGTCACCATGATGCGGTCAAACGGCGCCAAATCCGGTGCGCCGGCCATGCCGTCGCCGAGGCGCACGATCACATTGGCATAGCCCAGAGCCTTGAGCCGAGCGCGTGCCGCATCGGCGAGCGTTCGATAGCGCTCAATCGAAAGTACTTCGCGCGCCAACCGCGACAGAACGGCCGCCTGGTAGCCGGACCCCGTGCCGATTTCGAGGACGCGATGCTGCGGCTCGATTTCGAGCTGTTCGGTCATATAGGCGACCACAAAGGGCTGGCTGATCGTTTGTCCGCACGCGATCGGCAGCGCCTGGTCGGCATAGGCGCTGGCCGCGAAATCCGAGCCGACAAAATTTTCGCGGGGCACCTCCTCCATCGCGCGCAGCACCGCTTGATTGCTGATGCCCCGCCGGCGCAGCGCGAGCTGGAATTCCATCCGTTCAACGTCGTCGGTTGCTTGGGGTGCGCCCACCGTGGCCTCGCCTGTCGCCGTCGCCGCGGCTTTGTACCATCCGCATTGGCGCTTGTATTGTGCGGCGGCGAGCGGATGGATTCCTTAAGGGGATGATCGAAGGCCGGCGGCGCTTCGGGCCCGCCACGGGCCTGAAGTGGACCTGAAATGGACCTGAAATGGAACCAAAGACGAAGTGGGGCGTTTCGGCGCAAGCACGGGGTCCTCAATGACCGACGCGGGAAAGATTGTTGCGGGCAAGCGCGTCTTCGTGGTCGAGGATGAATCAATGATTCGCATGCTGCTCGAAGGTATGCTGACGGATCTAGGCCACACCGTCGCGGCGGAGGCAGGCGGCATCGACGAAGCCGTCGCGCTGGCGAAAAAGGAAACTTTCGACGTCGCCGTCCTCGACGTCAATTTGAACGGCCATCCGGTGACGCCAGTGGTTGAAATTCTGGTCGAGCGCGGCGTGCCGTTTATATTCGCCAGCGGCTACGGGCAGCGCGGCGTTCCCGAAGCCTATCGCGCGATCCCGACCTTGCAAAAACCGTTTCAGGCCGACGCGCTGGCGCGTGCAATCGAAACCGCCATTGCCGGAAACTAGGAACGCAATCGTTTCAACCTGAATCGATTGTGGCTCCAGGTATTTGGCGGGGCATGATCTTTTCGGAAAACCAGTTTCCACTTTTTCCGATCATGCCCTAAATCCTGTTCCCGAACAGCTCCGCAAGCTTCGTCATCGTCGGTTCGTCGGTGATGTCGATGCGAAGCGGTGTGACCGCGATGCAGCGCTCGTCAAGCACCGCGATGTCCGAACCGTGCTCCGCCTGGAACGGGTTCAGCCGCGAATAGGCGATCCAGTAATAGGGGTTGCCCCGGCCGTCCAAGCGCTTGTCGATATGCAGACGCTCTTGGCGGCGGCGCCCCAACGGCGTCACCGCGACGCCCTTGACCTCCTCGGGCCGGCAGTCGGGAAAATTCACGTTGATGAGCATGCCCTGGCGCACATTGCCGCCGAGCACGCGGCGAACGATGTCCGGCGCAAAGCGCAGGCTCGTCTCCCAAAACGGCGGCCGGCCGCTGCTCGATTTATAGGATTGCGACAGCGCAATCGAAGGAATGCCGAGCAACGCGCCTTCCATGGCGCCCGCGACCGTCCCGGAATAGATCACATCCTCGCCGACATTGCGGCCGCGATTGACGCCGGAAAGCACGAGATCGATCTGCTTGCCGTCGAGCACATGGCGCGCGCCCATTATGACGCAGTCGGTCGGCGTGCCGCGCACCGCAAAGCGCCGCTCGGCGACCTGCCGCAGGCGAAGCGGATCGTTAAGCGACAGCGAATGGGCGACGCCGGACTGGTCGTGTTCCGGCGCCACGATCCAGACGTCTTCGGACAATGCGCGCGCGATCTCTTCGCAGACGTCGAGTCCCGGCGAATGAATGCCGTCGTCGTTGGTGATTAAAATGCGCATGAATTACGGCCGGTCCTTTTCGCCAAGTAGAAAGGGGAGCATGGAAACGCGGTTTCCCAGCGAACGCAGAAATCATTGCCGCTCAATTGTTTTCATTCCACCCGTATAGGACTGCAAGGCATCCGGCACCGTAATCGATCCGTCGGCCTGCTGGTATGTTTCCATGACCGCAATCAGCGCCCGGCCTACGGCGACACCCGAACCGTTGAGCGTGTGGACGTGGCGGACGGAGCGGTCCGCTTTGGCGCGATAGCGCGCGTTCATGCGCCGCGCCTGGAAATCGCCGCACACCGAGCATGATGAAATCTCGCGGAACATATTTTGCCCCGGCAGCCATACTTCGATGTCGTAGGTCTTCTGTGACGCAAAGCCCATATCGCCGGTCGAAAGCGTCATGACGCGGTAGTGCAAATCGAGCCGCCGCAGAATTTCCTCCGCGCAAGCCAACATCCGCTCGTGCTCGTCGCGCGATTGCTCAGGCGTAGTGATCGAGACCAGTTCCACCTTGGTGAACTGGTGCTGGCGGATCATCCCGCGGGTATCCTTGCCGGCGGCACCGGCCTCGGCGCGGAAACACGGCGTGCACGCCGTGAGCCGCATCGGCAAAGCCGCCTCGTCGACGATCGATTCGCGCACCAGATTGGTCAGCGGCACTTCGGCGGTCGGGATGAGCCATAAGTTTTTTGCCGCCATGAGCTCACCTGTGCGGTGCGCTACATCAACCCCTTGCGGTAGTAGTCCTCTATCATTCTCGTCTATTGCTTGGTTGGATGATTCTCTGAAGAAAAGATCATTCGTTGCAATATATTGATCTTCACGAAACTTAGGCAACTGCGCCGTTCCATACATTATATCCGGTCGCACCAGAATTGGCGGCGCGATTTCGGTATAGCCGTGTTCGCTGGTGTGCACATCGAGCATGAATTGCCCGAGTGCGCGTTCGAGCCGCGCCAGGCCCTTCCGGAGAACGACGAAACGCGCACCGGACAGTTTGGCCGCGGTCTCGAAGTCCATCTGGCCGAGCGCCTCGCCAAGATCGAAGTGCTGTTTGGGCGCGAACGCGTAGTCACGTTTGGCGCCGAAGCGATGGTGCTCGACGTTATCGTTCGCATCTTTCCCATCGGGCACATCGTCGAGCGGCAGGTTGGGGATTTCCGCAAGCGCATCGTCCAGCGCCTTGGACGCCGCTTTCTCCTGCGCCTCCATTGCCGGCATCGATTCTTTGAGCGCAGCGACTTCGGCCAGCAGTCCCGCCGCCCTTTGCTCGTCCTTATTTTTCTTCGCCTCGCCGATTTCCTTCGACGCCGCGTTGCGGCGCGCTTGCGCGGTTTCGAGCTCAAGAATTTTTTTGCGCCGCGCTTCGTCAAGCGCGATCAGCCGCTTCGATTCCGGTTGCAGCCCGCGCCGCGCCAGCGCGCGGTCGAAAGCGTCCGGGTATTCGCGGATCAAGCGGATGTCGTGCATGTGTTTGTCGTCTCGATAATTAAGACGTGGATGCCCGCGTCAAGCCCGGGCACGACGAATCAAAAGCCGCCACTTATTCCGCGGGCTTGGCTGCGGCGGCGGCGGCGCGCGCGGCAGCCGCGCGGCGCTCGACCATCCGCACCGACCAAACCGAGCCCTCGTAAAGCGCAACCAGCGGCAGCGCAAGCGACATCTGGCTCAACACGTCCGGCGGCGTGAGGATCGCGGCGATGACGAAGGCAAGGACGATAAAGTAGCGGCGCTTCGATCTGAGCTGATCGGAGGTGATGATGCCGACGCGGCCGAGCAACGTCAAAATCACCGGAAGCTGAAAGGCGATGCCGAAGGCGAGGATCAGCTTCATCATCAGCGACAGATAATCTTCAACCTTCGGAAGAAGCTCGATGGTCGCCTCCCCGGGCCCGCCGAGCTGCTGCATGCTCAGCGAAAAGCGCGCCAGCATCGGCCAGACGACGAAATAGACGACCATCGAGCCAAGCAGAAAGAAGATCGGCGTCGCGATCAGATAGGGCCGGAACGCCGCGCGCTCGTTGCGGTAAAGGCCGGGCGCGACGAACATGTAGATCTGCGTCGCCACCACCGGGAACGAGATAAACGCCGCGCCGAAAAGCGCGAGCTTGAGCTGCACGACGAAATATTCGAGGAGCCCGGTATAGATGAATTTCGAGTTCTCCGCGCCGGCGACCCAGATGTACGGCCAGGTGAGCACGTTGTAGATGCGCCGCGCGAAGAAGAAGCAGCCAACGGCCGCGACGGCGAACGCCGCGAGCGCCTTGATAAGCCGCGAACGCAGCTCGATCAGGTGATCCATCAAAGGCGCCTTGGTGGCCTCGATCTCCTTCTCTTCGTCTTCGGGGCTCATCTCGCGGCTCATTCCGCGTGTCCTACGCTGTCCGGTGAAGCCTTCTCCGCGGCACGTTCGGACGCCGCCGGCGCCGTGGCGGCCCGCCGTTCCAGCTCGGCCGCGGCCTGGGGAAGCGGACGCTCTTCGACCGGCGCGATTGTGGCTGGACTTACCGAATCCTTGCCCGCATCCTTGCTGAGATCCGTACCGAGATTTGCGTTCAAATCCTTGTTGAGATCACTGTTTAGATCTTTCCCGATCGCTTCGACGTCGGCGCGCACGTCCTTGAGCGGATCGTAATTTTTGATGTCCTGGGCGATGTCGTCGACCTGTTTTTTGAGGTCGGCCATTTCCGCTTCGCGCATGGCCTCATGGAATTGATTTTGGAAGTCGGCCGCCATGCTGCGGACTTTGCGCGTCCACTGGCCCATCGTGCGCATCACGGTGGGCAGCTCTTTTGGCCCGATGACGATCAGCGCGACGACGCCGATGAGCAGAAATTCGGACCAGCTGATGTCGAACATGAAAACTCTCCGGCTGCGCCCGTTAGCCGCAGCCGCCGATCGGGATGCACGGGCGGCGCAATCGGCGCGAGAGCACCAGAGCTAGACTTTGCTCTCGGATTCCGCCCGCCGCTTCACTTCGGCGGAGGATTCGTGGTCGATGGTCTTCATCGGCGGTTCGGATTTTGCCGCATCGGCGGAATCGTCCTCGGCCATGCCTTTCTTGAAGGCTTTGATGCCTTTGGCGACGTCGCCCATCATGTCCGAAATCTTATTGCGTCCCCCGAACACCAAGAGAACCACGGCGCCGACGATCAACCAATGCCAGATGCTAAACGAACCCATGAAATCCTCCGTCCGCCAGACGCTTAGGGCTACCCTTACGCTTTGCCGCGCCTGGGGCAAGATGTCGATTTGAGCCAGAAACTAGGCGTCGCGACCGGCAAAAACAAGCTTAACCGGACGGCTGCCACGACGCAGTCAACGCCGCATCGACGCAATGTAAGACCGGCAATAGCGGCGGATTATTCCTCGGCCCGCCCGGTTGGCGGCGCTAAGCCGAGGTCGAGGTCCTCAGGCCCAAGCGGCTCTTCGTCGTCGCGCAATGCCGGATCGTCGGAGGGAACTGGCACGGCGAATTCGGCCGGCATGGTGGCGTCGACCAGACCAGCGCCCTTGAGTTCGTCGAGCCCCGGCAGATCGCCGAGAGCGTCGAGCCCGAAATGGGACAGGAACGCTTCGCTGGTGCCATAGGTCACGGGCCTGCCCGGCGCTTTGCGCCGGCCGCGCAGCCGCACCCATCCCGTTTCCAGGAGCACGTCTAGCGTCCCCTTGGACGTGCTCACGCCGCGAATTTCCTCCACCTCGGCGCGCGTGACCGGCTGATGATAGGCGACGATAGCCAGCGTCTCGATAGCGGCGCGGGACAGTTTTCGCGTCACCACCGATTCATGCGTCATGAGCCATGCGAGGTCGCTCGCGGTGCGCAAGGTCCATTTGCCGCCGATGCGCACGATGTTGACGCCTCGCGAGTCATAGTCCCGCTGCAACTGCATCAACAGCGCGCGCACATCGGCGCCGGCGGGCAAGCGCGACGCCAAGGCTTGCTCGTCCAGAGGCGCCGTAGCGGCAAACAATAAGGCCTCCAGGATGCGCAGCTCTTCGGCGCGATCCGTATCCTGCTTATCGCCGACGATTACACGCATTTCCGCGACTTTCCCCATCCGTTTCTTCTCCCTCTTAGCCATTCCCGGGTTCCACGGCCGCGTCTTCCGCAGGACCGCCGTCGGCTTTCTGTTTCTTACGCAGATAGAGCGGCGAAAAGGCGCCATGCTGGTGCGCTTCCAACTCGCCTTCGCGTATCAATTCCAGCGCCGCGGCAAAGCTCGACGCGAGCACCGTCGGGATCATGGCGGGCTCCACCAGATAGGCGACCAGATATCGGTCGAGCGGGGTCCAATCCATGGACTTGCCGACAAGCCGTTCAAGTGCTTCGCGCGCCTCGGCCAGCGACCACACCGTGCGCTCGGGGACACGGACCACCGATCGCGACTGAATTTGGCGGCGCGCGGCATAGGCCGAAAGCAGGTCATAGAGCGTCGCCGACCATTGGGGGTGCTTTATTTCGGCGATCGGCTCCGGCTGGCCGCGTTCGAAAATATCGCGACCGAGCTGCGGCCGGTTGATCAATTGCTCGGCGAATTGGCGGATCGCTTCGAGACGGCGGAGCCGCTGCGCGAGCGCATTGGCCATGTCTTCGGCGCTCATCCCTTCCGCCGGATGCGGCTCCGGCAACAGCAACCGCGATTTCAGATAAGCGAGCCAAGCCGCCATCACCAAGTAATCGGCCGCGAGTTCAAGGCGCATCTTGCGCGCCGCTTCGATGAAAGCGAGGTACTGGTCGGCAAGCGCGAGGATGGAGATTTTGGCCAGATCCACTTTTTGCTGGCGCGCAAGCGTCAGCAAAAGGTCGAGCGGGCCTTCGAATCCCTCGACATCGACCATGAGCGACGGCTCGTCGGAGGCGCGCTCGGGCAGTTCAGTCTCAAACTCGTATTCGGCGTTCATGCGGAGCCTGTCGCAGGCTGCACGCCTGCCATGACTTTGGAGAATTCGGCGCGCTGCGCCGCGAGGTCCGAAGGCACGGGCGGCCTGCGCACGGCCAAAGCCGCTTCGGCCCGGCGCGCGGCCTCGCCGCGCAAGACCGGCACTTCGGCGGCAACCGCGCGCATTTCCGGCATCGCGCCGTTGCAATGGAGCACGATATCGCAGCCGGCCGCGATGGCCGCCCGGGTACGCTCACCGAGCGAGCCCGACAAGGCGCCCATGGATATATCGTCGCTCATCAGCAGACCTGTAAAGCCAATCGAATCGCGAATCACATTCCTCACTATATTGGCCGAAGTGGTGGCCGGCGCGACCGGGTCGATGGCGCTAAACACAACATGAGCGGTCATGCCGAGCGGCAACGCGCGCAGCGGACGAAATGCGGCAAAATCGGTCGCCTCGAGCGTCGGCCGGTCCGCAGTGACCACGGGCAGCGTTTGATGGCTGTCGGCGGTCGCCCGGCCGTGGCCGGGGATGTGTTTGAGGACCGGGAGAACGCCGCCCTCGGTGAGGCCGGCGGCGAATGCGCCAGCGAGCGCGGATACTTTGGCGGCATCCGCGCCATAGGCCCGATCGCCGATGATCGGATCGGCTGCCGCGATCGGCACATCCGCAACCGGCGCGCAATCGACATCGATGCCGAGCTGCACCAAATCCTCGGCGATCAGCCGCGCCCCGAGCCTCGCCGCCGCAAGCCCCGCTGAGCGATTGCGGTCGAACAGCACGCCGTAAGCTGCCCCCGGTGGATAAGCGGGCCAATGGGGCGGCCCGAGGCGTTGGACTCGGCCGCCCTCTTGGTCGATCAGGACCGGCGCCTCGCGCCCAAGCGCAGCACGGGCGTCTCCGACAAGGCGCCGCACATCGTCGGGCGTCGTAACGTTGCGCTTGAAGAGGATGAGGCCCCAGGGGTCAGCGTCCTGCAGAAAGCGGCGTTCTGTACTCGTGAGCGCAGGTCCCGAGAGGCCAGTGATAAAAGCTAGCATTTATAGTAACTTAGGCCAGATCAGGCGCTGTCAGCCGGCTGCGGAATTAGCCCGATTGCGAACCGGCGACCGGAGTTCATGCCCCACTAAATAGTGAGTGCGGCAGCGATTCAAGCACACAGGCCATTCGCCGGCGCAGCCAGCGCCGGTCAGTTCTTCTGGACGAGGCAGCTGCCGCCGGCCGCTTTGAGGTTCGAGCACATGCCCGTGGCCTCCTCCGCCGACGCAAAGGGCCCAACCAAGGCTCGATAATAGACCCCCTTGGCGCCCAGGTCGGCCTTGCGAATGATCGGCTGGCGTCCACCAAGCACGTCCGGATATTTGGCTTGCAGAGCCCGGAACGAGTCCTGAGCTTCGGCTTCGCTCCGCTGCGACGAAACCTGAACGGCGTAGCCGCCACCAGCCGCTGCAGGCGCCGGGGCAGGCGCAATGGCAGGCGCCGGGGCGGGCGCAGTGGCTTCGTTCGCGTTCGCGGCTGCAGTAGCGAGCGGGACCGGGTGGGCCGGAGCGCTATGCGTTGGATGCGCGGCGGCTGGCGGAGCCGAGTCGCCTCCCGATGGAACGATCGAGAGCGGCGCGTTCGCGTCGGTCGCGGGGGACGGTTTGGCCGTACGTCTGTCCTGCGTGGAGGATGTCATATCGCCGGCATCCGATTGATCCGACCGGATAGCGACGGTGTGGATCTTCTTGGCCGCCGACGGGGTGGCTGGGGCCGGGGCTGCTGCCGCCGGACCGGGAGCGGCAGTCGGAGCGGCTAGGGCAGGAGTGGGAGCGGAATTCGGGGCCACGGTGGTGGGCGCGGTGCCTACGGGATTAGCCGGCGGAAAGGCGCCAGGGCCTGCTGAAGCCATGGGCCCTATGGGATAGCCCGTTACAGCAGATCCAGGGCCAATATTCGCCGCCGAATCGGGAAAGACGGGCACGGTCGAGACGATCCGTGGCGTCGTCTCCGCGGCCGGCGGCGGAATATTGACCGGTTGTTCTTCACGCGAGACGAGCTTTTCGTCCGAGTCTCCGCTGTTCACATCCGCCTGGCCGAAAGACTTGCCCTGCGCGCCAGGAGCGGTGGGTACGATCTTGTTCGGGCCCCCTTCCGCCTTGATGATTGGCGGCAGCGACGGCAGCATCGAGTCGCCGAATATAGCGCGGTAGCCAAAGGCGCCTGCGGTCCCGAGCACCGCTAAGATGAATACCGTCGCTACGAGAATGAAGGCGCCGCGCTTGCCCCCGCTAGGAGCTTCATCCTCGTAGTCCTCGGCGGCGTAGCCTGCATCGTCCGCGTAGGCATGATCGTTCGAGTAATCATGCCCATCATCGCCATAGTCGTAGTCGCTCGTGCCTTCGGACCGGGTGCCGTCATGGTCGTAACGACTGTCGTCCTGATAGCTACCATCGGTCCCGTAACGACTGTCGTCCTGATGGCGAGACTCATCGTCGTAACGGCGGTCGTCTTGATGGCGTCCGTCGGCTGAGCGAGAGGGAAAGATCTGGGGTTCCGACGGGAAGACGTGGGATTCTCCTGTGTCGCGATAGGCATGAGCTTTTGCATAACCAACATCGCGCGACGCATTCATGTTTGGCGCCGGCGGCGCCGCAGGCGGCCGCGTGGCGCGCAACGGTTCGCGCGCTGCTTCACGCGCAGAGTGGCGCGCGCCGGCGTTTCGCGCATCGAGAGGGCGAACCGAATCGGCCGGATCGTCGCCGTCGCGATCATTCATCGGCCCCCTTTGCCCAATAAGACGCGCCAAGTCGGCAAGCGGATCGTCGGGTTGGACCCGCGCGGACGCTTCGGAATTGCGGGGAGCAAGGAGGTCGCGGGAACGGTAGGAACGCCGATCGTGTTCAGCCATAGGGTTCGCCTCGTTTTCAGGCGTTTACGCGATAGAGAAACTTCAAAAACCCTCGCCCCATTTCAGCCGCTCGCGGCCTCGGCGGCAACCCGGGTCGCGGCGAGGAATTAGCGCATTTCGTTTGGCGCTTTGACGCCAAGTAACGCCAGCCCCGACGCGAGCACAGTCGCCACGCCTTGTACGAGCACAAGACGAGCCTCGGTCAGTTCTCGATCATTCTGGATAATGAAGCGTAAATGTGGCGAGGCATTGCCCAGGGTCCAAAGTGAATGAAATTCGCTTGCCAAATCGAACAGGTAAAAGGCTATCCGGTGCGGCTCGTGGGCCGCCGAGGCGGCGGCGACCGTCCGCGGGTAAAGCCCGATGCGGCGCATGAGCGCAAGCTCGGCTGGGTCGCTCAGCCGGTCCAAAGCGGCGACGTTAACCAAATCGGCAATATCTCGCGGAAGATCCGCAAACACGGCCCGCGCATTGCGAAAGACCGACTGCGCGCGCGCATGGCCGTATTGTACGTAGAAGACGGGGTTATCGCGGGACTGTTCAAGCACTTTGGCAAGGTCGAAGTCGAGCACGGCGTCGTTCTTGCGAAACAACATCATGAAGCGGACCGCGTCGGGTCCAACCTCGTCCACGACATCACGTAATGTCACGAACTCCCCTGCCCGCTTCGACATTTTCACCGGCTCGCCCGCGCGTAAGAGCTTGACGAGCTGGATGACCTTGACGTCGAGTTCCGCGGCGCGGTCGCTCAGCGCCGCCACGGCCGCCTGCATGCGCTTGATGTAACCAGCATGGTCGGCCCCCCAAACATCGATCAGCGAGCGAAACCCCCGTTCGAGCTTGGAGCGATGGTAGGCGATATCGGACGCGAAATAGGTGTAGGAGCCGTCCGACTTCTTAAGGGCGCGGTCGACGTCATCGCCGAACGCGGTCGAACGGAACAGGGTTTGTTCGCGATCTTCCCAATCCTCCGGCGGGACGCCCTTCGGCGGCGGCAGGCGACCCTCATAGACATAGCCCCGTTCGCGCAGCCATCCGATCGCGGCGGCCACGCGATCCACATTGCCGGAGAGCAATGAGCGTTCCGAAAAGAACACATCCGGCTTCACGTTCAGGGCGGCGAGATCGTCGCGAATCGTCGCCATCATCATCGCGATGGCCTTTTCACGAACAACGGGCAGCCACGCCGTTTCCGATTGTGTCGCGAGCGCCTTTCCATATTCGGCCGCGAGCGCGGCGCCGACCGGCTTGAGATACTCGCCCGGATAAAGGCCATCGGGAATTGGGCCGATATATTCGCCCAGCGCCTCGCGGTAGCGCAGGAACGCGGAACGCGCGAGCTGGTCCACCTGCACGCCCGCGTCGTTGATGTAGTATTCGCGCGTCACCGCAAATCCGGTGAATGCAAGCAAATTGGCGAGCGCATCGCCGAAAACGGCGCCGCGGCAATGACCGATATGCATCGGCCCTGTCGGATTTGCCGAAACATATTCGACGTTGACCGGCACGCCGGCGCCGCTGTCGGCCTTGCCGTAGTTCCGGTTAAGCCTCACCGCGGTTCGCAGGGCGTCGATCCACGCAGCGGACCGCAGCGTAAGATTGATGAATCCCGGTCCGGCCACTTCGACTTTCTCGATCAAGGGATCGGCGCGAAGTTTTTCCGCGATCATGTCGGCCAATTCGCGCGGCTTGCGGCCGCAATCCTTGGCAAGCACCATGGCCGCGTTCGTCGCCATGTCGCCGTGCGCGGCGTCGCGCGGCGGCTCCACCGCGACACGCGATTGATCGATGCCCGGCGGCAAGGCGCCGGCGGCGATCAACGCTTCGTTCGCCGCGCGAACGCGCGCGAGTATTTCGGCAAAAACGTTGCTAGCGGCCATTAGCTGGGGACATGAGCTGCGAACATGGGCTGCGTTGCCAATGTGGATCCGGGCGGACGACGCGCGCCGCGCGCCTAACGCAATTCCGGAGTTAAGTCAAAAAGCCGGGCGTGCTCGGCGAGCGCATAGCGGTCCGTCATTCCGGCGATGAAATCGGCGATATGGCGCACCCGGGAAGCCTCATCCAGCCCGGCGAGGCTTTCGTTCCACTCGGGCGGCAAATCGCTCGGCCGGTCGCGGTAGCGCGCGAACAGGTCGCGCACAACCGCGGCGGCCAGCTCCATCACGCGCACGACGCGCGCATGACGATACATGTGCTCTGCAAGGAAACTTTTGATGGCGCGGTCACCCTCTTCCACCGCGCTGGAAAAGCCCGCAACCGGCGCGTGGGCCTGCCGCACGTCGTCGGCGGACTGCGGCGCGAGCTTGTGAAGCCGGCCTTCGCTTTCTGCAACAACGTCGTCGATGAGGACACCGATGAGCCGGCGGATCAATTCGTGGACCAGGCGGTCGTCGTCCAATGCGGGAAAGGCCTTTCGTATCTCGCCGATGATCCGACCCGGCAGCGGCACCGCCGCAATATCGTCGAGCCGGAAAAGCCGCGCGCGCAATCCGTCGTCGATGTCGTGCGCGTCATAGGCAATGTCGTCGGCGACCGCGGCGACCTGCGCCTCCGCGCTCGCGAAACTCCAGAGCTGAAGATCCTGCAGCCGGGCATAGTCGAGAATGGTCGCCGGGACTCCGTGACGGCGATAGCGAACAAGCGGCGCGCCGCCGCGATCGATGAGCGGGCCGTTGTGCTTCACCAACCCTTCGAGCGTTTCCCAGGTGAGATTCAAGCCGTCGAAGCCTGGATAGCGCCGTTCCAGCACCGTCACCACGCGAAGCGTTTGCGCATTGTGATCGAAACCGCCGAACGCCGATAAACAGAAATCGAGCGCGCGCTCGCCGGCATGACCGAATGGCGGATGGCCGAGATCGTGCGCCAATGCCAGCGCTTCCGCGAGATCTTCGTCGAGGCGCAACCGGCGGGCGAGAGCGCGCGCGATCTGCGTGACTTCGAGCGTATGGGTCAGCCGCGTGCGATAGTGGTCGCCTTCGTCGAAAACGAACACCTGGGTCTTATGCTTGAGACGGCGGAACGCGGTCGCATGGATGATGCGATCGCAATCGCGGCGAAAGGCGCTGCGGGTTTTGCTCGCCGGCTCGGCATGCAGCCGGCCGCGGCTGTGCTCCGGATCGCACGCATAAGGCGCTGGCGAAATCATTGGCTTGCACCGTCTTCACCGCGCCTGGCGGCGATTGACCTTCGGTTCCGGCACACTTAACTATCGTGTTGCGAGCGTTGCAATCGGGCGATTGCACATCGGAGACAAAATGACGGCCAACGCCACCTCAGCCGAGGTCACTCACGCCAATGTCGCCGCTACCGGGGTTACCGTGACCGAGCGAGCGGCGCAAAAGATCGGCGAAATCCTCCAACGCGAACCCGCCGGCACGATGTTGCGGATTAGCGTCGAGGGCGGCGGCTGTTCCGGATTTCAATATAAATTCGACACCGAACGCGCGCGAGCCGAAGACGACTTCGTGATCGAAAAGAACGGCGCGACGATCCTGATCGATCCGATGTCGCTCGCCTACATGGCCGGCTCCGAAATCGACTTCGTCGACGATTTGATCGGGTCGTCCTTCAAGGTCAACAATCCGAAGGCGACTGCTTCGTGCGGCTGCGGCACGAGTTTCTCTCTTTAGAACCTTCAAGACTTCCGTGCGTATCGCCACCTGGAACGTCAATTCGATCAAGCAGCGCATCGATTCCGCGGTCGCTTGGCTTGCCGAGCGCAAGCCGGACATCGTCTGCCTGCAGGAAACGAAATGCGTCGACGAGGCATTTCCGCGCGAGCCGTTCGAGGCGCTCGGTTACAATCTCGCGGTCCACGGGCAAAAGACTTTCAACGGCGTCGCGCTATTGTCGAAATTCCCATTCGACGAGATCAGCAGCGGCCTGCCCGGCGACGATCGAGACGATCACGCCCGCTTCATCGAAGGCGTCGTCTCGACCGCGCGCGGCGCGATGCGCGTCGCCAGCATCTACCTGCCCAACGGCAATCCGCCAGAAACGGACAAATACACTTATAAGATCGGCTGGATGAAGCGGCTCGCCGCTTACGCGCGCGAGCGGCTTCTGCTGGAAGAGCCGCTAGTCATGGCGGGAGACTACAATGTCATCCCGGCGCCCGCCGACGCCCGCAATCCTCAAGCCTGGGTCAACGACGCCTTGTACCTTCAACGCACGCGCGACGAATTCCGCGCTTTGCTCAATCTCGGCCTGACCGATGCGATCCGCGCCACCACCGACGATCCCGGCCTGTACACATTCTGGGACTATCAGGCCGGCGCCTGGCAGAAGAACAACGGCATCCGCATCGACCACGTGCTGCTGTCACCCGTGGCGGCGGATAGCCTTATCGACGCGGGCATCGACCGTCACGTCCGGACGTGGGAAAAGCCATCCGATCACGTTCCGGTATGGATCGATCTGGGAATCGAGGCGAAGTAGTTATTCGCGCCGGCCCTTCAGCCAATCTTCGAGGTAAACGAGCGCCATGGCGCGCTCGTCGTCGCTCGCGCGCTTAAAGGCGCTGTCATAGAGCGGCTTGACCCAGGTCTCGTCGGGACCCGCGCAGTCACGGCCGAGCGTCAGCCACATCAGGCCGCGCGCCGCCTGTCGCGGCACGGCTTGGCCCTGGAACAGCATATCGCCCAGCGCGACTTCGGCGCGGCAATGCCCCTTGGTCGCGGCCAACTGGAACCAACGCGCCGCCTGGCGCGGATCGCCCAGCGATCCGCTGAGATAAAGCCGGCCGAGTTCGTACTGCGCATCCGCATCGCCGAAATAAGTCGCCGCATAGCCGAACATATCGCGCGCGCGCGCCGGATCGGCGGCGATTTTCGAATCGGGTATGCCGGTCAGGTAGTAACGCCCAAGCGCGACGAAGGCGTTGGCGACGAAACGCGCTTGCGGCGTGCCGGGCGCTTCGTCGGGGTGCGTGTTCGCGATCTGGCTGAAATAGTTGAAAGCGCGCAGATCATCGCGCGGCACGCCGTCGCCATCCGCGTACATGCGGCCGAGCTTCCACTGCGCGACCGGTTGTCCCTGCTCGGCGGCGTATTGGAGCGCGTTGAGCGAAATCGGCTTCTGGGCGTTCTCTGGCGCTCGCGGGGCGGCACTGCGCGCACCGTCACTCGGCGCCACCAACACCGGGGTTGTCGGTGACGTGGTGCCGTCGAATGCGAAGGCCCGCTCGACGCCAAAGGCGAGGGTCCCGGCTAGAAGGCCGATCAAACCACTTCCGGCCGCGATACGGAGGAGCGCGCTAGATATCCGCATAGCACACCTTCTCCGCAGCGGCGCCCGGATGGGTCAGCGCGCCTTGCCGCGCCGGTCCCACTTGCTGGGCATACTTCCACAAATAGCCCGAAGTATATTCCTCGGCGCGCGGCTTCCATTCCTTGGCGCGCTTGTTCAATTCGGCTTCGCTCAGATCGACCTCGAGCGTTCCCTTTTCGGCATCGAGCGTGATGATATCGCCGTCGCGCACAAGCGCGATCGGTCCGCCGACCGCCGCTTCCGGGCCGATATGGCCGACACAGAAACCGCGCGTCGCTCCGGAGAAGCGGCCATCGGTAATCAGCGCGACCTTGGCGCCCATGCCCTGTCCGTAGAGGGCGGCCGTCGTCGAAAGCATTTCGCGCATGCCGGGGCCGCCTTTGGGGCCCTCGTAGCGGATGACCAACACGTCGCCTTCCTTGTACTTCTTGTTCTTCACCGCCTCGAAACACGCTTCTTCGCCGTCAAAGCACCGCGCCGGACCGGAAAATCGCAGGCGCTCCATGCCGGCAACTTTCACGATGGCACCGTCGGGCGCGAGATTGCCTTTCAGTCCGACGACGCCGCCGGTGGGCAGGATCGGCTTGTCGGCGGGCCAAATGACGGCCTGATCGGGGTTCCACTTCACCGATTTCAGGTTCTCGGCGATCGTCCGCCCGGTGACCGTGAGGCAGTCGCCGTGCAGGAAGCCATGGTCGAGCAGGGTCTTCATCAGCAGCGGAACGCCCCCAGCTTCGAACATGTCTTTGGCGACATAACGGCCGGATGGCTTTAAATCCGCGATATAAGGTGTCTTTTTCAGGATTTCAGCGACGTCGAAAAGGTCGAACTTCACGCCACATTCGTTGGCAATTGCGGGTAGATGCAGGGCGGCATTGGTCGAGCCGCCGGTCGCGGCGACGACGGCCGCCGCATTTTCCAGCGCTTTGCGGGTAATGATGTCGCGCGGGCGGATGTTCTTGGCCAAAAGATCCATGATCATTTCGCCCGCAAGCGCGCAAAACTTGTCGCGAATCTCGTAAGGCGCCGGCGCGCCGGCCGAATAGGGCAAAGCAAGCCCGATCGCCTCGGAAATCGTCGCCATCGTATTGGCGGTGAATTGTGCACCGCACGCGCCGGCCGAGGGGCAGGCATTTTGTTCGAGCGTCTCCAGATCGGCGTCCGACATCGCGCCGATCGAGTGCTTACCGACCGCCTCGTAGACGTCCTGGATGGTAACCGGAGCCCCTTTGAAGGTGCCGGGCAGGATCGAGCCGCCATAGATGTAGATCGACGGCACGTTGAGGCGGCACATCGCCATCATCATGCCGGGTTGCGACTTGTCGCAGCCGGCGACCCCGATCAACGCGTCATAAGAATGGCCGCGCACCGACAATTCCACCGAATCGGCGATCACTTCGCGCGAGGGCAACGACGACTTCATGCCGGCATGGCCCATTGCGATGCCGTCGGTCACGGTAATGGTGCAGAATTCGCGCGGCGTGCCGCCCGCGGACGCGACCCCGAGCTTCACCGCCTGAGCCTGGCGCATCAGCGCGATGTTGCAGGGCGCCGCCTCGTTCCAGCATGTAGCCACGCCGACGAAGGGTTGATGGATTTGCTCGCGCGTCAGCCCCATGGCGTAATAGAACGCGCGGTGGGGCGCGCGATCGGCGCCTTCGGTGGCGTGGCGGCTTGGCAGCCGCAATTTCAAGTCCGATTTCGCGTCCATCAAAATAAAGCGGGCCAAACCGGCCCCTCGCTCCTCCCATCCGATCCTGAACAGTCGTTGCCGTTCGAGTCTCGGGTTTACTCACACAACGCCTTCAGGCGACGGTCCGCCCGACAGAATAATCGCGCGAACTTCGGTGTCGAGAAATCCTATGGCTAAAAAGGGGCACTCGCGGTGATTGCACGGTGGTAAGATTAAATGTTGTATCGCTGTGTCCGCAAAGCCACAGATTCACTGCACCGAAAGCTATGTTGTTAATCAGCGATTTACCAAAAGGTTCATCGCTTGCGACGATCAGCCGTGCCCAAGCGCCTGACCAAAGCTTTCTTCCGCCGCAGCGTCCATGAAGTCGCGCCAGACCTGATCGGCGTGACGCTCCTGTTCAATGGCGTGGGAGGTCGGCTGGTCGAAGTCGAGGCGTACCACCATACCGACCCGGCGGCGCATAGCTTTCGCGGCCCGACGGCACGCAATTCGATCATGTTCGGCCCGCCCGGCTATGCCTATGTCTACCGCTCTTACGGCATCCACTGGTGCCTCAACTTCGTCTGCGAAGCCGAAGGCTCGGCCAGCGCCGTTTTGATCCGGGCGCTCGAACCTAGCGCCGGACTGCCGCGCATGCGCCGGCGGCGCGGCCTTTCCGATGTACGGCTGCTTTGCTCCGGTCCCGGCCGCGTCTGCGAAGCGCTGGGAATCACCGGAGCACATGACGGCCTGGCTCTGGACGAACCGCCGTTTGAGCTTTTGGCGCGAACCGGCGCGGTCGACATCGTCGCCGGGCCGCGCATCGGGATCACCAAAGCGGTGGAAAGACCGTGGCGCTATGGGCTGAAGGACTCGCGCTTCCTCAGCAAGCCTTTCAAGGCGGCAACCTGAAAGCCGGATCGAAGCCAAGTTCGGTGCGAGCCTTCGTAATTAAAACGGTGCTATCGGCGTCGGCAATGTTGTAGACGCCAGTCGCGCCCCGCGTCACCGCCAGCAACGCGGCGTGGGCGGCGGCATCGACATGCACCGGCGGC
This sequence comes from Xanthobacteraceae bacterium, assembly GCA_035623195.1. GTDB lineage: Bacteria > Pseudomonadota > Alphaproteobacteria > Rhizobiales > Xanthobacteraceae > BOG-931. Next base: position 31,711 of record DASPTX010000071.1, on the reverse strand, counting down.
TTGCGGCTTGGCCCGTCGGTCCATGTGCCGGGACCGTAGAAGAAGCCGTAACGCAGCACGATCGACTCCATTCCCGAGATCAGCACCTGGCGCTCCATCTCCGCGGCGGCCTGCACCGTGACCGCGCGAGGACCGTCCGCGACATTGAGCGGATCGGCTTCGGAATGGGGCTCGCCACCGGGCGCATAGCCGAAGGCGATGCTTTGCACGATGAGCCGTCGCGCCGCGGCAGCCTGCGCGGCGGCGATGAGGTTGCGCGTGCCCTCGATGCGAATGCGCGCATTGCGTGGATAAGCCGCACTAAGCTGGGCCTCGTTGTCGAGGGCGCGAGGCAGATCTGTCAATTGGTGGATGATGACGTCCGGCTCGGCGTTCACCACGGCGCGCTTAAGCGCGCCGGCGTCGAACACGTCGACGGTGACCGCGATAATACCGTCCGCTTCGAGCGCGCGTGCAGTTTCCCGGTGACGCGTCATGCCGGTGACGCTGTGGCCTGCGGCAAGCAATAGCGGCGTGAGCCGCCGGCCGATGGCGCCGCTCGCACCGGCGACAAATATCCTCATGCGATCAACTCAAACCGCCCCTTCGAGCCGCTGCAAGGCTTCGGCGATCTTGGCTTTACGCGCCCGCGCCTCTTCGCGCTTTTCCTTCTCTTCCTCGACCACGTCTTCCGGCGCGCGCGCCACGAAATTGGGATTGCCGAGCTTGGCGTCGACGCGCGCGATGTCGGCGTCGCACTTCGCCATTTCCTTGGCGAGACGGGCGCGCTCGGCAGCGAGATCGATGATGCCTTTGAGCGGAAGGGCTACGACTTCGCCTCCAACGACAAGCTGTACGGATGCCGGCTGCGGGGCCGAGCGAGTGAAAGTCCCTGATATTCTCGCTAGCCGATTTAACGCGTCATCCCAAATTCTTGCTCTTTTTAGCGTCGTCTCCGATGGATTTATCAGATCGAGTGGAATCAACGAGCCTGCCGGCACGTTCATTTCGACGCGCACTGAACGAATGGCGCTTACAAGCTCGATGAGCCAGCCCACCTCTTCATGTGCATCCGAAAAATGAGGCTGCTCACTTGGCCATTTGGAAAGCGCAAGCATAGGCTCTTGGCGCCCGCTTTCTGTCACACACCAAAGCTCTTCCGTGACAAATGGCATGAACGGGTGCAAGGCCTTCAAGATTTGATCACGGATGTAGGCAACCGTCGCTCTAGTTTCGCGTTTGGCTTCTTCGTCCAGCCCCACGAAAATTGGTTTGGTGAGCTCTAAATACCAATCACAGTACAAGCTCCAAACAAACTGATAGATGCTGTTGGCAGCATCATTGAAGCGGTAATCGTCCAAAGCCTTTTCAAGGTTGCCGAGCGTGTCTCCAAACTGCGTGATAATCCATTTATTGACCAATATTTTCACTGAGTAGGGATCAAAACCTTCGACTATCTTGCATTGATTGATTTCGGCAAAGCGCGCCGCATTCCAGAGCTTAGTCGCGAAATTGCGATAGCCTTCGACGCGCTGCGCTGACAATTTGATATCGCGTCCCTGCGCCGCCATGGCTGCGAGCGTGAAGCGCAAGGCGTCGGCGCCGTATTCGTCGATCACTTGCAGCGGATCGATGATGTTGCCCTTCGACTTCGACATTTTCTGGCCGCGCTCGTCGCGCACCAGCGCATGGATATAGACGTCGCGGAACGGCACTTCTTTCATGAAATGCAGCCCCATCATCATCATGCGCGCGACCCAGAAGAAGATGATGTCGAAGCCGGTGACGAGCGCGCTGGTGGGATAGAAGCGTTTCAGCTCTGGCGTTTGGTCGGGCCAGCCAAGCGTCGAGAACGGCCACAGCGCCGAGGAGAACCAAGTATCGAGTACGTCGGGATCGCGCCAAATTGCGAATTTGGTACCTTTAGCGTGGTCTATACAATCAAGTGCTTCGCGATCGTTTGCGGCAAGCGCCACATCGGAGACGCTGTAATACTTGCGCGCTAGTTCGAGCGCTTCGTCCTGTGATTCTGCAACAAACGGTACATAAATTTGCTTGAATTCATTACTGCTCCCAAGAAGGATTTGCCGATTCTCGTTGATCTTGAATCCATACCAAGCAGGTATTTGGTGGCCCCACCAAATCTGTCTCGAAATACACCACGGTTGGATGTTTTCCATCCAATTGAAAAATGTCGCCTGCCATTGTGAAGGCACAAATTTTGTCTGACCAGCGCGAACGGCTTCAATTGCCGGCTTTGCTAGTTTCTTTGCGTCGACATACCACTGATCAGTGAGATACGGCTCAATAACCGCATTTGATCGATCCCCGTGCGGAACAGCATATGTGTGTGGCTCTATCTTATCTATAAGCTCCAGCGCTTGGAGTCTTTCGACGATCTTTCTGCGAACCAGAAATCGGTCAAGGCCGTTATATTCCTTAATCGTCCGTAACCTCTCTGCAGTCGGATTGCCTCGCTTAAAATCAATATTAGGATCAAGCAGCAGACTTCCATCAGGCGCGAACACGTTGATTGGTGGATATCGCCACGTGCTATCGTACCGGTGACGCTGCCAAACCTCATAATCATTAAAATCGTGCGCTGGTGTAATTTTGACCGCACCAGTACCCTTTTCAGGATCAGCATATTCGTCCCCAACAATAGGAACGGGACGATCCGCAAGTGGCACAATCGCGGTCTTGCCGATCAGATGCTTGAGCCGTTCGTTGTGCGGATGCACCGCGACCGCCACGTCGCCGAGCATGGTTTCGGGCCGCGTCGTCGCGACGACGATGAAATCGTCGCTGCCTTCGATCGGATATTTGATGTGCCAAAGCTGGCCTTTGGTTTCGACTTGCTGGACTTCGAGATCGGAAATCGCCGTCTTCAGCTTGGGATCCCAGTTGACGAGCCGCTTGTCCTTGTAGATGAGGCCTTCGCGGTAGAGCGCAACGAAGACTTTGAGCACCGCGCGCGACAGGCCCTCATCCATGGTGAAGCGCTCGCGCGACCAGTCGCAGGAGGCGCCGAGCCGCTTGAGCTGGCTAATGATCGTGCCGCCCGATTCCGCCTTCCACTCCCAGACGCGCTTGATGAACGCCTCGCGGCCCATGGCGCGGCTATTCGGCTCCTGCCGTTCCATGAGCTGGCGCTCGACCACCGCTTGGGTGGCGATGCCGGCATGATCAGTTCCCGGCTGCCACAGCACGTCCTTGCCGAGCATGCGCTCGAACCGGCAGAGGATGTCCTGCAGCGTGTTGTTGAGCGCATGGCCCATATGCAGGGAGCCGGTGACGTTTGGCGGCGGGATGACCATGCAATAGGGCGCGGCCTTGGCGCGCTCCGGCCTGCCGGCGCGGAAAGCGCCGGCAGCTTCCCAAGCAGCGTAAATGCGCCGCTCAACTTCGGACGGCTGGTATCTGTTTTCGATCATTGTCGCGTCACTTTGGTGCGGGTTAGAAAGCCTGTGCCCCGCAGAGTGTCAACGCCGCCAGCGCTTCCGCGCCGTCCGGCTCCAATAAGCTCAAGGTCAACCTTCCCCCGTGCTCTATTCGCCAGCGATCGTTCCACCCGCCAAAACGCCGCCTAAGACGCCGACGCGCGCGATTGCGCTCCTTGCGGTCGCGGGTTTTGCCAGTCAAGCGCAGGTCCGGGTCATGGACTCGCTCCTGCCGCAGATTGCGGCCGATCTGCATACCACCGTGGGCTTGGCCGCCATGGTGGTGACCGCCTATGCCGTGACCCACGGCTCCGTCCAACTCGTCATCGGCCCGCTCAGCGACCGGTTCGGCAAATATCGGACCGTTGCGCTGACTTGCGCCATCGGCGCGGCGCTGGTGGCAATTTGCGGAACCGCGTCGACCTTACCGCAACTGGCCTTGGCGCGGCTTGCCACCGGCGCGGCCGCCGGCTGGGTCATCCCCATCGCAATGGCCTATGTCGGCGACGTCGCCCCGCACGACCGCTTGCAGCAGATCTTGGGGCGATTCATCTCGGGTCAAATTCTCGGACAGTTGTTTGGGCAAGCGGCCGGCGGCGTTCTGGGCGACCTCCTCGGCTGGCGCAATGTGTTCTTCGTGCTCGCCGGCCTCTTCGCGCTGTCGGCCGCGGGCCTGTTCTTGGAGCTCGCCGTCAACCCGCAGACCCGCAAGTCCGGCACGCATAGCGCGAAAGGCTTCATCGGTGGCTATAGCGCCGTTCTTTCCAATCCTTTCGCGCGCGTCGTCATCATCGCCGGCTTCATCGAGGGCGCGCTGGCCTGGGGAGCCTTCGCTTATATCGGCGCTTATCTCCGCCTCGGCTTCGGCCTGAGTTTCTCGCTCGTTGGCGCCATCGTCGCCTGTTTCGGCATCGGCGGCCTGCTCTTTGCCGGACTGGTCAAACTGTTCGTCTATCGGCTCGGCCAGAGCGGGCTTGCCATTGCCGGCGGTTTCATTCTCGCGGCGGCCTATGTCGTGCTGGCCACGGCGCCAGTCTGGTGGCTCGCGCCCATCGCGACGACGGCCATCGGGCTCGGCTTCTACATGCTGCACAACACGCTGCAGACCAACGCCACGCAAATGACGCCGCAAGCGCGCGGCACTGCCGTGGGCCTGTTCTCGTCCGCGCTCTACATCGGGCAGACGGCCGGCGTCGCGGCCGGCGCGCTCGTCATCGATCGCGCCGGCGCCCAGCCGCTCTTTCTCGCGACCGCCGCCGCGCTGCCTTTGCTTGCCGTCTGGTTTGTCCGCGAATTGAGACGATACCGGCGGGTGAATTGACCGCCCGCCGGTGAAAATTCCTCACACCTTGACGAGCGGCACCTTCGGAACAGTGCCGCGCCGCGGCGGCGTGTCGTCGCCGCCCCCCGGCGGCTTGCGCCGCGGCGAAGAGCGCCGCTTCGGCTTGGCGCGCCGCGGCTCGGGCAGTTTCTCCGGCCGCGGCTTCACCGGACCGTCCGGATAGTCGAAACTGAGCTTGCTGTTGCCGGCTTCGTCGGTGAGGACGATGACGCGCACATGGCCGCCGCCCTTGAGGCGGCCGAACAGGACTTCCTCGGCGAGCCCCTTCTTGATGTGCTCCTGGATCACGCGGGCCATCGGCCGCGCGCCCATCAGTTCGTCGTAGCCGTTCGCGATCAGCCACTTAGTCGCCTCGTCGGTCAACTCGATCGTGACATCGCGATCGGCGAGCTGCGCTTCGAGCTGCAGCACGAATTTCTCGACCACCATGGCGATGATCTCGGGCGGCAGATGCGCAAAGGTGATGATCGCGTCGAGCCGGTTGCGGAACTCGGGCGCAAACAGCCGCGTGATCGCCTCCATGTCGTCGCCCTCGCGCTTGGTGCGCGTGAAGCCGAAGGCCGCCCGCGCCAGGTCCGAAGCCCCGGCATTGGTGGTCATGATCAGGATGACGTTGCGGAAGTCGACCTGCTTGCCGTTGTGGTCGGTCAGCTTGCCGTGATCCATGATCTGCAGCAGCACATTGAACAAATCCGGATGCGCCTTTTCGATCTCGTCAAGCAGCAGCACGCAATGCGGATGCTGGTCGACGCCGTCGGTAAGCAGCCCGCCCTGGTCGAACCCGACATAGCCGGGCGGCGCGCCGATGAGCCGCGATACGGTATGGCGCTCCATATATTCCGACATGTCGAAACGGATGAGCTCGACGCCGAGCGTGGCCGCAAGTTGTTTCGCCACTTCGGTCTTGCCGACGCCGGTCGGGCCCGAGAACAGATAGCAGCCGATCGGCTTTTCCGGCTCGCGCAAGCCGGCGCGGGCAAGCTTGATCGAAGCCGCCAGCGCTTCGATCGCCTTGTTCTGCCCGTAGACCACGCGCTTGAGCGTCTCTTCGAGATTGCGCAGGACCTCGGCATCGTCCTTCGACACCGCTTTCGGCGGAATGCGCGCCATGGTGGCGATCGTCGTCTCGATTTCCTTGAGCCCGATGGTCCGCTTGCGCTTGTTTTCCGGCAGCAGCATTTGCGCCGCGCCTGACTCGTCGATCACGTCAATGGCCTTGTCGGGCAGCTTGCGGTCGTGGATGTAGCGCGAGGAGAGTTCGACCGCCGCCTTGATGGCATCGCTCGTATACTTGAGCTTGTGATAGTCCTCGAAATAGGGCTTTAGCCCCTTGAGGATTTCGATGGCGTCGGGGATGGTCGGCTCATTGACGTCGATCTTCTGGAAACGGCGGACCAGCGCCCGATCCTTTTCGAAATACTGGCGATACTCCTTGTAGGTCGTCGAGCCGATGCAGCGCACCGTGCCGGACGCCAGAGCAGGCTTGAGTAAATTCGATGCGTCCATGGCGCCACCGGACGTCGCGCCGGCGCCGATCACGGTGTGGATTTCGTCGATGAACAGAATCGCGCCCGTATAGGCTTCGAGCTCCTTGATGACCTGCTTCAGCCGCTCCTCGAAGTCGCCGCGATAGCGCGTGCCGGCAAGCAGCGTACCCATGTCGAGCGCGAAGACGGTAGCGTTGCGCAGAACGTCAGGCACCTCGCCATGCACGATGCGGCGCGCGAGTCCCTCGGCGATGGCGGTCTTGCCAACGCCCGCTTCGCCGACAAAGAGCGGATTGTTCTTTTGCCGCCGGCACAGCACCTGAATGGTGCGGTTGATTTCCGCCTCGCGGCCGATCAGCGGATCGATCTTGCCTTCGCGCGCCTTCTTGTTGAGGTTAACGCAATAGGCGTCGAGCGCATCGCCCTTCTTCTTCGGTTCGTCGCCGGATTTCGCGTCGGCATCTTCGTCGGCGCCGCGCACCGGACGCGCTTCCGAGAGGCCGGGCCGCTTGGCGATGCCGTGGCTGATATAGTTGACCGCGTCGTAACGCGTCATGTCCTGCTCTTGCAGGAAATAGGCGGCATGGCTTTCGCGCTCGGCGAATATCGCAACCAGTACATTGGCGCCGGTGACTTCCTCGCGGCCGGATGACTGAACGTGAATGACCGCACGCTGGATGACGCGCTGAAATCCGGCGGTCGGCTTGGAGTCCTCCGCCCCGTCGGTCACCAGGTTGTCCAGTTCGGATTCGAGGTAGGCGATGAGACTGCGACGCAATTTTTCCAGATCGACATTGCACGCCCGCATGACGGCGGCTGCGTCCTGATCCTCGATCAGCGCAAGGAGCAGATGCTCGAGCGTCGCATATTCGTGGTGGCGTTCGTTGGCGAGCGCCAGCGCCCGATGGAGCGACTGTTCAAGGTTGCGCGAGAATGTAGGCATTTCAACTTCTCATCGTTTGTATTGGACGCTTCCCCCGGGAATCACTTCTTCTCCATGATGCATTGCAAAGGATGCTGATGTTTTCGGGCAAAGTCCATAACCTGCGTCACTTTGGTTTCCGCCACCTCGTAGGTGAAGACCCCGCATTCGCCGATACCGTGTTGATGCACGTGCATCATGATCCGATGCGCCGTTTCGTGATCCTTGTTGAAGAAGCGCTCGAGCACATGCACCACGAACTCCATCGGAGTGTAGTCGTCGTTGAGCAGCAAAACACGATAGAGGTTCGGCCGCTTCGTCTGCGGCCTCGTCTTGGTGATGACCCCGGTCCCCGGCGCGCCATCGCCTTTGCGCTTACGATCGTCGTCCGCCAGGCGGGGAGGCGGTACACGAGGTCTAACGTCAATCGGCGGCATTGGTTCGTTCAACTTCCGAAACTTCGTTTGACTTCGAGAATTCGCTCAACTCCAGACAGCCACGCAAAGCTAGCGCGGATCGCACGTCGAATCGATAGACCGGCCTGCGCGCCCTTGGAAGCGCCGGAGACTGGCTCAAATAAGGCTGCCGCCGCGCGAAGGACAAGATGATTCCGAAGCCGGACGGGCGGCCGACAGGTCCCCCGAACGGCTTACGCTTTTTCGCGCGACATCGACGTCGGCCGCGGCGCGAATTGAACGCCGCCTCGCACGCCTTCACCGACCGGATTTCCGCTTTTTTGGCGTCTGCCCCCGGGGATGCCGCGTCGAAGCCGGGGCCCCCTGTTGCGCCGGGACGCACAGGGTCGCTTCCAGGAAGGTTCCTTGCCTTGAAAAGGCCGTTTGCAGCATCGATGATAATGATAGTGCGCTGCACAAAAACGGCAACGGGATGGGTGCCGCGGCGTTGACTTAACCCTTTCGCAACCGCGTTTACCTAACCTGCTTGATCGAGTTGTAGGGGTAACAACCGGATTTGGGGCGCTGTTTGTCTCCCGGCGAAATTTGGCCGAATCGGCGGCTGGACGACGAACACGGCTCCTAGAACGGCAAATAAGAGGGGTCGCCTCGCGGGGTTAGGCGCGGTTAGGGACGGGGTTACGTCATGACATGGATGGATTTCGGGGCCCGCCACGGGCTTCGTTATTGCTTCTTGGCGATCGCTGCGCTCGCAGCGGTGCTCACCGTTTCCAGCGATGTCGCCGATGCACGACGTCACCATCGGCTCCACGTCCATTATTCGCATAACGCCCGTTACGCGCATGCCGGCCACGGCCATCGCCACGCTCGGCGGGAAGAAGATTATTCGCCGCCCTATTCCTCGATCGTTGTGGACGGCAACAGCGGCGCGGTGCTGCAAGCCACCAGTGCCGATGCTTCGCGTCATCCGGCCTCTCTAACGAAGGTCATGACGCTCTATCTCTTGTTTGAGCGCCTCGACGCCGGCAAGTTGAAACTCGATAGCCCTCTCAAAATTTCGGAACACGCGTCTGAGCAGTCTCCGACCAAGCTCGATCTCAAGCCCGGTCAAATCATCACTGTCGAGGATGCTATCAAAGGCATCGTCACCAAGTCGGCCAACGATGCAGCGGTTGCGGTCGCGGAAAATCTCGGCGGGGATGAGGAAAGTTTCGCCAAATTGATGACGCAGAAGGCTCGTGCGCTCGGCATGTCGCGCACCACCTACGTGAATGCGTCAGGCCTGCCGGACGACGACCAGATTACTACCGCCCGCGATCAAGCTCTTCTCGGCCGCGCGATTCAGGAGCGGTTCCCGCGGTACTATAAATATTTTTCGACCGAATCCTTCGTCTATCACGGCGAGGCGATGCGCAACCACAACCACCTTCTCGGAGCGGTCGAGGGGGTGGATGGCATCAAGACCGGATTTACCCACGCTTCCGGCTTCAATCTGCTCACATCGGTCCATCGTGACGGACGTTACCTCGTTGCCGTGGTCTTGGGGGGTCCCTCGGGCTCCGAACGCGACGCGCGCATGCGCGAACTGATCGGCGCGCATCTCAAGGAGGCGGCGCTGCGGCGCACCGCGCCGATGATCGCCGAAGTGGCCGACCGGCGCGACGACGCGCCGACAAAGTCGCCGACGCTCCCGCGGGCCGACCATCCTACAGCCGCCGAGCAGCATGTAACGGCAACGGCATCTGTGGCAGCCGGCTCGAACGATCCGATACGGCCGCTCTTGGTGAGGACCGTCTCTTATCGAACCGCCCCGGTGCAAACCGCATCGCTTGTGCCGATGCCGGCTCTGGTGCCCGTTGCGGCCCCGGCGCCGCAACCGACGGCTCCTTTGCCAGCGGCAATCCCGCGACCCGCCGCGCTTTCGCAAGCGTCGGCTCCGGCGGCACCTCAGATTCACGCCGAAATCGCATCCACCGCGCCGGCCGTGGACTTGAACGCGTCCGCGCCTTCGGCCCAAAACGCGACGCAAATCGCGCCGCAAGCGGCAAGTTCCGTATCGGCTCCGGTGGTCGCCGAACCGACACCGGTAAATCCTGTTGCAAAACCCGTCGAAAGTGCACCGGCGCGACTACAGCCGGCGCAGATCGAACCTGCGGCGGCCGACATCGTTACGGCAGAACCGGTCACCGCGCAGCCGGCTTCCGTCCGCGCCGTGGAGTCCCTCCCCACGCATAGCGGCTGGATGATCCAGATCGGCGCTTTTGACGACGAGGACGAAGCCAAACGGCACCTAAGCGCCGCGCAGGTCAAAGCGCATGCGGCGCTCGCCTCCAAGGACCCCTTCACGGAAAAAGTCCAGAAGGGCGACAAAGCGCTCTACCGCGCCCGATTTGCCGGATTCGACAAGACCACGGCCGAGGCCGCATGCCGCACGCTCAAGCGCAGCGACTTCGCATGCATGGCGTTGAAGGACTAAGGCATGGTTCTCCGAAAAGCATGCCCCATGAAATACGAAGAGCCGCCATCGATTCGATTTGAAACGATGCGCTCTAGGATCCGAAAGATCGGAATGTGTCTCGAAGTGATCGTTGCGTGAGGATGCTGCAATGCCAGCCGCCACCACCTGAAAATCCTCTCCAATAAGAAACCCGATCAACGGGTCCTGAGGCGCTTAAAATAAGTCGCCTCAAAAGCCGGGAGCGTCAGCGAAGGACAGAAGACCACGCGAGGATCGTATGGAGTACCTCAGCGATGGCGGCGAAGCAGAACATCCTTGGCCTCATTGATGCGGGCCGCGAGATACGTCGTCCCCCCTTGGTCGGGATGCAGTTTCTTCATCAGCGACCGGTGCGCACGCGTGATCTCCTCCGCGCTCGCCCCACCCTGAATGCCAAGGATCTGATAGGCCTCCTCTTCAGTCATTTTTCCGGTGGCAGCGCGCCGCGTCCCGCCGCCCGCGTCCGCATCACGCTGCGCGTGTTCACCCCAGCCGGGTTCCCTGCGGTCAAGATAAGTTGCAAGTAGATCGCGGCTGTCGCCGTCGATCTCGCCCAATAATTTCACAAGCGTCGCACGGTCCAGCGCGTCGAGGAAGGCGCCTTGTTGACTGCCGGCAAGGACACGGCCGTGCATCTTGCCGCTGTCGTGATCGAGCTCCATTTCCAGAAACGCCGTGCGAACGCGCGAGGCTTGGCCCGTGCTTCGTTGTGTTTGCGCTCCGAAAATCGCCGGCAGGGACACCCATCCGAATAGACCGAGGCCGAACAGGCCGATGGGGATCGCTACGCCGATCTCGCCGCGGAACAGGAGAAACACCGCCAGCACCAGCGCGGCGCCGCCGGCGATGGCCCGCAAAATGCGGGCGGCCTGTTTGGGATCGGCCTTGGCGAAAGCGTTGGCGGCCCACATCAACAGGAGAAGGACGACAAGCCCAAGCAGGATTTCCGGCATGGCTATTTCAGCTGCTCGATCAGCCTGACCGCGCCGGTGCTGGATGATTTGAGATCGGCAAGCGCCTTGAGCCCACCGGCGGCATAGGCTGCCGCCGCGCGCAAGAGTTCGGCGAGTTCGTGGGCGGCGCCCGGCGCAAAGCGGCAGAACGCCCCGCCCGTCAGACGAGCGATTTCGCGGAAGGCCCGCTCGCAGGCCGGGTCGTAGCCTTCCTGGAACATGAAGGCCTTCACATTGCGCAAGCCAAGCTCGCCGGCGCGCGCGCATAGGTCGTCGAGCGATTCCTCCATCGCGTCGCCGATGAAGACCAATACGGCGACCTTGCGCCTGTCGTTTTCGCGCCGGGCATGGGCAAGAACTTTGGCGATCTGGGTGTGACCGCCGCGGCAGTCGATCCCGGTCATCAGCGCGCCGAGCCGATCCGCTTCGGCGAGCCAGGGCGAGGCGCGGCACTCCGACAAGCCGCGATAGTAGACGAGCTGAATGTCGAGGCCGCCGACAGCCGCCGCTTCACGGAACATGTCCGCCTGGAGCTTGCAGGCCTGGTCCCAGGTCGGCTGCCGACTCATCGTGGCGTCAAGCGCAAAGATCAACCGGCCGCGCCGCCCCGGTTCGGCCGCAGGACCAAGCGCTTTGACTTGATCGATAAAGCGATCGATTTCGGCCCGCGGCGACGCAACCGCATCCGCTTTCGACTGGGCGCTCTCCTGGCGGGCCGGCGCAGGCCTATGCTCGCTGCCATTGCTCATCGCGGAGACCTCAAGTCGCGACTTAAGGTAGCCCATCCCCGGTCATAAGGTGGCCCTCTCCGGCGCGCCGCGCAATGGCCCACAGGCCGGTGCGCGCTCAATCGGCGAGCAGATCGTAGCTCTCGGGCGGCCTGTCGGCGGCGGCGATCCATTCGGCGCGCGCCGTGGCGCGGCGCTTGCCGCGTTCGTCGATCGGCAGGCGCAGCGCATCAATGATGGTTTTGACTTCGTCGCGCGCCGTCGCATGCGAAATATTGGGCCGCAAGCCCAAAGTATCTTCGTTGAGGTCGTCGAGCGCCGTCAGTCCCCGCGGGAAGAATTCGCGATAGACGACACGCTCCGCGAAACCATCGACCGCGCGGAAGCCAAGTTGCCTGGCGAGCGCTTCGACCCCCTCTCCGACCAGCCGGCGATTGCGCGAACCGAGCGTCGAGAGCCGATTGCGCACCACAATCCAATCGGTGAGGCCGCCGTCGACCAGGCGGCGCTGACGGCGCGCTTCGCGAACCATTTCGGCATAGTGGCTGACGCCGGCGACCTCGAACGAGATCGGATCGATCGTGCCAAGCACGTCGAAGTCGAGGAAACTGTCGTTTAAGGGCGTGATCAGCGTATCCGCCATCGAATGGGCAAGACGCATCATGTAAGAATCGGCGCCGGGCGTATCGATGACGACGAAGTCATGATTCTGTTCCACGGCACTCACGGCCCGGGCGAAGGCGGCGAATTCCTGCGCCTCAATCTCATCGAGCCGCGTGCCGCAACCGCGTGCAACGCAATAGTGCACCGGAATCTCCAGTCTTATGCCGGTCCGCGCGGCCCAATCGCGCCGATTGTCGATGTAGTGAGTAAAGCTCTTTTGCCGGGAATCGAGATCGATCGTGGCGACCCGCTGGCCGGCCTGAAGCAGCGCCACGGCGACGTGCATGGCCGTGGTCGACTTCCCGGAGCCGCCTTTTTCGTTGCCGAGGACTATGACATGCGCCGAAAAGGGCTTGCCGAGCTCCGCCTGCATCAGCATGAAACGCAACCCCTGCGTTGCGATCACTTCTCGGTTCTGCAACGCGAGGCGTCAAGATACAACATCCGGTGAAATAAGTTAATCGTAAACGACGCGATGCTTCGACGAAACTCATTCAAGTGTGCTCGCGCGGCAACTTCATGAAGAAAATTTCCAAACGAACGCGCCATCGTCCGCTCGTCATCCGCAAATTGCCGGCGCTGCGGCGCGCCGTGGCGGCACTGCGAGCACGCGGCGACAACATTGCGCTGGTGCCGACGATGGGCGCGCTGCACCAGGGACATTTTTCCCTTGTTCGCGTCGCACTACGGCGTGCCGATCGGGTTATCGTCTCCATTTTCGTCAATCCGACCCAGTTTGCCGCCAACGAGGACCTTTCCACCTATCCGCGGACCTTTGCTGCCGATCTTGCGGCCTTGGCAAAGCTCAAAGTCGACCTGGTTTGGTCGCCGGATTTTGAAACGATGTACCCGGAAGGCTTCGCTACGCGGATCGTGCCGGAAGGGGTGGCCACGGCCGGACTGGAAGACGCTGTTCGCCCGCGGTTTTTCCCCGGCGTGGCGACCGTGGTCGCCAAGCTCCTGATCCAATGCGAGCCGGACATCGCCCTGTTCGGCGAGAAGGATTACCAGCAGCTCAAAATGGTTACGCAGCTTGTTCGCGACCTTGGCCTGCAGACACGAATCGTTGGAGCGCCGATCGTGCGCGAGCGCGACGGCCTGGCACTCTCCTCACGCAATCGCTACTTGTCGCCAGGCGAACGGCGAGCCGCGCCCGCGCTCTATCGCGTGCTAAAGGACTGCGCCGGGATGATCGCCGCCGGGGTCCCGATTGAGGCCGCTCTCGAAAAAGGCCGCAATGCCGTTGCGCAGGCCGGGTTTTCCCTGGATTACCTGGAGGCGCGACATTCCGATACGCTCGCGCCGCTCACCGGACGCGGTCGCGAGCCGATCCGGCTTCTCGTCGCAGCGCGGCTCGGAATGACGCGGCTGATCGACAATGTGGCGGTCTAAGGCACGATCCGGAAAAGTGGAAACCGATTTTCCGAAAAGATCATACCCGACCAAAAACCTAGAGCCTCCAATCGATTCAATTTGAAAGGATTGCGCTCTAGGCGAGACCCCGGTCCTATTTCGCCGCCATTTTCATCGGATCCTTGACGTTCGGGAACGTCTCGAACTCTTCGCTCCAGAGCTGCCCGTCGGTCTTCACGACCTTGCGGATGTAGATATTGCTGACGATGTCGCGCGTATCCGGGTCGATCGAGATCGGGCCGCGTGGACTTTCCCAGGCCATGCCCTTCATTGCCGCAATGAGCGCGTCGCCGTCGGAATTGCCGCCGGTCTTCTTGAGCGCCTCGTAGACCAAATGCAGGCCGTCATAGGCGCCGAGCGACACGAAATCGGGACGGAAGCCGCTCGCCTTTTCTATCGCCGCCACATAGGCCTTGTTAAACGCGGAATCGTGGGCGGCGGAATAGGGTCCGGCGGTGATCATGCCGAGCATCTGATCGCCCATATTGTTGAGATCGTCGTCGTCGGTCAGATCGCCCGGCCCGATAACTTTGACACCGGATTTGCCTAAGCCCCGCTCGGCAAATTGCTTGGCGAAAATCGGCGCCTGGGTGCCGGGGAAATAGATAAAGGCCGTATCGGGCTTGAGATCGCCGACACGCTGCAAAAACGGCGCGAAGTCAGGGTTGGCGAGCGGAATACGGATCGAGTCCACGATCTCGCCGCCGACTTGCTTGAAACGCGTGGTGAAGGCTGTTTCCGCTTCGACGCCCGGGGCCCAGTCGTTGACCAGAGTGACGACGCGTTTGCTGCCGTTCTTGGCCGCCCACTCGGCCAGAATCCACGATTGCGGGGACAAGATGAAACCCGCACGCACGAAGTAAGGAGACTTCGCGGTCGTAATCGAGGCGCCCGAACTCATCACCAGCGTGGCCTTTTTGGCTTCGGTCGCCAGCTGCGCAATCGCGAGCGCTGTCGGCGTGATGCCGATGCCGAGCATGTCGACCTTCTCGTCGACGATCATCTCCTGGATGAGGCGGCGCGCATTGTCGGCGACGCCGCCATCGTCGCGGATGACGAGTTCGATCTTGCGCCCGGCCACCGTGTCGCCGTGCTGCTGCATGTAGAGCTTGAGCGCGGTTTGCAGTTGCCGTCCCACCGCATTGAAGCCGGCTCCGGTGAGCGGGATGCTGATGCCGATTTTGAGTGGCGTATCCGCCACCGCGGAACGGGCGAACAATCCGCCCGCTGCGGTCGCCGCGATTCCCTTAAGCACAGTCCGACGCAACATGTTGTTCCCTCCCTCTTTTTTCTCGTCATGCCCGCGCCTCGTTGCGGGCATCACCGTTTCTCTTCTCCGGCGCGCCACGGCAGAACGACGTAGCTGGCCGGAAGTCCGGCCACGACGTCCTCAAAATCATTCGGCTGGCTCGAGATGCGGAATTGCCGGCCGCTCGCCTTGCGCTTTGCCGGTGATCGGCGGCCGCGGCAGGCGCGCTGTGCCGTTTTCCATCACGAAGGAATGTTCGAGCGAATACCATGGCAGCTCGACATCGGCGGCTTTCGTGCATGGCTCCGTGTGGCGGACATAATTGCCGATCAGGTGACGAGTTACCCCGAACTGGACATCGGTTTCGAGGTGTTTGTCGTCGGGCACGTAGAGCTGCGAGATCAGCGTTTTGAAACCCGGCTTATAGGCCAAAAAATGCAGATGGGCGGGGCGCATATTGTGGCGCCCTTGCGCGCGCAGCAATTCGCCGACCGGCCCGTCGATGGGAATGGGATAGCCCGCCGGTTTCACGCTGCGAAAGCCGATATGGCCATCCTTGTCGGTCGTGAACTTGCCGCGCAGATTCATATCGGCCTGGACCGGATCCTGGTTCTCGTAAAAACCCTCCGGCGAGGATTGCCAAATGTCGACCTCGGCGCCTTCGATCGGCTTGCCCTTGGCGTCACGGAACCAGGCGTCGACGAACAAAGCCGGCCCAGGCGTCGGCGAGCGCACGATGGACGCACCGTTCGGCGTCTGCGGCGAATCCATCCGCCAGAACGGACCGAGCAGATTTGCATCGGTCTCAGTTTGCCCGCGGTTGCCGTTATTGAGGAGGCAAATCAAGGTCGAGAAACCAAGCGAGCCGGACATCAGCACGGCTTCGTTGTGGGTTTCGTTGGTATGTTTGCCGAGTGCTACGATGTAGCCGATCGCCGCCTGGAATTCCTCCTCGGTGAGTTTTACTTCGCGGGCAAAATCGTGCAGGTGGCGGACAAGGGCGGACAAAATTTCCCGCAAACGCGGGTTCTTCGTCCGCTTAAGTTCGCTCAACACCGCCGTCGTTACGTCTTTCTCGCTGCCAATGATCATTATTCCGGCTCCGCACGGTTGCTGCGCAAATTTAAGCGATAGCGAGCGGGTGCGCCATGCGACAAGAGGGGGGCTGCAATCGCAGCGCAGACGGCTTCACATCAGGCCGAGGTCCCGCAATTCCCGCCGCATCGATTCCGGCATGGCGGCGGCCCGCTTCGATACTTTGCCGAGGTCGCGCGGGGCGTCTTTGGCCGCAAGATAGCGCCAGCCTTGAAAAGCACGATGAGGCCGCGGCTCGACCGGCACCACTTTGGGATCGAGCACCAGGCCGCAGCGCCCGATCCCGTCCTTGTCCACAAACGGCCGGATGCCGCGGATGCGCTGGCGGCACATGATTTCGCCGCGGATGACCCAATAGAGCGAGCCGCCGTCGGTTAGCTCGGCGGCGCGCTTGGGCACCATGCGCGTTCTGTGGATGTGCTCCGGTTTTTCGCCGTTCTTGCGCTTGGCTTTGAGCTTCTGCTTGATCCAATCCTCGAGATCGCCAATGCCATCGCAGCCGACGCAAAGCTTGATGAGATGAAGGGTCATTTTTTACTCTGCCGACTTCTCAACTCGCTCTAGCACCATGATGGGGGCGCCTTCTACGACCTGCGCCCCGCTACTCACAGGAACCTCGATCACGACTGCGGCGAACGGCGAACGCAGCGTGTGTTCCATCTTCATAGCTTCGATCACGGCGAGACGTTGGCCGAAGCCGACCCGATCGCCGACGGCGGCAAGAACCTCCATGACACGGCCGTGCATGGGCGCTCTGACGACATTGTCGCCGGCGTGGGAGTTTGCCGCGCCTTCGGAAAAATCCTTCATACGCAGGCGGGTCTGGCGACCGCCGCGCAAGACGTAGACGTCTTGGCCGGCGGCGAAGACCTTTGCGTCACGCGCCGGCAACATCCCCTCGATTGCGACGTGCGGACCGTCTTTCCCGTAAGTGACGACGGCATCGGCGTCCTCGCCATCGATCGTTACGGGCAGCACGAGAGAGCGCGCGCCGTCGAGCTGGAAACCGTCGCGCGCCGCCCACGGCGAATCCGGTTCCGGCAGGTCCTGTTCGGGCGCAAGCATCCGTGGCACCCCGGCCGCATCGAGAAGATGCACGACACCGAGCGCCGCGGCAGCGGCGTCGCGCGCGCGCGGCACCGCGCCGAGCATTGCAAGATTGCGGTCGATGAAGCCAGTGTCGACGGCGCCGCGCCGGAACGCATCGGAACGGCAAAGATTCGTCAGAAAAGGCACGTTGCTGCGCGGGCCTGCGATCAGCGTGGCGTCGAGCGCCCCGTCGAGCTGCGCCAACGCAAGCTCGCGCGTGGCGGCATGAGCGATCAGCTTCGCGATTAAGGCGTCGTAAAACGGCGTAACTTCAGCGCCCGGTTCGATGCCGCTGTCGACACGAATATTCTTCGGCAATTCGAGCGCCACGATTTTTCCCGTCGAAGGCAAAAAGCCGCGCTCGGGATCTTCGGCGTAAACGCGCGCCTCTATTGCGTGACCGCCGAAACGAATATGGTTCTGCGTCAGCGGCAACCTTTCGTCCGCGGCGATGCGGAATTGCCACTCGACGAGATCGAGCCCAGTTATCGCTTCGGTAACGGGATGTTCAACCTGGAGCCGCGTGTTCATCTCAATGAACCAAAAACCGTCGGGTCGAAGCCCGCGCGTGCCGTCGGCCACGAATTCGACGGTGCCGGCGCCGCGGTAACCGACCGCCTTTGCCGCCGCGACCGCGACGGCGCCGATCTGCGCGCGGAGCTCCGGCGTCATGCCGGGCGCCGGTGCCTCCTCGATCACCTTCTGGTGGCGGCGCTGCACGGAGCAGTCCCGCTCGCCGAGATGAACCGCATTGCCGTGGCTGTCGGCAAAGATCTGGATTTCGACGTGCCGCGGCGAGGGAATAAATTTTTCGATCAAAACGCGGCCGATCCCGAACGCCGATTGGCTTTCGCGCATCGCGCCTTCGAGCGCGGCGTCGAAGTCGGCATGTTTGTCGACGCGACGCATGCCGCGGCCCCCGCCCCCGGCGGCCGGCTTAATCAGCACCGGATAGCCGATCTGGTAGGCTTTCTCGCGGAGAAATTTCGCGTCCTGGCGTTCGCCGTGATAGCCCGGAACGATCGGCACGCCCGCCTTTTCCATGAGGGCTTTGGCCTGATCTTTAAGACCCATGGCGCGGATGGCGGCGGCCGGCGGGCCGACGAAAACGATCCCCGCTCGGCGACATGCCTCCGCAAAATCCGCGTTCTCGGACAAAAATCCGTAGCCAGGATGAATGCATTCGACGCCGGCCTGCCTGCCGACCGCGATCAGATTTTCGATGGAAAGATAGCTGGCACCGGGCTGTGCGCCGCCGATCAAATAGGCTTCGTCACAAAGCCGGGCGTGGAGCGCGCCGGCATCGGCTTCGGAATAGACCGCGATCGTACGCATTCCAAGCCGCTTGGCGGTGCGCCAGATACGGCAGGCGATTTCGCCCCGGTTAGCGATGAGGACTGAGCGCAACATGACGCCGCATCTGAGCGGTTCGGGCGGCCGCGTTCAACTCATTGCGCGGGCGGAGCCTCGCCGGCGCTCGTTTGCGCCGGCGGCGGCGAGGATTGCGGCGCAATCGGGGTGGTTCCGGGCGTCCAGACCGGGTCGGCGGGCGCCGCGGCGGGAGCGCCTGGCGATGCCAGCGTTTGACCGGGCGAAGTCACCGGCTGCTTGCGAATTTGCCGTGGCGGCGGTGGCGCGGCCCCATGCGAGGCGCTGGCAGCCACGCTGGCGGGTGACCCCTTCGGCTCCGGATTCATGATGCTCACCGGCGGAATCGACGCCGCGCTCGGAAAATCCGGATCGATCAGAAGCTTTTTTGGGCCCGCCAAACCAGGCGTGGGCGGCGTTCCGACGGGAGAAGGCGCCGCCGCGTCCGCCACCGGGACATCGGCCGGCTGTGCCCATGCGCTCGCATAATGATCGATATATCGATCAAGCGTCTGCGCGCTCAAATTGGTCCGCACGAGGGCTGCATCGGGCAACAGCGTCAGTTCCGCGCAACGATCGCTGGTGCAGCCGTCGCGCACGGCCAGGACGTGTGCCACGAAACCGAAGCGATCGGCCTCGAGCGCTTGGCGCAACGGCCGTAACAGATCGTCGATATCGCGGCCGCTCATCCTGTCGTAGTTAACGATATCGGCCAAGAGCGCCAGCCGCGCGGCGATATAGGAAATCGCAGATGCCACCGCCGCCGGGGAGGCAAAGATCGCTTTCTCGCACGCAGCTTCGACCGTGTCCGCGCCTACACCATCCAGGCAGGCGAGCGGAG
Organism: Xanthobacteraceae bacterium; assembly: GCA_035623195.1. Lineage (GTDB taxonomy): Bacteria > Pseudomonadota > Alphaproteobacteria > Rhizobiales > Xanthobacteraceae > BOG-931. The sequence continues at coordinate 12,229 of DASPTX010000071.1, read as the reverse complement.
AACCCGGCACAAGCGCTTGCGCATCGAGCTGTGCCGCGCGCATTTCGAGTACCCGCCGTTCGGCGCCCTGGTCCCCCGGGGACGGGCCGCCGAGAAAGGCCCATGTCAGCGTCGCTCCCAAGACCGCACCAAGGAGAACGACCGCCACGCGCGCTGTCGCCCGGGTGCGCGTCCATTCGATCGCCAGTGCGCAAGCGAAGACAAGGAGCGCCGCCGAGCCTGAGGCGGCCCACAAGCGCAAGGCCGAGTTTCCGACCTCCGGATCAGTCACGGGCATCGGTTGTTGGCCCCACTCTAGGAAAGCGATCACGCCTTCCTGCTCGCTCCCTCAAGGAGTATGGCGCAGCGGTGCCTCTTGCGCGAGTCGCGCGGATTTTCGGATCAATGTTCCACTTCGAGCTGGCTTTCCTTGGCCACGCGCTCGAAGGCCTCGCCCGGATTCTTGATGCGGTATTGGTAATCGTCCCCGTCAGACGGCAACAATCTGACCACTTTATAGCTACCACTCGCACCCGGCCGACTGATCGGGCTCGACGTGTAGAATACGGACTGACCGACCTGGAACTTGTGCGCCCGTAGCGCCGGGCTCAACGCAGTCACTTGCGCAACGGTGACGCTAGACACTTCGATCGCGGAAATCTTGTCCACCGCAGCGATCACTTTGGCCGCGGAAATCTTCATGGCGTTGATCGGTCGGGACTTTCGCGCAGAGCGCCGGGATGGCGTGGCGACATGCGCCGCCGCGGCGCGAACGCGGGTCTTGCGGGATCCGGTATTTCGGCTTGTTTTGGCAGCCGCCTTGGCCGACTGTTTCTTCTTCACTGAACGTTTATTCATAGAAAAACTTATAGCATCCCGATGCGCGCCGAAGCAAAGGATATAATGGCAAAAATTCGACTTTAAACCGTCACAAACGTCACACGGCGAATTTCTAAAAAGTCCTTCTATAACAATTGCTTATAGGACTTTATTTTGTCGACATCTGAACGGCGCTCAGGCACTCGTTTGGCGCTGCCAGCGGCCGTTCTGATCGGCCTTCCAATAGGTCACTTCGGCGCCGGCAGCCTTAGCTTCGCTCCAGCGTGAACGCGCCATTTCGACGGCTTCCGGATCCTCGCCGTCGAAAAGCAGCACGACGCGCTCGTATGCGGCTGTATCCACGGCAGCGCTTACGCCATCGACGAGAAAACGTACGGTCGCTCGGTTGGGATTTTCGCTGTCGGTGGTCAGCACGATAGGCTGCTCGGACGCATCTGGGTCGCGCGACGTTCCGTGCGGCAGAAACGCGTCATCGCGCCAGGTCCATAGATGGGCATCGAGTGCATCGACGCGCTCGTCGGAAGACGCCTGAACCACGGCGCGCCAACCGCGCTCAAGCGATTTCTGCAGCAGCGCCGGCAACACTTCTTCCAGTGTTTGCCCTTTGAGGTGGTAAAATAGCATCTGCGCCATCGAAACACCGTCAGTGCTCATAGTGATTCTCGACAAGCCGCTCGAGAAGCCGCACTCCCCAACCCGAACCCCAGCTCTTGTTGATGTCGGTCTGCGGCGAGCCCATTGCCGTTCCCGCGATATCAAGATGCGCCCAAGGAGTCTTGTCGACGAACCGCTGCAGCAGTTGTGCGGCGGTGATGGCGCCGCCCAAGCGTCCGCCGGTATTTTTCATGTCAGCGAATTTTGAATCGATTAACTTGTCGTATTCGGCCCCGAGCGGCATGCGCCAGACCCGTTCTCCCGTCGCCTCCCCCGCTTCCGCTAAGCGTTCGGCCAGCTTGTCGTCGTTGGAAAACAATCCGGCATATTGCTGCCCGAGCGCCACGATGATCGCTCCGGTGAGCGTCGCCAGATTGACCATGAACTTCGGCTTGAAGCGCTTGTTCACGTAATGGAGGACATCGGCGAGGACGAGCCGCCCTTCGGCGTCGGTATTGATGATTTCGATGGTCTGTCCAGACATTGTCTTGACGATGTCCCCAGGACGCTGCGCTTTGCCGTCGGGCATATTTTCGACCAGGCCGATGGCGCCAACGGCGTTGACCTTCGCTTTGCGGGCGGCGAGCGCATGCATGAGGCCGACCACGCAGGCGGCTCCGGCCATATCCCCTTTCATATCCTCCATATTCTGCGCCGGCTTGATCGAGATGCCGCCGGTATCGAAACACACGCCCTTGCCGATAAAGGCGACCGGATCGGCGCCGCGCTTGCCGCCGTTCCAGCGCATAACGACAAGTTTCGATTCATGAGCCGAGCCTTGTCCGACGCCGATAAGCGCCCCCATGCCGAGCTTGCGCATGGCCGCGACGTCGAGCACTTCGACGACGACACCGAGCTTACGCAGTTCGGATGCGCGACGGGCGAATTCCGCCGGATAAAGCACGTTCGCCGGTTCGTTCACGAGGTCGCGGGCAAGCACCACGCCGTCGGCGATTGCCGCTTGACGCGCCCAAGCCTTTTCCGCCGACCCAGGATTTGAACAGGCAAAATTCATCTCGAACCTACTCGGCCGCCGCTCGTCGTCGTCTTTACGCTTGGTCTTGTACACGTCGAATGTGTAGGCGCGCAGCCGCGCGCCGAGCGCCAAGTCGGCGACCTGGCTCGACTTAAGCGGTCCCGATCCAAATTCCGCGAAAATCGTGGCACTCGTCGCCGCATTGGGTATCTTGCCCATGGCGACACCGCCGAGCTTGACGAAATCCGCCGGCTTCAACTCGCTCTCCTTGCCGGTCCCGATTACCACCAACCTGGGCGCGTCCAGTCCGGCAGGAGCGATGAGGTCGAGACTTGAGCCGTTTTTTCCGGAGAACCGGTCCGCCGCCGCGGCGCGCCGTAAAACGTCCCCCATCGGCGCTACGGTCCGTCGGGTTGCGGGCCCGAATTTGAGGTTTTGGTCGCAGAACACAACAAGAACCCCATGGGGACGAGCAAACGGTATGAAGCCGAATTTCAGGTCAACGGGCATGGGCAATCCTCTGGGCGGGGGCGAAAATTAAATTTTGGCGTCCACGCACTTTATGAACTGGACGAACCGGGTCTGCAAAGTGCCGTTTTACCCCAAAAAGAAGCTTACGAATCGCGGCCTTAATTCAAACGGCCGTATTAACGCTTTAGTGTGCATGTTCAATAGCTTTGCCTTGGCAGAGCCATTTTGTGAAAGCATGAAAATAGCGGCATAGGGGAGATCGGCCCCTTGGGACCGCCGCCGCATCGGAATCCGATGCAGATGCGGCGCGGTCGGGTTTGGGCCGACAGCGGGGATATTCAGTCCGATGGGGTCGATCGGCCGTTACATGTTTCGCGCCGCCATGGGCGCGTTCCTGATCACCCTTGTGAGCTTGACGGTCGTGATCTGGTTCACGCAGGCGATGCGCGACTTCGACCTGATCACGAGTCAACGCCAGACGCTGCTCGTTTTCGTCGGCATTACGGGAATGATCGTTCCGCTCCTGGTGATGATCATCGCGCCGATCGCGCTGGTCATGGCGTCGGCGCATGTTCTCAACAAACTCAGTTCGGATTCCGAAATCATCGTGATGAATGCGGCTGGCGTGTCGCCATGGCGATTGCTGAGGCCGTTCCTCGCCGCCGCGGCCGTGGTTTGTTTGATGGTCGCGGTCATTGCCGCTTACGTGTCGCCGCGCAGCATGCGTGAACTGCGCGATTGGGGTGCGGAGGTACGCGCCGATATTCTTACCAATATCGTACAGCCCGGACGCTTCACGACAGTCGGAGGCAATCTCACCTTCCACATCGCGGACCGGCGGCCCAACGGACTCTTGGTCGGAATCTTCGTCGACGATCGCCGCGATCCCAGCGTTCATGCGACCTATCTCGCCGAGCAGGGCGAAATCGTGAAGAACGACGCCGCCTCGTTCTTGGTGCTTCAAGGCGGCAGCATTCAACAGCTTGAAGCCGGCCAGCGCGACCCCCGCATCATCACTTTCGACCGCTATCCCTTCGACCTGTCGCAATTCACCGGCGGCCCGCAAAACGTCGTCTACACCGTGCGCGAGAAATACATCTGGGAACTGTTGTGGCCGCGGCCCGACGATGCGCTCTACTCGGCGCAACCCGACCAGTACCGCGCGGAGCTCAATGACCGGTTGGCTGAACCGCTCTATCCGCTGGCTTTCATCATCCTCGCCTACGCCTTTCTGGGCCCGCCGCAAACCACGAGACAGAGCCGGACGCTCGCGCTCTTCGGCATGATCGGCGCAGTCTCATTTTTGCGGCTCGTCGGTTTCGTCAGCGTGATCGTGAGCGTACGCGTGCCGAGCGTGATCTATTTGCAATACGTCGCTCTGCTAACGGCGATGGTCCTGGGGTTGTGGCAAATCTCGCGCGGTCGGGCGGTCGAACCCGCGGCGGCCGTGACGCGATTAGCGACCGCAATCGGCGAACGCCTCGCTCGGGCGGCAGAGAGCTAACGGGCTAGCCATGATCACCAAAACGCTCTCCCGCTATTTTGCGATGCGATTTCTCGGCTCGGTCATCGGCTCGTTCGTCGGCGTAGTCGCGCTCGCCGCCATGATCGACTATGTCGAACTGATGCGGCGCGGCGCCGACTGGCCCAACGCCACGGCCTGGCTGCTCGCCAAAATCTCCATGTACCGCGTTCCCCAACTGGCCGAACGCATCATGCCCTTCTCGGTGCTGGTCGGCGCTATGTCCTGTTATCTGACGCTGTCGCGGCGCCTTGAACTCGTCGTGGCGCGCGCGGCCGGAGTTTCGGCTTGGCAATTCGTGGCGCCGGCGATGATCGCGGCGTTTCTCTTCGGCACCGTCGCCACGACCGTCTACAACCCCATCTCCGCGATGTTGCATGAGCGCTCGAAACGTCTCGAAGCGGATATGCAGGGCGAAAATCTTTCTGCGCTACGACAAAGCACGAGCGGTTTCTGGGTTAGGCAGAAAAGCAATGACGGCGCGGCCATCATCAATGCCAGCACGAGCCGCGAGCAAGGCACGCAACTCGGCGGCGTGAGCGTTTACACGTTCGACATTTCGGGCCATTTCCAAGAGCGCATCGAAGCCAAGAGCGCCTCCTTGCAGCAGGGCTATTGGCAGCTCGAAGACGCGCGCATCTACGCCACCGGCAAAGCTCCCGATTTGGAAACCAGCTACCGGCTGCCGACCAATCTGACGCTTGAGCAGGTGCGCGAGAGCTTTGCCACGCCCGAGACGGTGCCATTCTGGCAGTTGCCAACTTATATCGAACTAGCCGACCGCGCCGGGCTTCTCGCCGCGGGATACCGCCTGCAATATCAGCAGCTCCTGGCCAAGCCGTTTCTTCTTGCGGCAATGGTCTTGCTCGCCGCGTCCGTGAGCCTGCGCTTCTTTCGATTCGGCGGTGTGCAGAAGATGGTGTTGAGCGGCATCTCCGCGGGCTTCCTTGTGTTTGTGCTCGCCAAAATTACCGAAGACATGAGCAAATCGGAGCTCATGTCGCCCCTCGCAGCTGCATGGATTCCGGTGGCCGTCGGCGGCCTCGCCGGATTCGTCGCGCTCTTGTACCAGGAGGACGGATAGTGACGAGTTGGCGCAGGCCTCTCCGTCTCCGTCTCGATAGTGGCGTTCGCGTGAGTGTAACCGCTCTCGCCGCGCTGCTCGCATGCATGCTTGGCGTCATCGTCGCTCCCGCTCCCCTGTCCGCCCAAGCCGTCAACAACCTGTTGCATTTTCCGCCGCGTGCGCCGCCGCCGCGAAAACCACCGCCGCCGTCGAATGCTCCGATGCTCGTGCAAGCAACCGAGATTCGATACGACTACGCCAACAATTCGGTTGCGGCGGTCGGCAACGTTCAAATTTATTACGCCGGCGCGACCATCGAAGCCGATCAGGTCATCTACGATCAGAAGACCAAACGCCTGCGCGCGGAGGGCAACGTCAGGCTGACCGAGCCGGACGGCAAGATCACCTACGGTCAAGTCATCGATCTCACCGACGACTATCGCGACGGCTTTGTCGACTCACTGCGACTCGAAACGCCCGACGACACGCGCTTTGCCGCAGCGCGCGCGGATCGCGCCAACGGCAATTACACCGTCCTGCAAAACGGCGTCTACACCGCCTGCGAACCGTGTAAGGACGATCCTCGCAAACCGCCGCTCTGGCAGGTCAAAGCCGCCCGCATCATCCACGATGAGGGCGAAAAAATGCTCTACTTCGAGGATTCGAGGATCGAATTTTTCGGCGTACCGCTCGCCTACGTGCCGTTCATGTCGGCGCCCGATCCGACCGTTAAACGCAAGAGCGGATTTTTGTTTCCGGGTCTTTCAGAGACCTCTCAATACGGCTTCGGCTTCGAGCCCAAATATTTTTGGGCGCTCGCGCCGAATTACGACCTCACCTTGTCGACGCTGATCACGACGAAACAGGGCGTCTTGTTCAAGGGTGAATGGCGTCATCGCCTGCTTGACGGTGCTTATTCGATCAGAGCCGCCGGAATTTTCCAGCAGGATCCCGGCTATTTTGCCAATCGCGACGGCGCCAACAGCCCGACTGCAAGCACGTTTCGCGGTGTCATTCAATCGGCGGGTCAGTTCGCGCTGAACGACAAGTGGGTATGGGGCTGGACGGGACTGCTGGTGACCGATAGCCAGTTCATGTACGACTATCAGCTCAAGCAGTTTTCCAGCGCCTTCGATCCGTTTCAGACCGGCTTTGCCTCGGAGGGAGTCTCGCAAGCTTATCTCAGCGGTTCGGGAGACCGCAGCTATTTCGACATACGTTCGATCTACTATTACGGATTTTCGGAGTTCGATCACCAGTCGCAGATACCGATCATCCACCCCGTGCTCGATTATTCGAACGTGGCTCCGCATCAGGTGCTCGGGGGCGAACTCAGTTACAAGGCCAATCTGACGAGCCTATCCCGGCAAGAGGCCGAATTCGACGCCATTACGCAATCCGCGCAGGCGAGCGGCGTCTGTTCGAGCCCCACGGCGGATACCGCTATTCCGGCGAATTGCCTGTTGCGCGGCATACCTGGACAATATACGCGCTTCTCTGCGGAGGCCGATTGGCGCCGCACGCTCGTCACCGACAACGGCCAGATGTTCACGCCGTTCTTTCAGTTGCGCGGCGACGTCGCATCGGTCTCCGTAGACGATCAGCCGGGCGTGTCGAATTACATTGCAACGGGGAGCAGCGCTCTCGCCCGCGCCATGCCGGCTGCCGGCGTTGAATACCGCTATCCGTTCATCGATGCCGCTTCATGGGGTACGCAAACGATCGAGCCGATCGCGCAAGTCATCCTGCGTCCAAACGAAACCAATATCGGAAAATTTCCCAACGAAGACGCTCAGAGTCTGGTATTCGACGACAGCAACTTGTTCCAAACCGATAAATATTCCGGCTGGGATCGCGACGAAGGCGGTGGCCGCGCGAATGTCGGCTTGCAGTATACCGCCCAGGTCAATCGGGCGGGGTCGTTCAACGTTCTGTTCGGCCAGTCCTATCAACTTTTCGGACTGAACTCGTTTGCCAACCCGGACATCACCAATACCGGTCTGGACAGCGGTCTCGACAAGACCGTCTCCGACTATGTAGGCCGCGTAACCTACCAGCCCAATTCGGTCTACTCGTTCACGGCGCGCGGCCGTTTTGACGAAGCGACGTTCACGCCGCAGCGGCTTGAAATCGAGAGCCGCGCCAATTTCGATCGCTGGACGCTGCAAGTGCTCTATGGCGACTATGCGCCGCAGCCCCTTATTGGCTACCTGACGCGCCGGGAGGGTTTGCTGGCGGCGGCCTCGGTGAAGCTGACGGAGAACTGGATCGCGCTCGGTTCCGCGCGTTACGACATAGAAAACGATCGGTTCGATCAAACGCGATTGGGCTTGGGATATGTCGACGACTGCTTCATGTTGTCGGTGAACTGGCTTAGCGGATATACCTACACTACGACGACTGCGGCTCCGGTCCTGAACAACACCGTCCTGTTACAGTTCAGCTTGCGTACGCTAGGTCCCGATGTGTTGGCCCCGGTGGGGGCCTCGTTCTGAATTCCGCCGCGATCGGTGAATGTACTCGCCGAGTCGCGTATAGATGGTGCCGGCGACGTTCCGCAGCGTAAAGGAGAGCAGAGGGCGATGTCGCAAATCGAATTTCGCAGCCGATGCCGGACCCCGGCCATTGCTGGAGCCGTCTTTCTTGCGGCGATCGCCGCGGCGACATCATTGGCACGGGCGCAGGAAGTTGTTTTGCTCGTGAACGGCGAGCCGATTACGAATTTCGACATAGCCCATCGCTCGAAATTCCTCGAAATGAGTACGCATAAAACGCCGACGCGCCAGCAGGTGATTAACACCCTCATCGACGAGATTCTGGAGCTCAAGGAAGCTGAACGCTACACTATCGTGCCGAGCAAATCGGACATCGAGCAGGCTTATAACAACGTCGCGAGCAATATGGGCGTCGATCCCGCAAAGCTGACGCAGATTCTCAACAACGGTGGAGCGAGCGAGGACACCCTCAAACACCAGCTCAAGGCGCAAATAGCTTGGACAAGCCTTGTCAGAGGACGCTATCAGGCGAGCCTGCAAATCGCTGACACCGACGTCGAAGCCGAACTCAAACTACACAAGCCCGAAGACGCCGGCCAGGTTGGGTATGAATACATCGTGCGTCCGATCATCATGATCGTACAGCGCGGGGCGCCGGACAACGCCTTTGAAGCGCGCAAGCGTGATGCCGACGCGCTGCGCGGGCGCTTCGTCAGCTGCACCGACGGCATTCCCTTCGCTCGCGGCCTCGCAGAAGTCGCGGTGCGCGATCCGATCAACAAATCGTCCGCCGATCTACCGCCCGCCCTGCGCGCCATCCTCGATAACACGGAGGTCGGCCATTTGACGCCGCCGGAGCAGACGGATGAAGGGATAGAGATGTTCGCCGTATGCTCCAAAAAAGAATCAAAATCCGATGCGCCTGGGCTCAAGGAAGTTCGCGATAAGATGTTCGAGCAAAAATTCGGCGCGAAGGCCAACCGCTACCTTACGGATTTGCGGCGTCAGGCCATGATCGAATACAAGCAATAAGGTAAATTCAGGTCATTTGACGGAGACGGTTTTAAGTCTTCCGATCATGCTGTAGAAGCGTCCCGTGCAACCTTTGGCATTGACGCTCGGCGAACCCGCCGGGATCGGCCCCGACCTTGCCCTGGCGATCTGGTGGCGGCGCGCCGAGCTTGACATACCGCCATTCTACATCGTCGCCGACGCGGATTTTCTCGGCCGACGCGCTAAGCTGCTTGGGCTGCGCGTTCCGATGGAGAGCATAACGCCCGAGCGGGCGGTTGCGACGTTCCGCACCGCGCTGCCCGTAGTCGCCCTCGATATGGCCGTCAGCGCCGAACCGGGCCGCCCCGATCGCTCAAGCGCCCCCGCGGCGGTAGCGGCGATCCGCCGCTGCGTGGCCGACGTCATGGCGGGTTCGGCGGCTGCGATCGTGACGAATCCAGTCGCCAAGAACGTGCTTTACAATTCCGGCTTCGCCGAGCCGGGGCACACGGAATTTCTCGCAACGCTGGTGCAGGAGAAGACCGGCAAGACGTTGCGGCCGGTGATGATGCTTTGGTCGCCGGAACTGGCGGTGGTGCCGGTCACCATCCATCTCCCGCTGAGAGAAATTTTTAAACGGCTCTCGGTCGAACTTGTGGTCGAAACCGGACGAATAGTCGCCCACGATCTTGTCGGGCGATTTGGTATCGCTCGGCCGCGGCTCGCGATTGCCGGACTTAATCCGCATGCCGGCGAAGCCGGCACGCTCGGCGAGGAAGACCGCACGATTGTTGCACCCGCGGTCGCAGCGCTTCGCGCCGACGGAATCGACGCCAAGGGCCCCCTCCCCGCCGACTCAATGTTCCACGAACAGGCGCGATCCAGCTACGACGCAGCCTTGTGCATGTATCACGATCAGGCGCTCATCCCGATCAAGACGCTTGCTTTCGATCACGCGGTCAATGTCACGTTGGGACTTCCCTTCGTGCGTACTTCGCCGGATCATGGCACGGCGTTCGATATTGCCGGGAAAGGCGTCGCCGATCCGACAAGTCTCGTAACGGCCTTGCGGCTGGCGGCACGGCTCGCCGGCTCTGCATCGGCCGTACTTGCCAGCCCGGTGCCGACGGCCGCGTGGTGAGCGGTGCGCTCGATGGGCTGCCGCCATTGCGCGACGTCATTCGCCGCCACGGCATTATCGCGCGCAAATCGCTCGGCCAGAATTTCCTGTTCGACCTCAATCTCGCGGCTCGCATCGCGCGGACGGCGGGGCCTCTTGCGGGAACCTGCGTTGTCGAAATCGGGCCGGGACCGGGCGGGCTGACACGCGCGCTTTTGGCGCTCGGCGCCTCCCGCGTCATCGCAATCGAACGCGACGAACGGGCAATTGCCGCTTTGCAGGAGATCGCCACGCTTTATCCCGATCGGCTCGACATCGTCTCGGCCGACGCTCTCAGTTACGACCCCCGTGCCAGGCTGCCCCGCGGCCCCGTGCGGATCGTTGCCAATCTGCCCTACAATATCGCGACGGCTTTGCTGGTCATGTGGATCAGCATAGAGCCCTGGCCGCCCTGGTACGACTCCGCCGTTCTCATGTTCCAGCGAGAAGTCGCCGAACGCATCGTCGCGGAACGCGGATCGAAGAGCTACGGGCGGTTATCCGTGCTCGTGCAGTGGCGTTGCGAAGCGCGTATTGCTTTCGACGTAAACGCTTCGGCTTTCGTGCCGGCGCCCAAAGTGAAATCTTCGGTGGTTCGTCTGGTGCCTCGGCCCGCGCCGCTGTCATGCGATCGCGCCATGCTCGAAGCTGTGACACAGGCCGCATTCGGACAACGGCGAAAAATGCTGCGCCAGAGCTTGCGCTCGCTCCGCATAGAGCCGGCGGATTTGATCGCGGCGGCCGGCCTCGATCCGACCGCGCGCGCCGAGGAAGTTTCCGTCGAACAGTTCGTGCTGCTGGCACGGACACTCGCCTCCAAGCGCGGCCGCACCGGCGTCATTGCAAAGGAAAGTCTCGCAAGCGATAAATCGCGATGATGAATTTTCGCCGGCAATCGCTCGTCGCCTATGGCCAACCGCTCTGCGAGACCGTAGCGGAACGCCCAACGCCGCGCGGCAGCGAAGTCCTCATCCGCGTGGCGTGCTGTGGGGTGTGTCACTCGGATCTGCATGTCCAAGACGGCTATTTCACGCTGAGCGGCGATAAACGGCTCGATATAACCAAGGACCGCGCTCTCCCGTTCACGCTTGGACACGAGATTGCCGGCGTCATCGAGGCGGCGGGAGATAGCGCGGAAGGAGCGGTCATCGGCAGGCCGGTCGCGGTTTATCCCTGGATCGGCTGCGGCGCGTGCGCCGCTTGCCGCGCCGGCGAAGAGAATATGTGTTCGGCGCATCATCATCTCGGAATCGCCGCGGATGGCGGTTTCGCGACTCATGTTCTAGTGCCGCATCCGCGCTATCTGCTCGATTACGCGCCGCTGGCGCCGAGCTTTGCCGGGCCGCTGATGTGCTCAGGCCTTACGGCTTACGGAGCCCTAAAACGGCTCGCCGATCGGGCCGCGCGCGGGCCCGTTTTATTGGTCGGATTGGGAGGGGTCGGCATGATGGGCCTTGCGCTTGCCCGCGCGCTTTTTCTCGAGCCTCCGATCGTCGCCGACATCGATGCCGAAAAGCGTGAAGCCGCGCTCGCCGCAGGCGCGGCCCAGGCTTTCGATCCCGCCGATCAAGCGGCCCGCAAAGCGGTCATGGCGGCGACCGGCGGTCTTTTCGCGGTCTGCGACTTTGTCGGCTCGGAAAAGTCCCTGCAATTCTCCACCAGCGTGCTCGCCCGTGGCGGAAAGGTCGTGGTGACCGGATTGCTGGGCGGGAATTTCTCGATTGCCGCCGCCATGATTGCGATCAAGGCCATCACGATCGAAGGATCGTTGACCGGCACCTTGGCGGAGGCGCGCGAACTCATCGATCTTGCGCGCGCCGGGAAAATGTCGCCCATACCGACGCACGCGCGCCCGCTCGATCAGGCGCAAGCCGCGCTCGAGGACCTGCGTGCCGGCCGCGTTGTCGGGCGCACGGTGCTAACCGACTAGATATCTAGAACCTATCTCAAAATTACCGGCTGCTGTCGATCCGCTATAAAGGTTGAATGATTCGACTCACGGACGGGCAGTGGCAACGCATCCGAAATCACTTTGCGGAAGAAAACATTCCGGATGGGCGTCCTGGTCGAAAGC
>DASPTX010000070.1:0-89274 GCA_035623195.1 Xanthobacteraceae bacterium | reverse complement strand
CCCGCGCATGACTAGATAGCGTTCATTAGGCCAGGCTGGGCGGCACATCATCCCCCGACTGGCCGCCCAGTCCTTAGAAGCCTAAGTGAGGCAACAAACTTCAAGCCCCCGAGCAAATATTCTGCTTGGGGTCCTTTTTTGTGGCGACGGTGTGCCTCACTTTGCAATTGTCCAGGATTGTGGCCTCTTGGTCACACGAGGACTAATGGCCGGTAAATAAAAAGAAATTCAATTCGTCCAACCGAATCGTTACATCAAACCGAACCGTTGCCGCGGTAAAGGATTCATTCCCGTGAACGGAATTGCGGCATGATTAGGAAAAGCCCGGCCCTGATTGTGCTGCTCCAGACTAAGCGCGATCGCTTCTAACTGAATCGATCGCGGCTCTAGATGTTCGATGGGGCGGGATCTTTTCGGAAAACCGGTTTCCATCCCGGATCGGCGTCCGGAACAGGCTTTTTCGCATCATGCCCTAGCAATTCATTCCGCTGCCCGGGCCTTGCGGTTGGGATGGACGGTCGCGCCGGACGCGAGCAACGTCTCGATCGCGGTTTCGTTGAGGCCCGCTTCGCGCAGGATTTCGATGCTGTGCTCGCCGAGCCGCGGCTGCAGCCGCGCGTTAGCCGTGCCGCCGTCGCTAAACCGCACCGGCTGATCGACGAACAGGATCTCGCCTTCGCTTGGATGCGTCGCGCGTTTGAAGAAGCGGCTTGCCGCGAGCTGCGGATCGGTTATCACTTCGTCAAGGCTTGAAACGCGCGCCGACGGAATTTCAAGCTCGCGCAGCAGCGCGAGCCATTCGCCTGTCGTCCTTTCCGCAAGCGCCGCGCCGGCCAGCTCGTAGAGCGCGACGACGTTGTGGCTGCGCGTTGCGATCGAGTCGAAGCGCGGGTCGTCGCAAATGTCCGGCTTGCCTACCGCGTTCCAGAATTTGCGCCACTGCGCTTCAGTATAGGCCATCATGCAAATGTAGCCGTCGCGCGTCTTGTACGGCCGGCGCCAGGCACCGAGCACGCGGGTGTAGCCGAGGTTGCCCTGCGGCGGCGCGAAGCAATGGCCGAACAGGTGCTCGGCGAGCACGAAGGCGACCATGGTCTCGAACATCGGCACTTCGACGAATTGTCCGCGGCCGGTTCTCTCTCGCGCGAGCAAAGCCGCCGTCACCGCGTTTGCAAGCGTCAGTGCGGTGGTCTTGTCGGCGAGAATGGTCGGTGCATAACGCGGCTCGCCCGCGATTTCGGCCATCAGCGCGGCGACGCCGGACTGGCCTTGGATAACGTCGTCATAGGCGGGCTGCCCGCTATAGGGACCTCCGCTGCGATAGCCGTGAAGCGCGGCATAGACGATGCGCGGGTTGTGCGCGCATACGGCTTGATGGCCGAAGCCGAGCCGTTCGATCTTTTGCGGCCGCATCGAATGAACAAAAACGTCCGCGCCGTCGATCAGGCGCCACAGCGCGTCCACGGCGGCGGCCTGCTTGAGGTCGAGCACCAGCGAGCGCTTGCCGCGGTTTAGTCCCATGAACAATGCCGCCATGTCGGGCGAGCGTGCGGGACCGGTATAGCGCGTGGTATCGCCGTCCGGACTCTCCACCTTGATCACTTCGGCTCCCATGTCGGCGAAAGTCTGCGTGGCCAGTGGGCCCGCCACCACGGACGTCAGGTCGAGGACGCGGATACCGGCCAAAGGTCCAGCCATCGAGAATTCCTCATCACGATCAAAAATGAGCATTAAGGCCGCGCGCCGCGACGATCTCGCCGACCTGATCGCTGCGCGTGCCGTGAGCGTGAAGCAGAGCGTCGATATCGCGCCTTCGTTCGTCGGCGCTGCGCTCGCCCTCGGGCTTGAGTTGCGCCGAGAGATAGGCGCCTTGCTGCCGCGCCAGCGCGACCATGTCGCGGCCGAACGGCAGCTGCATGCCTTCGAAGCGGGCAAGCCCGCGTTCAACGTCGTCGCCGCAATCGCTGAGACAATCGGCGAGAACGGCTGCATCGATGGCGGCCTTGGTCGCGCCCGCGCCGACATGCGGGCGGGCGACGAAGGCGGCGTCGCCGGTGAGCGCTACGCGGCCGAATGCGAGCGCGGGCGATTCGAGATCGAAAATCGGCTGAAAGAACGGATCGCTGCGCAGGAAAATTTCCGCGATCTGCGGCGCGAGCAGCGCTTTCGCGTCGCGCTTGACGCGCGCGATCACATCCTTGCGGATCAGCGGCGGCGGAATGCCGCCGGCGTGGCAATGGCCATAAGCATCGGTGCACATGTCGGCGAGCGCCGGCGGATCTGTCGGCCGATACCAGACAATGTTGTAGCTGCGGCGGCCGACGGCGGTGTCATTGTCGCGGCCCGGAACCGGATAGCCGAGCAGCTGCTCGCCTTCCGGCAGGCAAAAGGTGTAGAGCGCGAAAATCTCGCGGCGGACCGCCGGCGGCACCTGCGCTTCGCCGAGCACCGCGCGCCAGGCGACATAGCCGGCATAGAGAGGCTCGGCCCGCGGCAGGAATTGCGCGCGCACCGTGGAGCGAACGCCGTCGGCACCCACCAGCAAATCGCCCGTCTCGCGCGCGCCATCCGCAAACACGGCAGTGACGCGTGCGCCGTCCTGTTCGACGTGATGCAGGCTTTTGCCCAGACGATAATCCCGCCCCGGCAGCGCCGCGCGAAGCGCCTGATATAGCCGCGGCCAGCCGCTCATGGTGCGCGACGTCGATTGCTCGACGACGATTTTGCCGGCGCGATCGAGACAAACGACTTTCGCCACCCTGATGCCCATCGTCTCGTCGAAGGCGATGCCGGCGCGGCGGAGGATCGCGATGAGCTGTGGATGGGTACCGAGGCCGACGCCGCGGCCGGTCAGCTCCTCTTCGTTGCGTTCGAAGACGGCAGCGTCCCAGCCGGCGCCGCGAAGAAGATGCGCGGCGAACAGCCCGCCCAGCGATCCGCCGATGACCAGCGCGCGGCGCGCATTGTGCTTCACGGCAGCGCCCAGGACAGGCTGTCGTGTCCCGGCTTGTAGTCGGTATTGGTTTGCGTCGGATTGCGATTGACGAGCGGCCGCCCATACATCGGATTGGTCTGGCTGCGGGTCTCGTGTTCGACGGTGAACAGCACTTCGCGGCTGTCGAGGTCGACGATGTCCTTGAAACGATATTCGTATTCGTTGCTCTCGCCGGTGATGAGGCCGAGCTCGAGGAGCCGCCGGTGCGGGCCGGAAAAATCGGCTATATAGATTTGCACGTGGTGCCGGTCGTAAGGCAGTTCCGGCGCTTCGGTTTCGCGAAAATAAAAATATTGCTTTTCGCCGACCTGCACGCGCGCTTGCGGTCCGGCGCCGTTTTCGATCGTGTCCGCGGGCGCATGCATGATTTCGCGATAAAAGCGGGCGATACGCGCCGCCGTGCCGGGCCTGACATCGAAGCGAACATAAGCCATGCCGAGCTGAACCCGACCGAAGCGCCGCGGGTCCGGCATGTGCATCGTGATGCGATTGCCCCAGGGGCAAATGGTTTCGACACCGTCGTTGCTTTCGCGGAATTCGAACTTGGTGCCGGCGAGCGGCTTGCGCACGCGCGTCAGCCGGCCGAGCAGGGCTTCACGATCCGGCGCCACGAGCCCGATCACGCCGCGCAGGATTTCCGGGCTGCCCATCGGCAGATGGAATTGGCTCATGCCGACATTGATCCACATATTGCCGGCCCCGGTATTGAGGAACGGATCGCGCGTTAGGCCTAGCCCGGTGACGTAATAATGCGTGGCCAAGTGCTGGTCGTCGATGCAGACATTGACGTGACCGAGATTGACGATGTTGCCGATATCCTGCGCGGCGCGATCGTATGGGCTCTTCTGCATGACGCTCTCTGTCTCTTCGTTCGCGATATCCTAAGGCATGATCCGGAAAAAAGCTTGCCCCGGACGCCGATCCAGGGCGGGAATCGGTTTTCCGAAAAAAGATCATGCCCCGTCAAACTCTATTCCGCGCGCCGGATCATGGCGGCAGCTTTTGCAACTCCGGAAACGCCGCATAGGTCGCGCCGGCGCATTCCTGCTTGGGCGTATCCACGAATCGATCGAGACGGCCGGCAAGGAATACGGCCGCGATTTCGCGCGGGCCGGCGTATTCGCCGGCGCTCTTCTTTGGATTGAATCTGAGACAGACGACATAGCGCGAGAGATTGCCCGATGATTTCATCGCCGGTTCGGAAATCGCCGCGTCGCGGATTCCGGTGGGATCGTTCAAATATGCATGCATTGCCGCCAGGATGTCGGACTTGTAGTTCGTAGGATAGGCGTTGACCCCGCTGTCGCTGTCGGACGCGAGATCGTGCCCGCAGGCGGCAAGCATAAGCATCGCGCTCAGTAGCAGGCTAGGGCGCTGCAAAAAGCTACTCCGCCCGTTGCTTGCCGGATTTCGGCATCAGCCGCTCGATCTGCAATTGCGCCAGGAACGGCGCCAGAGGATGCGCACCCATTTTCACCATCGAGGGCAGGTCGAGCTTGACGAGCGCCTCACGCTGCTCCGGCGGCAGCCGGAACTTGTCGGCGAAGGCGCCGGCATCGGCCAAATATTGCGCGCGCATTTCCGGATCGTGAGCCAGGCCGTGCAGGGCGGATGTGAGCTCCACCAATTCCGGCTTGATGGACGGATAATGCGCGGCGTGGCGTTCTTCCGCCGCGTCGCCGATCCAGCCGAGCGACGCGTAATTATGATGCCAGCTCGGGTCCATGGAGACTATGTTGGGCTTGCGCTCGCCCAAGGCGCCCGCGGCGCAAGCCCAACAGCGCAATTCGATATTGCCGGTATCGTCAAGTTCGGCTTCATCGAACCCGATCAGCGATTTCAGGTTTCCGCCGGCGAGTTTTTCCAGGAGACGCCGGTCCCAGGCCAATTCAGGATTGGAGTAACGATCGGTGCCGGGAAAATGCGACATGCCGCCACTCGACAATATCACCGTCTTCAAACCAAGCGCCGTTACGATGCGGGCCACGGCCTGGCCGAAGGCGTAACAGCGTTCCATGGTCGGCTGCGGCGGCAAATAGGCGTTGACGTAAATCGGCAGCACCGGGCCGGAATGGCCGAGATGGGTGAGCGGAATGCCGATGGCGTAATCGATCTTCGCCGTCGAGGTGAAGGCCGGATCGAAATTCTGCCGGTAAAGCTGGCGGACCAGCTCGAAGCCGATCTCGCTCGGGATTTCCCAGTGGAATTTCCGCCCGGCGAATTCGCCGTTCGCCTCGCCGCCTACATGCACCGTGAATGGCGGGGCGGTCGTATGGAAAAACTGCTCGGCGTGATCGTTGGAAAAGATGATCCAAAGATCCGGATCAAGCGCCCGCAGCCGGCTGCCGATATCGGCCGCGACTTCGCGCACATGGGCGACTAGTGCCTTGTCTTCGGTTTCCGGTAGGGTGAAAAATTGCGGAGCATGCGGCAGCATGGCGCCGCCGATCACGGTTGACATCATGGCGGGCTCCTTTGCCGCAAAATATCCCGCGCGGGGAAGAACAACAAGGCGCGAGCCGCAGCGGCTTCGCGGCCCCTCGCTTCACATGCGGCGGGCAAGAACGCTTGACGGAACGCGCGCCTGGCGGAACGCTGCGCCGCGCCGGCGCCTGTGAAGTTGCAGAACGCGGTCCCGATTTCATGCCGGCGCGAACGAGGTCCTTTGCGGACAATCCGGGACGGCCAACTCGACGCGCTCTGTTTGCACAATTATGTTTAGCTAAGCACGTTCAACTGATCCCAGTTCCGGCACCCAGCCTCGCATGCATTTTCTCCAGCATTTGATCCATGTTTACGGCCTGCTGACGGTCGCCGCGGTCGTCGGCTTGGAATGCATCGGTTTTCCCCTGCCGGGCGAAACCGCGCTGCTTGCGGCGGCGGTTTACGCCGGCACCAAACACGATCTCAACATCGTCTCGGTCATCTTGACGGCGGCGCTGGCGGCGATCCTCGGCCGGATGCTCGGCTACCTGATCGGGCGCAAATTCGGATATTGGCTATTGCTGCGCTACGGCAATTATGTGCGCATGACGGAAGGCAGGATCAAACTCGGCCAGTATCTGTTCCTCCGCCACGGCAGCAAAATCGTGTTTGTCGCGCAATTCGTGCCGGTGCTGCGAACCTTCGCGGGCATTTTCGCCGGCGCCAATGTCATGCCGTGGCGCAGCTTCCTGATCGCCAATGCGGTGGGTTCGTGGCTTTGGGCGGTGACTTATGGCTATGCGGCCTACGCGCTCGGTCTCGAATTCGAGCGCTTGGAAGGTCCGATCGTCGTCGTTTTGGCCGTGATTACCGTGCTGAGTTTTATCGCCGGCGGCGTTTTCGTGCACCGGCACGAAGCGCAGCTTATCGCCGAGGCGGAGCGCGCCATGCCGGAGCCGCTCAAATTACCGTAAATCGGGATCGTTCGCGCGACCCGATCGCTTGAACCGTTTGGCTTGCCCAATCCGTACTGCCGACTTCAGTAACTTAGGAAAAGAGACGCCGCGGTTTGCCGCCGAAATGCTACCCTTTTTCAGAGCGAAATCGCGGCTTTGTTCGGCTGACGTTCTACTCCCCGATCCCCACGCCGGCGGTTTGGTGCTGGCGGCCAGCAGTGCCGGCATAGCCGGTGGGGCGATTCCCGGGTACAACACCGGTGGCGGGATTCTAACCTCACAAGACGGTCACAGCCTGCAGTGCGATCTAGCCGGAGACGGGCTGACCCCCGTCCTTACTGAGCAGCTTGGCTGCCGACCCGGCGGCCGGGCTCCTCCTCGAAATAGACGCAGGCCAGCTTTTGCCCGGCGCCGTCCTTTGCTCGAGCTGCAGGCGGCGCACGTTGGGCGCGTGAAATCCTACCCGCAAACCTCTAACGGCGGCTCTCACCGGCCGATCAGTTTACGTTTCTCTTCGTATTCGGCTCGGTCGATCTCGCCGCTGGCTAGACGCCTGTTGAGGATGGCAAGCGCTTTGTAGCGTCGTGCGCCGACTGACGTGTAATCTGCCACCCAGACAATAACGGCTGCTAAGCCCACAAAGATGATTAGCGGGATGATCACGGCCATGTCGCCCTCCGGGTGAACGTTGCTACCGGATTTGCTACCCAACCGCCCACAATTAGACCAAACGAGGCCGAATTAGGAGGGCGGCGCGGGGTGCTATTTAGACCCAATTTACCGACACAACTTCACAAGGCCAAGCGAGGCCAATAGGGATAGCCGATCGCTTGAACCGTTTGGCCGCGATGACCATATTCCAAAAAGCCGGAGCGGAACGTTTCGCTCGGCAACGGGGGCGCCGCAGGGGCCCCGCAAAGTCGCTCGCCGAAGGGCTTTGGAATCATGTCCAGACTGCCGTCGCTTTCCAGTCCATTGCTGCTTGGCTTCGAGGAAATCGAGCGCGTGCTCGATCGCGTCGGCAAAGCTGCGGACGGCTACCCTCCCTACAACATCGAACGGGTTCCCCGCGACGGGAACAGCGCCGAGCGTTTGCGCATTACACTGGCGATAGCGGGGTTCACCCGCGATCAGCTCGACGTCACGGTAGAGGAGAACCAGCTCGTCATCCGCGGCCGCCAGCACGACGACAAAACGCGGCAATATATCCATCGCGGCATCGCCGCGCGGCAGTTTCAGCGCACCTTCGTGCTGGCGGACGGGATAGAAGTTTCGAGCGCGGACTTGAAGAATGGGTTGCTCTCGATCGATCTCGTGCGCCCCGAGCCGGAGCGCGTCGTTAAATCGATTTCGATCAATGAGTACGATTAACCAAAATGAAAACTCGACCGAGAAAGGAGTCGAGGGCCATGAATGAAACAAATCGTTTCGAGATCAAATTGAATATGACCGCCGAAGCGCTCGCCCATCTCGGCGACGGCGAGATTGCTTACGTGAAGACGGTCCGTTCCGAGGACGTCCATGCCCTTTTTCCGCAAGCGGACATACCGCGGATACCGCCGGGGCAGACGCTTTTCACGCTGCATGCTGCCGACGGCACCCCGATCATGCTCACCGATAGCCGCGAGGCTGCAATCGCCAATGCCTGGAGTCAGGAACTCGAAATGGTGAGCGTCCACTGACCAGGAGTCAGTTGTCGGTGATCAGGAAGTCAGTTGTCGGTAATTCAGTATTCAGAGAATAAAGAATCTTCCGATTACTGACTGCTGATTACTGATTCATGGTTACGCCGCGCTCGCCGATGGCATGGCCAAGACCGCATAGAGCGATTCGGCGTCATGCGTGGCGCGCAATTTTTGCACGACCGCCGGATCGCGCTGCAACCGCGCGATCCGTGCCAGGGCCTTGAGGTGATCGGCGCCGGCGCCCTCGGGTGCAAGCAGGAGAAAAACAAGATCGACCGGTCGATTGTCGAGCGCATCGAAGTCCACCGGGCGGTCGAGGCGGGCGAATAGTCCAAACAAACGGGTCAGGCCCGGTAATTTGCCGTGAGGAATGGCGATCCCGTCGCCGACCGCGGTCGAGCCCAACTTTTCCCGCTGCGTCAGAACGTCGAAAATGGTTCGTTCGTTCTGTCCGGTCAGCACGGCCGCGCGCGCTGCAAGCTCCTGTAGCACTTGCTTCTTGCTGTTGACCTTGAGCGCCGGGAGAATCGCGTTGAGCGCGAACAGATCGTTGAGCGGCATATACGGAACCTGAGAAACGGGGCTTTTGCCAGCGCTAACTTGAACTGAGCGTCACTTCCCGAGAACCGACACCGACGTTCCGGGGTTCTCTGCTCAGGGGCGGCGGACCATAGGGACCCCCTGCAGGCGCGTCAATGGGCATCCACGGCCGAAAAAGCGGACCGCTCGATCCGGCCGCCAAACCTGCCGAGACATTGATAAACCACGCTGATTCCGCCTTTGCTCGGCATGGCGGAACGCTCGGACCTGTGCGCGGCGAGACGCGCTTTTTCCGCATCATGCCCTAGCTCCGCTCGGTGCGGTGATCCTTGAGCCGCCGGTGATAGCGGCGCAACCGCTTTTCGATGCGCAACGCCGCCTGATCGGCGCTGGCATAGGCATCCGACGCCATGCCTTCGGTGCGCAGCGTAATCTTGGAATCCAGGTGAATGGCGCATTCGGTGCGAAAGCCGAAACCGTCCTTCGCCAGCGTGACATGTCCGGAATAGCCGCCGTCGAAATATTTGCCGACCGTCTCAGCAATTCTCCTGCTGATGCGTTGCCGCAGGGCATCCCCGAGATCGAGGTTTTTCCCTGATACGCGAAACGGCATGGCAGCCTCTTCGCTGGGGCATGCTCCGCAAAAAGCCTACCCGGACACGATCCGGGATGGAAACCGGCTTTTCGGGAAGATCATGCCCATCAAGATTTAGAGCGCCAATCGATTTAGTTTCAAGCGATTGCGCTGTCGGAAACCATCGAGCCGCTTCCCATCGAGGTAGGTATCGGCCAGCGCGGAGTCAACGCGATTTGGCGGAACCGAGGCTCACGCCACACTTGCCGGCCGCGATCAATTCGCGGTCGCGGCTTGCTTTTCCCGTCGCCGTTGGACCGAGGAAGGAATACGCATGGCCTCACGATATTTCGCAACCGTGCGCCGCGCGATGTCGATGCCGGCTTCGCGCAATTTTTCGACGATCGTGTCGTCGGACAATACGCTTGCGGCCGCTTCGCCGTCGATCAATTGTTTGATCCGATGACGCACCGCCTCTGCGGAATGAGCCTCGCCGCCGTGCGCCGCCGGGATCGCCGAGGTGAAGAAATATTTCAGCTCGAAAATGCCGCGGCTCGTGGCCATGTATTTGTTGGCGGTAACGCGCGACACCGTCGATTCATGCATGCCGATGGCCTCGGCGACGGTCTTCAAGTTGAGCGGGCGCAGATGCTCGACGCCGCGCGCGAAGAATGCATCCTGCTGCCGCACGATTTCGTTGGCGACTTTCAAGATCGTCCGCGCGCGCTGATCAAGGGCGCGAACCAGCCAGGTGGCGTTCTGCAGGCACTCGGCGAGGTACGACTTTTCCGTCTCCCGCCGCGCGGTGGTCGAGACCTTCGCATAGTAACTCTGGTTGACGAGAACCTTCGGCAGCGTGTCCGAATTGAGTTCGACCAGCCAGGCGCCGTCCGGCGCGGGACGCACGAAGACGTCGGGCACGATCGGTTGCACGAGCGCCGGCCCGAAGGCGAGGCCAGGCTTCGGATTAAGCCGGCGGAGTTCGGCGATCATGTCGGCCAGATCCTCGTCGCCGACGGCGCAGATTTTCTTCAAAGCGGAAAAATCGCGCCGCGCAACCAAATCGAGCCGGGCGATCAGCGCCTGCATCGCCGGATCGTAGCGGTTTCGCTCCTTAAGCTGGATGGCAAGGCATTCGGCAAGATCGCGCGCGCAAATGCCGGGTGGGTCGAACGTCTGCAAGATAGAAAGAACCGCCTCGATTTCGCCGAGGCTGGTTCCGAGCTTTGCCGCCGTCGCCGGGAGATCGCCGGCGAGATAGCCGGAATCATCGACCATGCCGACAAGGTAATGGCCGATCATGCGCCGGACCGGATCGGTAATGGCGAGCGTGACTTGCTCGAGCAGCCATTCCGCCAATGTCGGCTCCGCGGACACGAAGGCTTCGAGATTATACTCGCTGTCCCCGCGGCCGCCGGCCGTTCCCGCCCATTCGGAATATCCCGCCGGCATGTCCGGCAGGCGCGGGCGGATAGGCTCGGCATCGTCGGCCGATGTGTCGTCAAGGGCGGGCTCGCCGCGCTCCTCGCCGGCCTGATTATTCATTGCAAGGTCGTCGCCGCTCTGCGCCTCGCCGGTCATGGCCGGGGTTTCGGCAGGCATAGGCCCGGTCGCGTCGTTGGGGGCAGACTCGCTTTCTGCGCCGCGCTCGAGCAGCGGGTTGCGCTCGAGTTCGGCATCGACATAGGCCGCGAGATCGAGATTGGAGAGCTGCAACAGCTTGATGGCCTGCATCAGCTGCGGCGTCATCACCAACGCCTGGGTCTGGCGGATTTGCAGTTTTTGGCTTAACGCCATACGGGGCCGCGCGACTTGGTCCGATTCTTGCTTATATGCCCTTACAGCACATCGCGCGCCGTGTCGCCAGCCCTTTTGCGATTAGGATTAAAGCCGGAACTCCTCGCCCAGATAAAGGCGCCGCACGTCGGGATTTTTGACGATATCGTCGGCGCGGCCCTCCATCAGCACTTCGCCGGAATAGATGATGTAGGCCCGGTCGGTCAGGCCCAGCGTTTCGCGCACATTGTGATCGGTGATCAAAACACCGATGCCGCGATTGGTGAGGTGGCGGACCAGCGCCTGGATGTCGCCGACGGCGATGGGGTCGATGCCGGCGAAGGGTTCGTCGAGCAGCATATAGTTCGGCCGCGTAGCGAGCGCCCTGGCGATTTCGACCCGGCGGCGTTCGCCGCCGGAAAGCGCGATGGCGGCCGTCCTGCGCAAACGTGCGATATTGAACTCTTCGAGTAGCGCATCGAGATCGCGCTCGCGCCGTTTGCCGTCGGGCTCGACCACTTCCAGCACCGCCCGAATGTTCTCTTCCACGGTCAGCCCGCGAAAGATGGAGGCCTCTTGCGGCAGATAGCCGATACCGAGCCGCGCACGCTGGTACATCGGCAATTGGGTTACGTCGCAACCATCAAGCTCGATGCGTCCCTCGTCTGCTTTGATCAGGCCAGTGATCATATAGAAAACGGTTGTCTTTCCGGCGCCGTTGGGGCCGAGCAGGCCGACCGCCTCGCCTTTGCGCACGTAAAGGCTGACGCCCCGCACCACTTTGCGGCCGACAAAGCTCTTCTCCACGCCATGGACGGAAAGCAGCGCCCTGCGCTCGGGGGCCGCTGCCCCGTTGCCGTCAGCGCGGCGGCGCGGTCGCGCCGCTGGGCGTGGCGCCGCACGCATGGCCGGGCTTTGCGGGGGACTTTGAACAGGTGCGGGGCCTGGACCGGGACCTGGGCCAGGACCTGGACTTGGTCCCGGATTTGGACCCGGACCGTTCCTTTGTTCGGCCGCCGGCGCCGGTTGACGCTGTGGACGCGACGGACCGGGAGGAGGCGCGGCGGGTGGGGGCGGCGGAGCCTTTCCGCGCGCTTTCTCCGCCGGCGCCGGCACGCTCGCGATATCGCGATAGATCGTGTCGATGGCGCCGCCCATCGACTTAAGGTCGATAGCCTCGTTTTCGCCAAGGGGCCTGCGTTGCCCATCGGCGTCACGGCGGCGGAAATATGAAAAAAAGTCTGACACTCCGGTCTCGGATAAATCTGCCTTATGAATCGCGGACCAATACCTTTCGGCGCCGGGACTTTAGCCGATTTTGCTTGGAATTGGTGGGGGTTCGGCGCGTCAATTCGGCCGGCCCGGTCCGATCGTCATGATGTTAGCTGGACCGCCGCCCGCGCCCTTGCCGGGCTGGATCAGCGCGCGGACGCGGCCCGGTCCGGCGGCGCTTGTTCCCGATGGGCCGCTGCTTCCCGATTCGACCCGCGCATTGCCGGTCTCGGTATTCACCACGACCCGTTCCCCGTGAATGACGTTCTGACCCTGACTGACGACGACATTGCCGCTCAAGGTGATCGTCTTGTTTTTGAGGTCGTAGACGCCGAGATCGCCGCTTGCGCTCTGGTCCTTAGTCAGCACGGTGACCCCGCCGCGCGCTTCAATGCGCCGAATACTCTGCGCGCCATGGGGCGCCCCCAGGTTCGATTTGGCGGATGTCGCGGCGGCGTCGTCGCCGCCGGAGCCGCCAAGGCCGACCTCTTGTCCGTAAAACACGACGAGGCTGCGGCATTTCATCGTGGTGTCGCCCTGCACCACCTGGACATTGCCGGAAAACGTGGCGGTCTTGGTCTTATCGTGAACCTCGAGCGTTGCGGCTTCGATCTGAACCGGCGCATCCTTGCTTTCGCCTTGACCCAGTCCCAACGGGCTCGGCGGAGCGGGGGCTTGCGCCGCCGCGCCGGAGACGGCCGCCGCGATCGCGAGCGCGACGAGATATCCAAACCGCTGCATCAGTGTGCGCTCGCCGTTGGTGATTCGCTTGCCGCCGGCGCGTCGCCGGACGTTCGTTTGCCGGGCTGCAGCACCATAGACACGTCGTTAAAGCGGATCACGCTGCCTTTATCGGCGATGTCGAGTCCTTTGGCGTTGAGCACGCCATCGAGCAACTTCACCCAGACCGGCTTGTCCGAAACCACGTTGCCTTTGCGGACGTCGATTGTGGCTTCGCTCAACCGTCCCTCATATCCGGTCGACGAGACCAGCTCGATATTGTCGTTGAGCTTCAGCATTTCGGTCTTGACGTCATATACGCCTGAGGCCGCCGACATTTCGACGGTGCTGTTGTCCTGCATTTCCATTTTGGCGTGAAGCCGGTGCAGTTCGACGAGGTTGGGCTTGGTGATGTCTTGCGCGGCGGCATCGGCGGAAAATTCGTAGGCGCGCGAGTCGATCGTGTAGCCGGTGAGCCGCGGTTGTTGCATCGTTATTTTGGTGCCGTGGATGACGAGCCTGCCCAGTTCACCCGGCAACCGAAAGCCGCCGATCGGCGGCATGTAATTAATGGCGGCTACGCTCAACAGAACCGCCGCTATTCCGGCCGGTACGAAAATCCGCAGCCAGCGCACACGCCGGCTGTGTCGAAGCGCCGCGCGGTAGCTGCGTTCGAAATCGCCGCGGGAATGCGCAGAAAAACCCTTTGCCGCGTTTGCAGAGTAGACGGTGGCCAAGCAGAGGTATCCCTTCACGCTGCCCCAAATCGGACTTTAGGGCATGATCCGGAAAAGTGGAAACCGGTTTTCCGAAAAGATCACGTCCCATCAAGAACCTAGGGCATGATCCGGAAAAGTGGAAACCGGGTTTCCGAAAAGATCATGCCCTATAAAAAATCTAGAACCCCAATCGATCCAATTTGAAGCGATCGCGTTCTAGACCACGGTTCTACCCGGTTGTCTCGCGAAAATCGGCTCCGAATGTGGCCCCGGCAAGGCTTATATTTCAGCGCCTTACGGCTCCCATGCGCTCAAGAATGGGCGAAAATATCGTCCGCGCCGAAGCCGGCCAGGTCGAGCCGCACGCGGTCCGGCAGAAAACGAAAACAGGCCGCCGCCAATTGCTCGCGGCCCTCGCGCGCGAGCATGGCGTCGAGCCTGTCCTTGAGCGCATGCAGATGCGTCACGTCGGCCGCGGCATAGGCGACTTGGGCTTCGCTCAGTTCGGGGGCGCCCCAATCGGAGGATTGCTGTTGTTTGGAAATGTCTTGGCCCAAGACTTCGCGCACAAGGTCCTTGAGCCCGTGTTTGTCGGTATAGGTTCGCGCCAACCGCGATGCGATCTTGGTGCAATAGACCGGCTCCGGCATCACGCCGAAGGCCTTGCACAATACGCCGAGATCGAACCGCGCGAAGTGAAAGATCTTGAGCAGATTCTTGTCGGCAAAGAGCCGCTTCAAATTGGGCGCTTCCGCACCGCGCGGCGGGATTTGCACGACGTCGGCGGAGCCGTCGCCCGGCGAAAGCTGCACGACGCATAGGCGATCGCGCCCGATATCGAGCCCCATGGTCTCGGTGTCAATTGCGACCGCGCCCTTGTAGCGGGAAATGTCCGGCAAATCGCCGCGATGCAGGCGAATGGTCATGCGGCCTCTTATCGCCCGCACTCCGGGGGATGCCAAGGCTTATTTTAGCGATGGTTATTTTGGCGCTGGCTTATCTGGCGATCCCTCGGCGCTACAGCCCGATCAATTCAAATCGAATCGGTTGGAGCTCTAGGTTTTTGATCGACATGATCTTTTTCAGGAGGGCGGTTCCGCTCCGGATCAAATCTGGGGCGGGACTTTCCGGATCATGCCCTGTGTTCTTGATGGGGCATGATCTTTCGGAAAACCGGATTCCACTTTTCCGGATCATGCCCTACGGGAAATTCCTTAGGAACAATCCCTGAATTTTTCTTTTCCCACTCCGGCCTCACAAGGGGAACCGGACCGATGGGATGGGAAATCCGATGAACTCCTCATTCTACTTTCTCGATCGCGCAACGCATCTGAAGATCGGTTTGCTCGCCGCGCTTCTTGCCGGCGCCGTCGTGGCGGTCGGCGAGAGCGCACAGCTCCGCTCCGCTCACCCTGCGGCGCCGCCGCCGGCGCAAGCCGCGCGAAGCGTGAAGGCATTGTCTCTGCCGGTCGCAAAACGCGACACAAAGCCCGAAGCAAAGCAGCCTGCCGTCTTCACGCGCGACGCTGTGTGACCCGTCTGCGGCGCGACGGAACGGTTTCGCAAGCTTCCGGTTTGCGTTACTGTCGTTTCGTTCATTGTCCTCGACGAGGATCGCCATGCCGAATGAAATTTCCGAGAACACGCCTGATTTGTCGATTTCGCCGGAAAAGGTCTGCTACATCATCGCCAAGGCGCGCGAGTTCGACGCCAAGGACGTGGTGACCGATCCGGACGATGCCTCGAATCCCTCCGACGACGCGATGATTTCCGTGTTGGAGGATCACCGCGACGATCCGGTCGTCCAGGAGATCGCCGCCGCCATCTTCGCCATGACCGAGGACGAGCAGATCGATCTTGTCGCGCTCGCCTGGCTCGGCCGCGGCGACGGCTCCATCGAGGATTGGAACGAGCTGCGTACCGAAGCCGCGCGTGCCCATAACAAACGCACGGCGTCGTATCTGCTCGGCATGCCGCTCCTCGCCGACTACCTCGGTGAGGCGCTTTCCGCATTCGGCCACTCGTGCGACGAATGATGTTGCCCAAGAGAGGGGTTAATCTTTCCTGAACTTTCAATATGTTAGCGCGTCACAAGGCGCCTTCTCTGAAGTCGCTCCGCCCGTTGCCACGGATCAGCGGGGACCGCTGTCAGTAGTCACGAACAATCCAATGCAGCGTTTAGTTGCCGTGAGCCCTTAGCGAAGCGACTATGGAGAAATCATTGGATCGCAATATTACGGGTCGGTCGACCCTGACCTGTTCCTCGAAGAACTTGCGTGATGCTTGCTCTTCAATTACTTCGCGCAGCCGCATAAATTGATCCACGCGCTGATGTGGCCTTACGTCACGTTTGCCTTCAAGATCATCCATCGCCGCGGTACTGATCGCACAGCGAATCACCCTGTCCTGATTGAGCATCGTAAACTCAACGACCATCCGATTGAAGTCGTAGCCCTGCACCTCGCCTCGCCGCAGCGGCATTGCGAAATTCTCCATACCGAGAGGCTCGATTGTGCCACGTTAATCGGCCGTTGTCATTTTACCGATGAGCTGAGGCTGGGTCGGTTAGGGCGAGCGGCGTGGGAATGAAAGTCGGGAATTTCGCAAACGCAAGCCGCACTTCATTCACCGCCTCAGCCCGGACAGCGATTTTGCCGTGTTTTTTGCCGGGCTAGTTTTTCGTTACCCGTCAAAAGCCGGATGCGGCTAGTCGCGTTGGCCGTGGGGCCGATCAGGCGTTGAATCTAAAGAGGAGCACCACGTGCAGGTTTTCGTCCGCGACAACAATGTCGATCAGGCCCTCAAGGCACTGAAGAGAAAGATGCAGCGCGAAGGCGTCTTCCGCGAGATGAAGCTCCGCGGGCATTACGAAAAGCCCTCTGAGAGGAGAGTGCGGGAGAGGGCGGAAGCCATCCGTCGCGCTCGCAAGCTAGCCCGCAAAAAGTTGCAACGCGAGGGTCTGCCGATGAAGCCCCGGGTTGTCCCGGGGACTGCCGGAAGAGGCAGTCCGACTCGCACGCCCCGTTTCTGACCTGGAATACCGATACGCGACACCCGCGATTAAACTTTTACGCGTGAGCGGATTCGATAAATCGAGGCCAAGGCAATCCGCAAGCTCAAGCATCCAAGCCGATCAAGGGTGCTTAGAAGCTTCCTCGGTAATTGATTGCCAAGAAGAGTTCGGGATTGATACACCGCTGGCGCGGTCGTCAATCTGGGAACTCAGTCAAGAGCTGTTTGAGGGCCTCTTTTCCCGCTCGGCTAGCGGCCTCGACGGTCTCATAAAGGACCGACGAGCATGCTATCGGGCTTTTTCGACCAGCCCGATAAATCTCCCATCTCCACGGTCTTGGAGACGGCG
This sequence comes from Xanthobacteraceae bacterium, assembly GCA_035623195.1. Lineage (GTDB taxonomy): Bacteria > Pseudomonadota > Alphaproteobacteria > Rhizobiales > Xanthobacteraceae > BOG-931. Next base: position 72,252 of record DASPTX010000070.1, on the reverse strand, counting down.
CGCGGTTCTTAATAACGACGGAAAAGTCGGATTGGTCGAAGAATTTGCCCATGGCTTGCAGTATCATGGCTTGCAGTATCGGCCGGCTAGGCGCCGGAATGCCAGGGATTGGCAGACCGGCCGCGGTGCTTGTCGTGCTCAGGTGCGACCCGTATTGTGCGGGGTCAACATTGGAGACCGGAAATGCCTACAGGTACCGTTAAATGGTTCAATCCGACAAAGGGATACGGGTTCATTCAGCCTTCCGGCGGCGGGAGCAGGGATGTGTTCGTCCACATTTCCGCCGTTGAGCGGGCCGGCCTCAGCTCGCTAAATGAGGGACAGACGGTCGAGTACGAAATCGAAAGCAATCGAGGAAAAGAGTCCGCCGTCAACCTCAAGGTCAGGTGATCGTTTGCTGGCGCAACCTGCCGAGATCACCGTTCCAGAATCTCGAACCTGCGGTGCATGCTGCTCGTTCTAGCTGGAGTAGCCGCGGTTTTCATTGGAAAGTGTCGGTGATCTCGACCGGATTTCCCAGGCGTACGTGGGTAACAACCTAGGACGCATGCGATAGCGGCGGCGATCACTGCGCGGCGCTAGCGGGTGCGGTAGGCTTCGTCCTTTCTAGGCGTATCACCGGTCATTGCCCGTCACCGCCGCCAGAATTGGTGACTCTGCGGCGCACGGCTCAGCGATCCGGGGCGTTCGTCCTTGTGGCGGAAGATCAATCGTCCCTTTTCCAAATCGTACGGTGATACTTCGACGGTTACGCGATCCCCGGCTAGGGTTTTGATCCGATTCTTTTTCATTCGTCCGGCGGTATAGGCGACAAGCTGATGCCCATTGTCGAGCTGAACGCGGTAACGGGCGTCAGGCAATATTTCGGTGACGAGACCATCGAATTCCAAGAGTTCTTCCTTGGCACGTCATGTTCCTTGTGAATGGCGAGATCGATGCGGAGCGTGTGGACCACGGTCGCGGTCCAACTGGTCTTTGTGTTGTGAGAAGGCAATAGCATCGATACCCCGCGGCGCCTCGTTTGGTCGCCTTTTGCCACGCCGTCTGCGTGCCGAACCGCCACGGCGCCACTGCTGTCGCTTGGCATTGCCGGGTGGCGACGGCGCAAAGGCGCGCTCAGCGCGCGGTGGTTCTCTCCGCCGCTGATCGGCGCGACTGTCGATCACCGGAATTGTCATGCGGATAAGCTTCTCGATATCGCGTAAGAACGCCACCTCTTCGCCATCGCACAGCGAGATCGCGACACCTTCCGCGCCTGCGCGCGCCGTGCGGCCGATCCGATGCACATAAGTTTCCGGCACGTTCGGTAGATCGAAATTCACGACGTGGCTAACGCCATCAACATCAATGCCGCGCGCCGCAATATCGGTCGCAACGAGCGTCCTGACTTGGCCCTTACGAAAGGCGGCGAGCACGCGCTCCCGCTGGTTTTGCGATTTATTGCCGTGAATCGCCTCGGCGCCGATGCCCGCCCGGGTCAAGCCACGCGCGACTTTATCGGCACCGTGCTTGGTCCTGGTGAAGATCAGGGCGCGGTCAATAGTTTCCCGGCGCAACACGTCGATTAGGGCCGCCGGCTTTGCGGGGCGATCGACGCGAATGACGCGCTGTTCGACGCGATCGGCCGTCGAGGCGACCGGCGCCACTGCGACCTTGACCGGATCGCGCAGCATGTGCGCGGCGAGTTCGGCGATGGCGCGCGGCATGGTCGCGGAAAACATCAGCGTCTGTCGCTTGATCGGAAGCCTGGCGAGAATTTTGCGGATGTCGTGGAGGAAACCCATGTCGAGCATCCGATCGGCCTCGTCGAGAACGAGGCATTCGACCTCGCCCAGGCGAAGCGCGTTGCTTTTGACGAGATCGAGCAACCGGCCGGGCGTGGCGACAAGAACTTCCACGCCGTTGAGCAACGCGCGAACCTGGCCGCTCATCGAGACGCCGCCGATCGCCAGCGCGGTTCTGATGCGCAGGTGGCGGCCGTAGGCGCGGAAGCTGTCGAGGATTTGGCCGGACAATTCGCGAGTCGGGCTGAGTACCAGAATGCGGCAACTCTTGCGTGCCGGCGGGCGCGGGTTGGTGGCGAGACGGTGCAGAATCGGTAGTGCAAATGCCGCGGTCTTACCCGTTCCGGTTTGGGCAATGCCGATCGCGTCGCGGCCCGACATGACGGTCGGAATCGTCTGCGCCTGGATCGGCGTTGGCGCGTGGTACTTTTCCTCGGTCAGCGCGCGTGTGATCGCGTCGCTAAGCCCGAAGCCATGAAAGGAGGTCAATGAAGAGACTTTCTTGCGTGTGCGCTTGTACGGCCGCTGCGCGATGCGCGGCAGCCTATACTGCGGGTGAAACAAGACATCCCGCGCGATCTGGGCTGTCGATGGGAAATGGAAGAGCGAGCTAGAAGCCGTCTGACGGGTCCCGTACACGCGGCTCGCCGCTGGCCGAAACGGCCGCGCCCACCATATGGACCGCCGGCGTGTTCATTTCAAGGCTAGGGAATGGTTAGCCGTCGCGTGCTTTGTCGGCCGCCTCTTTCGCCAATCGCAGCGCTTTCAATCGCTCAGTCTTTTCACGAACCAGTCGGCTGTTGGCCTGATATTCCATCATGGCCTTGGCGCCATCTTTGGCACGCTCTTCCTTCCTGAAATTCGCTTCCGCACGGGCTCGCGCGTCGTTCGATTCCGCTGTCAATGTCGCCTCCCTTTCGGCGGCCTGCAAAGATGCGTCTGCGGCCAAGATACTTGTCGGCGGACTATCAATGTCATCGATCTTTATTGCGGCTACGGTGCTTATTTATGCTCGTTTCGAAGAATTTAAACCCCGGCGAATTGCGCCGCGCTGAACGCCGTCACGATCAGGCGTACCCATCAGATTTGGCAATCAGACGTGGCAATCAAAGTCGGGAAGGCGCATGGTGGTAGGGGACCGTTTTCTCCGACGTGACGTGCAAGCACATAAACGCGAACGATGACAATCGTCGACTATAAGGGATATAGGATCGAGGTCAGCCCTGTAGGAAAGGGATGGAGAGCGTCAATCTTTTCGCCAGGTTCGACCTCGCCGTGGCCGAATAGCCCGGTCAATCTTGAAAAGAGTAGCGCGGAGGAGATTGTTGCCGAGGCCAAGCGCATTATCGAGGTGCGCCTCGGCCCACGACTCTTATAGAATTTTACCTGGGCGGGAATCTAAGACCGCCTGTGCGTTAGCCCATTCGGCGCCAGAGGATATTCATCGCTGTCATAGAGGCGATGGATTTCATCGCTCTCGAAGCGCTCGCCTCCGACCTGCATCCACGCACCAAGCGTACGGATGGCAGGAGAATCTTCCACGGCGAACCGGATGGCCTCCGCTGCTGTAGCGAAGCGACGATAGCCGAGCCGTTGCCGCGGACCGGTCTTACGTTTTGCCGCGAACAGTTCAGCCGGTGAGCTGTAGTCAAACGCCATAATCCCGCCTTCGCGGCAGCCAAGCGCGGCGGTTCCGCGTTATGCGATGGGATTCAGCTGGCTTTCCTTGACGACTCGCTCGTGCGGTTCATCGGCATTTTTTATCCGGTACTGATAGTCATCGCCTTCGGGCGGCAAGAGCTGCGTGATCGTATAAATGTTGTTCGTACCACCGCGACCAAAGGGGCCGGACATAAAGCTCACTGATTGACCGACCTTGAATCTATATCCGGCCACGAGGCCCTCGATTATGTCCAACATCAGCCTTGGTGCCCAGGAGAGTGGCTAAGCTTTCCTGGGCTTTCAATATGTTATCGTGTCCCACCTTTGCCAACCGTTCCATTGAGTCTCAATAGATATTTTCGAGATTGTCCCACCCAATGCGACTCTCCGCCGACAGTCCGCTGCTCGCTCTCGTGAGCGAACATCAATTTAGATCGTTGGCAATGTCGGCTCGTGTCATTAACGGAAGTCACTTTGCGGCTAGCCTTCCTTCGGCCACGCCGCCTAACCGCGCCTCTCCTTGATCACGAGTAGCGCATGCCGAGATTTTCGAGTCCATCGGCGACGCGATCAAGCAGCGTAGCGGTATGGGGTAGCCCGCTTCTGACCTCGGCGATGGTCAATTCGGGAAAATCGCGGCAGAGCATGTGGAAACTCTGTTTCCCCTCGTCGTGCTTGCCGGCGTGCACCAAAGCCGCGGCTAGGAAGCGATTGATCCATATCGCCTTCGGCTGTGCTGCAAGCGCGCGCCGATACCATTGAATCGCGGCGTGGTAGCTTCCGAGCTCAAAGTTGGCCGCGGCAATGCCGAGCGACCACACGAAATTGAGCGGGTCGACAGGCGCCAGTACCCGCGCGATCTTGCAACACTCGATCGCTTTGATTGTTTCTCCCCGATAGGCATGAACCCATGCGAGGCGGCCCCAGCCCCAAGGCGATCCACCGTCGATGGCGAGCGCCTGCCGTGCATGGGCCTCGGCCGCGGTGAGATCGTGTGCCAGCATGCAGGCAGCCGACAACATCGCATTGGCGAGCGGGTCGCCAACGGCGAGCACCGATGCGCTCGATACAAGTTCAAGCACTTTACGCTGCTCGGCCTTGCGATGGCCGGTGAAGTGATGACCGGCTCGCAGCCCGTGACACCACGCTGCCATGGCGATCGGAATCGGATCGCGCGGCACGCGCGCGATCGCCTGGTCGAGCAATTCGAGCGCCGTGGCATGCGTGGCAGGGTCGGCCGCAAGCACCATCGGAAGAGCCTGCATGCTGAGCTCCCAGGCGGTGAGGTGTGCTGGCTCGACGCCAGCGGCACGATCAATCTCCGCGTCACACACGACCGAACGAAGCGCCCCCGATACAATGTTGGAAAGCCAATCCGGCGAGCCGAACAGATCGCCCGCCGCACAATCCGTGCAATCCGCCCAGATATAGCGGGACCTGGTTTGATCGAGCAGCGTTGCTCTGATCCGCAGCGTGCCGGCGCCGTCATCCTTCACCCGGCCATGCAGGCAATAGCGCGCTGTGCGAGCCGGCGCGATCCTGACCCAGCCGGTTCGGCCCATTGCCGCGGCGATCTCTTCACCGATGCTGATCGCGCAAGCCGCCTGCGGCCCGTTAAGATCAAACGGCAGGATCGCAAGCGTCGCCCGCTCCGAACATGCAGCCAATCGGAAAGACGACGGATTGAGTTGCTGCGGGATACGCCGATATCGCAGCGTGTCGGACGGACTTTCTCCGTAGCGCTCGCGATAGGTCACGGCAAAGCGGCCGAGATGTGTCAAGCCACATTGCATGGCCACCCCGGTCACACTGGCGCCCGGCGCCGCCGCGATGAGCTTGCGCCGCGCCTGATCGAGCCGTGCGGTGCGCAAAAATTCCAGCGGCGCGCAGCCGGCGAAACGCCGAAAGTGCTTCTCCATTGTGCGCCGCCGCACGTTACAGAGGCGCGCCAGATCCTCGACGGTCCAACGCCGCGCGAGGTCACCTCGCACGAGATCGATCGCTTTTTTCACGTCATGCGGAAGCGGCTGGCGCGGCATCGCGAGCATCTCCGTCAGCGATAATACCAGCCTAGCCCTGCATCGTCATTCGGATCGGCGCCGGCGCGGTATTTCTTGGGCGCAAATTGGATAGCCGCGGCGCAACTCGGATAGCCGGCTGCGGCCACGAGGGCGAAGCTGTTGGCGCCCATGCGCGCGCCGTGCGCAACGAAACCTCGATGAAAGGATCGATACATGACCGTCCAACCGATCGCCGACCTTGACGGCCTCAAGACCCGCATCAGGGCGACCTGGATGGCGGGAGACTATGGCAGCGTGGCCGCGCTGACTGAATCCGCGGCGAACGATTTCATCGACCGCCTCCAGATCAAGCCGAACATGCAGGTGCTCGACGTTGCCTGCGGCAACGGCAACCTTTCCATTCCCGCGGCGAAGGCCGGCGCCGCCGTTACCGGCGTCGACATCTCTCCCAATCTGCTCGATCAGGCGCGCGCACGAGCCACGCGGGAAAAGCTAAACATTAGGTTTGAGGAAGGCGATGCCGAAAATCTTCCCCTTGCCGCCGGGGCCTTTGATCTCATCGTCAGCATGTTCGGGGCGATATTCGCGCCGCGACCCGACCTTGTCGCCGCCGAGCTGCGCCGCGTCTGTCGGTCCGGCGGGCAGATCGCGATGGCGAATTGGACGCCAAGCGGCTTTATCGGCGCGGTGTTTCGGGCCACCGCAAAGCACGTCGCAGCGCCCACCGGTGTGCCGAGTCCGCTGCAATGGGGCGATGAGGCGACCGCTCGCGAACGGCTCGGCGCAGGCGTCAGCGATCTACAGATGACGCGCAGATCGGCGCGCCTGAAATTTCCATTCTCGGTTCCGGAAACGGTCGAGTTTTATCGGGTTCATTACGGCCCGACTCTGAAAGCATTCGCCGGGCTTAGCGAAACGGCCCAAGCCGCGCTCCGTCGCGACCTGGAAGACCTGTATGCCCAGCACAACGACGCCCGTGACGGCACAACCTCTATCGCCGCCGAATACCTCGAAGTCGTCGGAACGCGAACCTAAGCGGGCTACAGGGTCCCTTGTCGCATCCGCAAGGCGACTTGCTTCGGGTCCATGAGCGACCGAATGGAGATCAAGTTCGAGTCTTACCCAAAACGAAGTGGGACGGTACAATCAGGTGTCAGTTTGCCGTCATACAGCAGATGGGTTCGGCTCCGATTTCTTGGGTGGGACTTTTTCAGGAAAAAACAAAGCAGAATCAAAAACGTATTTTGCCTTGGTGCCCAGGAGAGGACTCGAACCTCCACGCCTCGCGGCGCTAGTACCTGAAACTAGTGCGTCTACCAATTCCGCCACCTGGGCATCGGTGACCGGGCAATCGCGGTGGCCGCAATTGCCGGGATTAGGTACGAAAGCCCTCATCCCCTTGTCAATGAAGGGCCGATATCGTGAAACCGCCGCCATCGGTTCTGCGCGCCAATCCACTATACAGCGCCGAACCGATCATGTATTTCGCGGCCCATGGCGGTGAGAAGCAAGCTTGATATGCTGGTTACCGTGTTCGGTGGTTCGGGTTTCCTCGGCCGCCATGTGGTGCGCGCGCTGGCTAAGCGCGGTTATCGCATCCGCGCCGCGGTTCGCCGGCCCGAGCTTGCCGGCTATTTGCAGCCGATGGGACGGGTCGGCCAGATCCACGCCGTCCAAGCCAATCTCCGCTATCCGGATTCGGTTTCGGCCGCGCTGCGCGACGCCGACGCCGTCGTCAATCTGGTCGGCATTTTATTCGAGCGCGGCAGCCAGCGCTTCGACGCGGTGATGGCGGCGGGCGCGCAAACGGTGGCGCAAGCCGCCAAGGCCGAGGCCGCGCCGCTCGTTCACGTCTCGGCGATCGGTGCAGATGAGAGTTCGTCCGCGCATTACGCACGGGCAAAAGCGCAAGGCGAGCGGCTCGTGCGCGGCGCCGACGATACGGCGATCATTTTCCGGCCCTCCATCATATTTGGGCCCGAGGACGATTTCTTCAATCGCTTTGGAGCGCTAGCCCGCATCGCTCCGGCGCTGCCGCTGGTGGGCGGCGGGCACACCTGCATGCAGCCGGTCTTCGTCGGCGACGTCGCCGAGGCAATCGCCAAGGCGGTTGACGGCGACTTGAAACCGGGCACGACCTACGAAGCGGGCGGCCCCGAGGTCCGCACGTTCAAGGCGCTGATGCAATTCGTTCTCGCCGCCACGCATCGCCGCCGGCTGCTCGTGCCGGTGCCGTTCGCCCTGATGAAACTACAAGCGGCGGTCCTGCAATTCCTGCCCAAGCCGCCGATCACGCCCGATCAAGTCGAACTTCTCAAGCGCGACAACGTCGTCGGCGACGACGCCAAACGCGACGGCCGCACGCTGGAAGGCATCGGCATCACGCCGGAATCTATCGCGGCGATCGTGCCGACCTATCTGTGGCGATTCCGCAAGACCGGCCAATTCAATCCAAATATCGCGCAGTAACCGCGATCAACTTTCATACTTAAACGAAAGCGCGACGCGCGTGCGGAACGCGGTGACCTTGCCGCCTTCCACTTTCATGTCCATCTGCGTCACTTCGGCGACGCGCAAATCCCGCAGCGAACCCGCGGCTGTTTCGACCGCGCGCCGGCCGGCATCTTCCCAGGATTTTTCGCTAACGCCGACGACGTCGACGATCCGATACACGCTCTCCGCTTGTGTCATGGCCATGGATCGATCCTTTCGCGATTCCGTTCGATCCCCGCACCTCAATCCTGCCCCGGACTGCGCCCTCGATCTTAGGGCATGATCCGGAAAAGTGGAAACCGGTTTTCCGAGAAGGTCATGCCCCAGAAAAGATCCAAGGCATGATCCGGAAAAGTGGAAACCGGTTTTCCGAGAAGATCATGCCTCGGAAAAGATCCAAAGCATGATCGGGAAAAGTGGAAACCGTTTTCGGTAAAGATCATTGCCCGGTAAAGGCTGCAGCGGCGCTGCGGTTTTCCTCAGTGTCCCAAAAAGAGCGCAACGAGGCCGAGGCCGCCGACGGCGATCCGCCACCAGGCGAACAGCGCAAAACCGTGGCGGCTGACGTAGTTGAGCAACGTCTTAACTACAAACCAGCCGCACACGAACGATACGGCAAAGCCAACGGCGATGATCAGCGTATTGCCGCCGGTGAATTCAGTCCGGTTCTTATAGGCTTCAAACGCGAACGCGCCGACCATGGTCGGCATTGCGAGCCAGAAGGAGAACTCGGTCGCGGCGCGCTTGTCGGCGCCGAACAGCATCGCTCCGACAATGGTCGCGCCGGCGCGGGACACGCCGGGCACCATGGACAGGCATTGCATCACGCCGATACCGAGACACATGGGCAGCGTGAATTGCGTCACTTCGTGATAGCGCGGCTTGAGCTTGAGGCGATCGATCCAAAGCAGCACGAAGCCGCCGATCACGAGCGAGACGCAAACGATCCAGACGTTGAACAGCACGCCTTTAATGATGCCGTAAGCCAGCGCGCCGATCACCATGGCGGGAAAAAACGCGATCAGCACGCCGATGACGAAATGCCGATCGTCACGGTTGGTGAACATGCCGAGAAACAGGTGCCACAGCCTCGTGAAGTAGATCGACAGCAGCGCCAATATGGCGCCGAGCTGGATCAAGACATCGAAACTCTTGCCGAAAGACTCGTCGTCGAAGCCGAGGAAATGCCCGACCAGCAGAAGATGCCCGGTTGAGGATACGGGAATGAATTCGGTCAAGCCTTCGACGATGCCGAGGAAGATGGCCTTGATCACGTCCAATGTCATGTGAGCTCCGTCCGAGAAAAGGCGGGTGTGCCGGATCGTTGCGCCAGCCGCCTCAATCCGCTGCCGAACGACGTTTTAGTCACCGGTTTTGACGAAATCAAAACCGGTCACTAGGTTTTGTGGGCAAGCCTTGTTGCGGGAATAAGGCTTGTTGCGAGAATAAAACCGGTTGCAGGAACAAGGCTCGTTGCGGGGATCGGCGCCGCCAGGGAGAGCGAGTCTTTGCGAATCATGCTTTAACGTCGGGTATCGGGCAAGGTTCGCGGCAAAATGCTGACGCTGTTCCATCATCCGGTCTGTCCGCATTCCCGCTTCGTGCGCCTGGTGCTCGAAGAATACGGGCTGACGCCGCGGCTGGTCGAGGAGCGGGTCTGGGAGCGTCGCGCCGAATTCCTGACGCTCAATCCGGCGGGAACGACGCCGGTCCTGGTCGAAGAGGGCGCGCCGCCAGTGCCCGGCGCAAGCGTCATCGCGGAATATATCGACGAGACGCGCGGCGCCGGCATGCCGGAACGAAGACTGATGCCGACCGAGCTCGGAGCGCGGGTCGAAGTGCGCCGCCTGATGAGCTGGTTCAACGACAAGCTGTTCGAGGAGGCGAGCGGCCCCTTGGTCACGGAGCGGGTTTATAAGCGCTATATCCCCGCCGCCAGCGGCGGCGGACCTCCTGATACCGAAACGCTGCGCGCTGCGAAAATCAATATCAAGTACCATCTAGCCTATATCGGTTGGCTGATCCGCACGCGCGACTGGCTCGCGGGTGAGAGGCTCAGCTATGCCGACTTGAGCGCGGCGGCGCATCTATCCGTCGCCGACTATCTGGGCGATGTGCCGTGGGACGAAGACGAGACCGCCAAGAGCTGGTACGCACGGATCAAGTCGCGGCCGTCGTTCCGCGGCTTGCTGGTCGAGACGCTGCCCGGCCTGCCGCCGTCCAAGACCTACGCCGATCTCGATTTCTGACGCCGGCGGGGCTCAAAGCGGAACTGATCGAAGTCGCGCGCGCGCAAGGCTTCGACGCATTCGGCGTGGCGCGGCCCGACGCCATTGCGGGCGCGGCGCCGCGGTTGCGCGAATTTCTCGCCGCCGGCGCGCATGGCGACATGGCCTGGATGGCCGCGAATGCCGAACGGCGCGGCGATCCTCGCGCGCTATGGCCCGACGTACGCTCCATCGTCATGCTCGGCCTCAATTACGGGCCGCACGACGATCCGCTGGCGATCCTCAAACAGAAAAGCCGCGGCGCGATTTCGGTTTATGCACGCGGCGACGATTATCACGATTTGATCAAATCGCGATTGAAAGAGATCGGGCGCTGGCTCATCGAGCGGGCGCGCGGCGACATCAAGGTTTTCGTCGACACCGCGCCGGTGATGGAGAAGCCGCTTGCCGCCGCGGCAGGTCTCGGCTGGCAGGGCAAGCACACCAATCTGGTGTCGCGGCAATTGGGCTCTTGGCTATTTCTCGGCGCGCTTTTCACCACGCTCGATTTGCCGGCGGATGCGCCGGAGCGGGACCATTGCGGCCAGTGCCGCGCCTGCCTCGATATCTGCCCGACGGCCGCATTTCCAGCGCCCTATCGTCTCGATGCGCGGCGCTGCATCTCCTACCTCACCATCGAGCATAAAGGGCAAATTCCGCGCGAACTTCGTCCATTGATGGGCAATCGCATCTACGGCTGCGACGATTGTCTTGCGGTTTGTCCGTGGAACAAATTCGCGGTCGCTGGCCGCGAGGCAAAACTTGCCGCCCGCGAGGCGCTGCGCGCGCCGCAGCTTGCCGTTCTCGCCCGGCTTGACGATGCCGCGTTCCGGGCTTTGTTCGCAAAAAGCGCGGTCAAGCGCATTGGCCGCGCGCGTTTCGTTCGCAATGTGCTGATTGCGATCGGCAATTCCGGCGATGCGGGCCTCGCCGATGAAGCGGCGCGCCTTCTCGACGATGCATCGCCACTCGTGCGCAGCGCCGCGATCTGGGCGCTCGGCCGGCTCGATCGCGCCCGGCTTGAGGCTTGCGCCAAGACGCGCCGCGCCGGCGAGGGCGATCCGGAACTGATCGCGGAATGGGCGGCGGCGCTGGACGCGCCGCCGATCGAAGCGGGCGTGCGCTGATGTCCGTGCTCGTCTGCTTCGGCTTCGGTTATTGCGCGGAGCATTTCGCCGCCGAATTCGGCGACAAATACGAGCGCGTCGTCGCAACGGTGCGCGGCGCCGAGCGCGCCGCCGTGCTGAATGCGTACAAAGCCGGGCCGTTGCAGGCCGTCTTGTTCGACGGCGAGCACGCGACGCCGCAACTTAAACGCGCCATCGCTCAAGCGAACGACGCGCTCATATCCATTCCGCCGGGCGGCGACGGCGATCCAGTGCTTGCCGCTTGCGGCGACGACTTGGACGCGGGCAAAAATCTGCGCTCGATCGTCTATCTCTCGACGGTCGGGGTCTACGGCGAGCATCGCGGCGGCTGGGTCGACGAAGAAACGCCCGCCGCGCCGGCAACGGAGCGCGCCCGCCGGCGGCTCGCCGCCGAGCAGGCCTGGCAGGATTTCGGTGCACGCCGCGGCATCGCGGTCGCCATATTGCGCCTTGCGGGCATTTACGGGCCGGGACAAAACGCGCTTCTGCAGATCGCGCGCGGCAAGGCGCGCCGCATCGTCAAGCCGGGACAGTTTTTCAACCGCGTTCACGTCGGCGATATCGCGCAGGCGATCGACTCGGCTTTCACGCAGCGCGCATCCGGCGTGTTCAACATCGCCGACGACGAGCCGGCGGCGCCCGCCGAGCCGATCCTGTTTGCGGCGAGGCTCATGGGCCGCGCGCCGCCGCCCGAGGAAAAATTCGACGACGCGGCGGCCTCGATGTCGCCCTTGGCATTGAGCTTCTGGCAGGAGTGCCGGCGCGTGAAGAATGACAAGCTCAAGCGCGCGCTCGGCGTCACGCTGCGCTACCCGACCTATCGGGAAGGATTAAGAGCGCTGTTTGAAGAGAAATAAAGCGGACCTCATAACGATCCCGGGTCTGCGGCGCGCAATTCCATGCCGCGCTGCGCCTCGGGAAAAGTCTCCGCTCAATGCAAGCTCGGTCCTTTGAGGAACCGGCTGCGCTCGCTCGATTTGATCCGCAAATCCAAAGTCTCGCCGTCGCGATAGACGGTCATCGGCACTTCGACGCCGGCTTGGCCTTGCGACCAGATGCGGCGAAAGAAGCCGGCGAGATCGCGAACGTCTTTGCCGGCGACCGAAAGCACGATGTCGCCGGTGCGCAAGTCGGCTTTTTTGGCGGGCCCGCGATCGGCGAGGCCGACGATGACGAGCCGGTTCTCGACTTCGGTCGCGTAGAGGCCGAGCCACGGCCGTGGCGGCGCGTTGCGGCGGCCGAATTTCAGAAGATCGTCGACGATCGGCTTCAACAGGTTGATCGGGACCATCATATTGATGTTCTCCATCTGGCCACGCTCGACCGCGTGCTGAAGCTGCAGCGAGCCGATGCCGAGGAGATCGCCGGCCGGACCGATCAAGGCTGTGCCGCCCCAATTCGGGTGCGCCGGCGCGGTGAAGATCGCTTCCTCGAGCAGATATTCCCAATAGCCGGCGAACTCCTGCCTGGCGACGATGCGCGCGGCGACGGAGCGGTGTCGTCCGCCAAAGCCGCCGACAACGACCCGTTCGCCGATCGATGCCGCGGCAGAGTCGCCGATCTGCAGCCACGGCACGTCGAGCTTGGCCAGCGCTTGCACGAGGCCGAAGCCGGTCTCCTGGTCGTAGCCGAGCACGTGCCCAGGCACTGGACGGCCGTCGCCGAGCGTGATCCAGATCGTGTCCGCTTCGGTGATCAAATAGCCGATGGTGAGGACCAGCCCGTTGGCGCGAATGAAAACACCATTGCCGGCACGCTCGGTGCCGAGCGTATCGGCGGTGAACGCGTCCGCCGGGACGGTGACGCGCAGGCCGACGACGCAGGACAAAGCGCGCTCCAAGTCGTAGCCGTAATCCTCCAGCTTGGGTTGCGCGGAAGGCGGCACTTTCCAGTCGCTCACCGACGGCATCGGTTGCTTCCTCGTTCGGGGAGGTCCCCGATTGCGTCTTGTAGCTGACTTGGCGCGCCAGCAACATAGCGGCCTTGCCGCTATGTGTTGAGCCGGCCCGTCGATCAACCCGAGTGTATTTTCCTTGCCGTTACGCTCCCGACAGGCCCGCGTCGAGAAACTCCTTCGACCATCGCGCGTAATCGGCATGGCGCGTGACCCGTTTCATCAGGTCGGGCGACGCGACGGCTTTGATCTCGGCCGGCGGGGTGCCGGCGCGCAACGCCTTGAGCGTCTCATGCACGGCGTTGACCGCGGCCATGAACGGCAGGTGACCTTGCAGGCAGATGCGAACATTGCGCGCGCTGAGATAATCGAGATCGTAGAGTTCTGCTCCCGGACTGCCGAGAAACAGCGGCAGCTTGACCGCGGCGGCGACCACGTCGAGTTGCGCGCGTGTTTTTACGCCTGCCATGAACAGCATATCGACGCCGGCTTCTTCATAGGCCTTCAGCCGGGCGATCGTGTCGGCGACGCCGGTGATGGCCATGGCGCTGGTGCGGCCGACAATGACCAGTCGCTTATCCTGGCGGCCGGCGAGCGCGGCCTTCATCTTGCCGACGCCCTCGGCGATCGGAATCAAGGCGGGGCCGGTCGCGCCGTAGCCCGTCGGCAGGCTCGTGTCCTCGATGGTCATCGCCGCGACGCCGGCACTCTCGAGTTCCTCCACGGTGCGTTTGACGCTGAGCGCATTGCCGTAGCCGTGGTCGGCGTCGACCAGCAGCGGCAGTTTGCCGGCGCGATTGATGCGGTAGGCTTGCTGCGCGAATTCGGTCAGCGTCAGCACGACGATGTCGGGAGCGCCGAGCACCGTGAATGAGGCAATCGAGCCGGCGAACATGCCGGCCTCGAAGCCGAGGTCGTCCGCAATGCGCGCCGAAATCGCGTCGTAGACCGATCCCGGATAAATGCAGCGCGGGCCCGCGATGACGGAGCGCAAGCGCTCCCGTCGGTTCGTCCAATCCATTCCTGCTACCCCTGTTGGCTAAAGCTTTGGCGAATGAGCGGCGTGTTCTAACACGGCGCAAACCGCCGCGCCTGCCGCTTGCGCGCGATTGCGGCAAAGCGCGCAACCTCTCGCGCGACATTGCCGTTCCGCAGCGACGCGGCGGAGCCGCTCACTTGCCTGGCGCGCCCTTCGGCGCCGACGCCTGTTGTTGCATTTCGTCGAGCTTCTTCTGCAGGAAGGGCAGGCTCGCCACCAGCGCGCAATTCGCCTGGTCAGCTTTCGCCTGCGCCGTTACCTGGGTCCACCGCGCATCGGCATCCTGCTTGTTCCACGGTCGCCTGGTTTCGGGATTGAAGGCACCCTGTGCGACCAGATTATCCAGAGAGCGGTGATAGTCTTCCAGACTGAGAACGCGATCGCGCGCCTGAAAATAAAAATTAGCGCCGCTTAGTTCGCTGCAATGACGCAAGCCGGCGGTGAATCTTTGCTGCACCGTCTTGGCTTCGAAGATTTTTGCCTTGAGATCGTTGACGGTGGTGTCCTGCGCACAGAGCGGCGTCGAAACAGCAAGCGTAATGAGAGCAGTCCACATTGCACTCCGTGTCATTTCGCGTCTCCCATGAAGCCGCCGAAATGTCGACCGAAAAACCATACCATTACAGCCAAGCAAGGCACAGCGGTTACTGATTGTTCACCATGCCGCCTTAGTGTTCACAGCGGTAACAGAACTCCGCCCTGGAAGCGCGCTTTACTGCCATGTTCCCGCCTAATGTTACCGGCACAAAGAGACCTATCCGAGCACGTGCGAGGGGACCAATTTTGCGAGTAAGCGTCAGCCTTGTCGTCGTGGCATTGGCTCTGGCCGGCTCGGCCGGCAGCGCAGGTGCGCAATATTATCCGCCGCCGCCGGCTCCTCCTTATGCCGCGCCTCCTCCTTATGTGGGGCCCTATCCGGCTCCTTATTCGGGCTCCGGTCCGGTCTACCGCGACGCCAACGGCGCGCCGTACGATCCGCGCTACGTGAGGCCTGCTCCCGGCGACGAAGCCTACTACGCCCCGCCTCCGGGACGGCAATTCTTCCCGCCGCAGCCATTGCCGGTTTGGAACGGCGGGTCCGCGCAACGGCCGCCCGGCGACGTGGCCGCCACTCCGGCTCCGGCGGATGAAACAGGCTCGATCCATGGTCCCTCGGCATCGCCTCCCGTTGGGAGCCCCGGTCCCGCTGCCGCGCCGCAGTCGCCCGATGCGACGTTGCTCGCGGCATTGCCGCCCGAAGATCAGCCGGAGCGCGGTCCGCGCAAAGAACTACCGCCGCAGTTCCGGCGTCAGACCGTCAATTTCACGACGAACGAGCCGGCCGGCACGATCATTATCGACACGCCCAACACGTACCTGTATCTCGTACTCGGCAACGGCCAGGCCATGCGCTACGGCATCGGCGTCGGCCGCGAGGGTTTTACCTGGTCCGGGAACGAACGGATCAGCCGCATGAAAGAATGGCCGGATTGGTACCCTCCGAAGGAGATGATCCAGCGGCAACCCTACCTGCCGCGATTCATGGCCGGCGGTGAAACCAACCCGCTCGGCGCACGGGCCATGTATCTCGGCAATACCGAATACCGCATCCACGGCACCAATCAGCCGTCGACGATCGGCAGTTTCGTGTCGTCAGGCTGCATTCGCTTGACCAATGAGGACGTCGAGGATCTTTACGGCCGGGTGAGCGTCGGCACGCGCGTTGTCGTATTGCCCGGCTCCGCTCCGAATACCGCCGCCGCGTCGCAACCGGTCGCGCGCTAAACCCAATCGCGCCGGCTTTTGCTACGGCCGGCTTTAAGCGCCGGCCGCGAATTTTTTTGCGCCGGCTTTTCTCCGACTCAGCTAAGGTCGCCGCAGTCCTGATTCATTTGCATGCGTGCCGCCCTCGCGACGATCGCGGAGCTGGTAAGGCGTGATTCTTCGCGGACCGCGCGGGCCTGCAGCGAGGTCCAATGTTTCCCGATTTCCGCTTGATGGCCGTGACGGTGCTGGCTGCAATTCTCGGTATCGGTTGCGGTCTCGGCTTGTTCGCGACATTCCGTGTCAATCACGAGCCGCTGGCGCGGCTAGCGGACGGCGGCGCGCCCCTGCAGCTTGTGTTGGACAAAGCGACGCCGGTTCGAAGGCCGCCGCCATTGGGCGTAGCATATCCACCTGTTGGCGCGGCGCCGAGCGACGCGGAACTTAATGGCGCGGCAAAACCGCTAGCGGCGCCTGTGCCGCCGCAACAGCCGGCTCCGGCCGATGCCGCGGCGGCACAGCCAGCTCCGGCGGCCACTCGAGATGTTGCAACAGTGCAGCCCGCTCCGGCGGCCGACGCGGATGCCGCGGCGGCCGAGCCTGCTCCGGCAAATGCGGCAGTCCCCGCGAGCAGTCAGAGCGGCGGCGAACCTGCCGTCCCGGTTGCGCCCAAGCAAGAGCCGCAGCCCGACATCGCGGTCGCGGCGCCGGCGTCGGCAGCCGAGCCGCCGGCGGAGACCGCTCCAGCCGCCGAGGCCTCTTCAGGCACGCAGGCCGCTCCGGCATCCGCCGCCGAAGAAGCCGCCAAGGCCGCGCAACCGGAGCCTAATGCCGCGGAGCCATCCACGACGCCCGCGGATCAAGCGAAGGCTGCAGATCATGCGGCTCCCGCCAACGATGAGGGTAAGCCGGCGCAAAATGAGACAACGGATACGCTCGTGACCGCTACGCCCGCGGACCAGGCCGCGCCTGTCCCCTCGGCAACCAGTACTTCTGCGGCCGAGATCAAAGAAACAACCAAAGAAGCCGCCAAAGAAACCTCGAAAGAAACAAAGAAGCCGGCCGTCAAGACGGCGCGCCCGGAACCGTCTCGCCGTGCGGCGAAGCCGGCGCTGCGCAGGACGCAAAGCGCGGCCGCCTATCAGTCGCCCGATCCGTACTCGCAAACGCTTTCGCAACCGGTTTCACAGCCTGCTTATCAATGGACGGATTCCTCCCAGGCGCCCCAGATCATTCGCCGCGTTGCGATCAGGCCGCGCCATTTCATCGCGAAAAAAACGCCGCCGAAGTCCTCGCGACAATCGAGCCACGCCGGTTAGCGACGCGCCGCCGCCCGGCGCGCAGCGACCGTGCTTCGGCATTGACGAAGGCTGCGATGACGCGCTTTTAGGCAGCGGTGGGCCGTCGTGGTCCGCCGCGCCTGGAAACGATGCGCAAAGAAATTCGGGTGATCCCGCTTTCCGTCCTCGATCTGTCGCCCGTGACCACGGCCACGCCGGGCTCGGCGGCGTTGCACAATTCGCTCGATCTGGCGCGGCTCGCCGATCGATTGGGCTACAGGCGCTATTGGGTCGCGGAACATCACAACCTCGCCAATATCGCGAGTTCCTCGCCCGAGATCATGATCGGACAAATCGCGGCCGTGACATCGCGCATTCGTGTCGGCTCGGGCGGGGTGATGCTGCCGAACCACGCCCCGCTGATGGTCGCCGAACGCTTCAAGGTCCTGGAGGCTTTGTTTCCCGGCCGCATCGATCTCGGGCTTGGCCGCGCGCCGGGGACCGATCCGGTGACCTCCTATGCGCTGCGCGCGCGGCAGGATCCTCGCGGCGGCGACGAATTTCTCGAACGCTTCCAGGAATTGTTGCTGCTGGCGCAAGACGGCTTCCCGGAAGGCCATCCGTTCCGCAGCGTACACGCGGTGCCGGCTGACGTCGCCTTGCCGCCGATTTGGCTTTTGGGATCGAGCGGCTATAGCGCGGCGCTTGCCGCCGCATGCGGCATGGGTTTCGCCTTCGCGCATCATTTCGCCGATTACGACGCGGCGAGCGCGATGCTCAGCTATCGCGAGAATTTCAAGCCGTCCTCGGCGCTGCCGCGTCCTTACGCGATTCTTGGCACGGCGGCGATCGCGGCCGATACGGATGCGCAAGCCGACCGCATCGCAACCAGCGCCGAGCTGCATTACGTCCGGCGCGCCAAAGGCGAATACCTGCCGCTGGAATCGCCTGAGGCCGCCGCGGCCTATCCTTACACGCCGGCCGATCGTGAACGTCTGGCGCGCCAGCGCGCGCGTCTAGCTGCCGGCAGCGCGGATCGCGTCAAGGAACGATTGCTCGCTTTGGCCGATGCGACGCGCGCCGACGAAATCATGGTCACCACCATGGTGTACGACCACGCCGCGCGCCGCCGTTCCTATGAGCTCTTGGCGCAGGCTTTCGCCCTAGCGCACTGAAGCGGTCCGCGGCGGGCAAAAGGGTTCGTGGAACTTCGCCGCGGCGCAAGCGGCATAGCCGATCCGTCGGTCATCGATCGGCCATGTATCGGCCATCGATCGGCTAAGGATTCGCTATGTGATGGGAACTATGTGATGGAAACAACGGCGTTATGACGTTTTGCGGCTTCGCCGTTATCGAACCGTCGTCGTCCCTGAGATAAACTCGCAAACCTGTAAACGGGGATGGGGTTGTTAATATTTGAGTCCGAGAATAGCCGGACTTTCCGGCTAGTCTGGGGGCAAATGTGAGCACTGTCATCGCGCGGCGCGGCAAGGCGCTTTCCCGGCAAGATCGCTGCTTCGCCTTTGCTCGCGGCGGCGTCTGCGCCGCCGTTGCTGCAGCGGTCTTGGCCTTGCCGTTTTTGGTCTTGACGTCGATGGCCTCGCCCGCGGCCGCGCGCTACGCCTATTGGGGTTGGTCCGAACGCGACTATTATTGGCCTCGGCCCAAACACAGAATTGCGCACAAAGAGAAAGTCGCCGTAGAGGCCGACAAGAAACCGTTCGGCGACATCCCCAAGGGCCCGCTGCAAATCATCATTTCCATCGATCAGCAAAAGCTCCACCTCTACAGCGACGGCGAGCATGTCGCGGATACGTCGATTGCGACCGGCGTGCCCAGCCTGCCGACGCCGCTCGGCGTATTCAGCGTCATCCAAAAACAGGTTTTCCATCGTTCCAACATCTATAGCAATGCGCCGATGCCTTACATGCAGCGCATCACCTGGTCGGGTGTCGCCATGCATGAAGGCGAAAACATCGGCCATCCCGCGTCGCACGGCTGCATCCGCATGCCGCGCGATTTCGCCGCGCGCCTTTACCGCCTGACGAAAATTGGCGTGCGAGTCATTATTTCGCGGTCCGAGCTGAAGCCTGCGGACATCGCCGACGCGCATCTGTTCGTGCACAAGGACATGCCGGCGGAGACGCCCGCGCCCGCCGAGCCGGCTTCACCCAATGCCGAGGGGACATCCGCCGCCAAATCGGCGGCGTCCGATGCGCCGGTCGCCGCCGCCGCGGAGCCGGCGACCGTATCCGCGCCCGCAACCGCACACGTCGATCCAAAAACCGTTCCGAAGATCGAAACGCCTGCGGCTTCATCGAGCTTGACCGCGGACAATAGCGGCGGCGTGCCGACGCCGTCGACGCAATTGGCGGACACCGTGAAGGCCGCGGTGGCGAAGGCGACGCCGATTACGGTCTTCATCAGCCGCAAACAAGGCAGGCTCTATGTGCGGCAGGATTTCGAGCCGCTGTTCGATGTGCCGATCACTATCGCGCAGCCGAATGAGCCGCTGGGCACGCACGTCTTCACCGCGCTGGAATTTACCGGACCCGACCACACGGCATTGCGCTGGAACGTGGTCTCGCTTCCCGGCGAGGCGCCGAAGCGCGCACGCTATGCGGAGAGCCACAGCCGCACCGGCAAGCACGCCCGCGGGCGGCGCCTGGAACAGGACGACGTAATCGCCGCCGATCCCCCGCCGCCGCGCATGCCGGCCGAGATATTGGCGCGGATCGACATTCCGGCGGACGCGATCCAAGCGATCTCCGAACTGATGGTGCCGGGTTCGTCGCTGGTAGTTTCGGACCAGGGCCTCGGCGGCGAGACCGGCGAAGGAACGGATTTCATCGTCGTCACGCGATAATCCCCGGCCGCTTTCGAAATTTGCCCGATGAATTGGGATGGGTTGAGCCCGGCGCGGGCCGCCGATAGTCTTGCGCCGGGCCAGTACCGCGGGGTGGCCGGCCCTCTTAGGAATAACATCGATGGAGGATCACGTTGGGTAAGCACTTTTCATTGACATCGTCGGACAATTTCAAGCTCGGCGCCTATCGCGCCGATCCGAGCGGCAAAGCCAAGGGCGGCATCGTCGTCATTCAGGAAATCTTCGGCGTCAACCACCACATCCGCGCGGTCTGCGACCGGCTGGCCGGCGAGGGCTATGCGGCGCTGGCGCCCGCCGTCTTTGATCGCCAGCAACCGAACTTCGAGTCAGGCTATACGCCCAACGAGATCGCCAATGCGCGCAAGTTCGTCGCCAATCCGGACTGGGGCGCGATGTTGCGCGACGTTCAGGCTGCGATCGACGAACTGAAAAAGAGCGGGCCGGTCGGCATCATGGGCTTCTGCATGGGCGGCACGATCTCGTTCCTCGCCGCGTGCAAGCTCAATGGGCTTTCCGCGGCGGTGTGCTATTACGGCGGACAGATCGCCAAGAACGCCGACGAAAAGCCGAAAGTGCCGACGCTGATGCATTTCGGCGAAGAGGACGCCTCAATTCCAATGACCGACGTCGCCATGATCAAGCAAAAGCGCGGCGGCGATTGCGAAATCTTCGTCTATCCGCACGCGCAGCACGGTTTTCATTGCGACGAGCGCGGCAGCTACAACGCCGAAGCCGCCAAGCTCGCCTGGCAGCGCTCGATGGCGTTTCTGGCGAAACACGTGAAGTAGACGACGGCGGACGGATTACGGAGGACGGATATCTGTCGTCCGTCCTCTGTCGTCGGCCCTCCGGCTACGCCGCCACTCCCGTCCCGATCGGGCAGCTCACGCCGGTGCCGCCGAGCCCGCAATAGCCGCGCGGATTCTTGGCGAGATATTGCTGGTGATAATCCTCGGCGAAATAGAATTCCTGCGCGTCGAGGATTTCGGTCGTGATCGGCCCCATGCGGTGGGCCTGCAGCGCCTTGCCATAGGCCGCCTTTGACGCTTCCGCGGTGGCGCGCTGCTCGGGCGTAAACACATAGATCGCGGACCGGTATTGCGTGCCGATATCGTTGCCCTGGCGCATGCCCTGGGTCGGATCGTGACTTTCCCAAAACGTCTTGAGCAGGGTCTCGTAGGAAATCTTGCGGGGATCGTAGACCACAAGCACGACTTCATTGTGCCCGGTGCGGCCGGAGCACACTTCCTCGTAAGTCGGGTTGGGCGTGATGCCGCCGGCATAGCCGACCGCGGTGACATAAATCCCGTCGCCGAGCTCCCAGAATTTACGCTCCGCGCCCCAGAAGCAGCCCAGCCCGAACATCGACATGGCGAGCCCCGCCGGATAGGGGCCTTTCAACGGCCGGCCGTTGACGAAATGCTGCCGCGCGGTCGGGATCGGCGTCGGCCGGCCGGGCAGGGCCTCGTCAGGCGTCGGCATTTCGGTCTTCTTGCGGAGTGAAAACATGGCGGGCCCTCCTGCGTGGATCGAAAAAACGGCGGCAATCTGCGCGGGAAATATAGAGGGCGCGCCGGCAAACCGCACTGGGCACGGCGATCACGTTTGCGTAGCCGCCGAGTGACGGCGCCTTGGAGCCGCGGGGCCGAAGACCAGGCAACCGGATCGGCGCCATCGCAGCAAGTCACATGAATTCCTTCCGGCCTCCGCGCTTTGGCCTTCGTGCTTTGGCATTGGCCAACGACGCGCTTCCACCCGGCGCTTTTGCCGCTTATTGTGCCGCGCCTGCGGATTCGGCACGCTTTTCGTTTGGAGACCGCTCGATGGTTCGAATGTCTGGACTTGCTTGTGCGTTGGCCTGCGCTTTGTCTCTGTCGGCCGGATCGGCCGTCGCACCGGCGCTCGCGCAGCAGCAGCCCGCGGCTCCCGCCGTCGCTCCGGCGCCGCCGCCCCCGCCGCCCTACGGGCCGCCGATCACGCTCGACCAGGCCAAGCGCGTCATGTCGGCGGCCGAGCTCGAAGCGGCGAAGAATTCCTGGACCGTCGCGATCACGATTCTCGACAGCGGCGGCAACTTGGTGATGTTCCACAAATTCGACAACGCGCAATTGTCGGCCGTCACCACCTCGGAAGGCAAGGCGCGCACGGCGCTCGAATTCAAGCTGCCGAGCAAGGCGCTCGACGACGCCATCGCCGCCGGCGGCGCGGGCATGCGGCTTCTCGCGCTCAAAGACATCACTCCGCTGCAAGGCGGCATTCTCATCCTCGCCGACGGCAAGATCATCGGCGCAATCGGCGTTTCCGGCGCACTGTCGGCGCAGGACGAACAAGTCGCCAAAACCGGCGCCGACGTGCTGGCGAAGGGATTTTAGCAAGTCGTGGATGCCCGGCGTAAAGCCGGGTATGACGATGTCGGGCGAGCAGCTACCTCCTTCTCGGCTTCCAGCCGCCGCGCATGCCGGGGCGGCCGAGCGTGGAGCGCGGGCCGGAGCGGGTTTCGCCTCCGGCGCCATCGCCGGTGTCCTCCGGCGAATGCTTCACCGGCACGGATTCGATGCCGGGCCCCATTTCATCGAGTGACGGCTTGCGCGCACGCTGTCTTATTCCCGGCCTATGTGGCGCGACTTCGTGATGAAGCGCGATGCCCATTTCCCCGAGCGTCGGCTTATGGATTCTGGTCGCGCCGCCCCGCCCGCCTTCGCGCGCCGCGCCTCGGCGCGGCGACCCTCCCCCTCCAGGGGAGGGTAAAATCTTCGCCGTCGGATCGTCGATCACCGCAAGCTCGGTGGCGCGCAGCCGCTTGATCTCGTCGCGCAGGCGCGCCGCTTCCTCGAAATCGAGATTCGCGGCGGCGGCGCGCATGCGGGTTTCGAGATCGGCGATCACCGCTTCGAAATTGTGGCCGATGGTGGCCGCCTCCTCGAATTCGCCTTCGCCCGCGCCGGTCGCGATCAGCACATGGTCGCGCTCGTAGACGCTGTCGAGAATGTCGGCGATGCCCTTGCGCACGCTCTCCGGCGTGATGCCGTTCGCGGTATTGTATTCCTGTTGCTTGTCGCGCCGGCGCTCGGTCTCGGCGATAGCGCGCTCCATCGAGCCGGTAATGCCATCGGCATAGAGAATGACGCGGCCGTCGATATTGCGCGCGGCGCGGCCGATGGTCTGAACGAGGCTCGTTTCGCTGCGCAGGAAACCTTCCTTGTCGGCGTCGAGGATCGCGACCAGCGCGCATTCCGGAATGTCGAGGCCCTCGCGCAGCAAATTGATGCCGACCAGCGCGTCGAAGGCGCCGAGCCGTAGATCGCGGATGATCTCGATGCGCTCGATCGTGTCGATATCCGAATGCATGTAGCGCACGCGGATGCCTTGCTCGTGCAGATATTCGGTCAAATCCTCGGCCATGCGCTTGGTGAGAACGGTGACCAGCGCGCGATAGCCGCTTTGCGCCACCGCGCGCACCTCGCCGACCAGGTCGTCCACCTGGGTGCGCGCCGGCCGCACTTCGACCGGCGGATCGATCAGGCCGGTCGGGCGGATCACCTGCTCGGTGAACACGCCGCCGGATTGGTTGAGCTCCCACGGACCGGGCGTCGCCGAGACGCACAGCGTCTGCGGCCGCATCGCGTCCCATTCCTCAAAGCGCAGCGGCCGGTTGTCCATGCAGGAGGGCAGCCGGAAGCCGTATTCGGCGAGCGTCGCCTTGCGGCGAAAGTCCCCGCGATACATGCCACCGAGCTGCGGGATGGTGACGTGGCTCTCGTCGACGAAGACAAGCGCATTGTCGGGGACGTATTCGAACAAAGTCGGCGGCGGCTCGCCGGGTTTGCGGCCGGTCAAGTAGCGCGAATAGTTTTCGATGCCGGCGCAGCTTCCGGTCGCCTCCATCATTTCGAGGTCGTAGAGCGTGCGCTGCTCGAGCCGCTGGGCTTCGAGGAGCCGGCCCGCGGCATTGAGCTGTTCGAGCCGCTGGCGCAATTCGAACTTGATGCCGGACAGCGCCTGCAACAGCGTCGGCCGCGGCGTGACATAGTGCGAATTGGCGTAGATTTTCACGAATTCCAGTTCGTCGGTCTTCTGGCCGGTAAGCGGATCGAATTCGTGAATCGATTCGACTTCGTCGCCGAACAGCGAGACGCGCCAGGCGCGGTCCTCGTAGTGCGCCGGGAAAATTTCGATCGCATCGCCGCGCACGCGGAACGAGCCGCGATAGAAATCGCCGGCCGAGCGCTTGTATTGCAGGGCGACGAGGTCGGCCAATAATTGCCGCTGGTTGAGCCGCTCGCCGCGCTTGATGCTGAACGTCATCGCCGAGTAGGTCTCGACCGAGCCGATGCCGTAGATGCACGACACCGAAGCGACGATGATGACGTCGTCGCGTTCGAGCAGCGCGCGCGTCGCCGCGTGCCGCATGCGGTCGATCTGTTCGTTGATCGAGGAGTCCTTCTCGATATAGGTGTCGGTGCGCGGGATATAGGCTTCCGGCTGGTAGTAATCATAATAGCTGACGAAATATTCGACCGCGTTGTCGGGAAAGAAGCTCTTGAACTCGCCGTAGAGCTGCGCCGCCAGCGTCTTGTTGGGCGCGAGGATCAAAGCGGGGCGCTGCGTGCGCTCGATCACCTTCGCCATGGTGAAGGTCTTGCCGGAGCCGGTGACGCCAAGCAGCACCTGGGTGCGGTCGTGGCGGCGCACGCCTTCGACCAGTTCGTCAATCGCCTGCGGCTGGTCGCCCTTCGGATCGAAATCGGATTTGATGGCGAGGCGCCGGCCGCCTTCGGATTTATCCGGCCGCGGCGGCCGGTGCGGCGTCCAGGTATGCTCGCGAAATTCCGCGCGGCCGTCGCGCAGCAGCCGTTCCAGCGATTGCTGGCTCGCCGCGCTGCCGAATGCGTGCACCGCGGTTTCTTTCGCCTCACCCTGGAGGGCGGAGGTCGATCGGGCAAAGCGCGATCGGGAGGGAGTGATTTCGGCGCCGTATTCGATGACCCCACCCCGCTCGGCTGCGGCTCGCGACCCTCCCCCTACCGGGGAGGGTGAAGATGTTGCCTCGTTCTCCTCCTCCTCATCCTCGATGCCGAGTGCACGCGCCAGATCGGGATCGAGCTCGCCGGGCGATACCGGCGTCCTGCCGACATAGCCTTGCTGCGGCGGCTCGGCGAGACCGCGCGCCACCGAGGCGCGGGCGCGATGCGCGTTAGCGAAGTCGGCGCGGCGATCCCACGAATTGTCTGGCGGCGGAGCAAGCTTCGACGCCGGCCGATCCGCGTCCGCTTTTATGGATGGGCGAGGGGCGCCGGTTTGCGCGCCGATGCCGGCGCGGCCCTGGCCGATGGCGGGATTGAGAAGTTCCGCGAGCGACGGATCGAGCGCGGGCGTGTCCGGCCGCGCGGCCTTGGCCCGCGTCGGCTTTGCCGGGTCCTTTTTCGAATGTTTGGCCGGATCGCGCTCACGCGGCGCGCGCGGCCGATCGGGGCCTTTCGCCATGGTCACAATATGGGTCGAGTCTCGCGGCGAGGAAAGTGACGCTTGTCATTCCGGATTGCCGCAAACGGCAAGTCCGCAATCCGTAATCCCTGCCCCGTGGATACGGATTCCGGGTTCCTCGTTTCACTCGGTCCCGGAATTACGGGGCTATTCCAACCTGATCCCCGCGCGCTCGATCACCTCGCCCCATTTCTTGGAATCGGAAGCGATCAGGCGCGCGAATTCCTCCGGCGTGCCGCCGGCCGGTTCGTCGCCGATTGTGGCGTAGAATTGCTTCATGGCGGGTGCGTGAACGGCGCGATTGATGGCGGCGTTGAGCGCCTGGACGATCGGCTGCGGCACGCCCGCCGGCGCGATCACGCCCGCCCAGGTCGGCGCGGAATAGCCGGGTACGCCAGCCTCGGCGATGGTCGGCAAATCGGGAAATCCAGGCGAGCGATGGTCGCCGCCGACCGCGAGCGCGCGCACCGCGCCGGAACGCGCGAACGGCGCAATGGAATTGAGGCTTTCGAACATCAGCTGCACCCGCCCGGCCACAAGATCGTTGATCGCCGGGGCGCCGCCCTTGTACGGCACGTGCACGATTTGCGTGCCGGTCATGAACTTGAACAATTCGCCGCCGACATGGCCGGGCGATCCGTTGCTCGAGGACGCGTTGAGGAGCTTGCCGGGATTGTCCTTGGCGTAATCGACCAACTCTCGCACCGAATGGAACGGCGTCGTCGGCGACACCGCGAGCAGAAGCTGGCCGCGCGAGACGAGCGCGATCGGGGCAAAATCGCGTTCGACGTCGTAAGGCAGCGGCGTGACCAGGTGACGCGTGATGGCGAGCGCGCCGATCGGCCCCATGCACAACGTATAGCCGTCCGGCGGCGACTTCGCCGCGAGATCGAGCCCGAGTGTCAGCGCGCCTCCGGGCCGATCGTCGACGACGACCTGCTGATGAAGCTCGCCCGACAATGCGGCGGCGAGCACGCGGGTGAGCGTATCGGTCGAACTGCCGGCGGCCTGCGGCACGATCATGCGGATCGGATGATCGGGATATTGCGCGGCGGCAGGAGTTGCAAAGACACAGGCAATGACAATGAAAAACAATTGAACGCGGCGCGTCATGTTGGTCACGGTATCCGGCCTATGCAGGCCGTCATGCCCAGGCTTGTCGCGGGCGTGCAGACTTATGGCACGGCCATTCCAGCCGAATCGAGATGGCCGGGACAAGTCCGGCCATGACACGCTAATCTCTTGGCCTATGGGAGAAATGTCCATGACCCCGCTCGATTTCGCGCCGCTGTTCGCTCCCGGCCTGCCGCCGCCGGCCGCCAAATGGACCGGCTTCGCCAAATTCAATTTCATCGGCGGGCATAACGACGCCGACCAGTTGCCGCTCGACGGCCTGATCAAAGCGATGAACGACGTGCTGGCGCGCGAGGGGCGCTCGCTCGCGACCTACGGTGTCGCCAGCGGGCCGCTCGGCTACAGGCCGCTGCGCGAGTTTCTCGTGCAAAAGCTCGAGCGCACCGCCGGCATCGCTTGCGATGCCGATGAAATTCTCATCACGTCCGGCTCGCTGCAGGCGCTCGATCTCGTCAACGGAATTCTCCTGGCGCGCGGCGATACGGTGATCATCGAGCAGGCGACCTATCAGGGCGCGCTGACCCGCTTGCAGCGGCTCGGCGTGGAAGCGGTCGGCATCCCGCTCGATGGCGCAGGCATGCGCATGGACGCGCTGGCCGCCGCGCTCGACGTCCTGAAAAACCGCGGCGTGCGGCCGAAATACATCTACACTATTCCGACCGTGCAAAATCCGACCGGCACGATCTTGAGCGAAGCGCGCCGGCGCGAAATGCTGCGGCTCGCGGCGCAGTACGGCGTGCCGATTTTCGAGGACGACTGCTATTGCGACCTGATCTGGGACGGCAAGCGGCCGCCGGCGCTTTATGCGATGAGCGGGCGCGGCGACGTGATACACATCGGCTCGTTTTCCAAGTCGATCGCGCCGGCGTTGCGCGTCGGCTACATCGTCGCGCCGTGGCAGCTATTGTCGCGCATGCTCGCGCTCAAGACCGATGCCGGCTCGGGCGCATTGGAACAGATGGTGCTCGGCGAATTTTGTCCGGCGCATTTCGACGCGCATGTGCCGGTGCTCAAACGCGGCTTGCGGGCGAAACTCGAAACCTTGATGGAGGCGCTCGACGAGCAATTTGGCACCGCCGCCGAATTCGAAGATCCCAAGGGCGGCATTTTCCTTTGGGTCAAATTGCCGGACCAGGTCGACACGCAAAAGCTATTCGCGCCGGCGCTCGCGGCCGGCGTTGCGATCAATCCCGGCCCCGAATGGTCGACCGACCAAAACTACGGCCGGAGCCGCACGCGGCTCTGCTTCGCCAATCCGTCACACGAAACGATCCGCGCCGGGATCGCCGCGCTCGCCGAAGTGTGCCGCCGCGAATTCGGCGTGCCGGCGCGCATCGCCAATGTCGAGCGCCGGGCGAGGGGATAGGTGGCGCCGGAGCGTCAAAATCCTCGCGTCACCCGCCGGACATGCTCGACGTCCGGCGGTGCGGCGAAGCAATGGCCGACGAGCTTGCGCCATTCCTGAAAATCGGCCGAGCCGCGAAAGTCGACGGTGTGGTTCTCGACCGTGTCCCAGCCGATGAACAATCGATAGCGGCTCGGTTTTTCGATCGAGCGCTGCAATTCCATGCCGCGGCAACCCTTGGCGCGCTTGAAGATCGGCACGGCATTTTTCACGCCGCGCTCGAATTCCGCTTCGGTTCCCGGCTTGACGTCGATTTGCGCGATTTCGGTGATCATTGTTTGTCCTTCTTTCGATAACAACGCCGCTCCGACGGCGGCGGTTAGACTGAGGAAAAATCGTCCGCCGTCGCGACGGATTGCAGCAATGCGCACATCGGGCTTCCATCGCGCTGCGCGGGCGCATAAACTTTAATATCATCATCCAACGACAAGGCGCATCATGATCGACGTACATTATTGGACTACGCCCAACGGCCATAAAGTGACGATTTTTCTTGAGGAAGCCGGACTGGAGTACAAAATTATTCCGGTCAATATCGGCAAAGGCGAGCAGTTCAAGGGAGAGTTTTTGGCGGTGTCGCCGAACAACCGCATCCCCGCCATTGTCGATCATAAGCCCGCCGACGGCGGCAAGCCGCTTTCGGTCTTTGAGTCCGGCGCCATCCTGCTTTATCTCGCGGAAAAGACCGGCAAGTTCATTCCGAAGGACTTGCGCGGGCGCACCGCGGCCCTCGAATGGCTGTTCTGGCAGATGGGCGGACTCGGTCCGATGTCCGGCCAGAACAATCATTTTGCGCATTACGCGGTCGAAAAGATTCCCTACGCGATCGATCGCTACCGCAACGAGGTCAACCGTCTCTACGGCGTGATGAACAAAAGGCTCGCCGGCCACGAATATCTCGCCGGCCCTTATTCGATCGCCGATATGGTTTGCTATCCGTGGGTCGTGCCGTGGGAGCGGCAAGGCCAGAATATCGCCGATTTCCCGCACCTCAAGCGGTGGTTCGAAGCGATCAAGGCCCGGCCGGCGGTGATCAAGGCCTATGAATGGACGCCCAAGATCAATCCCGGCCAGGGCGGCATCCGCACCGCGGAGGAGCGCGCGATCCTGTTCGGCCAGACCGCCCAATCCGTCGCCGCTATGGCGTCGGCCAAGCAATAAAGCGGCAAAACGCCAGCCCATCGCTTACGCCGGCGGCGCCGCGCCGCCGGCGATCGTTTTTCCAAGCGTATTGAATTTACGGCGAAGCGCCGCCGAGATAGCCCGCGATTTTCCAGGCGCCTGCTTGCTTCACGTAACACATCTGATCGCCGCCGAGCGGCGATATGCTTTGGCCGTCGACAAAACCCATTTTGCCGGACGGCGTCGCGACGTGCAGGAAAAACGGCTCGTTCGGACTTGACGGTGGGCTCGTGTCCGGCAGCACGCGTACCAGCGCCATTTCGAGTTTTTCGATCACCGGAGAATTAGGCTGCGCCGCGGCGTGCACCTCGACGCCGGTTTTGATCGGATAGCCCCATTCGCTGGGATCGGTTTGTGTCGCCTTAACGAGTTCTTCGAAAGCGTTCGGATCGAGAGTCGGGTCGGCCGGCGCGCACAACACGCCCTTTTGCTGCGGCGACTCCGCCGCCGAAGGCTCGTTGGCGAAGCCGGCCAATGTCTGCCAGCCGGAATCGTCCTGCGCGTCGAGACCGACAGCCTTGGCGAAATTGTCGAAGCCCGATTTGTACGGGTCGGCGACATCCTTGTCCTGGATCCAGAAGAAGTTTTGCGCCACGACCAATTTGCCGAGCCCGGCGCGATCCTTGTGCGCGACGATCTGGCCGAGCTGGTTGCGGAACGCCACGAAGCTCGGATCGTTCAGCACGGCGGGCGGCGTTACGGCAAGCGGCCGATAGGGTTTGGCGGGCGCCGGCGGCGGCGGTTTGAAACCGCCCGGCGGTAGCGGCACCTGACCTTGCTGCGCCCAACCCGGCGCTGCCGCGAGCGCCATCGTCGCGGCGGCAATCGTGAAAACGGCGACAAGCGGACGGCGCATAGATGTCTCCTCGTTTATCCGCGCAGTGGTTGTAGATACTTGATGAGCATCGATGTTTTTCAGGAAACTGGTTTCTGCCCCGGATCAAGGCCGGGGCAGGCTTTTTCGGATCATGCTCTAACGTCGAATTGCGACCGGGCTGCGGCCGTTGCGGCCATGATGGCATATCGGTAGCGGCATCAATAGGACTTCGGCAGCCCCAAAACCTTTTCGGCGATGAAGCAGAGAATGAGTTGGGGCGAGACCGGCGCGAGCTTCGCGATCATGATTTCGCGAAGATAACGTTCGACATGATACTCCTTGGCGTAGCCATAGCCGCCATGGGTCGCGATCGCGGTTTGGCAGGCTTTGTATCCGGCTTCGGCGGCGAGGTATTTGGCGGCGTTTGCCGCCGGACCGCAGGCAAGACCGTGGTCGTATTGCCAAGCGGCTTTCAGCATCATGAGATCGGCCGCTTCGAGCTCCATCCAGCATTGCGCAAGCGGATGTTGGATCGCCTGATTTTTCCCGATCGGCCGGCCGAATACGACGCGTTCCTTGGCGTAGGCGCTTGCGCGGGCGAGCGCGGCGCGGCCGAGGCCGATCGCTTCGGCGGCGACAAGAATGCGCTCCGGATTGAGGCCGTGCAGGAGATAGTCGAAGCCGCGGCCCTCTTCGCCGATAAGATCCTCAGCCGGCGCTTCCAGCCCGTCGATGAACAGTTCGTTGGAATCGACCGCGTTGCGTCCCATCTTGGCGATCTCGCGCACCTGCACATGGCGGCGGTCAAGCGCGGTGTAGAACAGGCTTAGGCCCTCGGTCGGCTTGCGGCCCGCGGCGATCGGCGCGGTGCGCGCGAGGACCAGCATTTTGTCGGCGACTTGCGCCGTCGAAATCCAGATTTTCGCGCCCTTGATGACGTAGACATCGCCGCGGCGCTCGGCGCGGGTTTGAATCTTCGCCGTTTCGAGACCGGCATTGGGTTCGGTCACCGCGAAGCAGGCTTTTTCTTTTCCGGCCGCGATCGGCGGCAGCATCCGGCGTTTTTGCTCCTCGCTGCCGAAAACGACGACCGGGTTGAGCCCGAAAATATTCATGTGAACGGCGGAAGCGCCGCAAAGTCCGGCGCCGGATTGCGCGATCGCCTGCATCATCATGGCTGCTTCGGTGACGCCCAGGCCCGAGCCGCCATGGGCTTGCGGAATGCAGACGCCAAGCCAGCCGCCGGCGGCGACCGCGCGATAAAATTCCTCGGGAAATTTTCCGTCGCTGTCGCGCTCCAGCCAATAGTCGGCGTCAAAGCGCGCGCAAATCTTTTCGACCGCGCCGCGCACGGCTTGCTGCAGTTCAGTCAGGGCGAAATCGATGGGGTTTGCTCCGCGTCGTTGTGAGCGCCGCCGTCACTCCGCCGCCTCCAGGTCGGGCGCGTCGATAAAGCCGCCGGCCTGGCGCCGCCACAGCGCAGCGTAATGGCCATCGCGGGCTAGGAGTTCGCGGTGGGTGCCTTGCTCGACGACACGGCCTTGGTCGAGCACAACCAGGCGGTCCATCCGCGCGATGGTGGAAAGCCGATGCGCGATGGCGATCACGGTCTTGCCTTCGATCAGCGTGCCGAGGCTCGATTGGATCGCCGCCTCGACCTCGCTGTCGAGCGCCGAGGTCGCTTCGTCGAACACCAGGATCGGAGCGTCCTTGAGGATGACGCGGGCGATGGCGATGCGCTGGCGTTGGCCGCCGGAAAGCTTCACGCCGCGTTCGCCGACATGAGCCTCGTATCCGCGCCCGTCGAACCAGTCTTCGAGTTCGAGGATGAATTCATGGGCGTGCGCCAGGCGCGCCGCGCGCTCGATCTCCGCGTCGGTCGCGCTCGGCCGGCCGTAACGGATATTGGCGCGGATCGAACGGTGCAACAGCGAAGTATCCTGCGTCACCACCGAAATCTGCGCGCGCAAGGATTCCTGGGTCAGATCGGCTATGTTCTGGCCGTCGATCAGGATGGCGCCGGCTTCGACGTGGAAAAAGCGCAACAGCAAATTGACCACGGTCGATTTGCCGGCGCCGGAGCGGCCGACCAGTCCGACCTTCTCGCCGGGCCGGATGACGAGATTGAAGTTTTGCAGAACGCCGGTCTGGCGGCCGTAACCGAAGCTCACGTCCTTGAATTCGATGCGGCCGGCGCGAACGGCGAGCGGGCGCGCGTCGGTCGGATCTGGCAGTTGCAGCGGACGCGCGATCGTCAGCATGCCTTCCTGGACGACGCCGATGTCCTCGAATATTTCCGTGATCCGCACCGCGATCTGGCGCGACATATTGGTGAGCTGAAACGTCAGCGGCAGGACCATGGCGATCGCGCCGACCTCGACCGCGCCGTAACGCCACAGCAAGAGCGCCAGCGCGCCCGATCCGGCGATGAGCAGCGCATTGAGCAAATCGAGGATCGCGCCGAACGCGGTGAGCAGCCGCTGCGCCGCCGAGAATAAGCCGACATGGCGGTCGACCGCCTTGCGCACATATTGGTCTTCGTCGCTCGCGCGCGCGAACAGTTTCACCGTCAGGATGTTGGTGTAGCTGTCGACGATGCGGCCCATCAGCGCCGAGCGCGCTTCCGAGGAAATTTTGGAGCGCTCGCGCATGCGCGGCACGAAATAAACGAGCAAGAACGTATAGCCTGAAAACCACAGCAGAATCGGCAGCGCGAGCCAGCGGTCCGCGGCGGCGGTGAGGCCCACCGCGGAAACGCCATAGACCAGAATGTACCAGACCGTGGTGATGGTCGCGGTCAGCGTTGAGCGCACCGAGGGGCCGGTCTGCATCACGCGATTGGAAATGCGGCCGGCGAAATCGTTTTGAAAAAACGCCCAGCTCTGCCGCACCACGTGCCAGTGCGATTGCCAGCGGATCAATCCCGTAAACGGCGCGGCGATAGCCTGATTGGTGATGAGGTAGCGCGTGAAGGTCACCGCGGGGCGCAGCACCACCACGACGAGCGCCATGCCGAGGAGCCACGGCCAGGCGACGGCGAGGAATTGTTCGGGCGGCGTTTTAGTCACCATGGTGACGACGCGGCCGATGAACCAAGGCACCGCGCTGTCGCTAAGCGCGACCAGGAGCTCGACGACGAACAAAGCCGCGAACAGCCATTTGGCCTGGCGCGCAAAGTGCCACAGGAAGGCGATTAGGCTCGACGGCGGTTCCGGATTTTGCGGCGCCGCCGTGGGCGTGAGGATTCGTTCGAAGCGCGACAGCATTTTCGGTTGGTTACAGGGGGCCCATTTGCGCCGTCAATCGGGGCGGCGTCAATCGCGACGGGGAACGGACGACAACGTCGCGACGGGACTTCGGCGAGAACGCGACGCCGGTAACGAGTCAGTGCTGCTGACCTTTTAGCCCGGCCCGGCCCGTGCCATCGTCGCTGCCGGGGAAACGTCGAGAGGAAGGCCATGCTGAGAATGCGTCTTGCCGGCGCGTTGATCGCGCTTCTCGCCATCGGCGGTGCGGCGTCGGCGCAGACCTATCCGTCGCGTCCGGTGACCATGATGGTCGGATTTCCGCCCGGCGGTCCAACCGATACGCTGGCGCGCATTATGGCCGAGGGCATGCAGCCGTCGCTCGGGCAGCCGGTCGTCGTCGAAACGCTCAGCGGCGCCGCCGGCACGCTGGCGACCGGGCGCGTCGTCCATGCCACGCCGGACGGATACACGATCGGCATCGGCCAATGGTCGAGCCATGTCGCGGCGCCCGCGATCTACCCGCTCGACTACGATATTTTGCGCGATCTGCAGCCGATCTCGCTCCTTGCCGCTTCGCCGCTCTGGATTGTCGGCAAAGCGGCGCTGCCGGCGAAATCGGTGACCGACCTTATTGCCTGGATCAAGGGGCGCACCGAGCCGACGACGTTCGGCACCGTGGGCGTCGGCAGCGCCAGTCATCTCTGCGCGCTCTATTTTGCGCAGAAGGCGGGCGTGGCTTTCCAATATGTACCCTATCGCGGCGCCGGACCGGCGATGCAGGATCTGATCGGCGGGCAGATCGACTTGGCCTGCCTAGAGGCAAGCTCGGGCCTTGCCTATGTCCAGGCCGGCAGGCTTAAGGCCTATGCGGTCTTCAGCGATAAACGCTGGCCGAAAGCGCCCGATACGCCGACGATGATCGAATCCGGCATACCGGGAGCGACGATCTCTTTCTGGCACGGTTTGTGGACGACCAAAGGCGCGCCGAAGGACGCCGTCGACCGCCTGGATGCCGCGGCGATGGCTGCCTTGGCTAGTCCAAACGTGCAACAGCGGCTCGCGGCGCTCGGCCAGGTGATATTCCCGGTCAGCCAGCAGAATCCCGCGACGCTCGCGGCTTATCAGAAAGCCGAAATCGACAAATGGTGGCCGATCATCAGGGGCGCCGGCATCAAGGCCGAATGATTCCGCGCTCTGTGTTCTCGTGACGCCGCGCTTCAATGCGAGAGCGAAAGCAAGTGAATCGGCGTCTGCGCACGCGCCATCCCGATCGACACCGCGGTGGCGGCGATGATCAGCGAAACGGCAAGCGCGACGGTGGCGAACAGCTCGACGCCGCGGCGCCGGCTGGCGAAGCTCTTATGGGCGATGGGGGACGCGAAACCGACCTTCCCGGTCAGCTCTGTCATGGTGATGGCCTCATTGGCGATGCGCGCACGGCGATCCGAATCGGATTTTGCATGATCGCAAAATCGCGCGCCGACTTGGGCGAAGCCTTTGAAGAACAAAGGCGATTATGTGATTTTTCGTTAACGAATGGTTAATTCGTGCGCTGGCGGGCGAGGCCCAGCGCAATCGGTTTGAAACTGAATCGATTGCGCTCCGGTTTATTTGACGAGGCACGAATCTTTCTCGGAAAACCGGTTTCCACCTCGGATCAAGTCGGGGCAAGCTTTTTCCGGATCATGCCTTATAGCGCCGGCACGGCCGCGGCCGGCCGAAACTCCATCGGCACGTGGCCGGGTTCGCGCGCGACGCGATCGAGCCAGGCGCGGATTGCCGGAAACGGCGCAAGGTCGTAGTCGCATTCCTGCGCGACGTGGGTATAGGCGTAGAGCGCGATGTCGGCCACGGTGTAGCGGTCGGCGACGAAGTAATCGTGCAGTGCGAGGTGCTTTTCCATTACGCCGAGCGCGCGATTGCCTTCCTCCATCCAATCTTCCAGCGCATGCTGCTGCAATTCGCGGCCGCCCTTCACCAGCGTAAGCCAGAAATAAGCGGCGCCGAGATTGGGCTCGAGGCTGTGCTGCTCGAAGAACATCCATTGCAGCGCTTCGGCGCGGCCGATGCGGTCTTCGGGAGCGAGCGGCGTGCCGCCGGCAATGTACCAAAGAATGGCATTGGATTCGGCGAGATAACGCCCGGGCGCGACTTCAAGCAGCGGCACCTGGCCGTTGGGGTTCTTGGCGAGGAATTCCGGCGTGTGGCTCTCGCCCCTGAGAATGTCGATCTCGATGAGCCGGTACGGAATGCGCAGCTGCGCCAGTGCGAGCCGCACCTTGTAGCTGTTACCGGAACGCTGCATCGAATAGAGCGTAAGCATTGCGTAGTTCCGCATCCTGCCGCAGATTCTGCGCCGCCCGGTTAGGGGTGTACGCCCTTAGCGCGGCAATGTCATGGCGATGGTCGCCTGGCGGTACGGGCTTTGCGGACAATATGCCGCCGCCCGCAGCATCCGGCAGGCCGGCTAAAGCGGCGTCTTTGCGGGCAGCCGGCGCGCAAGAGCGGTCCTAAATTGCTGATGCGTTGCGGCCCGGGCGCGGGGCGCCGACAATGCCGTAGATTTGAGGGCGGCGCGGGCTTTTACGCTTGCCTGCCCGGTATAGCGGCTATACCAAGCAGGCGTCTTCAAGGATGGAGAATCGCAATGGCCTTTCTCGCGGACCAGATCATGCGCATCAAGCCGTCGGCGACCATCGCCGTCACGGATAAAGCGCGTGCGCTCAAAGCGGCTGGCCGCGACGTCATCGGGCTCGGCGCCGGCGAGCCGGATTTCGACACGCCGGAGAACATCAAGGAAGCCGCGATCAGGGCGATCCGCGAGGGCAAGGCGTCGAAATATACGGCGGTCGACGGCATCGCCGAGCTCAAGGCCGCGGTGTCGCGCAAGTTCAAGCGCGAGAACAAGCTCGACTACAAGCCGTCGCAGATCATCATCGGCACCGGCGGCAAGCAGGTGCTCTACAACGCGCTCGTCGCAACCCTCAATCCGGGCGACGAGGTGATCATCCCGGCGCCGTATTGGGTGAGCTACCCGGACATGGTGCTGCTTGCCGGCGGCGAGCCGGTTCTGGTCGTCACGACCATGGAGTCCGGCTACAAGATGAAGCCCGAGGCGCTCGAACGGGCGATCACGCCGAAGACCAAGTGGATCATCTTCAACTCGCCGTCGAACCCGACCGGCGCGGCCTATGGGCGCGACCAGCTCAAGGCGATCACTGATGTGCTCCTTCGCCACCCGCATGTCCACGTCATGGCCGACGACATGTACGAGCATCTGGTCTATGACGACTTCGAATTCTACTCGCCGGCGCAGCTTGAGCCGCGCCTGTACGAGCGCACGCTGACGGTGAACGGCGTCTCGAAGGCCTATTGCATGACCGGCTGGCGGATCGGTTATGCCGGCGGCCCGGAGGACTTGATCAAAGCGATGGCGATGATCCAGTCGCAGTCGACCTCCAATCCCACTGCGGTGGCGCAATGGGCGGCGGTCGAAGCGCTCGGCGGCCCGCAGGACTTCATCGCCAAGCACAATAAAATCTTCAAGGAGCGGCGCGACCTCTGCGTCTCGATGCTCAATCAGGCGAGGGGCATTCAGTGCCCGAAGCCCGAAGGCGCGTTCTACGTCTATCCGTCCTGCGCCGGCACGATCGGCAGGACGGCGCCGACCGGCAAGAAGCTCGCCACCGACGAGGACTTCGTCACAGAGCTGTTGGAAGCCGAAGGCGTCGCGGTGGTGCAGGGCGAGCCGTTCGGCGTCGGGCAGTCGTTCCGCATTTCCTACGCGACCGCGACCAGCGCGCTGGAAGAGGCCTGCACGCGGATCCAGCGCTTCTGCGGCAATCTGCAGTAAGACGGCGGCGCGACGGGCATGATCCGGAAAAGCCTGCCCCGGACTTGATCCGGGTTGGAAGCCGGTTTTCCGAAAGGATCATGCCTCATCAAATACCTCGAGCCGCAATCGGTTCAGTTTGAAACGATTGCGCGCCGGCGGGCGGGGACGGTGTTCCGCCCGCTATTCGATCACCTTGTCGGCGCGCAGCACAAGCGACGACGGCACGTCGACGCCGATCGCCTCGGCGGTCTTGAGATTGACGACTAGTTCGAATTTTGCCGGCTGTTCGACGGGGATGTCGGCCGGCGGCGTGCCGCGCAGCACTTTGACGGCCATCCGCGCCCGCTGACGATACATGTCGGTAAAGCGCGGACCATAGCCGAGCAGCGCTCCGTTCTCGGCGTCTTCGGGCCATTGATAGATCGAACCGAGCCGCGAATTCGTAACCTGCGCGATAAAGCGTCGTTTCATATTTGCTCCGCCGTCGCTCGTCTGTCCTTGGGTCGGGAGCCGCGTCATTAACCGAAGTCTCCGCCTAACTCAAAAGGTCATTTTTCTTCCCAACGCGAATTTCCAACTCATGTTGGGAAACCGAAGAAAAATGGGCTTCGGCAAAGCGAAGCCCATAAATTTATTCAATGGAGCAGGATGGTTCGTCCTGCCTCGCTCGGTTTGACAGGTGCGAACTAACCCGTCGGCGGCGCGAGTTCGTCAAGTCCTTTCTGCCGCGCCTCGGGGCCGAGCTGCGTCACCGAAACCGCGGCGATGAAGAGCAGGGTGGCGAGACAGGCGAAAACCGTCGTCAGGCCCCAGCCGTTTTGAATCCACAAAATCGTCGGCAGGATGAAGGCGGTGGCGAGCCGGCCGACGCCCGACGCCCAGCCGAAGCCCGACGCGCGCGCATTGGTCGGGAACACTTCCGAGGCGAAAATCTGCATCGAGTTGCCGGCCACCTGGACGAAGAAGATCATGACGAAGCCGGCAATCAGCAACTGCATTTCGGTCGCGGCATTGGCGAACACGATCGCCATCAATCCAGCGCCGATGAAGGCGCACACCGACGTGATCTTGCGGCCGTATTTGTCGAGCGCGTACATCATGAAGAGGCTTGCGGTCGGAACCGCGAAATTCATCGCCAGGGTGTATTGCAGCGATTTGGTGATCGAGAAACCCTTGGAGTTCATGATGTTCGGCAGCCAGGCGCCAAGCCCGATGGCGACGCCGAAAAACGCGGTAAAGCAGATCATGCCGGCGATCACGCGTTTGGGGAACATACGGAAGACGATCGCGAACGGATCGCTCTTGGTGTCGCTCGCGGCGTCGCTGGTCAGCGGCTCTTTGGGGCCGGGAATGCCGAGGCGGCCAAGCACTTCGAGCGCCTGCTGGCCCTTACCGTGCGTCGCCAGATAGCGCGGCGATTCCGGCAGCGTGAAGCGGAACACCCAGACGATCAGCGCGCCGACGCCGATGATGATCCAGACGCCGCGCCAAGTGGTTTCGGCCGCGTTCGCCACGCCGGGGAGCGAGGCGACCAACGAGCCGAAGCCGAGCGCCAGCGCCGTGCCGATCGGCCACACCATGGCGCCGCCGATGAAATGCACGATCGCGAGAATGCGGCCGCGAATGCGCTTAGGCGAATATTCGCCGGCATAAGCGAAAGCGAGCGGCTGCTCGGCGCCGAGACCCAAACCGGCGATGAAGCGGCAGAT
Source organism: Xanthobacteraceae bacterium (assembly GCA_035623195.1). Classification (GTDB taxonomy): domain Bacteria; phylum Pseudomonadota; class Alphaproteobacteria; order Rhizobiales; family Xanthobacteraceae; genus BOG-931. The sequence continues at coordinate 33,220 of DASPTX010000070.1, read as the reverse complement.
CACCAGGATCGTCACGCTCGGCGCCAACGCGCCGAGGATGGTGAAGACGCCGAACAAGAGCAGGTTGAACTGGTAGATGAACCGCCGGCCGAACCGGTCGCTGAATTCCCCTTGTCCGGCGGTGCCGATGAACATGCCGAAAATCGCGGCGCTGCCGATGATGGCGGCTTGTTGCGGCGTAGTGAAGCCGGACTTGATGATGAAGGGGATAAGCGAGCCCAGGATGGTGAAGTCGATGACGTCGAAGAAATAGCCGGCCGCGATCAGCGCGATCACTCGGCGATGAAGCGGCGAAATCTTTGCTTCGTCGAGCGCCGCGCCGACAAATGCCTCGATGGTCTGGGCCATATTGCGTTCCTCCCCCTGCCTGCCGTTTTAGCGTCTTGCGGCCGCTTGAGCGGCTCGTGTCGGTCGACTGTGGAAGGGCGCGGCGTTGCTGTCAATGCGACGAAGCCGCGGCGCATTACGAGCATATGGCGGCGCTTGTCGTGCGCGCGGTCTCGCAATCAGCCGCCCTCGAACTGCAAGATGTAGAGGCCGGCATTGGAGTCGGTGACATACATCACGCCCTGCGCATCGACGAAGCAATCGCAGGATTGAATGATCTTGGGCCGGTTCGGCCGAGGATCGAACATGCGCTCGGGGTCGGGCGGCACGAAGAAGCCGATTTCGCGCGGCGCGAAGGGATTGGCGATGTCGTAAGCGCGCACCCCGGCATTGTGCAGCGTGGCGAAAATGATGCGGGAGCTTTGAAACGCGCCGGGACGGTTCTCCCACAGGTTATGCGGGCCGAAATTGCCGCCCTTTTTGCAATAATCGGCTTCGTCCGGGATCGGCATGGTCGCAATGCTGATCAGATTGGACGGCTCACGGACATCGAAGATCCAGATATAGCGCAGGCCGAGTTTGCAATCGGCGAAATTAGCCTCGTCCGCGACCACAAGCAGATTGCGGTCCGGCAGCGGCAAGGGCGAATGCGTGCCGCCGCCGAACGGCGGATCCCAGTTGCGATGCGCGACCATGGTCGGTTTCGCCGGGTCGCCGACATTGACGACGGCAAGGCCGCCGTCGCGCCAGGCGCTGTAGGCGAGATCGCCGGCGACCAGCGCGTGATGGAGCGCATAGCGTTTGCCTTTGGGCCAGCGCGGCGTCTCGCCGCCGGCCGTCCACATGCCCGGCAGCCAGAATTTGCCGAGGACTTCCGGCTTGGCTGGGTCCGCCATGTCGACAATGACGAGCACATGGTCGGAAAATTCCGGCAGATGCACCGAGACATAGGCGTAACGCCCGCCGACATACCAGATGCGGTGCGGGCCGAGGCCGCCGAGCGGCAGGAAGGCGATCTCGCGCGGGGCATCGCCGCGGGCGAGGTCGTAGATGCGAAGCCCGCTGGTAAATTTCTGGCCTTCCAGCGCCGCGGCAGAGGTGCCCGCGAAATAAGCCTCCTGGCTCACCTGCATGGTCCAGACGCTCGGCCCGTTGACCGCGAGCAAGAGATCGCCGTGGGTCTGCAGATGATGCGCGCGCGTATTCGGCGGGCAGGGCAGGAAATTGACTGGCTTGGGATGTTTGGGATCGCGCACATCGATAATGGTGATGCCGTTGGAAAAGCCGTGGCCGATATAGGCGTAGCCGCGATTGACCATCACCTGCACGCCGTCGCCGCGGCCGCCTTGGTCGCTGTGGCTGAGAAATTTGATGTTGCGGCTGGCAACGGCGGACATCGCGATCCTCCCATACTTTCCTGCGACACGCGCTTTCCCGTGCCGCGATCTTCCCTGCGACACTATCGCTGCGGCGCTCAACAGCGCGCCTGGCAGTAAATTCCATCTCGATGTGGTATTAGGGCATGATCCGGAAAAGTGGAAACCGGTTTTCCGAAAAGATCACCCCCATGAAGAACCTAGAACCGCAATCGATTCGATTTGAAGCGATTACGCTCTAGGCAAAAGGTATAGTGACGCTATTGCCAGGCTTGCCGCGCCAATTTCTAATCCCCAAACGCGAAGCCGAGGCCGGTCCTAGCGCGCCACATTCAGCCATGACAGGCAAGCTTGGCGCCAATCCAACCCCCAGGGAGTATCTCATGTCCAAGAAACGGATCTCGCGGCGCAGCCTGATGCAAGCCGGCATTGGCGCGGGCGCGGCCGGGCTTTTGTTGCGCAATGCGACAGTGCCGCTCTTTGCTCAGGACCGGCCGGCGCTCGGCACCTTTCCAGCCGGCACCGGCGGCAGCAGCATTTTCATCGGCGGCGTATTTCCGCTGACCGGGCCCTATTCGGCGTCCGGCAAGGACGAGCAGCTCGGCTTCCAGATGGCGATCGACCATCTCAACAATGGCAGCGCGATTACCCAACAGATTCCGTCGCTCAAAAGCGGCGGCGGGCTCCTGGGCAAGAAGATCGAGTCGGCGTCGGCGGATTCCGAAACCAAACCGGACACCGCGGTTCAAGCCGCGACCCGCTTCATCCGCGACAACAAGGCGATCATGTTGACGGGCGGGGTGGCCAGCAACGAATCGATCGCGATGATGAAGCTCGGTCAGCGCGAGCACGTCATCTTCATGGTCGGCAATAGCGGCTCCAACGACACGACCGGCAAGGATTGCCAGCGTTACGGCTTCCGCGCCCAGCCGTCGGCCTATATGGCGGCGAAAGCGCTGGCGCCGGTTTTGGCGAAGGAGCTCGGCGCGACGCGCAAGGCGGCCTATCTGGTGCCGGACTACACCTACGGCACCAGCGTCTACAATTCGATGAAGCAGTTCACCGAACAAGCGGGATGGACGACGGTCACCGAGCAGCTCGCGCCGCTCGGCACCGCGGATTTCAGCTCGTATCTTCTCAACATCGCCAATAGCGGCGCCGACGTCTTCGTCAACGTCGCATTCGGCGCCGACGCCACCGCCTCGACCAAGCAAGCCGAACAGTTCGGCATCCTGTCCAAGATGAAATATGTCGTGCCCAACATCTCGCAGTTCCAGGCCAAAGAGCTCGGCGCGGCGATCATGGGCGGCACCTATGGCACCCAGTCCTGGTGGTGGACCGAGCAGGACAAATATCCGCTGGCAAAACTCTTCGTCGAGGAGTTCGAGAAAAAGAACCACTACAAGCCGGAATGGGGCGCGAGCGAAGTCTATATCCAGATCATGGTCTGGGCCGACGCCGTAGCGCGCGCCGGAACGTTCTATCCGATCGAGGTCATTAAGGCGCTGGAGAGCGGGCACAAAATGCCGTCGATTTATGGCGACGTTTATTATCGCGCCGAGGATCATCAGATGGTGCGCCCGGTGCCGGTGATGGTCGGCAAGAAGCCCAACGAAATGCAGTCGCCGGACGACTTCTTCCGCATCGTCGAACTGGTGCCGGGCCAGCAAGTGCTGCCGCCGATCGCGGAAACCGGCTGCAAAATGCCGGACATCAACGCTTGATCGGCCGAGCCGGCACGCTCGCGCTCACCGACGGCCCTGCTCGCGCGGGGCCGTTTGTCGTTGTCCGCCGCCGCCGGGGCGTCACCGTATTTTTGGCCTCGATGCCGAAAGTCTTTTAGGTTCCACGCGATGCCGACGCTTTCGCAATTTCTGTCGCAGGCTTTCAACGGGATTGCGTTGGGGAGCTTGCTAGCGCTGATCGCCAGCGGGCTCAGCATCATTCTCGGCACCTTGGGCGTGCTGAATTTCGCGCATGGCGCCATGTTCATGCTCGGCGCCTATACTGGCTTCGTGGTGCTGAGCCACTGGGACTCGTTTTCCGGCGCGCTCGGTCTCGGCGCGCTCGTTCTCTTTCTGGTCGGATTTGCGCTGGAGCGCGGGCTGATCCGATTCTATTACCGGCGGCCCCCGGAAGATCAGATCCTCGTCACCTTCGGGCTCGGCATCATGATGGTCGAGGCCGTGCGTTATGTGTTCGGGCCGTTAAGCCAGCGCGTGCCGCTGCCGAGCTGGGGCCAAGGCATCGTCAATTTCGGTTTCTTTCTTTATCCGCTCTACCGCGTCCAGGTAATCGGTATCGTCGCGCTCTTGCTGTTCGCCTTTTACATCCTGCTCTACCGCACGCGGATCGGCTTGGTGGTGCGCGCCGGCATCGAGGACCCGCTCATGGTCGAGCTCTTGGGCACCCATGTGCGGCGCATGTTCATGGTGGTGTTCTGCCTCGGCGCCATGGCGGCGGGCATTGCCGGCGTCATCTATGCGCCGCTCTCCTCGGTCATCCCCACGATGGGCGAGCCGTTTTTGGTGCAGTGTTTCGTCGTCATCGTCATCGGCGGTCTCGGCTCGTTTCCCGGCGCGGTGGTCGGCGGCCTTGTCGTCGGCGAGATTCTTTCGCTGACTACTTTGTTCGATCCCGCTTATGCGCAAGCCGCAATCTATGCGGTGATGACGCTTGTCTTGATCGTGCGGCCGCGCGGCCTATTCGGCACGATGGGGCGGGCGTAATGGTCGAGGCGCAGCGGCGCGGCCCGCAACGATGGCTGCCCGAGCTTGCGATGGCGGTTGCGCTCGTCATTCTACCCTTCGTATTCGATCGATGGTTCGGCTCGGTCGATTTGTTCACGCGCATTCTGATTTGGGGAGTTTTCGGATTAGGCTTCGACCTCTTGTTCGGGCGCACCGGACTGCTGTCGTTCGGCCAAGGCGCCTTCTACGGCACCGGCGGCTTCGTCACCGCCTATTTGTTGACCGCCGGCCTGCTCGACAGCGTGTGGCTCGCCATCGCGGCCGGGATCGCCGCGGCGGTGGCGTTTAGCGTGCTCGTCGGTTTCTTGGCGTTGCGGCGGATCGGCATCTATTTTGCGATGATCACGCTCGCCTTCGGCGAATTGGCCTATTTTCTGGAAAATTCTCCGCTGGCAAAATGGACCGGCGGCGAAAACGGGCTGCCAGGGGTGCCGGCGCCGAGCATTGCGCTCGACGGCTTTACCTATAGTTTCGCGGGATCATGGCCGAGCTACCAACTGGTCGCGGGATTTTACTTCATAGGCTTCGTCCTCGCGCGTTTCGTTCTGCTCTCCCCGGTCGGCTCCGTACTGACGGCGGTGCGCCAAAATCCCGAACGCAGCGCCGCGCTGGGACACGACGTTCGCGCCTATAAGCTCGCCGTGTTCGTCCTCGCGGCTTTGTTCGCCGGCTGCGGCGGCGTGTTGCTGGGCATTTTCCAGAGCTATATGCCGCCGGACGCCTTCGCGCTGGAAACGTCGGGGCAGCTCGTCATTCAGACGGTGATCGGTGGCGCTGGGACCTTGATCGGCCCGACGGTCGGGGCCGCGATCTGGCTGACGCTGCGCGACGTGCTGCAGACGATCCCGGGGGTCGGCGACCTGTGGAAGTTCATCCTTGGATTTGTCTTCGTCGTTCTGGTCACGTTCATGCCGAACGGCGTTGTCGGCACGCTGCTGCGGTTATGGGCGCGCCGGCGCGGCAAACAAGTCGCCCCGCCGCAAGCAGCCGCCCGCCATGAAGCGGCCGCAGCCCGCGAGGCTTTGCTGGCGCCGCTGCCGTTCGTTCACGCGTCCGCAGCCGCAGGCGTCTCGCCACCGTTGGCGCTGGAGGTCCGGGATCTCAGCAAGGCCTATGGCGGCATTCATGCCGTCGACGGCGTATCCTTGGCGCTTCCCGAAGGGCGGCTCCACGCCATCATCGGTCCGAACGGCGCTGGCAAGAGCACTTTTCTGCGCATGATCGCGCGCGAGGAAAATCCCGACGCGGGTCAGATTCTACTGCACGGCGTCGACCTGGCGTCGGCCGACGTCACCGCCGCCTATCAAGCCGGCATGGCCAAGAGCTATCAGATCAATCAGCTGTTTCCGCAGCTCACCGTGCGCCAGAATCTCCGCGTCGGCGCGTTGGGCCGCTATCGCGGCCGGCTGCGGCTCGATGTGTTCCGCGCGGCGGACGGTTTTGCCGATGTCGAACGCCTCATCGAGGCGCTGTTGGAGGAGCTCGCTTTGACGCCGTGCGCGGATCTCGCCGTCAACACGCTGGCTTATGGCGAGAAACGCCGGCTCGAACTCGGCTTGGCGCTGGCGTCGCGACCGTCGGTGCTGTTGCTCGACGAGCCGCTCGCGGGTTTAAGTCCGGCCGAGCGCGAGGACGCCAAGCTGCTCATTCGCAATCTCAACAAAGGCCGCACCATCATTCTTGTCGAGCACGACATGGACGCGGTTTTCGCGCTGGCCGAGCGCATCACGGTTTTGCACGAGGGCAGCAAATTGGCGGAAGGGACGGCGAAGGAGATTTCCAACGATCCCAAGGTCCGAGAAGCCTATCTCGGCGGGACGGCGCTGCCATGACGTCGACGACCGATACGCCTTCATCCGTGACGCCAATGACGATGCCGACGGGAGCGATGATCGAGGCCGAGCGGATCAACGCCTATTACGGCGATTCTCACGTTCTGTTCGACGTTTCGATGACGGTTCGCGAACGCGAAGTGGTGGCCCTGCTCGGCCGCAACGGCGCCGGCAAGAGCACGACGCTCAAGACGCTCGCCGGGGTCTTACATCCGCGCACCGGCACCATTCGCTTCGAGGGCGTGGCCATCGAAGCGCTGCCGAGCCACGACATCGCCCGGCTCGGCCTGCAATTGGTGCCGGAGGAGCGGCGCATTTTCGCCGGCTTGACGGTGGAGGAAAACCTCGACCTTGCGGCTTTGTCCGCGGCGCAGCCGTTGCCGCTTGCCGACATATTCGCGATTTTTCCACGGTTGCGCGAACGGCGCGGCAGCTATGGCCGGTCGCTTTCCGGCGGCGAGCAGCAAATGCTGGCGATCGGCCGCGCCTTGATCCGGCGTCCGCGCCTCATTCTGCTCGACGAACCGTTCGAGGGATTGGCGGTCAATATCGTCCACAATCTGCTCGAAGTCTGCCGCGGTCTCGCGGCGCAGGGCCAGACCATCGTCATTGTCGAGCAGAACGTACGCGCGGCGCTGAGTCTCGCCAGCCGCATCTATGTGCTCAACAACGGCCATATGGTCTTCGCGGGCAGCGCCGACGATTTGCGCGCATCGCCCGATGTGATGAACCGCTATCTCGGCGTATGACCCGGCTTGCGATTTGCGCTAAACCGATCGCCCGACAACGAGGACGCAAACAATGGCCGGCGTAGACCATGGCATGATCGCGGTCGACAAAATGGGGACGAAGGTCCTGTTCCTCAATCCCAAGACCTATGAAACGGAGGTGGTGATCGACGGCTTTCCGCGCACGGTGCACGAATTGCTGGCGGTGCCGGAAACCGGCTTCGCTTACGTGCCGATCTTCGGCGACGGCATTCACGGCCGCAATCCGAACCCGCAGCATCATCTCTGCGTGTTCGATCTGCACAAGCGCGCCCATGTCGGCACCATCGACCTGCGCCCCTATATCGCGCCGCACACGCTCAAGCTCGGGCCCGACGGGTTCATCTACATCACCTGCGAGAATTCCGCGGTCGTGGCGGTGATCGACCGCAAGACCAACACGGTCGTCGGCGCAATCGATTCCGGTTCGACCAACGGTCACCGGCTCATCATCGCGCCGGACGGCCAGCGGCTCTATACCGAGAACGAGGAAGACGCCACGGTCTCGGTCATCGATCTGCCGAACCGGAAACTGCTCGGCAAGATCGCAACGCCGCGTCCGCTCGCCGGCATCGCGATTTCGCCCGACGGCCGCACCGTCGTGGCCGTCGACGATGCCAAGCCGATCCTGTTCCTGATCGATACCCAAGCCGGGCGCGTGCGCGAGCAAATCGTGCTCAAGGATGTGCCGAAGCCGGCGCAGATCGTGCGTTACGCCCCCGACAATAGCCTCATCGGCGTCACCAGCCTCAACAGCGATACGGTCAGCCTGATCGATCCGTCGTTTCGCGAGCAGACCGCGATCAAAGTCGGATCGCAGCCAATGGACATGGCGTTCCGCGGCAATGAATTGTTCGTCGCCTGCCAGGGCGACGGCTCGGTTCATGTCGTCGATATTCCCAACAAGCGCGCCAAGGGGCGTTTTTCAGCGGGCAAGGGCTGCGAGTCGCTCGGTTTCTTTTAGGTTGCTTAGCGCTTCATCGAAGGCGGAAACGAACGAGACGCGCCCTGTGGCTCTAGGTATTTGAAGGGGCATGATCTTTTCGGAAAACCGGTTTCCACTTTTCCGGATCATGCCTTAGAATGGCGGTAGAGGCCCGTGGGCGGGCCGCGTGAGGGAGTGAAGAGATATGGCTTCTAGGGGTATTGCCGCCGCGCTGATCGGAGCGGCGGCGCTGGCAGCGAGTGCGGCCGCGCCGGTTGATGCGCAGCCGCGACGCGTACAGGTCGGGACCTTGGCCTGTTCGATTTCGGCCGGCGTCGGCCTCGTCGTTGCCTCGCAGCGAAATGTGGCTTGCAACTTCCAGCCCGACAATGGTCCGCCGGAAGCTTATACCGGTACGATGACTAGGATCGGCGTCGATGTCGGCTTCACCACCGGCGGCGCGATGGTATGGGGCGTCTTCACCGACACCAACCGCTATGCTGGAATGCTGACGGGAACTTATGCCGGGGCGACCGCCGAGGCGACGGTGGCGGCCGGGCTCGGCGCCAACGTGCTCGTCGGGGGCTCGAACCATTCGGTCGCGCTACAGCCCTTGTCCGTGCAGGGTCAGGTCGGCCTCAATATCGCCGCCGGCGTCGGCGCGCTCGAACTGCATCTCGCACAATAATATCGGGCATTAGTAACTGGCATTCGCGGCGAGGCGGCTGGCCGCCTTGCGCGTCGGCTAGGCTGGGCTTCGCGGCCGCTGCGACATAGGCGGCGCGGGTGGATGCCGGCGTTTCGACTGGCTGCGCGACTGGGCGCCAATCTGGTGCCGAGCTGGGCACGCTGTCTCGCCTCTTGACCCGTACCCGCCCGCGCTGAAACGATAGCGATCCAAGGCCCGCGCCGGAATTGACGGGTCGGTTGTTCGGGAGGCGATTGCAGGAGGTAGCGATGGCGGCAAATGGCGGCAATGGCGCGCGGGCGGTCGGTCCGCGCTGCGTCGCGCTGGTCGGTCCATTCCAGAGCGGTAAGACGACACTCCTTGAAGCGATCCTCGCTCGCACGGGCGCTATCCAGCGCCAGGGCACGATCGAGGCCGGCAACACCGTCGGTGACGCCAGCAAAGAAGCCCGCCATCACCGGATGAGCGTCGAGCTGACGGTCGCCACCACGAATTTCATGGGCGACACTTACTCCTTCCTCGATTGTCCCGGTTCCGTCGAGTTCGCTCACGATATGCGCGCGGTGCTGCCGGCGATCGACGCCGCGGTCGTCGTGTGCGAACTGGACGAAAAGAAAATTCCGCAGCTTCAGCTCATCCTGCGCGAGCTCGAAGACCGGAAAATTCCGCGAATTTTGTTCGTCAACAAAATCGACAAGGCCGATGCCGGCGTGCATGACGTGCTCAAGCTGTTGCAGCCGGCTTCGCGTACCAAATTGATCTTGCGGCAAATCCCGACATTCTCCGGCGACATCATCACCGGTTTCGTCGACTTGGCGCTGGAACGGGCCTTCGTCTACAAGGAATACGCCCCCTCGCAAGTCGTGCCGCTGGAAGGCGACGCCGCCGATCTCGAAAAGACGGCGCGCTTTTCCATGCTGGAGACGCTTGCCGACCACGACGACGAGCTGATGGAGCAATTGCTCGAAGATATTCAACCGCCGCGCGACAAGGTGTTCGACGATCTCACCCGCGAATTGCGCGAGGGCCTGGCCTGTCCGGTCCTGATGGGAACCGCCGCGCGCGCCAACGGCGTGCTGCGGCTGCTCAAGGCGCTGCGTCACGAATCGCCCGGCGTGGCGGAGACGGCGAAGCGCCTCGGCGTGAAAGCGGGCAACGAGGCCGTGGCCTATGTGTTGAAAACGCTCAACACCGCGCATGGCGGCAAAATGTCGATCGCGCGGATGCTGGCGGGCCAGGCCGGCGACGGCACGACATTCCTGACGGCGGACGACGAGGCCGGGCGCGTCGCCGGCGTGTTCAAGCTTGTCGGGCAGTCCAGCGAAAAGCGCGGGCCGGCCGCAATCGGCGAGTGCATCGCCTTCGCCAAGCTAGAAAAGGCCAAAACCGGCGACACGCTCTCGACCGGCAAGCAGCCGCACCCCGCGCTCGGCAAAGTCGCGCCGTATCCGCCGGTGCTGGCCATCGCCATTTCGGCCAAGGAACGCAAGGACGACGTGAAGCTCGGCCAGGCGCTCAATAAACTCGCCGAAGAAGATCCCTCGATCATCGTCGTGCACAATCCGGAAACGCACGAAGTCGTGCTATGGGGCCAGGGCGAAATGCACCTTCGCGTCGCGACCGAACGGCTGAGCGAGCGCTTCGGGGTCGCCATCGAGCGGCGCACGCCGAGCGTCGGTTACCGCGAGACCATCCGCAAACCGGTCGTGCAGCGCGGACGGCACAAGAAACAATCCGGCGGTCACGGCCAGTACGGCGACGTTGTGCTCGACATCAAGCCGCTGCCGCGCGGCGCGGGCTTCTCGTTCGAGGATAAGATCACCGGCGGCGTGGTGCCGCGCAACTACATCCCTTCGGTCGAGGAAGGCGTCATCGACGCGCTCAAGCACGGGCCGCTCGGCTTTCCGGTGGTCGATCTCACCGTCGCTTTGATCGATGGGTCCTATCACACGGTCGATTCCTCGGACATGGCGTTCCGCACCGCGGCGCGCATCGGAATTTCGGAAGGCCTGCCGCAGTGCCAGCCGGTGCTGCTCGAGCCGATCGACCTCGTCGAAATTGCCTGCCCGAGCGATGCGACGGCGAAGATTAACGCGCTCTTGTCCGGCCGCCGCGGGCAGATTTTGGGCTTCGATACGCGGGACGGCTGGGACGGCTGGGACGTGGTCCGCGCCAAAATGCCGGAGGCCGAGATCGGCGATCTAATCGTCGAGATCCGCTCGGCGACCGCCGGCGCCGGCACTTTCACCTTTAAATTCGACCATATGGCCGAGCTCACCGGCCGCACCGCCGATCAGATCGTCGCCGCGCGCCGCGCCGCCGAGTGATTTTTCTTCTCGCCGTTTCGGATCGAGGCCGAGCGTTTGGTCCGGAAATCCATGCTCTCGAGCGATGTTATGGATTCCGGGCGCCTCGCTTTCGCTCGGCCGCGGAATGACAAAACGAAAGGATTTGCGCAAATGCCGGCTTATTGGGTCGCGCGTTCCAGGATCGACGATCCGGTCGCATACAAGAAATACACCGATCTCGTTCCCGGCATCATTGCCAAATACGGCGGCAAAGTGCTTGCGCGCGGCGGCCGTTTCCAGATCATGGAAGGCCCGCACAAGTTTCAGCGCTTCGTGGTGATCGAATTCCCGACTTTCGAACAGGGCGTCGCCTGCTTCACGTCGAAGGAATACGACGAGGCGGCCGTGTTTCGCCGCGGCGGCGCCGGCGAAGTGGAAACCATCATCGTGGATGGCGGCGACGCGACGAAATAGTTCGGCGGCTTTTCCGGATCATGCCCTAAGCGACGGCGCGCCGCTCGCCGCTCGCCCACGGCACCGCCACGCCGGCGGCGGCATATTCGTTGAGCTTGTTGCGCAGGGTGCGAATGGAAATGCCGAGTACGCTCGCGGCGCGCGTGCGGTTGCCGAGGCAATGTTTGAGCGTTTCGAGGATCAGCTCTCGCTCGACGTCCGCAACGGTGCGGCCGACCAATCCCATCACATCGCCCATCGGCGGCGTTCCTCTCGCTGTTGGCGGCCGCGAGTATCGATTGGGATGCGCAGCGCGGCTTGCTCCCGGCGGCGACGCAAATGCGTCGCATGCCGGATGATTTGCTCGCCGCATGGTTAGCGGCCGGTTAACGGGGAAGGCCGGCGCCAAGATTTCGGGCAAGCGCGACCGCCGACTGCGAGCCGGCCTCGGCACCGCGATGAAGCGTTCGTTACTGGCGATATTGCTGGATGCGGGTCGTGCGCAGCCCGGCAAGCCCATGCTGGTCGATGGAGTACTGCCAGGACAGGAATTCTTCGACCGTCAGCGTGTAGCGGCTGCACGCCTCTTCAAGCGACAGCAATCCGCCGCGCACGGCGGCGACGACTTCGGCCTTGCGGCGGATGACCCAACGTTTCGTCCCCGGAGCCGGCAAATCGGCGACCGTCAGGGGCGAACCGTCCGGCCCGATAACATATTTGACCCTCGGGCGATGGGGTTCGGTCATTGTCACTCTCGCGTACTCGACAACTCTACGGCGGGCCACTTTACGGAGCGCCACTTAAAATTTGCCTAAGCAGAACGTTCATTTAGCGGCGAATTGGCGTGACCTAGACTCGCTGGATAGGTTAGGCGGCATCGTCTTTCGCCGCGGGCAAGGCGCTTCGAAGTCCAACTCGCGATTTCTTACAAAGTCCTTGCCGCCGTCTTCCCGATCCGGCCGCTGACGTTGGGTCCATGCTTGCCGTCATGCCTGCGACCATGGCGAATAAGGGCCGTGCTGCCTATACTAAGTGGGCTGGTCGCCCGGGGCCGTAGGACCCTTTCAACCGCATGGCATTGAATACGCTCGATATCGCGGCACGGCCGTCCGACACGCGCGTCGTCGTGGCGATGTCGGGCGGGGTCGATTCGTCGGTGACCGCCGCGCTTCTGGCCGAGGCCGGCTATGACGTGGTCGGCATCACGCTGCAGCTTTACGATCATGGCGCGGCGACCCACCGTAAGGGCGCGTGCTGCGCCGGCCGGGACATCCACGACGCTCGCGCCGTAGCCGCGCGGATCGGCATTCCGCATTACGTACTCGACTACGAGGACCGCTTCAGGGAAGCGGTCATCGACCGTTTTGCTGCCAGCTACGTCGCCGGCGAAACGCCGGTGCCGTGCGTTGAGTGCAATCAGGTCATCAAGTTTCGCGATCTGCTCGAGACGGCGCGCGATCTCGGCGCGTCAGTGCTTGCGACCGGACATTATGTCGCCTCGCGTGCATTGCCGGGCGGCGGGCGCGCGCTTTATCGCGCGCGCGAGACCGAGCGCGACCAGAGCTATTTCTTGTTCGCCACCACGCGCCCGCAGCTTGATCTGTTGCGCTTCCCGCTCGGCGATCGAACCAAAGCGGAGACGCGGGAACTGGCGCGCCGCTTCGGACTTCCCGTCGCCGACAAGCAGGACAGCCAGGATATCTGTTTCGTGCCGACCGGACACTACGCGGAGATCATCGAACGGCTGCGTCCGGGCGCGTCGGCGCCGGGCGAAATCGTCGATCTCGACGGGCGCGTGCTCGGCCGCCACGACGGCATCATTCATTTTACCGTCGGCCAGCGCCGCGGACTTGGCATCGCTGCGGGTTCGCCACTCTATGTCGTGCGCCTCGACGCCGCCTCGCGCCGCGTCGTGGTCGGGCCGCGCGAGGCCTTGCACACGAGCCGCATCCGCTTGCGCGAGGTCAACTGGCTCGGCGACGGCACAATCGACGAGGCGATCGCGCGTCATTGCGAAATCTACGTCAAGGTTCGCTCCACTCGCGCGCCGCAGCCCGCTTGGCTGCGGTCGGGCGCCACCGGAAACCTCGAAGTCGAGCTCATCGACGGCGAAGAGGGTGTGTCCCCCGGACAGGCTTGCGTATTCTACGACGCCGCCGAAGGGCAAGCGCGCGTGCTGGGCGGTGGGTTCATCGCCGGCGCCGTGCAGGCCACGCGCGCGCCGAGGGCTGCCGCCGCGGCGATGGCCGCCGCGCGATGACGACGATCCGCGCATGATCCTGCCAGCCATCCGGCTTGCACTCTGACGCTGCGCGATGGCCGACGAATTGGACAAAGCCGTCATCGCCAAAGCCTATGCGCGCTGGGCGCCGGTCTACGATTTTGTTTTCGGCGCGGTCTTCGAGCGCGGTCGCAAGGCGTCGGTCGCGGCGGCGGAGCGCACCGGGGGCCGTATTCTCGAAGTCGGCGTCGGCACCGGCCTGTCGCTGCCGGATTATTCGTCGTCGAACCGGCTCGTCGGCATCGATCTTTCCGCGCCGATGCTGCGCAAGGCAAAGGCCCGCGTTGCCGAGCGGCGGCTGAACAATGTCGTTGGGCTTGCGGTGATGGACGCGCAGCAACTTGCCTTTGGCGACGCGGCCTTTGACGTCGTCGTGGCGCAATATGTCATCACCGCGGTGCCGGATCCGGAGGTGACGCTAGACGAATTCGCCCGCGTCATCAGGCCCGGCGGCGAAATCGTTCTCGTCAATCATCTCGGCGCCGAGGCCGGTTTGCGCGCGATTTGCGAAACGTGTTTCGCGCCGCTCGGACGCCGGCTCGGCTGGCGGCCGGAATTCCGCTGGCAGCGGCTCGCGCAATGGGCGTCGAATCATGGCGGCGTGCGCCTCGTCGAGCGACGTCCGATGCCGCCGCTCGGGCATTTTTCGCTGATCAGGTTCGTGCGAACGGCGGCCGGGTCGCGGCCTGAGGGCGGCGGGGTTTAGCCGCGGCGCTCCGCTTCCCAATGGCCGGAACATTGCGAGGTCGAAGAACGGCCGCTCCACGACCCTTCGCCGTAATTGCCGGAGAGACGGCCGTAGCCGGTCGCGGACTGGCCGCCGGCGCTCACGCCGACATGAACCTGGCCGCGCGCATTGACGCTGCCGTACACGCTAAACGACGGATCGTCGTAAAAGACCCTGCCGTCGGCGATCCGCAACGCGTAGCGGTAAGCGCGGTCGCAAGTGCCGCGGTCCGTCACGATAAGCACGCTCCATGCGCCGTCGAATGGCATCCGGGCCATGGCGTGCGGAGACGCGCACGGCCCGCCAAGGAATCCTCCGAGAATTACCGCCGCCAAGCCTGCGGGAATGACGTTACGCTTCATCGTGATCTCCCATTCTACGGCTCGGGGCCGGAGACCGCTCAGACCCGTCGAGCGCGGCACTTCTCAAAAGATTTAAGCGCTCTGCCGGAGTTGCCAAGCGCCCCCGGCGCTGAATTTTATCCGGCCGGTTGGGCCGCGAGCGCGTCTTCGCCGGCGACGAATGTGCCGTTGCGGAAACGCAGCATGCGATCGCAATAGGCCAGCGTTTGGTCGCGATGCGCGATCATCACAATGGTCGGACGCGGATTAAGATTGACAATTCGCTTGAGGATCTTTCCCTCCGTCGCGACGTCGATCGCGCTGGTTGCTTCGTCGAGAACGAAGAGCCAGCGCCGCCGCAGCACCGCGCGGGCGAGGCACAGCCGTCGGCGTTCGCCGCCGGATATGAGCGTGCCGCGCTCGCCGAGCACGGTCTCCAGGCCCAATTCCAGGCCGGCGACGAATTGGTCGACGCCGGCGACGGCGACCGCGTCCCAGATTTCTGCCTCGCTGGCCTGCGGCTTCGCCCATAGCAAATTGCGGCGAACCGTATCGCGAAACAAATACGGGTCCTGCACCACGTAGCCGATGTGATCGCGCCACGCCGTCGCCGCGGCGCCGCGCAGCGGCGTGTCGCCGACCGTGATCTCGCCGGCATCGGGTTTGAGCAGTCCGATGAGAAGATCGGCGAAGGTCGTCTTGCCGGCGCCGGTTGGTCCGCTCACGCCCAGCACCGTCCCGGGTGCGATGGTGAGACTGAGGCGCTCGACGCCGCCGGCTGATCGCTCGTAATGGAAGCTTACGTCGCGGAAGACGATTGCGCCCGGCGCGATCGTGCTTGCCGCCGTTTGGTCCGCCGAGGCGCACGCTGCGGCGAGATCGCGTTCGAGCCGCTGCGCTTCGGCATGGGCCGGAACCGAGGTGGCAAATTGTTGCAGCGACTCGCTCAGTTGCACCGCCGGGCCCGAAATCCGGGAAAAGATGAAAAGCATGGTGAGGATGACGGGCGCTTGCAGGTCGAACAGCGCAAGGCCGACAAAAGCGATCAGCGCGCCGGTCAGTCCGGAGATAAGGCTGACGGCGAGGCGATTGCGATTTTCTTGGCGGATAAAGGCGAGACTCCGCTGCGTCAGCTCCGCTAAACTGGTTTGGAACTCGGCGACGAAATTGGCTTGGCGGTTTTGTCCGGCGGCGAGCTTGAGCCCGCCGAGAAACTGCGTCATCTCGTGGGTGAGCGCGGTGTTCATGCGGCCGAATTCGGCGCCGAAATCATGCGCACGGCGGAGCATCATGAAACCGCAGGCTGCCCCCGCCGCGATCAGCAGGAGCGAGATAAACGTCAACAGAGGCGCGAGCAGAAAGGCCAGCACGATCTGCGAGACGATCACTACGGCGGTGGTGGCGAATTGCACCATGTAATAGGCGGCGGCCCCGATACGGTTGATATCGCCGCTCATGAGATGCGTCACGCGGGCGTGCTGCAGGCGAGACACCACCGGCCAGGGCGCGGCGCCGAGCCGCTCGGCGAGACGGCCCTGGGTCATCTCGGAAAACTCCGCCTGCAGCTTCCCGAGCGTCATATTACGGCGCGTCAAGAGCAATGCGCGCACGACGACGAGCACGGCGAATAGGCCGAGCAGCGCCGAGAGCCTCGAAGTGCGCGTTTGCGCGCCGAGCGCGCCGAGAACCTCGATCGCGATTTGGTGAATCCGGCCGGTATCGCTGTCGCTCGCGGTGACGATCGAAAGGATCGGTATCAGAAGGACGATGCCGACGCCTTCGAAGGCCGCGGCAATCGCCGAGAGGGTTGCCGCCCAAACGCCGCTCAGCCCGGCGAAACCGGCAAAATCCCGCACGAAGGCGATCGTCTGCTTGGCAAGATTCGTCTTCGACAAGTCGGGCTTGGTCATCTGAAGGATTACAACGGAAAGCGCGGATTATTCCCCGCCCGGGCGGTTGCCCGGGGGCGCCCCGCTCCGATTTCGAAACCAATACAGGCGGGTCAATAGCCCCTTTAATCTCAATAGCATAAAAGCAGGCTTCGGCCGCGAGGCGAGGCTTCCGGTCAGGTCCACAATCCCGCTTGGAAAGCGGCTGCGGGTGGCATAAATGTGCGTCCTGCGCTCAGGACCGTCGATCGCGGGCTTGATCCCTAGGTTAAGTCTCGGCGGCGATTTCTGCGCGACCAGGGCATGATCCGGGAAAGTGGAAACCGGTTTCCCGAAGAAGATCATGCCTCATCAAATACCTAGAGCCGCAATCGATTCGGTTTGAAGCAGTTGCGCTCTAAGCGTGGCGGAGTAGCTCAGCTGGTTAGAGCAGCGGAATCATAATCCGTGTGTCGGCGGTTCAAATCCGTCCTCCGCTACCAGATTCCTGCCGGTGGCAAGGGAACAGCGAAGTCGAAAAATCCAGCGAGGACATCCCGATGCCGCGTATGACGCTGCAGATTGTGGCCGCTGTGGCGTTATGGTACGCGGGAGCGGTTCTTTCGCTCGGCGATGCCTGCGCGCAAGAAATCGAATTCGGTCAAATCAACAAATTCGAGTCTTTGGGGACGGGCACCCTGCATGTCGGCGCGCCGCCGAAGACCATCGTCGACGACGGCGAGCGGCATGTCGTCATCCTCACTATTTGGGATGCCGATGCCGAGACCAAGGTTTACTGGAAGCCGCCGGATGCGGACGCGCCGCGAACCACGATCATACCGGGACGGGGCATCCAGACCTTTCAAACCATGGGCGAATTCAAGCTTGAGGCGGTCGGCGAACCAAACCGCCGCGTCGAATACGGCTACGTACTCCTTGGCTTGAGAAAATAGAATCCGTCCGCCGCTACCGGAGCAAAATCCGATCAAGTCGATCCACTCTCCGCTCATTCCCGCGTAAGCGGGAATCCAGATAAAATGAATCGGGATCGGGATAAATTTTTTGGGTCCCCCGCTTTCGCGGGGACGGGCGAACAGTGACAGCCGAAGCCGCAACGGTTCAACTTGAAACGATTGCGCTCCACCCGCCGCCCGGCAGCGGCAAATTCCAGTGCGAGCCGCGCATAAGCGCGCTTAGTGTAAAACGGTTTCCAGCGATTTCTCTTCGACTGAGTTTCTGATTTGCGTCACGCTCACCTTGATGTCGTGATGCGGAAACCGGTCTTTGAGCTGCAAGCCCGCTCTCAGTGCATCGACAAAGCGCCGATGAGTCGAATTTAACCGCCCATCGATTCGGAGAACGTAGCATTCATGAGGCAGACTATGCGTCGCGATCCCATCTTTCATGAGACACCCCATTTTCATTCGCCTCGAGGAACCGAATTCGAAACAGTAAGCTCGGAGCGAATTCCCGACGCTTAAGGGTTTGAGTTAATTTTGTCTTAAAATTGGCATTATCTGTTTCGTTTGTAGGAATTCGATCATATGAGACCGAAAAGCCACATGGAGTCGGCATTGTTTAGGCTTCGAATGGCGCGCCGAAATTGGAACTGTGTCTGTTGGATCGCCGGCTTGCTACTTGAAGGTTATTCGATCGCGTCGTGATAAATTTCGCGATGCTTCGTCAGAGCGGTCTCCCGTTCACGCCTTGACCGCGCAATCGCGCAGAATTTCCGGCTTGAAGGCAAGGCCATGACCGGGCCGTTCCGGCGCGGTGATGAAACCGTTCGCCACCGGCACGGGATCGATCCATAGATCGTCGGCGAGACCCATGTCCTCGATCCACAGCCCGTTCGGGATCGAGGAGAGCAGCTGCACGTTCAATTCCGGGAACAGGTGCGGCGCAATCGTCATGCCCCAGGTGTCGGCGATCGCCGCGGTCTTGCGCAGATCGGTCAGCCCGCCGCGCATCGGATCGGGCTGTAGGATCGGCAGCCGCGGATGTTCGAAGAACGGCTTGAGATCGAAGCGAGTGAAATGCGTCTCGCCGCCGACGATGCGTAGATCGAGCGCTTCGGCGATGCGGAAGTATCCGGCGAAATCGTCCGGCGCCACCGGCTCTTCGAGCCAATAGACGTCGTAGTCCTGAAATTTGCGGCCCATCAGGATGGCGACGTCCGCCGTCCAGCCCATATTGACGTCGATCATGATGTCGATGTCCGGACCCATTGCCTCGCGCATGCGCCGCACATTGTCGAGATCGGTGGCGAGATCGGCGGTATGGGCGACCTGCATTTTGATCGCCCGGTAGCCGCGTTCCTTGTAGTGCAAGGCCTTGGCGATCATGCCGCCGCCGCCGCTGCCGCGGAAACAGCCGCTGCCGTAAGCCGGCAATTGCGGGCGATAGTGGCCCCACAAGCGATGCAGCGGTAGCTTGGCGTGCTTGCCGAGAATGTCCCACAGCGCGATGTCGAGCGCAGACATCGCCATCACCGCGATGCCGCCGCGGCCATAGGTGACGGTGGCGCGCCATAAATCCTGCCAGATCGCCTCGACCGCGCTCGCGTCCTTGCCGATGACGCGCGGAACGATCGCCTCTTCCAGGCAGGCCGCGATCGTGCGCATTCCCGGACGAAACAAGAAGAGGTAGCCCATGCCGCCGATGCCGCCGCGCGTCTCGACGTCGAGCACCAAAAAGTCGCGCGTGTCGCCGAAGGCGTGGCCTTTCAGCCACGGCGTCTGCGGCCACGGCACGCGCAGCATGGTGGTGCGGATGCCGGTGATGGTGAGATCGGTCATACGATGCGTTTGGTGTCGGAGCGGGCACGGTCGCCGCCGCGAATGCTGAGGAAAGTTACCTTGCGCGTCAACACACGAATTCCGGCACGGCCGTGGACCACGCCGGGCCCGAACCGTTCCGCATCAACCCCCAGGGTTCGAATTGGCGCTGCCGTTGAAAAGGAACGTCGGCGGCGGCGGTGGTGGCGTCGTCCCGGTCGCCCGCTGCGTCGATTGCATGATGATGTTTGTAGCACCGTCCGGACCCGCGCCGGGCGGCAGCCATGGCGGTTGCGGACAGGGCGGCGTCACGGCAGTGCTGCAGGCCTCCACGCTTGTAAGGTTGCCGACTCCGGCATTTTGCCAAAACTTGCTCGATAGATATTCGATGCAGTGGAGGATGATGGCGTCCGTGACTTTCGTCGGCTGGCCCGGCGGCCTGTTGCAACCGGTAATGGTCACCATGTAGCCGGGACGGTTGACGGACGATCGCGCCGCCGCCGTTTGAGATCGTGAGATGACCGTACTGGTTGATGACCTCGTGCCGTTCGGGCCCTGGCTGATCGTGGCGGTGCCGCCGCGAATGCCCATCGTGGCCTCAAGCGTCGTGACCGTCACCGCGCCCTCATGGTGGCGAAGCCGGGTCCGGTCTGGCCCGAAGTCGTGACGGTGCAGGCAATCATTACGGTGCAGGCAATAACGATCGCGGGCAGCCGGCGCCCCCCGGCGCGAAGCCGGCGAAGATGCGCCTGATGCCGCTCGCCCGCTGAATAGCCAAGTGACCGTTGCCCCCGAAGCCTCGGTTCCCCGCCGCCACGAACGAATTCCCAAAGACCTGCGTGTCCGCCGCGCGGATTCCCCGTGGATCAATTATGATCGACAACATGCGTTACGCGAACAACACGAGCCACTGAGCCGGAGCGGGCGGTGAATTCGACGATCAATGTGGCGGCCTATAGCGATGCGCTGGTCGTGCTCGGCACGGCCGGTATCCTGGTGCCGATCGTGAGCCGGCTCGGGTTCAACCCGGTGCTGGGCTATCTCGCCGCCGGCGCGTTGTTGGGGCCGCTCGGCCTCGGTTCGCTCATCCACGTCTTCCCCGCGCTGTACTGGTTTACGGTCGGAGACGCTGAGGACGTCGCCGGCATAGCCGAACTCGGCGTCGTGTTTTTGCTGTTCCTGATCGGGCTTGAACTTTCGCTGCATCGGCTGCTGACGATGCGCCGGCTGGTCTTCGGCCTGGGCGGGCTGCAGATCCTCGTCACGACCGCCGTGCTCGCCGGTTTGGCGGTCTATCTCGGCAGAACGCTGCCGGAAGCGATCATCCTGGGAGCGAGCCTGTCGCTTTCGTCGACTGCGATCGTGCTCGAACTATTGTCGAAGCGCGAACGCCTCAAGACGAGCCTCGGGCGCGCAAGCTTCGCGGTGCTCTTGGCGCAAGACCTCTCCGTCATTCCGCTCCTGATATTCATCTTGCTCCTCGCCGCGGGGCCGCATGGCTCGGTGTTCGGCAGCCTCGGCAACGCCCTCGTGCAGGCGGCAATCGCTCTCGCGGTCATCGTGGTGTTCGGCCGAGTGCTGTTGCGCCCGCTGTTCCGGCTGGTCGCTTCCACGCGCTCGCGCGAGCTTTTCATCGCCACCGCGCTGTTCGTCATCATCGCGGCCGGGGTCATCGCCAATCGGGCCGGCCTCTCCATGGCGCTCGGCGGTTTCGTCGCCGGACTTCTGCTTGCGGAAACCGAGTACCGTAAAGCGATCGAAGCGACGATCGAGCCCTTCAAGGGTCTCTTGCTCGGGATTTTCTTTTTCACCGTCGGCATGGACATCGACGTGCGCGAATTGGCGCGCGAGCCGGTGTTTTTGGCAGGCGCGGTCTCGGGCTTGATCG
This sequence comes from Xanthobacteraceae bacterium, assembly GCA_035623195.1. Taxonomy (GTDB): domain Bacteria; phylum Pseudomonadota; class Alphaproteobacteria; order Rhizobiales; family Xanthobacteraceae; genus BOG-931. Next base: position 11,932 of record DASPTX010000070.1, on the reverse strand, counting down.
GCATCAAATCGATTCTGATCGTCGGGCTGGCCAAGCTGTTCCGTCTGTCATGGCCGGTTGCGATCGAAATGGGGCTTCTGCTGGGGGCGGGCGGAGAATTCGCCTTCGTTAGTATCACCATGGCGGCGAATTCGCGCCTGATCGATCCCGCCACGGCGACTTTCGCGCTAGCCGTGGCGTCGGCGACGATGGCGCTGATACCGCTGTTGTCCCATATTGGATGGCGCTTCGCATCGCGGCTGCGCGCTGCCGGCGGCGCGCCTCTGGAACTGTCGGTGCGGCCAAGCGCCGGCGAAAAGCACGCCATCGTCGTCGGTTACGGCCGCATCGGCAAGGTTGTTTGCGTGCTGTTGCGCGAGCACGGCATCGCCTACATCGCGGCGGATTCCGACGCCTCGACCGTGACCCGCGACCGGCGCGACGGTCACGACGTCTATTATGGCGACGCGACCGATCCGAAATTTCTCGAAATTTGCGGTCTCGCCAACGCCTCCGGCGTCATTATCACGATTCATGCCGACGATCTTATTGACGCCGTCGTCGAACACGTGCGCGCCGTGCGTCCGGACGTGCTGATCGTTTCGCGCGCCCGCGACGCCAATCACGCCCGCCATCTCTATCGCCTCGGCGCTACCGATGCGGTTCCCGAGGCCATTGAGGCGAGCTTGCAACTCTCCGAGGCGGTGCTGGTGGGTCTCGGGGTTCCTACCGGGCCGGCGATCGCCTCGATCCATGAGAAGCGCGACGAGATCCGCCGCACGCTGCAGCAGGCGGCGCGCGCCGCCGGATTGCCGGAGACCCGTTCGATCCGGGCGAAGACGCGCGCTATTTTGAGAAAGTAGCGGCCGCTCAGCCTTGAGCGCCGGAACGCAATACCGGCGAAGCGCTCTTGGTCGGTGCGGCGGGTTTCGCAGGCGCGACGCTTGTGGCCGGCGGCGCAGTCTTCGCAGCGCTGTTGCCGGACGCTGGCGGCTCTTTTGGCCGGGCCACGACCGGGCCGCCCAAGCCGGGCTGGCATGGCTGCCCATGCACCGCTTGCAGCACCGAGCGCAAAGCGACGGCCTGCAGCCGCGGCGACTTGTCGATCGTGAAATGATCGATGCTGGTGTCGGCGGAGACGTCGACATTCGACAACTTGCCGTGAAAGCCGGCGCCGGGCAGCATATAGGCGTATTTTCGCTGAGTGAGATTGAGCACACAGGCGACGTTGCTCGGCGCCGCGTAGGAGCCGGTACCGTCGAACGGTATGACCAGCGCGACCGGCACGCCCTGCGTGTTCAGCTGTTGCGCCATCGTCATCACGGCGTCGGCGCCGAGCGAATGGCCGATGAGAATGAAGGGACCGCGATCGCCGGCGCGGTAGTCTTGCACGATCTTATTGACGACGTCGCAGGCGACCGAATGGTTATAGACGCTCGCGGCAATGCCGCGACGTTCGATCTGCACGGCGAGCTGATCCATGCCGAGCGAAAAAATGTTGAGAAGACCGCGCATCAAATAGACATGCGGGCGCGAGGCGCCGGTCTCCTGTTGTGGCATTTTCGCGCTTTGTGCGGCGGTGGGGAGCGCGATGCCGAGCATGGCGAGAAGCGAAGTCGCGGTGGCTAGGGTGCTTAGCGACGGGAAGAACGCCCGACGCCGGCATCCGCGGGCCGGCGGGTTGGACATGGAATTGGACTTGGAACCCGACTTGGAACCGGACTTGGAAACGGACGAATTCGGCATGGCGCGACTCAAGGCTACCCCCGCAGGGCACCACGGCCGTGACTATGGCGAAATTCCGTAAAGACTTTCTTGTGACCTTGGGACTTATGAGCGCGTGACTTATGAACGCAGGACGTTTGAACGCGGATCAATTATGAGGGGACGACGAATCGCCGTCGCTCGTATCGAACCCTCGCAGCGCGCGGCAAAGGCGCGAGCGGCTCTCACCGGGATTGCACCGACTTTCCGGTAAAGGAAACGCGCCAGATCGTGCCGCTGCCGTCTTCGGAGACGAGCAAGGCGCCGTCCTTGTCCACCGTCACCCCGACCGGACGCCCCCAGACTTCGGAATCGTCGATGACGAAGCCGGTGACGAAATCCTCGTATTCGCTGGTCGGGGCGCCGTTCTCGACCACGACGCGGACGACTTTATAGCCGGTGCGCTTGGCGCGATTCCACGATCCGTGTTCGGCGGCGAAAATATTGCCGCGATACGACGCGGGGAATTGAGCGCCGTCGTAGAACGTCATGCCGAGCGATGCCGAATGGGCTTGGAGCAGGACATCGGGAACGGTGATCCGGTCTTTCAAATCCGGCCGCGCGTCCGGGTGGCGCGGATCCTGGTTGGCGCCGATGTAATACCAAGGCCAGCCGTAGAATGCGCCGTCACGCACCCGCGTAATGTAATCGGGCGGCACGTCGTCGCCGAGCCCGTCGCGTTCGTTGGTCGAGCACCACACTGTGCCGCTCGATGCGGCCACCGCGAGGCCGACGCAGTTGCGGATGCCGGTCGCGAATATTCTTTGCTTTTTGCCTTGCGGGTCGAACGCCAAGACATCGGCGCGGCCGGCTTCGTCGCCCCAGGCGGCGCCGAGCGGATGATCGGCGATCCACTTGCGCAAATCCGCGTTCGAAAGCCGGCCCATGAACTCGGCGGCGTTGGAGGCCGATCCGACTGACACATACGTCGTCGCGCCGTCCGGCGAGAACGCGACGTCGCGCGTCGCATGGCCGCCGACGGGCAGATGCGGCACCAAAGTTTCGGCGGCGCCGCGTGCCGTGAGATCGCCGTTGCGATAGGCGAAACGCAACACGGCGTCGGTATCGCCGATATAGACCCATTGCGGATCGGGCCCGGGCGGAAAGAAGGCGATGCCGAACGGATAGTTCAGCCTCGAGGCAAACACCGATGGCTTTGCTGCCGCGCCGCCATTGGGCCGCAACACGCTGATGCGTCCGGCCCCACTCTCCGCGACGAAGATATCGCCGTTGGGGGCAGGGCGAATGGTCCGCGGTCCGGCGAGACCGGACGCAAACAGGTTCACCTCGAAGCCACCCGGGACGAGCGGTTTTTGATCGGTCCGGCGCACGATCCTCGCGAAATTGTGCGCGGACGGCGACTTGCCGGGCGCCGGCAAGTCTTGCGGCGTGATCAGCCGGCGCGTTCCCGGTTTGTCGGCGCGCCAATCGCCGAATGCCGCCTTGCCTCGGAGAAGGCCGCCATCCGTCTGTGCCAAGAGCGGCATTGCCGCGATCGAAGCGATTGCTGCAATGCTTAAAGCGACGGCGCGGAGGATCGGACGGCGCATGGCATGCTCTCGCGCGCGAGAGAGAGAGAGACAGAGATAGAGATTATGGAACAAAGCCGAGACCGCAACGGTTCCTGCGAATTTTCCGTTGCATGATTTGGCCGGATCGACCCTAAGGATGGGACTTCGACGCGACTATCACGAAACCCCCTATACATTATTATTACATCATCGCCGGATCGGCGGGGTCATCCGGCCCCGACAAGGCCGGCGCCGATAGACCCGCAGCATGGCCGCGGCTACAAATAAGTCGTCTAGAAATTCAGCCGAGAGCAACCGCATGGACCAGCGGATGCCGGTCGATTGTCTCGCCAATGCGCGCGCGCTCGCGCCGCGCATCGCCGCCGCCGCAGCCCGCATCGAATCGGGCCGCGAATTGCCGCCCGATATCGTCGACGCGCTGCACGAGGCGCGGCTCTTCCGCATGCTGGTGCCGCGTTCGCTTAACGGAGAGGAAATCTCGCCGATCGTCTTCATGCAAGTTGTCGAGGAGCTCGCCAAGGCGGACGCCTCGACCGCGTGGTGCGTCGCCCAGACCTCGGTCTGTTCCACCATCGCGCGCTGCCTGAAACCCGAGATCGCCGCGGAGATTTTCGGAAACGATCCGCGCGGCGTGCTGGCTTGGGGCCCGTCCACCAGTAAAGCCAAAGCGATCGCCGAGCCCGGCGGTTTTCGCGTCACCGGCGAATGGCCGTTCGCGAGCGGCAGCAGGCATGCGACCTGGCTCGCCGCGCATAGCGCGGTCTACGAGCTGGACGGCGCGCTGCGCCGCGACGCCGGCGGCAATCCGGTCGAAAAGACCTTCGTCGTGCCGCGCCACCGCGCGACGATCAAGGACACTTGGCACGTAATTGGGCTCAAGGGGACCGGCAGCGATACATATTCCCTGACCGACGTGTTCGTGCCGGAAGGTTGCGCCATCGGCCATCACGCGCTCGATCCCGCCGAGCGGCGCGAACACGGCCCGCTCTATTCCTTCACGATCTATCAGTTGTTTGGATCGAGCTTCCCGGCGATCGCGCTCGGTATTGCGCGGGCGACCCTCGATGCGTTCTTGGAACTGGCGGCGGTCAAAACGCCGGCGTCCGGCAAATCGCTCCTGCGCGACAGCGCCGTCGTTCAATCGCAGGTCGGCATGGCCGAAACGCAGCTTGCCGCCGCGCGCGCGTTTTTCTTCGCGGCCTGGGATGAGATCTGGGCGGCCGCGCAATCGGGCCAAATGTCGCTCGATCAGCGCGTACGGCTGCGCATGGCGTCGATCCATGCGAGCGAGCAGGCCAGGCGCGTCGTCGAGGCGGCCTATCTCGCAGCCGGGGCCACGGCGGTTTTCGAAAGCAATCCTTTCGAGCGCTGCTTCCGCGATATGCACGCGGTTTCGCAACAGGCGCAGTCGCAATTGTCGATCTTCGAAGTGATCGGCCGGCATTTCCTCGGCCTGCCTTTGCAGTCGTCGCGGATCATCTAAGCGCCATCGGAGTTGACAGCGCGCGCCGGGAGGGCGGACCATCGGTCCGATCGATTGATCACGGTGGCATAAAAACAAACCGAACCGATGCGCGAGGCGATCGAGCGGGGAGGATCATGAAGACGATTGGCCTGGTCGGCGTCGGCAAGATCGGCCTGCCGATCGCCGATAATCTGATCAAGAGCGGTCATCGCGTCGTCGGCTATCGCCGCAGTTCGCTCGCGGAGTTTGAGAAAATCGGCGGCGTACCGGCGCGCTCGGCGGCCGATGTCGGCGCGCAAGCCGATATCGTATTTTCCTGCCTGCCGTCGACGGAAGCGCTCGACGATGTCGTTCACGGTCCGCATGGGCTCATTCATTCGGCGCGGCCGGGGCAGATCGTCGTCGAGCTTGGCTCGCATCCCGTGCCTGACAAGAAGCGTCAGATTGCCCTTCTCGCGGAGAAAGGCGCGACGTTTGTCGACGGCGAGGTTTCCGGCACGCCGGGCATGGTCGCGGCGCGCAAGGCCGTGATCTATCTCGCCGGCGACGCCCGCGCCTGCAAGACGGTCGAACAAGTGGTGGTGGCAGGTTTTGCCGACACGTGCCTTTATTTCGGCGAATTCGGCGCGGCGAGCCGCGTCAAGCTCGTCAACAATCTTTTGGTCGCGGTCCACATCGCCGCGACCGCCGAAGCCATGGCGCTGGGGCTCAAGGCCGGCGTCGACGTTCCGCTGATGATCAAGGCGATCGCAAGCGGCAGCGGCGGCTCGACCCAGTTCGCCATCCGCGCGCCGTGGATGGCGGAGCGGCGCTTTTCGCCGGTGCAGGGCACCGCCGGGACGCTGCGGCATTATTTCGGCATGATCGCGGAATTCGCCGACAGCGCCGGCGTGGCGACGCCGTTGCTCGATTGCGTGGTGCCGCTCTACGAGCGTTTCAAGGACATGGGCCTGGACGACAAGGACGTCGCCGCGATGATCGAGGTCATTCGCGCGCTACCGCGCGCCAAGCGTCAGGACCATGAGAGCGAGAGATGAGAGGACTTTGGCGGCGCACAGCCGTGGCGCTTGCGGCTCTTGCCGCCGCCGGCATCGGCGCGCCAGCGCGCGCCGATAGCTATCCGGTGAAACCGATCGCGATCATCGTGCCGGCGGCGCCGGGCGGCGTCACCGACATGCTGGGCCGGATCCTGGCGCAGCACTTGATCGCCGATTGGGGCGCGCAGGCGGTGGTCGAGAACAAGCCCGGCGCCAACAATCAAGTTGCGGCGGAATATGTCGCCCACCAGCCGGGCGACGGCTACACGCTGTTCGTCGGTCCGGAATCGACTTTTATCGTCAATCCGACGCTCTACCCGCATCTCGGCTACGATGCGGTGAAGGACTTCACGCCGATCAGCGGCCTTGTCAGCCTCAATCACGTACTCGTCGTCAACCCGTCCGTGCCGGCGATCGACGTCAAGGAGCTTATCGCGCTCGGCAAGGCGAAGCCCGGCCAGCTCAATTACGGCACCTATGGCGTCGGCTCGAGCGGCCATCTCAACATGGAAATGTTCAAGGCGATGACCGGGGTGAATTTCGTCGCCGTGCACTACAAGGGTGCGACGCCGGCCTTGGAAGACGTGATCGCCGGGCACATTCAATTGATGTTCATCAGCCTCGGCAGCGCCGTGCCGCAGGCCAAGGCCGGCGCGGTCAAGACGATCGCGGTGGGCGCGCCGCAACGCATGGCTTTGTTGCCCGACCTACCGACGGTGGCTGAAACCGTTCCCGGCTTTACCGCGGTGTCGTGGTTCGCGTTGTTCGGCCCCGCCGGCATGCCGGCGGACGTGACGGCGAAAATCGACGGCGAGGTGCGCAAAATCTTCGCCGATCCGGATGTCCGGCGGAGTTTCCTCGACGCCCAATATTTCGAATCGATCGCCGGTTCGCCGGAAGATTTGAGCGTCCGCATTGGCAGCGAAGAGCCGAAATGGCGTAAGCTGATCCTGCAATCCCACATCAGTGTCGAATAACAATCGGCAAGAAAGCATCCCCATGCGCGTCATCACTCTCGAAGAACATTTCGCCACGCCTTTGTTTCTCGACGGCCCCGGCCAGGACCTGAAAAACGCAGCGCTGAAATTCGAAGGCCGCGCGATGAAGTTGCTCGAACCGTTATGCGATATCGGCGACAAGCGCGTCGCCGCGATGGAGGCGGCGGGCATCGACTTTCAGATGCTGTCGCTCACCTCGCCCGGCACCGAGCAATTGGATGCCGCCGAGGCGATCTCGCTCGCCAGCGAGAGCAACGATGCGGTCGCGGAAGCCGTGAGAAAGCATCCCAAGCGCTTTGCCGGCTTTGCCGCGCTGCCGACCATGGCGCCCGATAAGGCCGCGGAGGAATTGGAGCGGCGCGTGAAATCGGGCGCGTTCAAGGGCGCGGTCGTCAACGGCCACGTGCGCGGCCGCTATCTCGACGACAAGTTCTTCTGGCCGATCCTGGAATGCGCCGAGACGCTCAACGCGCCGATCCACATCCACCCGACCAAGCCGCCGCAGGCGGTGTTCGACGCCTATTACGGCGGCTTCTCGCCGCTGGTGAGCGACATGTTCGGCAGCCCCGGCTGGGGCTGGCACATCGAGACCGCGGTTCACGTGCTGCGGCTCGTTCTTGGCGGCGCCTTCGACCGCTTTCCGAACCTGCAGCTCGTCATCGGCCATCTCGGCGAGGGCTTGATGTCGCTCTTCCCCCGCCTTGACAACATGACGCCGGCGATGACCAAGCTGAAGCGTCCCATCACGTCCTATTTACGCGAGAACGTGCATTACACTGTGTCGGGCTTCAATTTCCCGGCGACCTTCCTCAACCTGCTTTTGGAAGTCGGCGTGCCGCGCATCATGTTCTCCGCCGATTATCCCTATCAGTCCATGACCAAGGCGCACGCCTTCCTCGACCAGCTCCCGGTGTCGGAAGCCGACCGCGAGCGCATCGCGCACGGCAATGCGGAGACGCTGTTCGACTTGTGAGGTGGTCGCATCGCGCCGTCATTGCGAGCTAACGGGTCCGCGGCAAGCACCGCGAAGCAATCCAGCGCTTATCGCCCCAGACTGGATTCCCGCTTATGCGGGAATGTGCGGATGGTTGGGCCGCTCGTCCCCGCGAAAGCGGGGGGTATAGCGAGGGGACCGTTGGTGTTTATGTGCACCGCGATGGCAGGAAGCACTCGAAGCAAAACGGGCGCCCCCGTGTCGTCCTGCGCGCCACACATGAGGTCTCACTGTTCGCTTGCAGATCCAAAGCGCTTCGCGGTGGATCTCGCCTAGCTTGCGGCGGCGAAGAGACTGGCCGTGTGATGTGAGTACGACGCTGGTACGACCTGTACCGGCTTTGTGCGGTCACGCGAAAAGCCGCCCCCGGCAAATCGATCGGCCGCGTGCGTCAGTGCGCGCGATGTCTCGTCTATCCTCAAAAGCGGACATTTCTTAACGCAACTACCATGTCCGCTAGTGCCAGCAGGAGACTCATGCACTGCAACACATTAGGCGGCTGTGATGTTTTCGCAACGATCATCAAGAAACGCTCGCGCTGCCTTTAGCGGTCTATGACAGTCAATAAAGGCCTGCATACAATACGGGTCCATCACGCGAGAATGCCATGCGTAATATGTTGTCCGCGCCTGTATTTGCGACATTGTCGCTGTTGACCGCTAACTTGGCTAGTGCGGAACAATTCGGGACAGCTGAGGAAGCGAGGGCGATGCTCGAGCGCGCTGTCGCCGCGCTCAAGAGCGACGAGGCTGCGGCGTTGCGTGCATTCAGTGATGCGAAAAACAAGCAATTTCACGACCGCGATCTTTATGTTTCCTGCTTCAATGCGTCCGACGGCAAATTCACAGCGTTTCCAGGTCCCGGCATGATAGGCATTGATGTTCGCACCTTTAAACTTGGCGACGACCCGATAGGCCAAAGAGCCTTTGACGCAATTCAGAGCACGCCAGAAGGAACCGTGGCCACAATGGACTATAATTTCCCGAAATCGGGTAAGCCTGCTCTCAAGCAATCCCTTGAGACGCGCATCGGCAATCAAGGCTGTGGCGTCGCTTACTACAAGTAATCGGTCAGCTGCGCCATTCCGCTTTGCTTGACAACTTGCGACCACGACCTGCCGCTGTTGTGCGCACAGCAAGTTTCATCGCTGTACGTCCGTTTCAGGTGAGTATGCGACCTTCCAAGCACATCGATGCGAGGTCCGCTTTACGCTCGAAAGCGGACATCAGTTGAGTGCTCTGGAAATGTCCGCTTAGTGCCAAAAGGCGACATATGCAGCGCAGCAAATCCAATCGTCATTCGATCACGTCATCGGCAACGGCGAGCAGCGACTGCGGGACTGTGAGACCAAGCGCTTTAGCGGTCTTCATATTGATGACCAACTCGAACTTGGCCGGCTGCTGCACAGGGAGATCAGCAGGCTTGGTACCTCGCAGTATCCTATCAACATAGGAGACAATTGGGCCACCGTACTGCGCAACAAAGTCAAACGAGTATTGAATCAATCCGCCATTGGTGGCCGAATCGAAATCTGGGTAGATCGCAGGCAGCCGGTACCGCGCGTTCAGCTCGATGATCAGCCTGCGATTGGCGAAATTGAACCCCTCGGCCGCCACGATCATGCCACTGCCCGGTTTGCTTCCCAGCATCGCTATGAGCTGCTCGACCTCATTGACATCATGCACCGGTGCCATGACCGCTTGCACGGCGAACCTTGATGTCGCGGTCTCAATCGATTGAAAAAACAATTTAGAATAGGGGCTGGATGCTGGGTTGAACATCAATGCGACATGTGTGAGGTGCGGTGCGATCTGCATGAGCAGCTCAAGCCATTTCGCCGCAACGGTTGGTTCCAGGTAGCTGAATCCCGTCAGGTTGCCGCCAGGATGCGCAAGGCTCTCAACAATACCTTGAGCCACCGGTTCAGTAACGATTGCGAATACGATGGGCACCGTGCTGGTCGCTTGTTTCAGCGCCATTGTGGCAGGGGTGCCGGCGCACACGATCACATTTGGTGCAAGTTTGAGAACCTCCCGAGCCGCGAGCTGCGCCTTTTCGACGTTAAAGACACTCCAGTAGTAGTCGATCATGGGTGCCCAACCGAGCCGCTCCAAACCCTGCTTGAACACCCGGGCGCGCTCGAGTGCATTCGGGTCATTCTCACCGGCAAAGTCCACAAAGCCAACGCGCACTGGCTGGCCCGCTGCGCGCGCAGCGAGCGGCCACGCTGCCGCGCCGCCGATCAGCGCGATGAACTCACGCCGCCTCATTCGATCACCCTGTCCGCGCGTAGGAGAAGGCTCGGAGCAGCCGTTGGAGTACTGCGGCGCTCAATTCCGCCACTGCGGATCGGTGGCGTCGAGCATGCGCAGGTACGCCGGCCAATCGGCCGAGCCGCGGCCAGAATCGTGATGCTCGTATTGGTGCGCCGTCTTTTCGCAGATCTCTGCCGGGATTTCGATCAGGTCGCCGCCGGTCGCTTCCATTTTGAGCTGAATGTCGGCCGCCTCGATCAGCGACTTCATCAAGACGAAGGCTTCGCGCGCGGTCTGGCCAACCGTGAGCAGGCCATGATTGCGCATGATCAGCGCGCGGTTCTTGCCCAGCGCCTTGTTGATGCGGTCGCGCTCGCCGAAATCCTCGGTGATGCCTTCGTAATCGTGATAGCCGACGCGATTGTAAAAACGCACCGCTGGCTGCGAGACCATGCGCAGTCCGTGCTGCAATCCGGCGAGTGCCATGCCGATCTCGGTATGCACGTGGACGGCGCAGTTGACGTCCGGCCGCGCCGACAGCACGCCGCCGTGCAGCGTGAAGCCGGGCCGATTGACGCCTGCGGACTCGTCGAGATCGTCATCCATGCTGACCTTGATGAGGTTCGACGGTGTCACCTCGGTGTAGAGGAGTTCATGCCGTTTGATCAGAAACTTGCGCTCCTCGCCCGGTACCCGCATGGAGGAATGATTGTAGATGACGTCGCCCCAGCCGTAGTGTGCGATCAGCCGATAAGTCGCGGCGAGATCAACGCGGGCCTGCCACTCGGCAGGCGAAATTTCCGATTGCGTGACGGTGGCAAGCTTGACGTGCGGGGTCATGAATGGCCTCCCGGGCTGAAGAAGTTTAGCACGATACCGCCATGCTGTGCAGATCATCGACTGCGGCGCGCTGGTAATCGGCTTATCGCTACATCAAATGACATTGTCTTTGGGGATGACGCTTACACTGGCGACATCAAATCCTGGTCCAAGTGAAAAGCCTCTGCCGAGACCGGCCAACTCACGCTCAACGCCATGTCGGGGCAATGAAGCTATTCCGCTGCCTCCACCACCGACATGCCTTGGATTAGCTTCGGATTGAGAGCGCAAGCGTCGTCCCAACTCAGCACATTGAAGGACTTCACCAATTTGCCCACGCCATCGGTCTGGGCGCAGAGCATGCCGAGTTCGATGATTTCTTCCTCGCTGAAATGCTTTTTCAGCTCATCATAGACTTCATCCTTGTCGATTGCATGCTCACCCTGTTTGAAAAGGTCGGCATAGTGCAACGCAGCTTTTTCTCGCGCAGTGAAATATTTGCTGGTTTGGTAAGAACCGAGCAGATCGTCGATCATGTCTTCGGTCAGCCCCTCCGCTTTGGCCACGTTGGACCGAACAGTCGAGCAATAACCACACTGATGGGCGACCGAAATCCTGATGCGGCACATTTCTTTGAGCTTGTGCGGTAGCACGCCGCAATAAAGCACCTTGTTCCAACAATCGACCCAAGCCGTGCCAACCTCGCTGCGGGTCATGATGCTCACCACACGGGGATCCGGCGCACCTGTCTTCTTCGCCGACTCTATCATTGCGGCGATCTGCGGCGTTTTCTTAGAGTCATCGATATAGTCAATGCGGGGCATGGTCTTCTCCTTATTGAATATGCCGTAATGGGTCAGTCCATATTAACAGACTAGGTATTTGGCGCTGAAACAATGCACCCAAGCGCTTCCGGGGTACTCGACGCGGTTCGGGCAGATTGCCGCGTTGGCCGCCGTTCTCTTTTCACGCCCGTCGAACCAAAGCATACTTACGCTCCAACACCCGGCTCGCGCCGTGTCGGGCGCCCGTCAAGGTGTACGTACAAATAGAATATTAGGGGAGGAAACGCATGACCCATCGCATCAC
>DASPTX010000069.1:0-2501 GCA_035623195.1 Xanthobacteraceae bacterium | reverse complement strand
GGCGCAGATTCGCGCATCATCGACAAGGACGGGACATGGGGCAGGCCAGATCGACCGTCCTGAGCCAAGCCGAAGAGGCGATCATTGTCGCCTTCCGTAAGCACACCTGCTGCCGCTCGACGATTGCCTTTATGCCCTGCAGGCCACCATTCCGCACCTGACCCGTTCAGCGCTGCACCGATGCCTGCAGCGCCACGGCATCTCCCGGCTGCCGGAGATCGAAGGCCGTCAAAGAAGAACTTCAAAACCTACCCAATCGGCTTCGTGCTGATTCCTGTCCAAGCCGCCCACCAAAACGAGATGATGTCGCCCACCGTAACGGAATGATGTCGCCCACCATTACGAGATGATGCCGCCCACCGTAACGGGATAATCCCGCCCGGGGTATGGAACCGGGACGAGCGCCTCTGCTGGCCTGTTTAGGGTCCCTCCTTTGGAAATCCATGGGAGCGATCGATGCCAGCGGAGAGAATTGCAATGCGCCATGTGCGCGAGATTATTCGTCTGAAGTTTTCTGTTTCGATTCCAACGCGCGATATCGCGCGCCGTCTTGGCTTGGCGCCCTCGACTGTGCGGGAGACCTTGAAGCGCTTCGAGGGCTCGGGACTGAGTTGGCCCCTGCCGGACGGCATGATGGATGCCGTGCTGGAGGAGGCGCTTTACGCCAATCGACGGAGTAAACGGGGCCATCGCCGGCACGCCGAGCCGGATTGGCCGACGGTTCATCGGGAGCTGAAGCGCAAGCACGTCACCTTGGTGATCGTCTGGGATGAATATATCGCGGCCAATCCCGGCGGTTACAGTTATTCGCGGTTTTGCGAGCTCTATCGCGGCTTTGAATCGAAGTTGTCGCCGACGATGCGGCAGACGCATGCGGCCGGCGAGCGGCTGTTCGTCGATTATGCCGGCGACGGGGTTGCGGTCGTCATCGACCGGCTGACCGGCAAAATCCGCAAGGCGCAAATCTTCGTCGCCGTGCTTGGCGCGTCGAGCTTCACTTTCGCTCGCGCGAGTTGGACGCAGGCGCTGCCCGACTGGATCGACGCCCACGTGCGCGCCTTCGAGGCGATCGGCGGCGTTCCGCATTTGCTCGTGCCGGACAATACCAAGACCGCTGTGATCAAGGCTTGTCTCTACGATCCTCAGGTCAATCGAACCTACGCTGAGATGGCGGCGCATTACGACACCGCCATTTTGCCGGCGAGGCCAAGACGTCCGCGGGATAAAGCAAAAGTCGAGCAGGCGGTGCTCATCGTTGAGCGATGGCTTCTCGGGCGGCTGCGCCATCGAACTTTTTACAGCCTGGCGGAGGTCAACGCGGCGATCGGCGAGCTGATGACGCATCTGAACGAAGCGCGCCCGATCCGGCGGCTCGGCGTGACGCGCCGGCAATTGCTCGAACAGATCGATCGCCCGGCGCTGAAATCCCTTCCGACCGAATCTTACGAGTTCTCCGAATGGCGGACATGCCGCGTTGGCATCGATTATCACATCGAGGTCGCCGCCCATTATTACAGCGTTCCCCATCGCTTCGCCCGCGCCGAGGTCGACGCGCGGCTGACCGCGCAGACGGTCGAGATCTTCCTCAAGGGCGAGCGGATCGCCGCGCACATGCGCATGAGCGGCAATCACAAACACACGACGGTGGCGGAACACATGCCGTCCAGCCATCGGCGATACGCCGGCTGGACGATCGAGCGCATCCGTGCCGACGCACGCCTGATCGGACCGGCGACGGCGGCGCTGTGCGAACTGATCCTCGAACAACGTCCGCATCCCGAACAGGGCTTTCGCGCTTGTCTCGGCATTGTTCGGCTGGCCGGTCCCTCTGGCGCCGAGCGTTTGGAAGCCGCCGCCGAGCGCGCCATCGACATCGGCGCGCGCACCTATGGCTCAGTCAAGTCCATCCTCAACAACCATCTCGATCGGCGCCCCGCGCACAAGCGCGCCACGGACACAACGCCGATCCTGCATTCCAACATCCGTGGGCCGCGCTACTACAATTAGGAGAAACGACGTGCTCAAACATCCGACCCTCGATCAGCTTCATGCCCTCGGCCTGCATGGCATGGCCAAGGCCTTCGTCGACATCGCCGCCGCCGGTGAAGCCGACGGTCTCGGCCATCACGAATGGCTTGGGCTTCTGCTCGATCGCGAAGTATCGTGGCGGCAGGACAAGCGGCTCGCGGCGCGTCTGCGCCACGCCAAATTGCGTCAGCAGGCCTGCGTCGAAGACGTCGATTATCGCAGCCCACGCGGACTTGACCGCGCCCTGTTCCAAAAGCCGGTCGAGGGCGAATGGATCAACGCTCATGATAATTTGGCGTTGGTCGGTCCGACGGGCGTCGGGAAAAGCTGGGTGGCATCGGCGCTCGGACACAAAGCCTGCCGCGACAATCGCTCCGTGCTCTATCACCGCGTCCCAAAGCTATTCGAGGATCTCGCGTTGGCGCGCGGCGACGGTCGCCATCCGCGTCTCCTGCGCAAACTCGGCCGTGCCG
>DASPTX010000068.1:0-11044 GCA_035623195.1 Xanthobacteraceae bacterium | reverse complement strand
TGGATCCCGTCCTGGCGCTTTCGGTGCCGGTGCTCGGCGGGCTCTTATTCGGGATCGGCAGTGAAATTCTGCAGCGCTGGCGTCCGGAAAGGGAGATCGACCCCATCGAAGCGAATGCGCTTCACGGCGGGCGCATGTCGCTCCTCGGCAGCATCGTCGTCGCCGTGCAGACGGTGTGGTCGAGCGGCGTGGGCGCCTCGGTCGGACTCGAGGCCGGCTATACGCAGTTTGCGAGCGGCATTGCCTCGCGCATCGGCAACGCATTCCGGTTGCGCCGCGGCGACCTGCGTATCCTGGTCGGCTGCGGCGCCGCCGCCGGCATTGCCGGCGCTTTCGGCGCGCCGCTCGCCGGAGCCTTCTACGGCTTCGAACTGATCATCGGCAGTTATGCACCCGCCAGTCTTGCCCCCGTCGGGGTTTCCGCTTTGATCGGTTATTTGGTCGCGCATTTGGTCGAACCCGCCGATCTCGGCGTCGTGGCGCCCGACAGGACCGTCCTCGTTGCCCACGATCTGCTTTTGGCCGCCACGCTCGGCTTGTTGTCGGCGGTGCTGGGAATTTTCCTGATGCGCGGCGTCGCGCTCTGCGAATCGCTTTTCGTGCGCATGCGGTTGCGGCCGGTATTGCGGACCACGATCGGCGGCTTGGTCGTCGGACTGCTGGCGCTCGAGTCGCCGCAGGTGATGTCGTCAGGCCACGGCGCATTGCGGATTATCGGGACACTGGACCTCTCGCTTCGCACCGTGGCGACGGTGTTTCTGCTCAAGATCGTCGCGTCGATCGCCTCGCTCGGCTCGGGGTTCCGCGGCGGCTTGTTTTTTTCATCGCTTCTGATCGGCTCGCTCGGCGGACACCTGCTTGCCGAAGCCATCACCATGACGTGGCCGACGATGGATTTCGACACCAATGCCGCGGCAGTGATCGGCATGAGCGCACTGTCCGCTTCCGTCATCGGCGGACCTTTGACGATGACGTTCATCGCTCTGGAAACGACGGGCGATCTTTGGCTGGCGACCGCGGTGTTGATCGCCGTGATCATCGCGGCGCAAGTGACGCGCGAAGTCTTCGGTTATTCGTTCGCGACCTGGCGTTTTCACCTGCGCGGCGAGACGATCCGCAGCGCCGCGGATATCGGTTGGATGCGCGATCTAACGGTCGAGAAAATGATGCGGTCGGACGTGCAGACGGTAAGCGCTACCTCGACAATTGCCAAATTCCGCGAAGCGTTTCCGCTCGGCTCCACCGTGTATGTAGTCGCCGTGGACGATCTCGATCGCTACCTCGGCCTCGTTCTGGTGGCGGAGGCCCATTCCGCGGAAGTCGCACCGGAAAAGGCCGTCAAGGATCTGCTGCACTACCCCGACGAGATGCTGTTGCCGGAAATGGCGGTGAAGGAAGCCGTCTTGGCCTTTGACCGGGCGGAGGCGGAGGCGCTCGTCGTCGTTCATTCTTTCCTCGACCGGCAAGTCGTGGGACTGCTCACCGAAGCCTATGTGCTCCGCCGTTACGCGGCAGCCCTTGAAGGACGTCGCCGCGATCTGACCGGCGAATGAAAATTCCCGAGTAACGACGCGATGTTTCGCGGCCGGTCGCAGCGAGCGGGGACATGGCGTGTCTCGCGACGCGAGAATCGCGCTGCCACGTCCGTCGCCAAATCGATACTCGCGTTTATGAATATATTGACGGGACGCAACGAAATTATTGGCTACAAACCAACGCGCAGCTTTGCTAGGAAGACTCCGCTAGGGCATGATCGGAAAAGTGGAAACGGTTTTCCGAAAAGATCATGTCTCATCAAACATCTAGAGCCGCAATCGATTCAACTTGAAACGATTGCACTCTAGGAAGACAACATGGCGCGATGAGTCAGGCGATGGCGACCTCGACGAGAGTTCTTCCAAACAAGCTTTGAGAGATTCACCGATGTTCATCAGCAATCCGTTCGCCGAACTTTCGGCGTTCGTGCCGCCCGCCGTCATGCAGACGTACGTCGTCGTCATGGCGCTCTTGGTCGTCGGCGGCACGCTTTTCGACATCATGCACAAAAGGAGCGCCGAATATTTCTTCAACAACTGGCGGAATTCCCAGAACAAGGCGAAGCGGCAGGTTGGCGGCGGCGAGATGGCGTCGTTGGCAGTTCGAACCGCCGTGGTTGACGTCATGACATCGGGTGAATTCTGCAACGCGCGGCGCAGAATTGCCCATCTGCTGACGATGTACGGCTTTATTATTTACCTCGTCACTACGGTCATCATGGTCTTCGCCTATCCGACGCGAGCCATCCCCACGCCCGCAAATATAACGACGCTGTGGTACATGGGGGCTTTGATGGTTTGTTTGGGCGGGTACTGGTTCTGGTTTTTCATCCGCGCCGATGTCGCCGCGGAGGGCCATTCGCCGCTCCGCTTTATGCGCGCGGACCTGTTTATCGTCTCACTTGTTTTGAGCGTGACATTCGGTCTGGCGTGGGCCGTGGTGCAGACGGTGGGCAGCGCCGCCTGGGCGTATCCGTTCCTTACGCTTTATCTCCTTTCCACCACCGTTCTGTTTGGATCGATTCCGTGGTCCAAATTCTCTCACATGTTCTTCAAGCCTGCGGCGGCCTTGGAAAAGAGAGTAGCCGAAGCAAACGGGACCATGAGCAATCTACCGCCTCCCGCCGACGCACCGAGAATTTACGGCGGCGGCTACAAACACGCGCACCATTACTGATCGGCCGCACATCGGTCCTCGGTACAGGAGAACAACATGCCGACCTTCGTCTACATGACCCGTTGCGACGGCTGCGGACATTGCGTGGATATCTGCCCGTCCGACATCATGCACATCGACACGACCTACCGCCGCGCCCTCAATATCGAACCCAATATGTGCTGGGAGTGCTATTCCTGCGTGAAGGCCTGCCCCCAGTTCGCGATTGACTGTCGCGGCTACGCCGACTTCGCTCCGCTTGGCCACAGCGTCCGCGCGCGCCGCGAAGAGGACAAGGGGACCATTTCCTGGAAAATCAAGTTCCGCGACGGCCGCGAAAAGGATTTCGTTTCGCCGATCAGAACCACGCCGTGGGGTTCGATCAAGTCGCCGGCGGAATACGCGGCGCCGGGCGCGGACGCGATGAAGTCTCAGGAGCTCGCGCACGAGCCCGAAGCGCTCAAAATCGATACGCTGCCGGCGCTCGCTCCAAATCGATTCAAGCAAGGGCCGCTGTGATGCGCCGCCACAAGACAGTTTTTGTTGATTCGGACATCCTCGTCGTCGGCGGCGGCATGGGCGGGTGCGGCGCCACCTATGAATCAAGATACTGGGGCCGTGACTTAAAGATCGTGTGCGTCGAGAAAGCGAACATCGAACGCAGCGGCGCGGTCGCGCAAGGCCTGTACGCGATCAACTGCTACATGGGCATGCAGTGGAACGAAAATCAGCCCGAAGACCATGTCCGCTACGCGCGCAACGATCTCATGGGTCTGGTGCGCGAAGATTTAGGCTACGACATCGCGCGCCACGTCGATTCCACGGTTCATAAATTCGAGGAGTGGGGCCTTCCGATCATGCGGGACCCACAGACCGGCAGATATCAGCGCGAAGGCAAATGGCAGATCATGATCCACGGCGAGAGCTATAAGCCGATCGTCGCCGAGGCCGCGCGCAAGGCCGCCACCGAAATCTACAACCGGATCATGGTGACCCACCTGCTGATGGACAAAGACCGGCCCAAGCGGGTTGCCGGAGCCATTGGTTTCAACGTGCGTACCGGGGACTTCTATGTTTTTCGTGCCAAGGCGGTCATCGTGGCCGCCGGCGGAGCATCGCACATTTTCAAACCGCGTGCGGTCGGCGAAGGCATGGGTCGAACCTGGTACGCCCCGTGGAGCAGCGCGTCCGCCTATGCCTTGCCGATCCTCGCCGGCGCAAAGATGACGCAGATGGAGAACAGGATTGTCCTTACGCGATTTAAGGACGGCTATGGCCCGGTCGGCGCCTATTTCCTGCATCTGAAGACCTACACGCAAAACGCCTATGGGCAAGAATACGAACCGACATGGTTCAACACGCTTAGAGAAAGGGTCGGAGACTACGTCGATCGGCATCCGGTGCCGACCTGCCTGCGCAACCACGCGCTGCTTGAGGAGGTGAAAGCCGGCAGGGGTCCCATTCGCATGGTGACGAAGGAGGCCTTCAAAGACCCGCACAAAGAGACGGTCGGCTGGGAGAACTTCCTCGGCATGACTATCGGACAGGCCGTCGTCTGGGCTTCGCAAAATATCGATCCGAAGGAAACCAACCCCGAGCTGACCACGTCGGAGCCCTATGTCATGGGCTCACACGCGACCTGTTCGGGCGCCTGGGCGAGCGGTCCGGAAGACTACGCACCCGCGGAATATCAGTGGGGCTACAACCGGATGATGACCGTCGAAGGATTATTCGGCGCCGGCGACACGATCGGCGGAACCGCGCACAAATTCTCGTCGGGATCCTTCACCGAAGGCCGGATCGCCGGCAAGGCCGCCGTAAAATACGTCAACGAGCTGGGCAAACAGACGCCGCAGGTCAGCGAGGCGGAGTACGAAGAACTGAAGAAGACCGTCTATAAACCGATGGAAAATTTCGCGATCGGGCGGAACGAAATCGTCGCAGGAACCGTCTCGCCGAGCTACCTTTTGCCGATTCACGGCCTTCAGCGTCTCGAAAAAATCATGGACGAATATGTCGGCGGCATTAGCGCCCACTATACGACCAACGAGCCTCTCCTGACCCGCGGGCTCGAGCTCCTGCATATGCTAAAGGAAGATCTGGCCCATCTCGGAGCCGAAGACCTTCATCAGCTTCAGCGCGCCTGGGAGCTGCAGCACCGAGTGTTGGCCTCCGAATGCGTCACGCAACACACTTTGTTCCGAACCGAAACGCGGTGGCCCGGCTATTACTATCGGGCGGACCATCCGAAGCTCGACGACGAGAATTGGCATTGCTTCACCCTCTCCCGCTACGACCGGGAGACCGGAAAATGGAATATGGAGAAAGCGCCGGTTTATCACATCATAGACTGAATAGGCCGATCGTCCGGCTGCCTGGAACGCTGCATCTCCCGAACCTGCGGACTCCGGGAGGTTTTTCCATGAAGGTCATCCTATCTGAAAAAGTTCGATTTCAGGAAACAGCCGTATGTCGCAACTGGTGCCGCCGCACAATTCGCAAGAGGTCAAGCCGCGCTTGGTGCCGGAGGCGGAACGGACCGAGGAAAAAAAGCGCGCGGCGAAACTGCGGAAAATTCCTCTCGACTCGCGCACGGTTTCCGATGTGTTCATGCTGGCCATGGGCGCCTATACGCCGCTTGGCGGCTTTATGGGCTATGACGACTGGCGCGGCGCCTGTCTGGAAATGAAACTCGCGGGCGGCGTGTTCTGGCCGATCCCGATCACGCTTTCCGTCAGCAAAGACCTCGCCGATAGCATCCGCCCCGAAGAAGAAATCGCGCTGATCGACGCGGAGACGAGCGAAATTCTCGCTGTCATGAATGTTCACGAAAAATATTCGATCGACAAGCTGCTCGAAGCCGAACACGTCTATCGCACCGCCGACCCGAAACATCCAGGCGTGGCGAAGGTCTTGGGCCAAGGCGATGTCAACCTCGCCGGCCCTATCCATGTGCTGAGCGAAGGCGAATATCCCGCAAAATATCCGAGCCTTTACATCCGCGCCGCCCAATCACGAGCCATGTTTCTCGAGCGCGGCTGGTCGAATGTCGCAGCCTTCCAAACCCGAAATCCCATGCACCGCAGCCATGAGCACCTGGTGAAAATCGCGGTGGAAGTCTCGGACGGCGTGTTCATCCATCAGGTGCTCGGGAAATTGAAGGAAGGCGACATTCCCGCCGACGTTCGCACCCGCGCGATCCAGGCGATGATCGACAATTATTTCCGCCCGGGAACCGTCATTCAGGCCGGCTATCCGATCGAGATGCGCTATGCCGGGCCGCGCGAGGCGCTGCTGCACGCCCTTATTCGCCAGAATTTCGGCTGCTCACATCTCATCGTCGGGCGCGATCATGCCGGCGTCGGCAGCTATTACGGACCCTTCGACGCGCACCACATTTTCGATCAGCTCTGGCCCGGCGCGCTTCATACCAAGCCGCTGAAGATCGACGTCACCTTTTACTGCCGCAAATGCTACGGAATGGCGACGGCCAAGACCTGTCCCCACGATCCGAAGTACCACATCTCGATCTCCGGCACGCAGCAGCGCGAAATGCTTTCGAGCGATGCGGACATACCGCCCGAGTTCAGCCGGCCGGAGGTGGTGGCGATCCTCAAGGAGTATTACGCCAGCCTGAAATCGAAGGGCTGAAGCAGTCCGACCCATGATCATCGCGCAAATCTCCGATACGCATTTGGCGCTCGATGGACCGGACTCCGATCGGCGACTGCGCGACTTCGCGCTGACGATTGCCGACATCAACGCGCTCGATCCGGCCCCCGACGTTATCGTCCACACCGGCGACATCGTCCATAACGGACGGCAAGACGAATACGCGCAAGCCGTGGCCGCTCTCGCCAAGGCGCGCGCGCCGGTCTATGTGCTCCCCGGCAACAAGGACGACAGAGCGAATTTGCGCGCTGCCTTTGCGTCATGCGGCTATCTCGCGTCCGATTCCGGCTTCATCGATTACGCGATTGACGATTATCCCGTCAGATTGATCGCGCTGGATACCTTAAGTTCGGCAAGCAACAAGGGCGACTTTTCCGACGAACAAATCGGACGTTTGATTGACCTGATCGGCGCCGAGACCAAAAAGCCTATCGCGGTTTTCACGCACCATCCGCCATTCGAGGTCACGGTCGGGCCTGACCGGCTTCACTTCGAAACGCTGGAGACGATGTCGCGGCTGCGGCAAGCTTTGCAGCATTCCGGGCGGGTGGTCGCCGTCTTCAGCGGCCACGTCCATCGCGCCGCCGAGGGCCGTGTCGGGAGCATCCCTGCGATAGTGACGCCCTGTATCGCAACGACATTGCGCAAAGGCGACTATCCGCCGCACATGAGGATTCGGCCTGTCTATCAGGTTCACCGCTTCGATCCGGCCTGGGGTTTTGCCACCGAAACGCGGATTGTCGGGAAGCGGCCCGCTGTGCCACAATACGCGGCGTCGGCGCGCTAACCGCTTTTGACCATTCGCGCCCGTTAGACGGCATCAATCACATCATAGGCAGTGCGCTGGAGAAATTCGGTGCGTTTGCGCTATCCTAACGGACAACTTTAACGGGCCCCGGGCGAACGATAAGCCTGCGAAATAGAAGCCCGTCATGCCATGGGGAGGCGCACGTGAAAATTGGCGACGACGGCATTGTCATTTACGACGAAAAATCGCGGCGCTTGGCCGACGAAATGGTCATTGCCGAAGCGCGGCAGACCGCGCAGCAGAAGCGCGACACCGAAGATTGCGCGTGTAAGGACGGAATGTTTCCGCGCTCGCCGGCAAGCCGTCGCAAGTTCTTGTTCGCGGCCGGATCGGCCGCGGGGTTAGCCGGCTCGACCGCCGCGCTGGCGCAGAAAGCGCCGCCCGGCGCCGTCTATTACGACGTTCCCGCCGACCCGACCAAGGTCCAGGGTCGTCCGGTGGCCGGCGACGGCGGCTACGGCACGCGCTCGCAGTTCGAAACCGAAGTGCGCGTGCGCTTTCCGACTCCCAACGAGTACACGTCGTGGAGCTTCACGCCGCTCGACAAGATGTTGGGCAATCTGACGGCGTCCGGTCTGCATTTCGAACGTCACCACGGCGGCATTCCGACGATTGATCCCGCCAATCACATGCTGTTCGTGCACGGCATGGTGGATACGCCGAAAAAATTCTCCATGGCCGATCTCAAGCGGTTTCCCGCGGTGACTCGCAAACATTTCATCGAATGTTCGGGTAACGGTCTCACCGAGTGGAACAAGCCGACCCAAAAGACGGTGCAGGGCACGCACGGGCTCCTCAGCACGTCCGAATGGACCGGCGTGCAATTTGCGACGATCGCGCGCGAAGTCGGCCTCAAGGACGGCTCCACCTGGGTTCTGGCGGAAGGATCGGATGCTGCGGTCATGACGCGCAGCATTCCGATGGAGAAAATGCTCAAGGACGCGCTCCTTGTTTACGGCCAGAACGGCGAGGCGATCCGACCCGAACAGGGCTATCCGCTGCGGCTCCTGCTGCCCGGCTACGAAGGCAACACCCTCATAAAATGGCTGCGGCGGCTTGAGGTCAGCGACAAACCCTTCATGACACGCGAAGAGACCTCCAAATACACCGACCTGCTGGCGAACGGCAAAGCCAGGCAGTTCAGCATGGAAATGGAAGCGAAGTCCGTCATCACATTCCCGTCCGGCGACATGAAGCTGCCGGGACCGGGCTTCTACAACATCACGGGGCTCGCCTGGAGCGGCCGCGGATGCGTACAGTCGATCGATGTCTCCGTCGATGGCGGCCAAACCTGGCGCCCGGCGCAACTCAATGTCACGCCCGAGCCGATTTGCACCGTCCGCTTCAGCTGTCCGTGGACGTGGGACGGCAAGCCTGCGATCCTGCAGAGCCGCTGCACCGACGAAACCGGCTACATTCAGCCGACACTCAAGCAATTGATCGCCATTCGCGGATCGCACGG
The DNA here is from genome assembly GCA_035623195.1 of Xanthobacteraceae bacterium. GTDB lineage: Bacteria > Pseudomonadota > Alphaproteobacteria > Rhizobiales > Xanthobacteraceae > BOG-931. The sequence goes on along the minus strand of DASPTX010000068.1, from coordinate 2,411 downwards.
TCCGTTCGGATCGATCTATCACCTCAATGCGATCCAGAGCTGGGCCGTCGACGAAATGGGGGGCGTTTCCAATGTTCACGCGTAAGCGCATCCTGCGAACCGTGGCCTTGTTGGTTGCGGTCGCGGCAGCCTCCACGGCGTTCGCGCAAAGCCAAAGTCGTTTCGGTTTCGGTACGCCGATCGGCCCACAGGAGCTAGCGAAATTCTTCGCTATCCCCGCCGATGGCGCGGGCCTGCCGCCGGGCAGCGGCACCGCAGCCGCCGGCGCAAAAGTCTTCGCCGACAATTGCGCGGCCTGTCATGGCGACAAGGGTCAGGGCAACCCCGTCAAGGGCATCGGCGGCGATCGCCTGCTCGGCGGCCGCGGCACGCTGGCGAGCGACACGCCGATCAAGACGGTGGAGAGTTACTGGCCCTATGCAACGACGCTGTTCGATTATGTCAAGCGGGCGATGCCGTTCAGCGCGCCGGGCTCGCTCAGCGACAATGACGTCTATGCGGTTGTCGCCTACATCCTCTCCGAGGCGAAGATCATCCCGCCGACCGACACAATGAACGCCACCACCTTGCCCAAAGTGATGATGCCGAACCGAGACGGCTTCATTCCGGACTCGCGTCCTGAACTCGAGCTCTATCACTAGCGCAGCGGTGAACCGTCAGAAGAGAGAGAGCGTGGGGGGAGACAGACCATGAGCACGGCGCCGAACGCGATCGATACCGCAACGGTTGCGTGGGACACCCAAGCGGCGCGAATCAATATTCCGGGTCGCCTCGAACGCTTGCCAATGACGGCCTATCAGAAACGCCTGTTTGCAATCGTCGCTACGGCTTGGCTGGCCGATCAGGTCGATGTCGCTCTGCTGGTGTTTCTTATCGGCGACCTAAAAAACTATTTCGACCTGACGCCGGTCCAAGTGGGCTATCTCGCGTCGATGACCTTCCTCGGCCAACTGGTCGGCAACCTTCTGATCGACTCGTTCTCCGACCTATTCGGACGAAGAATCGCGTTTCAAAGCACCATGATCTTGTGGGGCCTGGCGAGCTTCTTGGCGGCCGGAGCCTGGAATATCGCTTCGCTGATGCTATTCCGATTTTTAATCGGGGTCGGGGTCGGTGGCGAAGCACCGGTGGCCCAGGCCGTGCTTTCGGAGATCATTCCCGCCAACATGCGCGCCAAATACATCGCCTTCATGAAAGGTTTTTGGGCCATCGGTTTCATAATTTCAGGAACGATCGCTTATTTCGTGCTGCCGCTCGCGGGGTGGCGCTGGGTGTTTGTCGTCGTCGGCCTGCTTTCGCTCGTCGTGTTTTGGGTCCGCAGCGGTTTATTGGAATCCCCGCGTTGGCTCGCGGACCATGGCCGCTATGCCGAGGCCGAGGCGGTGATGGCCAAGATCGAAGCTGGCGTCGAGGCAGCCGCCAGGGCAAAGCTTCCTCCACCCAAGCCGTTTCTCGCTGAGACTACGCTCCAGACACGCAACCCGATCGCCGTGTTGGTCTCACGATTTTATCTACGCGCCAATATCATGGCGTTCTCGGTCTGGTTTTTTGCGCTGCTCGGCTTTTACGGTTTGACCTCCTGGCTTGCCATTATTCTGGGTCAGCACGGCTTCTCCGTCGTTAAGTCGATCGGCTTCATAACGCTCATAACGGTGGGCGGAATTCCCGGCTTCTATGCTGCCGCGATATTGCTTGAGCGCATCGGACGCAAGCCGACGACTGCGCTGTTTTTGTTTTTCAGCGCACTGATGGCCTACATTTACGGCCATTCCTCGACAGGCACGATGCTGTTCGTCAACGGTTTCGTCATGCAGTTCTTCATGTTCGGCATGTGGTCTTGCCTCTATGCCTACACGCCCGAGCTCTATCCGACACGTGCGCGATCGACCGGCGCCGGCATGGCCTCGGCCTTCGGCCGCGTCGGCGCAATTACCGGGCCTATCGTGGTTGGCTACATCATCGGCACCGTTGGCGATACCGGCGTGTTCACGCTTGGCGCCGCAAGCTTCGTGACTGCAGCGCTGATCGTATTGATTCTAGGCATCGAAACGCGCGGCCGCACGGTCGAGGAGATCTGCCGCGCGGAAGAACTGAGCTCAGCCGCAACAGGAACGGCGGCGACAGCCGGACTTCGCTCGTAACGCGATTGCGAAATCCTACCAGCGCCCGCCCCAGCGGCGCCGGCCCAATCCGCCGCCGACGAGCCGGAGGATCAGCAGCAGCACAACCGCTCCGATAAAGGCGTTCAGAATGAGCGAAAGGGTCCCGGTTCCGAGATGAATTCCAAGCCGCGGCAATAGCCAATCGCCGATAAATGCACCGACCAACCCAACGATCAAATCGCCGATAAGCCCGAAACCGCCGCCTTCCATCACCCTGCCGGCAAGCCATCCCGCGACAATGCCGACAAA
>DASPTX010000067.1:0-6379 GCA_035623195.1 Xanthobacteraceae bacterium | reverse complement strand
GAACGACCCGAAATAAGTGTATAAATATTCCAAGCGGAATTCCCAATTGCGGCTCAGCATCATTTCGCCGCCGCCGCCGACGACGGCCAGGCCCGGCCTGATCGACGAGCCATTTATTGTGAAGGGTGCGTTCAAGATCGTCGTTTGCAGATTGACCGCTTGGCCGGTTCCATTCGTCGCCAAGTCCACGAGCGCAAGCCCGCCCTTTAAGTACAAAAGCGTCTGACCGCGATACGGATTGGGCTGACGGCTTTCGATTCCCGGCTTGTGCGTATCGGGCGTTCCTTGCGGAACCGGAACGCCGACCATCATCGTCATGGTCGACATCCACCGGCACTTCGTGGTCGTCGTAGCGGTGTAGGGCTGCGTTCCTCCACCGTTAAGGGCCGCGGTACTCAGCACCGAACCGGTCCCTCGCTCGCCGCAATATTCGATGTCGGCCTCGGTGCCGGTCACCAAGCTGGTGCTCAGTTGCGTTCGCCAGCCGCCGCCCACGCCGAAACTCGCGCCGTGCACCGAATTGCTATAGTCCGCGGTGGATAACAGCTCGTTGGTGCCGAGCGCTTGCGTTTCCGAAAACGTGTTGCGGGAGCGGCCCCAGCTATAATCGACGATCCCGGTCAGATATGGGCCGGCCCACGTGAATACCGGCAGGATCGGCGGCGGCGCCTTCACAAGGAGATCTGCGGCGTTGGCAACCTTGCCGCCGAGCGCGATGGCCACGGCGCCCGCCAAAACGAGTCTGTTCATCCCAAGCCCCCCGAACAAAAACGTTCGTTTTAGCTATTGTCGGCGCGCCGACAAGTCTCGGTCGCAGCAATTGCGCGGAACAACTAAGTATGTTGACCGGTTATTTGTTCCCTGTTGCTGAAAAAACACTTTTATAATGCGATCTACTCATTCCTCAGATGAGTCTGATTCATCTTTTGACGAAGGACCAACTCAATCGCAATTCTTTGTCTCGCACCGAATCGCCACAACCGCCGTTTGTTGGTCATTGTCGCTGGTCGATGGCAGGCTCCCGCGTCGAGCGATTCGCCATCGGTGCGCATCCCGGCCCCTGATGCGTCGCCGAAGGGGTTTAAATCGCCAAGGCTTAATCATAGACTTGCGGGGTTCACCGTGGTTCGACGGCTGAGCACGTGGTGACCGACGATCGCAGAGGAAATGCCGATCAGCGCCCATCATTGATCGCGCTTGGCGTGGTCGTGGTCGCGTTTGCCGCCTGTGTCCTTTTTGAACATGCCCAGGCCCAAGCGCAGCAGTTCGTGCCTCCCCCTCCGCCGCCGGTGCCGGCGCCGCCTCCTCCGGTCTTAAATCCAATCCCTCCCAATACCACAGTGCCGCAACCGAGCTACAAACCCATCTCACCCGCAACACCAAGCACCGGTCCCGGATATAGCGTTTCGCCAGTCGAGGGGCGTCTACCGCCTACCGCCGTTCGCGCTCACGAACGGACATCGGTTGCGAAAACGGTCCATCGGCACCGACGCTCCCTCGCCGCTCGGACGGCGCCTGAGCCCTATTCATCCTGGTACTATTACTCTCCTTTCGCCTACGATTATGGGTGCGCTTGGCGGCGGTCCTGGGACGGATATTGGTTTCGGACGTCGCCCTGTTCCTAGAGCGCGCAATCGTCGCCCGATCTGCCGAAAATGCCTCAGTAAGGATAGCGCCTCTGGACCCGTGGCCATGGACGCGGTGCCGGTGCGGGCTGTTACACCCAATTTCGCGGATGCCGTCCCTGCTCTTGCATCACCAGCGGAGGATCCGGGACCGGGCATAGAGATCTGCAAGCTGGCGCATCGGGGTTACATGTGCACCATCCCTGCGGCTCAACGGCGCTTGCCGTCGTTGCACTCACCACGATAGCGCCCAACGTCAGGACTGCCGTCGTCAACTTGATCCCGCACAGCTCGGCGAAAATGGAAGCTCGCATAAAAAAGATAACGCGCCAGATCGCGATGGCCGACATTGATCACGATCAAATGCCAGCGGCTGGAATTTCGTCGAAAACCCCGATTGTTACCCAAGAGACGCAAACGCTCTTTCGCACAAACTTGATACTGCCGGGTGCGGTCAAGCCGCTTGATCCGACTTGATAATCGACTTTCGGCGCGGCTGTTGCACGGATGCACTATCGAATCATGTTTTTAATCATGAGTCTGGTCGCGCCGCCGAATCAGGGGAGGCGACCATGTCGGCCAAGCTATTCATTTCGACACTTGCATGTCTTGTGTTGAGCGCCGTGGCTGAAAGCTTTGCGGCCGACATGGCCGTGAAGGCGCCACCCCCGCTGCCCGCTGCGATCCCGTCCTGGACCGGCTTTTACCTTGGCGGCAATGTCGGACCCGGCTGGAGCCAAAAGCAATTCGTCGACAATTTCTCAGCGCCCTTCGGCGCGGTTGACGGGTCGGCAACGGCGACCGGCGTGGTCGGCGGCCTTCAAGGCGGCTACAATTATCAAATTCAATCCATTCTGCTCGGGATCGAGGGCGGTTTCACATGGTCCGGAGCGAATAGCTCCTTTTCCTGCTTTCCGCTGCTGGCGCCGCAAACATGCACCGCCAATCCGCGCTGGCTTGCCGACATCACCGGCAGATTGGGTACCGTCGTCAACAGCCCCGCGTTTGGCGATTGGCTCTTATACGTGAAAGGCGGAGCGGCGTGGGTCCGTGACGATTACACGGATTTGGCCCTCGGCGGCGCTCCAAAACCGGCTCTTCCCGGAGTTCTCTTTAACGCAAGCGAAACGCGATCCGGATGGATTGTCGGCGGCGGCGTCGAATTGATGTTGCTGCCGGCCTGGTCGGTGAGGTTCGAATACGACTATTACGGCTTCCCCAATAAGTCGGTCGGATTTACCGACGGCGCCGGCGATTTCTTTACCGAAGACATTCACCAGAACATGCAGACGGTTACGGTCGGCATCAATTACCACTTCGGTTTCATTGCGCCCGTGCCCGCGCCATACGTGACGAAGTAGAGCGGAATTGCGGCCTCGCCGCTTCGTTTATTTGGGATTTTGCAAATAAATTTGAATGAAGACGAGCACCGTTGAAATCGCGGTGATGAGGATTAGAAAGCACACAAAGGCCCAATCGGCGGCGCCGACTTGCTCGTCGTGTTGCCGGTTATCTGTCGCCATTGCGAACCGCCTTTCGCTCCACCGTACCAAGGTTCAATTCGGTTGCCGGCTTGACAATGAAGTTTCACCGCATTGGCACATTGATCTCGGTCAAAAACGACGCGTTTTGTTTGCGGGTGAGCCTTGCCGCCTGCGACGAGCTGCCGCCGTTCGCTCATTGGTCTTCGCCGTCTGGAGTGGCGGATCCATCCGAGGCGGCTCGCTTGTGTTTGTTGTTGGAGCGGGGATCGTCAGCCATGCATGCGCCTCGATCCATTGGGTGGCATCGTTCTCGGAAACAAAGGTGCCGAAATAGTGCACGGCGCCGTTCGGCCACGCGATGCGCACGCGCCAACGGTCGCCTTCTTGAACTGACGACAAAAGGGTCCGTTCGGATTTCACGGATGCTCCCTTCGGGCCGGTCGGCAAAAAGGAACGGCGCGACCGTGTCGTGACACGTCGCGCCGCCATCCCCCGGCGTTCGCCGCCCCCGAGGCGGCCCACACCAGCCTCAATCCGGCCGATGGAATCTTGCTTTTCCGGGACAAAGCGTTGCTTTCATCTGCCAGCCGTCGGCGGGCGGGAACTTGAGGCGTTTTTGACCGCCGCGCCGAACCAAGACCTTCCGGGCGGCGGGAACGGACCCCTTCGCACCGGCGTTCTCCCCGCACGACCGGGTGAGCGTGGCCTCAAGTGGCTTGGAGGATGACGATGACCACCTTGAAAAAACTCATGATTCTCTCCGTGATGCTTGCCGGTGGAACTTCACTGGCGCTGGCGCAGAACGGTCCCGCGACCGGCGGCGAACCGCCGGTGGCCGGTGGAGCGGGCGGCAATCCCGCAGTGCCGGGATACATCGCGACGCCCGGCTATCTTACGGCGCCGTCACCGGGCTTCGTTACGAGCGAGCCAAACTATCGGCCGATAATACATCACCGGAAGATGTACATGTCGGCGCACGGCGCCAACAGGGGTACGCTCCGCACGGGGAGCGCCGCGAGCACCAGCGCGAAGCACAACAGCGGTTACTAAAGCGGCGGCTAGCTTTGCCCGCTTTTTCGCGATGGCCCCGGACAAATTCTTCGTCCGGGGCTCTTTTCCAACCCAACGTCATCGCAACCCAATGACCGCGCGCGCATCTAATGCCGTTGCCGTCAAGTTTCTTGCCGGCACAAGGGTCTGATCTCCGAACGGCGGGCGCGCTTCGGCGTAACGCCGGGCGCGCCGATCAGTTAGTTCGTCAAGCGCTTGCGCTGCTGCAAATGCGGCAGCCGAAGCGTGATGGCTAAACGAATAGAGTCGAATGCGGCACAAGGCATGATCCGGAAAAGTGGGAACCGGTTTTCCGAAAAGATGATGCCTCATCAAATACCTAGAGCCGCGATCGATTTAGTTTGAGACGATTGCGCTCTAGTGGCATGGCGCGATCGCGTCCAAATAAACCGGCCGAAGAAAGCGGGACCATTGTTTGCTCAACATTTTTCCGGGTCCATTTTTTGGACCTATGGCATTTAGGCGACAGTGAATAAATTTTTCAGCCTAAGGCCGACATGCCACGTTACGGCCAATATTGTCGCCGCGTGCGGTCGCGGTCCTCGCAATCTCCTTCACATGATCATCCGGCGCACGCAATTCGGCCGTGACTCTCGGTTCCGCTATCGCCCGTGGGGACAAAGGGGGATGGGCGACGGTCGTCGGCCTTAAACTCGATTTCGGGTCGTCGGCGGGCGCTCTCGGCAGATCCATGACCAGCTATGAGCGAATTCCCGATTACGTCGGGTTGAAGCCGACGTGGAAAGGCAATGTGTGCTTCCTGCTTTTGACCGCCATCATCGTCACCGCCAGTATTCTTGTCTTGGCTGCAAAATAAACCCGACCGCTCGCACGCGATCGTCATTGGGGGACACCTATGCGTCAGTCTGCACTTGCAATCGCGGTCATCGCGATAGCCGCAATCGTTTCCTCAGGCGCACGCGCCGACATGGTTGGCGCCGCCGCCGGCGCGGGTTCAGGGCTTGTGGTGGCAGGGCCGGTCGGCGCGGTCGCCGGAGGCGTCGTCGGCGCGGTCTTCGGCGAACCGTTCTGGGGACCGCCGATCAGTTACGGAGCGTGCTGGATCGACAATAGCTTCCACCGCCATTGCTGGCATCATCACCGGTACAATCGATAAAGCTGCGCCGGCGCGGCATTGCGCGCGCGGCGCGATCAGGCGGTTACGCGTTCAGAACGACACGCGCGCGCCGCCGGTGCCGACGATGCTGTAGCTGCGATCGCTCATCGCGGTGCCTTCGGCTGCGACGAAGAAGCTCATGGTCGGCGTCGGCCGGAATTGAATGCCCCGCGCCAAGCACGCCGCCGAATGTGCTCGCCTGCCCCGGCGCTACGAAAGAAAGATTCTGGCCAAGCAGCACCGTGTCGATGGTCGGATTGCCGAGCCGCTCAAGCCCGATCGCTCCGATATTGAACGTCGACTTCACCGTCCCGCCGAACGACGCGGGCTTGGTAACGCTCAGCTCCACATCGAGCCGTTCTTCGAGATCGTTGATGGGGCGCCGACCGACGCTCAGATTCTGCATCGAGCCGCTCTCGCTGAAGCCGTCGAGCGCGCCACCGACATAGCGGATGCTCGCCCGCGGCGTCGCCACCATGCCCGGCATCACCGGGATCCGATAGCCGTAGGTCGCTTCCGGACTGACGAACCAGCCGCCATAGCTCGCGGTCGCGATCTCAAAGCCGCTCGGAATCGTATTGTTGGCGATGCCGCGCGTGCTGTTGTTGTTGTTGAAGCCGCCGCCATACAGCGAGAAGTCGAGATATTGCGTCACCCAGTCGAAGCGGCCGTAGACGCCGCCAAAGCCATAGGTGGCGTCGATAGTTTGCACCGAGAGTTCGACCTCCTCCCGGCTGGCGCCGCCGCCGGCGAAGGCGCCAAGCCGCAGATTGGGACCGAAGGCGCGGTCGATGCCGAGCGCGCCGCCATAAGCGATGTCGGTCGCGGGCAAGACCGCACCGTCGGAATTCTGCTTGCGCTCGCCGCCAAAGCCGCTCGCCCAAACGGTCGTATCGTAATAAGGCGCCGCCGCTACCGGCGCCTTGCCGAGCGTGGCGCGCGCATCGGAAGCAAAAGACATTGCCACCGAGGGAATGCCGGAGAACGCTTGTGTCGCCGCATTGGCGATGCCGGGCGGCGGCGATTGTTGCTCTGCGGCAAAGCCAAGTGCTCCGCCGCCTCCGCCCGCGCCGACCGTCATG
>DASPTX010000066.1:0-16341 GCA_035623195.1 Xanthobacteraceae bacterium | reverse complement strand
GCATCGGAAGCAAAAGACATTGCCACCGAGGGAATGCCGGAGAACGCTTGTGTCGCCGCATTGGCGATGCCGGGCGGCGGCGATTGTTGCTCTGCGGCAAAGCCAAGTGCTCCGCCGCCTCCGCCCGCGCCGACCGTCATGGCGTCGAGGCGGCCTTGCAGCATTGCTTGAACGTCGCTGGTGAAGTTCATCAGCGCGCGGTCGGCGAGCGCAAAGGACGTCACGTCCAGCACGGCGATCTGATTGCCCGACACGACGAACGGCGCGCCGTTGGTGTTGATTGTTGGGGTAGCCGACGCGCTGATCGTGAACAGCCAATTGCCGCCTTGAAAATTGACGATGTTCGTAGGGATGCCATCAAGCACGATGCCGCCGATCGCGCGCCCGCCGACAATATTGGTCAGCGTGGCAGTTGTGCCGGAAACGATGATCGCCGTCCCGCCAGGTTTGCTGACGAAGCCAGAATTGGTCACCGCGGCATTGCCGCTGTTCGACTGTGCTTCAATAGTGCCGATCGTGCCGCCGGAATTGATCACCGTGGCGTTGCCGGTGCCCGCCTCCACGATGATGTTCCCGCCGTTGGTGCCGGAATTGGTCGCCGTGGCGTTACCGCTAGCCACCGCCGTCGCCGAAATGTTCCCGGTATTGCTGCCGGAGTTGATCACCGTGGCATTGCCGCCAGCCTCTGTCGTCGCCGCAATAGTCCCGGTGTTGGTGCCGGAATTGGTTGCTGAGGCGTTGCCGCCGGCCTCCGTCAGCGCGCTGACGATGCTGGCGCTGCCGGAATTGATTGCGGTGGCATTGCCGCCAGCCTCTGACAGCGCGCTGACGGCGACGGCAAAGCCGGAATTGGTCGCGGTGGCATTGCCGCCTACAGTTGTTATCGCGCTGACGCCAGCAGGGGACAAGACGCTGCCAAAATTGGTCGCCGTGGCGTTGCCGCCGCCGATCGTCGTCGCCTCGACCACCCCGGTCGACTGGCCAGAATTGGTCGCCGTGGCGTTGCCGCCGCCGGTTGTTTCCGAAACAAAGCCTTGAGCCGTTCCCAAATTGGTGGTCGTGGCATTAGCATTAGCATTCTGGCCGAGCTGTGGCGCGATTTCGGTAGTAGGACCGGCCGAGCCATTAGTCGGATTGGTACAGGTAAGGTCGGTCGGCGTCGTCGTGCAGGCGAATTGTGCCGAGGCTGGTGAACTCGCCAACAGTGCGATCGCCGACATGGCCGCTGCACAGCAAATCGCAGCAGCACGCACTGTTTTGATGAATCCGAGTGAATGCAAGTTATAGCCGCGCACAAAGCCCCCGCGCAACGCCTGTTTTTACGATTCACGGATTAGCACGGCGAAATTCGCGCGGCTGTAACCGGCTTTCTATACAGAGAAATTAGTGACAGATTTTAGATGAGAAATATTCATATCTTGAGCGCGTGCGCAGCGTCTATTGTTTGATGCGCCGACAATCGAGCAATTTCGCTGCGGCAATTTTAGTGTGCCAATTTCACTGTGCCTTTGGTCACAGCGCCACGGCGTTCTCCCCCGCTAATTTTCGATTGCCGAGAGAGAAGGAGATGTGGCCATGACCATCTTCCCACTCGATATTGTCACACGGGTTCCGGTAATCTTCGTCGGCTACCTGCTGCATTGGAGACGCAAGTCAATCCGCGCCGAATTGGATGACCTCAGCGACAAGAACCTTGAAGATATCGGCTTCAAGCGATCTAGACAGGATTTCGATGCCGTGAAGCCGTTCTGGATGCCGTGACGAGAGGCTGGCTGCCTTACCCAGCTCGAAGGCGCGCAGAGGGTTCAAACTCGTGCGAGCTGAGCATACATTGGCCACTACGAAGATTGGCTAATATAACAGCGGCCAAAGGCTGAAGTGTCCATGACGGACGACCGCGGCGGAAGTGGGAATCAGCGCCGATCCATGATCGCGCTTGGCGTGGTCGTATTCCTTTTCGTTGTGGGCTGGATCCTGGCGCGCGAAATCTACACCAACGAGAAAGTGGAGGCCTGCGTGTTGTCGGGCCGGACCAATTGCGTGCCGATCGACACCCAGTCCAAGTAATACCCGAACGGGTGGCACCATGCCCCGTCGGCATGGATCGTTCATGCGGCCGTCGCTGTCCTGCCACACTCGCGGTGCAGACTTCCCACGTCTTGGCTGTGTCGGGTTGTTCGTCGAGGAGGTATCGACGATGCTGATCAGCCCCACCCGGCGCGCTCCATGGGAGCCGCATCATTCAGCCGAAAGTCTCAGCCGGCCGAAATGTCCGCGTTGCCGCAGCACGCTGCTGGTTGCGGAGGAATCGCGCTTCAGCGCAACCGGCCGTATCGACCATGACTGGCGACGATTGCGGCAACGTTCGTGACGTCGATCAAGCTCGGACGCACTTTAGCGCGCGCTTGAAAGGCGACGCTCAAACGCATGATCATGATAATGTTATTTTATCGGCTGATACCTTGTCCGCTTCCGGGCTAGTCCGAAAGTCGCAACCCAAGGCGCCGCAGAGACGATAATCTTCGGAACTAAACGCGGGAACCCTGGTGTTTGTGCTGTCGTCGCCGACATAGCGCATGCAGGAGGATCATATGAGCCAAAAGTTTAATCGCCGGACCGTGTTGGGCTACGCGGTGGGAACCGGTGCCGCATTTTTAGCATCGGCCAAATCGTCGCAAGCGGCCGCGATGCAATTCAAAGCCGACCTTAAGGCCGCGAGCGAAGTGCCGCCGACCACCTCGACCGGCACCGGCTCGCTGACCGCGAGCTACGATCCCGCGACCAAGACGCTGACTTGGAGCGGCACGTTCTCCGGCCTGACCGGCCCCGCCACGGCTGCCCATTTCCACGGTCCGGCGGAAGCGGGCAAGAATGCCGGCGTGGCGATCTGGATTTCCGAGAAAGGTCAGCCTTTCTCGAGCCCGTTCAAGGGTTCGGCCACACTCACCGATGCCCAGGCAGCCGATCTGCAAAAGGGCATGTGGTACGCCAACATCCACACCGCTGCGAACCCTGGCGGCGAGCTGCGTGGACAGGTTATGAAGGCCTAACGCGATACGAGCGGCCGCTGGCTTGTAGCGTTCTTTCCAGCACCATCGTGTAATCCGCCGGCCCCGCGTTTCGGGGCCGGCGGATTTCTTTTTGACGAGGCCATCGCGATTAGGTCTGTAACGCTAGATCGCGCTTCGCCACCCATTGCTCCTCGCTTCGGCTCACGTAATCGGCGAAACGTCCTTGCGCGATCGCGGCGCGCGCGCCCGCCATCAGGTCCTGATAGTAAAAAAGATTGACGACCGACAGAAGGCTGCCGCCCAAAGCCTCGCCCGCTTTGAACAGGTGATGCAGGTAAGCGCGGGAAAATTCGCGCGCGGCGGGACAACGGCTTTCCGGATCAAGCGGGCGCGGATCGTCGGCATGGTGCGCGTTCTTGATATTGATCGGTCCAAAGCGCGTGAATGCCAGACCATGACGACCGTTGCGCGTAGGCAGCACGCAGTCGAACATGTCGATGCCGCGTGCAATCGTCTTAAGAATATCCGCCGGCGTGCCGACGCCCATGAGATAGCGCGGCCGTTCGGCTGGCATGGCCGGCGCCGTTTCGGCAACCGTTGTCAACATAACGTCTTGCGTCTCGCCGACCGCAAGCCCCCCGATTGCGTAGCCGTCAAAATCAAGATCGACCAGCCCGCGCACGCTCGCCCCGCGCAGTCGCGGATCGTCGCCGCCTTGGACGATGCCGAACAGCGCGCGGTCCGCCGGCGCTTTCTCGAAGGCGCGCTTGCAGCGTTCGGCCCAGCGCAGCGAAAGCTGCATGGCGCGTTCGATGTCGCGTTTGTCGGCTGGCAGGCTGACGCATTCGTCGAGCTGCATGGCGATGTCGGAGCCGAACAACAGCTGGACTTCGACGGCGCGCTCGGGCGTGAGCTCGACCGTGGCGCCATCGAGATGCGAACGAAAAGTGACGCCCGCTTCGGCCACTTTGCGCAGACTCGCGAGCGACATCACCTGGTAGCCGCCTGAATCGGTCAGAATCGGCAGCGGCCAGCGCATGAACGTGTGCAGGCCGCCGAGCGCCGCGACCCGCTCGGCCGAGGGCCGCAGCATCAGGTGATAAGTGTTGGCGAGCACGATGTCGGCGCCCGCCGCGCGCACATCATCATGATGTACGCCCTTGATCGCCGCCTGCGTACCGACCGGCATGAATGCCGGCGTGCGCACGACGCCATGGGCCGTCGCGATTTCGCCCAAACGCGCGGCGCCGTCGGTGGCGATCAAGCGAAACGAAAATGGGGTCGGCGTCTTGTTCGACATGGGGCTGGATATGGCGCTCTCTTTAGCGGAACAGCAAGCACGCGTCGCCATAGGAATAGAAACGATAACCGGCGTCGATCGCATGCGCGTAAGCCGCCCGCATCGCATCGAGACCGCAAAAGGCGCAAACCAGCATGAACAAAGTCGAGCGCGGCAGGTGGAAATTCGTCAGCAATGCATCGACCGAGCGGAAGCGATAGCCGGGCGTGACGAAGAGCGCGGTCTCGCCGGTGAATGGCGCAAGCACGCCATCTTCCCCGGCGGCGGTTTCAAGTAACCGCAGCGAGGTCGAGCCGACCGCAACGATGCGTCCGCCGGAGCGGCGGGTTTCATTCAAGGCCGCGGCGGTCTGCGCGCTCACGCTGCCCGACTCGGGATGCATACTGTGTTCGCTGGTGTCTTCGGCCTTCACTGGCAGGAAAGTGCCGGGCCCGACATGCAGCGTCACGCGATGGATGGCGATGCCGGCCGCGCCGAGCGCCGCAATCAGCCGCTCGGTAAAATGCAGGCCGGCGGTCGGCGCAGCGATCGAACCTTCGGCGCGCGCGAACATTGTTTGATAGTCGCTGCGGTCTTGTTCGTCGACCGCGCGCCGGCTTGCGATGTAGGGCGGCAGCGGCATGTCGCCGCGCTCGGCGAGCGCTTGGTCGAGTGCCGCGTCGCTAAACGCAAAAGCAAGCGTCACCTCGCCCGTTTTCTCCTTATGTTCCACCGTGGCGTCGAGTTGATCGAGGAAGCACACCCGCCCCTCGGCACCAAAACGCACGACGTCGCCCGGCACCAGCCTTTTCCCCGGCTTGACCAGCGCCAGCCAGCGCGCGCCGTCGAGCCGTTTGACAAGCGTCGCCGCAATGTCCGGCTCGCGATCGCCGCGCCCGATCCGCCGGCCGCGCAGATTCACCGCAAGAACCTTGGTGTCGTTGACGACCAGCGCGTCGCCGCGGCGCAAGAGCCCGGGCAAATCGCACATCGTGCGGTCCTCGAACGCGGCCGTTCCACCGCGGCCAGCCCCGCGATGCACGACAAGAAGCCGCGCTTCGTCGCGTGGCGAGACCGGACGCAATGCAATGCGGTCTTCGGGCAATGCAAAATCAAACAGATCGGTACGCATCGCCATTAGCCTCTGCCGCAGCCGGATTTCCCTCAAGCAATCAACTGCACTACAAACGCCATATCGCAACCTTTGGGACGGCAATCAATGTGACGCCAACCGCAGTCATCCAGGTGAAACCCGGCATCGGCGACGTCATCTGGCATCTGCCGTTCATCCGCGCTATCGCGGCCGCCGCCCCAGGCGGACAAGTGACGTTTTTTGCTCCGCCATCGAGCTGTGCCCAGCAATTGCTTGCGGCGGAGCCGCGCGTCGCAACGACGATGTATTTCGAACACGCGGGCTCGGAATTGCGCCGTGGCCTCAACCTGATGCGGCTCGTTGCGCTGATGCGGCGGCAACGCCTACATTCGATCTGGATCCTCGACCGCACCATCCGGCCCGCGCTTGCCGCCGCGCTCGCCCGCATTCCGGAGCGGATCGGGATCGGCCTTGGCGCGCAAAACCTTTTCATCACCAATCCCGGAATCGGCCAGGACCATTTTCACGATCACCCGATCGACTGGCTGCGCGCCTTAATGGTCGAGATGCGAGTACCGTTGGGCTCGACCGAACCGGATCTGCAATTGCCGGCCGCGGTCGTGACGGCAATTGGCCAGAAATTCGAATCCCGCCCCCGGCCTTGGCTCGTGCTCGGGATCGGCGCCTCGCATCCCGATAAGGATTGGCCCGATCGCGCCTGGACCGAATTTACCGGTGCGCTGCACACGTCCGGCACCGTATTTCTGATCGGCGGTCCGGCCAATGCTGCGCGCGCCAAAAATTTCATCGCGCTGAGCAAATCCCAACAAGCCGTCAATGCCTGCGATTTACGCTTGATCGAAGCAGCCGCGCTTCTTCGCCTCGCCGATCTCTTTGTCGGGCCGAGCTCGGGGCCGCTTAATCTCGCCGCTGCCGGCGCGACCCAGGCGTTCGGCTTGTTCGGCTCGACGCCGGTCCTGACCTATTCGAAATTCATCCACGCCATCGTTCCGGATGGGGGGCCCTCCCCCGACGGCATGCGGCGCATTTCACCGGCGCAAGTGCTGCGTGAGATCGAGCCCTATCTGTCGCGCCGCAAAGCATTGGCGCAAACCGAGCGATGACCATTGCGCTCCGGGGATTTCCCAGCCGCACCCGGCATTCCCGCTAGAGCGAGGGCAGCAGCCAAGCAGACGAGACGTTTCATCACTGCAGCGATTTTTCCGTGCTGCGGTTATCGACGAAGCGAACGGCGATGGGCCGGCCGGCAACCGCGCCGGCCATTCCCGCGCCGAAGTGCCAGGGCGTACAGCGCGCCAGCGCGGCATTGACGGCATCGCGATAGAGGTCGCGCACTTCTGCCGGTGCGTCGTGGCTTGAATAAGTAACGCGCGGCGGGGCCAGCATTTCGCCGTCGCGCTTGAAGGCAGAGCGGATCGTATATTCCATGCCGTGCCGCGCCGCCTCCTTCGGCGGCGGAACCCAGCAGGCGCGCAGCGCCGCATACATCGCCCCGATGGAGTCGAGCGTTTTTTCCTCGGGCGCATTGTCCGCTTTGCCGTTCGCGTTGTTGCTCGCGCCGGCGCTGTTTGCTTCGTCACTCGATGTCTCGTTGTCCGCGGTGCCGGGGCTTGCCGGTTCGGAACCGTCGGACGACACGATGGTCAGCCGCAAATCTTGACCGATCGGCAACAGATATTGGGGAAAGCACGGCCCGCGATGAAAAACGTGGCAGAACGCGGGATGACAGGGGCGTCCGCTCAAGACGCTGCATGGCGCGCCGCCGGTGGCACTTTGTTGAGCGGCTGAGCCGCTATCGATTGAGGCGCCTCGATCGCGGCGAGCGCAATAAATCCAGCAAAGATCGATGCGCCGAATACGGTGCGCATCGCCGCACCTCTATTTCATGTCGCCCGCGACCTGGGCGTGCAGGATT
Source organism: Xanthobacteraceae bacterium (assembly GCA_035623195.1). Taxonomy (GTDB): domain Bacteria; phylum Pseudomonadota; class Alphaproteobacteria; order Rhizobiales; family Xanthobacteraceae; genus BOG-931. The sequence continues at coordinate 9,022 of DASPTX010000066.1, read as the reverse complement.
TTGTCCGGATTGGCCGGAGGCTCCCCGCGCTTGAGCTTGTCGACCACATCCATGCCGCGCACGACTTGGCCGACAACGGTGTATTTGCCGTTGAGGAACGCCCCATCGGCGAACATGATGAAGAACTGGCTGTTCGCGGAATTCGGATCGCTGGTGCGCGCCATGCCGACGACGCCCCGCGTATAGGGCACGTTGGAGAACTCGGCCTTAAGGTCGGGATATTTCGAGCCGCCGGTGCCGTTGCCGTATTGGCCGTCGCCGGTCTGGGCCATGAAGCCGTCAATGACACGATGAAAGGGCACATTGTCGTAGAAATGATCGCGCGCGAGCTGTTTCAGCCGCTCGGCATGATGCGGCGCGATGTCGTTGCGCAGCTTGATGATGATCCGACCCTGGGTGGTGTCGAGGATCAGTGTGTTTTGCGGATCGAGACCGGTGGGAAGCGGCTCGGCGGCAGCGGATGCGGCGCACATGATGGCGAACAATAGGGCAATAACGCGGGTCATGTCATCTCCAAGCTGTGGGATCAGGCTTTTGCGAACTTCTTCTTCAGGCGCGCCGCGACCGGCGCCGGCACGAAGGCCGAAACGTCGCCACCCATGCCGGCAATCTGGCGCACCAACGTGGCGGTGATCGGGCGAACCGCGGGTGCGGCAGGCAGGAAAACGGTCTGCATTTCCGGCGCCATGGCGGCGTTCATGCCCGCCATCTGCATCTCGTAGTCGAAGTCGGTTGCGTCGCGCACGCCGCGAACGAGCAGTGTTGCACCGACCCGCTGCGCCGCACTGACGACGAGATCGGCGAAGGTCGTGGAGGATAGTTCGCAGCCCGCGCCGCGAGCGATCGGCGTGCAGATTTCATCGATCATTGCGAGGCGTTCGTCAGCCGGAAATAGCGGCGTCTTGCCAGGGTGAATGCCGACGGCGAGCACAAGCCGATCGGCAAGCCGAACGGCTTTACCGACAACATCGAGGTGGCCGTTGGTGATGGGATCGAACGATCCCGCAAAGAGAGCAATCCGCTGCACGGCTCGTGGCATGGCTGTCCTGGCCTCACGGCGGTCTAGCCCGCGTGCCGACCGACCGCAAGGCGGGCACGCGGCGAATCGCATCGGGCGGATCTTGCGGCTTCACGCCGACCCAATCAGAAAAGGTACCGTGGGCGATACTTTGCTTTGGAGGTTCTTAATGAATATCAATGACTTGCCACCAAGCGTGTAATTTGTGATCTGTATCAAAGAAAGGCATGCGCCGCGCTTTTAGAGACTCCGCCATTCAAAGCAGCCGATTCCACGAGCATCCCCCGCTCGAAAATCGGAACCGGCTGCGAATGAGGGATGGGGTGTCATGATCAAGACTGCTTCCGCTATTGCCATCGCTGCGATCGCCGCCGCGTGTTTCGTTGCTCTGCCGAGTTTGTCGGAGCCAGTCGATGCGCGTTCGCCGGTCATCGGCGCCAAGGGCAATCGCGCCGACATTAGGCCGCTTGGGATCGACTGCGGCGAGAAAGCGTGGCCCTATTTCGACGCCGCCTGCATACGCGACCCGCGCACTCCCCTTGCTCAACCGCGTGAGGTTCGAGCCGTTTTGGTGGACCACATTCAGTAGCAAATATTCCCTCTCGATTGCCGCCTGACGGCGCGCTTTCGTGCCGTGCTGTCTCTGGCGGAAGGTTCCCTCCCCACCTTCCGCCAAAGCCTTATTTCGCGCATGATATTTGGGCCTGCCGCGTACCGAGGACGGCGTGTTGATGCGGATCGTAAGACCGGGAAGCTTTTTGCGTGCGTTCATTGTCGTATTCGCGGCGCTGGCGGCGCAATTGCATGGGCACTCTGTCGCCGCCGCCGAGGCTTTCCCGACGCGCCCAATCCGCCTGATCGTGCCATTTCCTCCGGGCGGTCCGACCGATGTCATGGGCCGGCTGATCAGCGAGGCGCTGTCGGAGAGGCTCGGCCAGCAGGTCTATGTCGACAACCGGCCGGGCGCCGGTTCGACGCTGGCCGGCAAAATCGCGGCGATGGCGGAGCCAGACGGCTATACGCTCCTGCTCGGCAGCGCCGCGACGCTCGCCATTGGGCCGACGCTTTACCGGGATGCCGAATACGATCCGAAACGCTTTGTGCCGGTCGCGATGGTGGCCGACGTGCCCTATGTCATGGTGGCCAGCCCGAAACCGCCGGTGACGAGCGTTGCCGGGCTTATTGCCTACGCCAAGGCGCATCCCGGCAAGCTCAATTTCGGCGTTCCCAATGGCGCCCCGCCCCATATGCTGGCGACCTGGTTCAAGGACCTCACCAAGACCGATTTCGTCATGGTGACCTATCGCGGCGGCGCCAACGTCCTGAGCGACTTAATGGGCGGCCAGATCGATTTGGCGGTTGAGACTTGCTCGATCCTGCTACCTCACCTGCGTGACGGCACGCTGCGTCCGCTTGGAACGCCCTCGCCGAAACGGCTGACTGAGCTTCCCGATGTGCCGACAATGGCGGAAAGCGGCGTGCCAGACTTCATCGCCAGTTCCTGGACCGGGATCGTCGCCCCGCCGGGTACGCCTGCGCCAATCGTCGACAAGCTTAACGCCGCAGTTAATACCGGACTCTCTTCCCCCGAGACGCAGGCTAAACTAAAAACGCTCGGCGCCGAGGCGATGCACGGCACGCCGGCGGACTATACGGCCTTTCTCGCCGTTGAACTGCCGAAATGGATCGCTATGGCAAAACTGTCCGGCGCCGGCGCTGATTGAAAGAGCCGAAAATATACGGCTGCACATGATCGTTCTCATCGACAACTACGACAGCTTCGCCTTCAACTTGGTGCACTATTTCGGTGAGCTGGGAGCCGATGTCGAAGTGCATCGCAACGACAAGGTGACCGTCGGCGCGATCTTAGCCGCAGCGCCCGACGCGCTCGTGCTGTCGCCCGGCCCTTGCACGCCCAAGGAAGCCGGTATTTGCCTCGAACTCATCGCCGCGGCGTCTTCGACTGTCCCGATCCTCGGCGTTTGTCTCGGTCACCAGGCGATCGGGGACGCGTTCGGCGGCAAGGTCGTGCGCGCTCCGGTCCCGGTCCATGGCAAGTTGTCGGAAATCCGCCACCGCGGCACCGGCGTGTTTCGCGGTATCAATGCGCCGTTTCAGGCAACGCGCTATCATTCGCTGGTGGTCGAACGCGACAGCATGCCGGCCGACCTTACCATCACCGCCGAAACCGACGATGGTCTTGTCATGGGCCTTGCGCACAGCCGGCTACCGGTGCATGGCGTGCAATTCCACCCCGAAAGCATCGCTTCCCAGCACGGCCATTTGATGCTGAAAAACTTTCTCGATATTGCCGAAGCCTGGAATCGATCGACCGGCCGCCGTGGCGAATCCGAGCGTTTTGCGTCCCGGCCGCGGGCACCGGTCAATTGAGGACGGCGCCGTGACCGTTGAATTCAAGTCGTACATCGCCAAGGTTGCAACCGGCGCGGCGCTCAGTCGCGACGAAGCCGCCGGCGCTTTCGAGCAAATGATGTCGGGAGAGGCGACACCCTCGCAGATGGGCGCGCTGTTGATGGCGCTGCGCGTGCGCGGCGAGACGGTCGATGAAATTACCGGCGCCGTGAGCGTCATGCGCGCCAAAATGCTACGGGTGAATGCGCCTCCCGATGCCATCGACGTGGTCGGCACCGGCGGCGACGCCTCGGGCTCGTTCAACATTTCCACTTGCGCCGCGCTGATTGTCGCCGGCGCTGGCGTTCCCGTCGCTAAACACGGCAATCGCGCCCTGTCGTCGCGATCCGGCGCGGCCGACGTGCTCACCGCGCTCGGCGTCAATATCGACCTCACGCCCGAGCAGATCGGCTTGTGCATCCGCGAAGCCGGCATTGGCTTCATGTTCGCTCCCGCGCACCATCCGGCTATGAAGAACGTGGGCGCCACACGCGTGGAGCTCGGTACGCGGACGATCTTCAATTTGCTCGGGCCGCTGTCCAACCCAGCCGGCGTGCGCCGCCAGATGATCGGCGTATTTTCGAAGCATTGGACCGAACCGCTCGCTCATGTTCTCAAGAATCTCGGCGCCGAATGCGTCTGGGTGGTGCACGGCTCGGACGGCCTTGACGAAATCACGACGTCGGGTCCGACGAGCGTGACGGCGCTCGAAGCCGGCGCCATTCGCAGTTTTGAAATCTCTCCCGAAAATGTCGCCTTGGCTAAGGTCAAACCGGAATCGCTGCGTGGCGGCGACGCGGAATCGAATGCCAAGGCCGTCGAGGATGTTCTAGAAGGCAAGAAGACGCCGTTTCGCGACGTGGCGATCCTCAACGCCGCGGCGGCGCTCGTTGTCGCCGGCAAAGCGAAGGACCTCAAAGCCGGCGTCGCTATCGCTGCCCATGCGATCGATTCCGGCGAAGCCGAAGGCCGGCTCGACCGGCTCATCGTGGTCTCCAACGATGGCTGATATTTTACAAGAGATCGCCGCCTATAAACGCAACGAGATTGCCGCGGCCAAGCGCGCGCGCCCGTTCGCCCTCATCGCGCGGGAAGCTAAAGCGGCGGACGCTCCACGCGGCTTCCTCCGCGCCATCAAACAGCGTCTTGCCGGCGGCGATTATGCGCTCATCGCCGAGATCAAAAAGGCCAGTCCGTCGCGCGGCCTGATCCGGCAAGATTTCGATCCCGCAAGCTTGGCGAAGGCTTACCAGGACGGCGGCGCGAGCTGCCTGTCGGTGCTCACCGATCAGCCCTCGTTCGCCGGATCGCTCGATCACTTGCGGCAAGCGCGCGCGGCTTCCTCATTGCCGGTTCTGCGCAAGGATTTCATCTACGATTCCTATCAGGTGACGGAAGCCCGCGCGCATGGCGCCGATTGCATCCTCATCATCATGGCCGCGGTCGACGATGCCTGCGCCGCCGAGCTTGAAGCGGCAGCCATTGCGCTTGGTATGGACGTTCTTGTCGAGGTTCACGACGAAGGCGAGCTACAACGCGCGCTTCGTTTGAAAACTCAACTCATCGGCATCAACAATCGCGATCTGAAGACGTTCCACACGACGCTCGCCACCAGCGAAAGGCTGGCGCCGCTCGTCCCGCCGGACCGCGTTATCGTCGGCGAGAGCGGGATTTTCACCCCACAAGATCTCGTGCGGCTTGCCAAAGCGGGTATTTCGACCTTTCTCGTCGGCGAAAGCCTCATGCGCCAGAACGATGTCGCGGCCGCGACGCGCGCGCTGCTGACGCGCCACGCCGCGCTGGCCCAGTGACCGTCGTGCCGCGGACGAAAACGCTCACGCATCTGACCAACCGCGGCGAAGCCCGCATGGTCGACGTGTCGGAAAAGCCCGATACGGAGCGCATCGCGGTGGCCGAAGGCCGCGTGATCATGCGGCGAAAGACGCTCGATCTTGTCCGCAAGGGCGACACAAAGAAAGGCGACGTGCTCGGCACGGCCCGTATCGCCGCGATCCAGGCGGCCAAGCGCACCCACGAATTGATCCCCCTCTGCCATCCGCTCCCCATCACGCAGGTCGAAATCGAACTCACTCCGGACGTGAAGCTGCCGGGCGTCGTGGCCCGCGCGCGCGTCAAGGTCGCCGGCAAGACCGGGGTGGAAATGGAGGCGCTGACGGCGGTTTCGGTCGCCTGCCTGACCATCTACGACATGGTGAAAGCGGCCGAGCGCGGCATGCGTATCGAAGGCATTCGGCTCATCGAGAAGCGCGGCGGACGCTCGGGCCATTATCGCGTGCGGGAGTAATGCCGTGGCGCTGATTTCAGTGGCCGACGCTCTTCGTCATGTCCTGTCGCACGCCGAGCCGCTGCCGCCCGAAGACGCCCCGCTCGACGACGCGGACGGGCGCGTGCTCACCGCCGAACTTGCAGCGCTACGGACTCAGCCCCCGGCCGATGTGTCGGCCATGGACGGTTACGCCGTGCGCGCGTCAGACGTGGCCGACACGCCGGTGCGCTTGAAGGTGATCGGCGAAGTCGCCGCCGGGCGGCCTTTCACGGCCGCGATCGGCCCCGGCGAAGCTGCGCGTATTTTTACCGGCGGCGTCATCCCCGCCGGCGCCGACGCCGTGGTCGTGCAGGAATTAACGAGCCGCGAGGCCGACCGCGTCGAAGTGTTCAAACCGTCAAGCAAGGGCCGCCACATCCGCGTTGAGGGTCTCGACTTTCGCCGCGGCGAAACCCTTTTTGCCAAAGGCCGCCGGCTGACCGCGCGCGACCTCGCTCTGCTTGCGGGAATGAATTATCCGCGGGTCCGGGTGCACCGCCGGCCCAAGGTTGCGCTCTTTGCAACCGGCGACGAATTGGTACCGCCTGGCGCCGATCCCGGACCGGGGCAGATCGTCTATTCGAACGGCTTTTCACTTGGGGCGCTGGCGCGCCAGGAGGGCGCCGCGGTGACCGATCTCGGCCTGGTCAGGGATACGATCGAGGCGACAATTGGGGCCATCCGCCAAGCCCAGGACGTTCCCGCCGACATCCTCGTCACCACCGGCGGGGCTTCGGTGGGCGACTACGATTTCGTCCACAAGGCCTTCGCGGCCGAAGGGATGGATTTGTCGTTCTGGAAGGTCGCGATGCGGCCGGGCCGCCCGCTCATGCACGGCCGGCTCGGCGGCATGCATATCCTCGGCCTGCCGGGCAATCCGGTCTCGTCCTATGTCTGCGCCTTCCTGTTCCTGATCCCGCTCATCCGCCGAATGAGCGGGCGCGCCGATCTAACGATTCCCGTCGAATCGGCGGTACTCGGCTGCGACCTACCCGCCAATGACGAGCGCGAGGACTACTTGCGCGCGGGCCTCCGCCGCGATGCGTCTGGGACCGTTGTGACACCCTTCCCGGTCCAGGACAGTTCCATGATGGTGCCACTCGCTAAGGCCGATTGTCTCGTCATTCGAGAGCCTTATGCGCCCGCCGCGACCGCCGGAACCCGCTGTCGGATCCTTAAATTCGAGCGCTAAGCGCGGCTTCGGCGGGTGCTGCGTTTTCTTCACCTTAAATTAAATGGTTGCGGAACACATATGGAACGGATAGTGTATGTTCATGATTTGTTTCAACCGAAGCCGCCTGCCACCGGCGCTTTTGGCCACAGAGGGGACGCACCGATGTTGACCCGTAAGCAAGCCGAGCTCTTGCGCTTTATCCATGAGCGCCTCAAGGAAGCCGGCGTTCCCCCTTCCTTCGACGAAATGAAAGACGCGCTTGACCTGCGGTCGAAGTCGGGCATCCACCGCCTCATTACCGCTCTCGAGGAGCGCGGTTTTATCCGGCGCCTGCCCAACCGGGCGCGCGCCATCGAAGTCATCAAGCTTCCGGAATCGGTGGCCCATGGCATCGGTTCGGCCCGCACGCGCGGATTCACACCGAGCGTTATCGAAGGCAATCTCGGGCGCGTGCGCACGGCTTCCGAGGATGAGGGCGGCCGGCCCGTGGCCGTGCCAGTGATGGGCCGCATTGCCGCTGGCACGCCGATCGAGGCGATCCAGACCCGCAGTCACACGATCAACATGCCGCCGGATCTTCTTACCACGGGCGAACATTTCGCTCTCGAAGTCCGCGGCGACTCGATGATCGAGGCCGGCATCCTCGACGGCGACATCGCGCTGATCAAGCGCGCCGAGGCCGCCGAGACCGGCGACATCGTCGTCGCGCTGATCGATGACGAGGAAGCGACGCTGAAACGCTTCCGCCGCCGTGGCGCATCGATCGCTCTCGAACCCGCCAATACCGCCTACGAGGTGCGTATCCTGCCGCCCAATCGCGTGCGCATCCAGGGCAAGCTGGTTGGACTGTTCAGGCGTTACTGAACGCTATTCGTCAGCCTCGATGTCCTGCGGGCCTGGTGTGGCGTCGTCGGATCGCGCGCGCGGCTTAATACCGTCTTCGATGGAGCCGGCGGTATCTGCTGGGCTCGTTCGCGCTGCCGAGGCCGTCGCAGGCGCCCAAGGCCGGTCGAAATTCTTCGACCGAGCGGATTCCAGGACGAAATCCGTGCCCGCGCGACGAAGCGTCAACGCGCCGCGTGCCCGCCACAATGCTCGCCCGATTACCTGCCCATGACAGTCCGCCGGCGGCTCGTCGTGTACGGCGATGACGACAGCGGCCTGCCGACAATCGTCCGCGAAGGCGTCCGGTTCGAGCGCATAGGCGACGAAACGGCCGTCGGCGAGCTTGCCGACGCAGCCGGTCGGATCGCAGGCGATCCCCTCACCCAGGCCGCGGTCGTGAACGTCGCGTCCGTCGGCATCGGCCGCGAGCCATTCCCGAATAGCGAATGTGTCGCCTCCGCCATGGTGGAACGCGAGGCGCCCGTTGGGACCGCGTACGGAAAATGTTCGCCCGTCCGCGGCGATCAGCACGTCCGGCACCGGGGTGCACGCGGCCCACGCGACAGCCAGCGCCGCCAGCGCAAACCCGCTCCAACGCAGCGGCGTTTTCAACAGACCGATGACGAGGAGACCCGCCGTCGCCAGCAAAAGCGGGCCGGCGCCGAACAGCGTGACTCGGCCGAACGCGCCGGGGAGACTCGCAACCCATAGCCCCACCGCGTCCATCCATTCGATGCCGTATCCCATTTGCCGCCAGAATTCCGCGTCCAAGCCGAACGGCATAGCGAGAACGCCGAGGATCCCCATCGGCATCACCCAGGCCGAAACGATCGGCATGGCAAGCAGATTGGCGAGCACGCCATAGGGCGCGATCCGGTGAAAATGGAATGCCGCGTAAGGCGTCGTCGCCGCGCCGGCAAGGAGCGAAGCGACGGTGAGACCGACAATCTCATTCACTCCCCACAGCGCGGCGCGCGCGCCGAGCGAACTGTCGGTATTAGCGCGCAGCGTGAGCGCGCCGCGTTCGTAACCGGCGATGAGCGCAAGCGTCGCGGCGAACGACATCTGAAAGCTTAGATGCACGACCGATTCCGGCGCAAAGAAGAGCGCGAGCATGGCCGCGACCGTCAGCGTGCGCATGGTCAGTGTCGGTCGGTCGAACAGAACGCCCAGCAAGACGACGGCGATCATGATGAAGGAGCGCTGC
>DASPTX010000065.1:0-41352 GCA_035623195.1 Xanthobacteraceae bacterium | reverse complement strand
TCGGTCTCAGTCTCCCACCGTCCATCGAAGTGCGCGCGGACAAGGTGGTCGATTGAACGTGCAACTTCCGCTTATGGCACTTAACGGACATCGAAGGCGCGTCCACGGATCTCTGATGTTGGGGTAAGAGCGGACATCGATTGAATACAAGTGCATGTCGCCCAATGACCCGTTGCGGACATGAGGCCGGATGCGCCCTCGTTCACCGCGGCGGAATGATCGCGATCCGGTACTGCGTCGGCGTGTCGGCGGTGCCGAAATAGCGGCGCGCGATGGTGACCTCCTCGATCTTGGCCCCATAGCGCTCGGCATAGGCGTCCATTTCCTGTACGCAAGAAGTCTCGACCGCCGGGCAAACGATAGCGATGCCCTCGCGCTCGATGCGAGCCCGATCGACCCACGGCGTGCGCGCCGGCTCGGTGAGGACGAAGGTCGCCGGCTCGCCGGTGAAATAGAAATTGCTGCCGTCGACGACCGGCCTGTTGCCGCCGACAATGCGCAGCGGCTGGTCGGTTTGCGCGCGCCAGGCCTGCTCCACCGCTTGGGCAATCAATTGGTAATGGCTCGCATAATTCGGCACGCCTTGGCGATGGATGACGAATGCGATGACGGGGGAGGCCGCGACCATCACTAGCGGGAAAACGGTCGCCAGAGCCAAAACGCCGACCGCGGCGGCGCGCTTGACCGCGACGAGCGGCGAGGAGAGCAGCACGACGGGAAGGAGCGTCATCGCCGACATCGACCACAGGGGATCGAGCTGCGCGCGGGCGGCGATGGCGGTTGCCGCGGCGAGAATGAGCGGCGCGGCGAAGGCGATAAGCGCCATGCGGCGCTCCGGCGTTGCCGGCGCGAGCGTATCCCTGATCGCGGTCGCGCTCGGCGCCGTCGCCAGCGCGCCGAGCACGATCGGCGCCGCGATATAGCCGAGCACGCTCGCAATGAAATAAAGCGAGCCTATTGCTGCGTTCGCAAGCGACGTCGCATGGGAGGTGAAGGCAAAGCCGACCGTGGTGAAACCGTGCGTCGCGATATAGATCAAATGCGGCGCCAGCACCGCCGCGCCGGCCGCAATCGTAATCCACGGCGCCGGCGAACGGAAATAGGCGGCGCGGCGCGGGTCGAGCAGCGCCGCAAGTCCAAGCCCCGCGAGCAGAAAGATCGACCAATATTTGCCGAGCATGGCGGCGCCGGCACCGATGCCGGCGAGCGCCGCCGATCCCGGACGGCGCGTTTCGAACGACTTAAGGAACCACCAGGTGGTCGCCGCCCAGAACGGCGTGAGGACGGAGCTCGCATTGAATTTGAGCGCGTGAAAATTATAGAAGGGCAAGAGCGTCAAGAGCGCCAGGCCGAGCACGCGCTTGTCCGGCGCGAGGTAGCGGCCGGCGAGCCGCCAGGCGATCCATAGCGCCACCGTCGCGACCACTATCGCGAACAAATAGAACGCCCAGTCTTGTCTCGGCATGACGGCAAACCAGATACGCACCAGCCAAGCGCCGAGCGGAGGGTGTGTCGGCGCGCTCAAGCCGACTTGGTGGGACCAGGCGAACATTTCGCCGATATCGAAATGCAGGTCCTGGCTGCCTTTGGCGATGGCGCCATAGGCCGACCAGGCCGCGACATAGCCGACGAGCAGGAGCGCCATGGTGCGCTCGCTGCGCGCCGGATCGATCAGCGCATCGAAAAGCCGTTCGAACGGATTGCGGGCCGGTTGGGCGGTTGCGGCGACGGTCATGCGGCGAGGAAAACCACTCTACGTCCGTTTCAGGGGGAGGTTGCAACTTTGGTCGTTGGCACGGCCAGCACTTCGGCGACCGCAGCATAGACTTCGTCCACTCCGATCGCGCGCATGCAGACATTGTCCGTGCAGGCCGTCTTGCGGTGATTGTGCGCGGTGACGCAGGGCGAGCAGGCCAGTCCCGCATAGATGGCGCGCGAATTGCCGAGCGGCTGGTAGAGTTTCGGCGTCTCCGGGCCGAACAGCACGACGGTCGGGAGCCCGCTCGCGGCGGAAAAATGCGCCGGGCCGGAATCGTTACTCACCATCAGCGCGGCCTGCGCGTAGAGCGCGGGCAGGTCGGCGAGGCTCGATTGGCCGGCGAAGGAGACCGAACGCGGCGCATGCGCGGCGGCAAGCTGTTGCGCCCGCTCGCGCTCCTCGGGCGCGCCGGTGACGAGCACCACCACATCGGCATGGCCGGAAAGAATGCGGCCGATCAGTTCGGCGAAGCGCTCCGGCATCCAGCGCCGGTGCGGCAGCAATTCGCTCGCATTGGGATTGATCAGCACCAGGCGCTGTGTCGCCGGATCGAACGGAACGAGCGCGCGGATGCGCTCGAGCACGCGCTGGCGCGCCTGCGGCGAAGGCGGCGCGATCTCGACCTTCATCTGGTCGTCTCCGATCAAAGTCTTCGAATAGGGCACCGTGGGCGCGGCGGCGAGCAAAGCGTCGATCAGCGCGATGAAGTTCTTGGCAATGTGGATGTGCGGGTTGTAGGCGACGCGATGGGTGAGCATTTCGCCGCGATAGAGACCCTCGTTGTGAAAGCGGTAGAACCCGACGCGCCGATCGGCACCGCACCATCCGCAGATGAGCGCGGTGAAGCGCGAAAACAATTCGAGATCGACGACGGTGTCGATCCCTTTGCGCCGCATCCATCGCAGAAAAGCGAGCGTATCGCGGGCAAGCGCAAAGAGCGAACGGTCCGAAATGGTGAAAATATTGTCGGGCGGAAAGGTGCCCAAGAGTTCGAGCGAGCCGACATTGCGGGCGAATATCACGAAGTAAAGCTCGGCGGGAAATCGCGCGCGCGCTTTGCGCATCGCCGGCTCGGCGAGAACCGTCGTCCCCATTTCCGAGAGTTCGACAAACAAAATGCGCCGTACTGGCCGCGGCGGGCGGGAGCGAAACAGGCCGCGCAGGCGCAGCGCGAGCGTGGCCAGCGCGCAGAGCGGCACGCCGGCCAGGCGATCGATGCGGCGCATAGTATCGATGTTCATCGGTCTCTACTCGTGTCGGATCGCCCGTTGTTGCCGCGCGGCGGTGGATATTGCGTCGGCAGGCGCACTTTTAGCGCGTTCGGCTTCGGTTTGGGAACCGTTAGAGCATGATGCGGAAAGTGGGTACCGGTTTTCCGAAAAGATCGTGCGCCGTCAAAAACCTAGAGCCACAGTCGATCCAACCTGAAACAATCGCGTTCCAGCCCGCTTGCCGCTCGCCGGTGCGAATGTTATCTGCGCCGCCATGAGCGCGGTTCCCATCGAAAACATCCGCAACTTCGCGATCATCGCCCATATCGACCACGGCAAATCGACGCTTGCCGACCGGCTGATCCAGCTCACCGGCGCGCTGGAGGAGCGCGAAATGGTCGAGCAGGTGCTGGATTCGATGGATATCGAGCGCGAGCGCGGCATCACGATCAAGGCGCAGACGGTGCGGCTCAGCTACAGGGCGCGCGACGGCAAGGATTACGTGCTCAATCTCATCGACACGCCCGGTCACGTCGACTTCGCCTACGAGGTCAACCGCTCGCTCGCGGCCTGCGAGGGCTCGCTCCTTGTGGTCGACGCCTCGCAAGGGGTCGAGGCGCAGACGCTCGCCAACGTTTATCAGGCGATCGACAACAATCACGAGATCGTGCCGGTGCTAAACAAGGTCGATCTGCCGGCCGCCGAACCGGACAAAGTCAAGCAGCAGATCGAGGACGTGATCGGGCTTGACGCTTCCGACGCGATCCTGATCTCCGCCAAGACCGGCCAAAACGTGCCGGAAGTGCTGGAGGCGATCGTGCACCGGCTGCCGCCGCCCAAGGGCGACGCGTCGGCGCCGCTCAAGGCGCTTCTCGTCGATAGCTGGTACGACGCCTATCTCGGCGTCGTGGTTCTGTGCCGCGTCGTCGACGGCGTCCTGAAAAAGGGCCAGCGCATCCGCATGATGGGCACCGGCGCGGCCTACGAGGTCGATCGCGTCGGCGTGTTCACGCCCAAGCGGGTCGAAACCGACGAGCTCGGTCCAGGCGAGATCGGCTTTCTCACCGCCTCGATCAAGGAAGTCGCCGACACCCGCGTCGGCGACACCATCACCGACGAGCGCAAGCCGGTGGCCGCGCCGCTGCCGGGCTTCCGCCCGGCGATCCCGGTGGTGTTCTGCGGCTTGTTTCCAGTCGATGCCGCCGATTTCGAGGCGCTGCGCGCCGCCATGGGCAAGCTCCGGCTCAACGACGCGAGCTTCTCCTACGAGATGGAAACCTCCGCCGCGCTCGGCTTCGGCTTCCGCTGCGGCTTTCTCGGCCTGTTGCATCTCGAAATCATCCAGGAGCGGCTCGAACGCGAATTCAATCTCAACCTGATCGCGACCGCGCCGTCGGTGATCTACAAGATCAAGCTGCGCAACGGGCAGGAGCTGGAAATCCACAATCCGGTCGATATGCCGGACCCGAATCATATCGAGGAGATGCGCGAGCCTTGGATCGAGGCGACCATCCTCACGCCCGACGAATATCTCGGCGCCGTGCTCAAACTGTGCCAGGACCGCCGCGGCGAGCAGAAGGAGCTCACTTACGTCGGCAACCGGGCGCTGGTGAAATACAACTTACCGCTGAACGAGGTTGTGTTCGATTTCTACGATCGGCTCAAATCGGTGTCGCGCGGCTATGCCTCGTTCGACTATCACCTGACCGATTACCGGCCGTCCGATCTGGTCAAGCTGCAGATGCTGGTCAACGGCGAGCCGGTCGATGCGCTGGCAATGCTGGTGCACCGCACCCGCGCCGAGCAACGCGGCCGCGCCATGGCGGAGAAGCTCAAGGAGCTCATTCCGCCGCACATGTTCCAGGTGCCGATCCAGGCCGCGATCGGCGGCAAGATCATCGCCCGCGAAACCGTGCGTGCCTTCCGCAAAGACGTCACCGCCAAATGCTACGGCGGCGACGTCACCCGCAAACGCAAGCTTCTGGAGAAGCAGAAGGAAGGCAAGAAGCGCATGCGCCAGTTCGGCAAGGTGGACATTCCGCAGGAAGCCTTCATCGCCGCGCTCAAGGTGGATGTGTGAGAGGGACTTTCGTACTTCGCCCCCACCCGGCTCATTTCACTTTGTGAAATTCGCCGACCCTCCCCGCCGCTGTCGTGGGGGGGCGCAAAGCGCGGCATCTAATGAATCACGATCGTCGTCGCGTCCATGCCTTCGCGCTCGACGATGCCGTACAAGATGGCGGCGTTAGCGGGGTCGAGCCGCACGCAGCCGTGGGACGCCGGGCGCCCGAGCTGCGAAATCTCGTAACTGCCGTGAATGGCGAAGCCGCCGTAGAAGAAGATCGAGTGCGGCATCGGCGAATTGTAATATTTGCGCGAGAACCAGCGCCGCGCCAGCATTTGCGGATGATAGCTGCCGGGCGGGGTGACGTAGCCGCGCCGCGCGGTCGAGACGCGCCAATTGTAACGCGCCACGCCGTCGACGCTGACGGACATCCGCTGCACGGACCGGTCGATTTGGACGAGGACGGAAGCTTCCGCGCGCGTTGCGAGCGGCGCGACAAATGCGAGGGCGGCCAATACGCGGAACAGACGCAACACGAGCGAACCCCAGCCGCAACACCACACAGCCACAACAACAACGCAATCAGATCGCAGCTTGCCAGACTTGTAAAGCAGTTCGGCGCGCCACCGGCGGCCACGCACTGATTTGTGATAAAGGTTAACCTTAATCGCGCTGATCCTGAAAATGACCGGCGTTGATCTGTTCAGCATCGGGCATTCCAATCTTCCCGCCGCGCGCTTTGCGGCGATGCTGCAATCCGCCGGCGCGGACGCTGTCGCGGACGTGCGTTCGGTGCCGGCCTTGCGGTTTTGCCCCTGGTTCTCGGCGAAGAACCTCGCACCGATGCTTGCCAGGGAAAACATCGCCTATCTCCAGTTCGGCGAAGCGCTCGGCGGCCGGCCGCGCGATCCAACGCTCTATCGTGACGGCATCGCCGACTATGAAGCGATGGCGCGGGAGCCGGGCTTTCAAGCCGGCGTCGATCGTCTTGTGGCCGACGCGGGGAGCCATCGGCTGTGTCTGATGTGTTCGGAGCGCGATCCGCTCGATTGCCACCGTTGTCTCCTCGTTGCCCGCGCGCTTGCTACGCGGGGCTTGACTATCGGACATATTCTGCATGACGGCGCGGTCGAGCCGCATGCGGCGACGGAACAGAGGCTTTTCGAACTTGAGAGTGCAAACGGCGACCTCTTCGCGACTGGACAGGACGAGAGAATCGCCGCAGCGTATCGCCGCCGGGCACGCGCGGTTGCGTTCCGCAACGTTGCGCGCGGGAACAGCAAAAAGCGCTCGGCCAACACCAGGGATCGCTGATGTTCGCTACAGCCCGCATTATCGCGCTCCCGTTGGTCGGGTTCCTTTTGCTCGCCGCAGCCGGTCCCGCCGCCGCGCAAAACGTGGCGGCGCCCTCACCCGCGCAAAATGCGCCCGTGCAAGACGCCGACACGCTCGACCCGACGCCGCCCGGCACGCTCCATCCCGAGCCCCTGCCGCCGCTCGCCAACCCGGATGCGCCGTCGACGCCGGCCAGGGAATTGTTCGGGCGCAAGGAAACGCCGTTTCCCGGGCGACCGATGTCGATCGGCGGCTATTCCGATGGCTGCCTCGCCGGCGCCGCGGCGCTGCCGATCACCGGCCCCTCCTGGCAAGTCATGCGGCTATCGCGCAATCGCAATTGGGGCAACCCGCAGCTCGTTCGTTTCCTCGAACGCTTCGGCAACAATGCCAAGAAAGTCGGCTGGAACGGCCTTTTGGTCGGCGACATGTCGCAGCCGCGCGGCGGTCCCATGATCAGCGGTCATACCAGCCATCAAGTCGGACTCGACGCCGATATCTGGTTCATGCCGATGCCGGACCATGTGCAAACGCCGCAGGAGCGCGAGTTCACTTCGGCGATCGACATGGTGGCCAAGGATCGGCGCGACATCGATCCGCAAGTGTGGACGCGCAACCGCACCGATCTCATCCGCACGGCCGCCCAAGATCCCGCGGTCACGCGCATCTTCGTCAATGCGGCGATCAAAAAGGCGATGTGCCGCGAGGCCGGAACGGATCGCGAATGGCTGTCGAAAGTGCGGCCCTGGTGGGGACACGCCGAGCACTTTCACGTCCGCATCGCTTGTCCGGGAGACAGTCCCGAATGCAAGCCGCAACCGCCGCCGGAAGCGGGCGACGGCTGCGGCCACGAACTCGACTTCTGGTTCAAGGAATCGACGCTGTTTCCCAAACCGCCTTTGATTCCAGCTAAGCCCAAACCGCCGCTGACGCTGGCGGGCCTGCCCACGGAGTGCAAGCAGATCGTTCGGGCGCCGTAACCGCGCGAGCGCAGCCCGCGCGCGGCGATCAAAGCCCGGGTGTGCCGAACATCACGCGCTGCGCCACCGCCGTGAGGTAAAGCAGGACCCAAGCGCAAACGACGATCACGGCGGTGAAATTGGCGGCTTGTTCCTCGGGTACTTTGGCGAGCCGCGGCAGGCCGAGCCAAAGCAGATAGGCGCCGTAACAGCCGGTCAGCACGATGAAGCGCAGCCCGGGCAGCACGAGAAACATCCCGGCAATCCAGACCGGCGTCAAGGAATAGACCGCGAGCTTAAACGCGTTGTTGAAATTGCGCCCGCCGCCGAAGAGCGGCGCAAGAAGATCGATGACCAGTCCGAGCACAAGCGCGGTAGCGCAACTCATCACGTAACCGAAGACCGCGCCGGATGCTCCGTTAAACAGGCTGGCGCGCGCCGTGGCGCCTCCCGGCACGATGACGCCGATCAGCGTCGCGCCGGCAAAGCCGGCTAAAGCGGGAATGAGCGCAAGCACCCCGGCGTAACGGCTCAAGAGAAAGCCCGGATCGTCGGCCTCGTTTTCGATCCGCGCCCAGGCGGTCATCGGGTCGGTCAGGATCGCTTTGACGCGCGCGGCGACGTTCATGCTGCAAACGCTTTGGCGTCCGCGCGCAGGAGCGCGGCGCCTTTTTCCGCGATCATCATCGTCGGCGCATTCGTATTGCCGGACGTGATCGTCGGCATCACCGAGGCGTCGATGACGCGAAGGCGCTCGATTCCGGTAACCCGCAGGCGATCGTCGACTACCGTCATCGGATCGCTGGCAAGGCCCATCTTCGCCGTGCCGACGGGGTGAAAAATCGTGGTGCCGATGTCGCCGGCCGCTTTGATCAGACCCTGTTCGTCGTCGTCGCGCGCGGCGGCGCCCGGCAAATATTCGTCGGGATGAAACGGCGCGAGCGCGGGCTGCGCCGCGATCCGCCGGGTCAGGCGGATGGCGCTCGCCGCGATGCGACGATCTTCGTCGGTCGCGAGGTAGTTCGGCTTGATCACCGGCGGGTCGGCCGCGTCGCGCGAGCGCAGCCGCACAGTGCCGCGGCTCGTCGGCCGCAGATTGCACACGCTCGCGGTGAAGGCCGGAAACTTGTGCAGCGGCTCGCCGAACCGATCGAGCGACAGCGGCTGGACGTGATATTGCAGGTTGGCGCGCGCCTGGTCGCGGTCGGAGCGTGTGAAAAGGCCGAGCTGCGACGGCGCCATGGTCAGCGGACCGCGCCGGAACAGCGCATATTCCGCGAGCATGCGCGCCAATCCAAGCGGCGAATGATAGCGTTCGTTGAGCGTGGTGACGCCATCGACCTTGTAGATCAGCCGTAGCTGCAAATGATCCTGCAGATTGGAGCCGACGCCGGGCCGGTCGAGCAGAACGTCGATGCCTTGCTCGCGCAAATGATCGGCCGGCCCGATGCCGGACAGGAGCAGGATTTGCGTCGAACCGATCGAGCCGGCCGCGAGCACGACCTCGCCGCGGCAGCACGCCATGCGCGGCCCGGCCTCTCGTCCGGCGCCTTGCCGCCAGCGCACGCCGACCGCGCGCCGACCCTCGAATGTCAGGCCATCGACCAGGCAGCCGGTCTCGAGCCGCAGATTGGGGCGATGCAGCACGGGCTTGAGGAAGGCGCGCGCCGTCGAGACGCGCCGGCCGCGCTTTTGATTGACATGAAAAGCACAGCAGCCTTCGTTGTCGCCGCAGTTGAAGTCGGCGATGGATTTGATGCCGGCCTGCGCAGCAGCGGCCTGGAATGCATCGAGAAGATCCCAGTGCACCCGCGGCGTTTCGATATTCCACTCGCCGCCCGCCGAGTGCGCGGCGCTTTCGCCGAGGAAATGATTTTCGTGGCGCTTGAAGAACGGCAGCACGTCGTCCCAGCCCCAGCCGGCAAGCCCGAGTTGCCGCCAATGATCGTAGTCCGCGGCCTGGCCGCGCATATAGATCATGGCGTTGATGGCCGAAGAGCCGCCGATCACCTTGCCGCGCGGATAATTCAAGCTGCGGCCGTTGAGGCCCGGCTCCGGTTCGGTCTTGAAGCACCAATCCGAACGCGGATTGCCGATCGCGAACAAATAGCCGACCGGGATATGAAACCAGATCCAGTTGTCACGGCCGCCCGCTTCGAGGATGAGCACGCGTTTACCGGGATCGGCGGAAAGCCGGTTGGCGAGCAGGCAGCCGGCCGAGCCCGCGCCGACAATGATGTAGTCGTAATCGCCGCTGACCGCCTGCGCTTGGGTCACGTTGCGCTCCCGAAAAGATCGGCCCGGAACATAGCAGCGTGAGCCGGTAGGGAAAGGGGTCGGCCTCGGCACGCGCCGTCGCTTGTCCGCTTACGGGCACCGGATTATGATCCGCGTGCGGCAGTCGGCGCGCCGGGCGCGCGCCGTTTCCGGCCTGGAACGACGGTTCCCGGGCGTCGTCGCAATCATCGTCAGCATTCGCGGGATGCCGCGCATGATCGGTGCGGGCAAGTCCAGTGGAGAACCGTCGTGTCGAATAAAAGTTCTCTTTTTGCGGCGCTCGCCGCCGTGTTTTTCGTTGCCTCATGGTTGCTTTCGGCGCAGGCGCAGGCACAGGAAAAATCCATTACCGTTTTTGCCGCCGCCTCCATGAAAAACGCGCTCGACGACGTCGATGAGGCTCTTGCCAAACAAAGCGGCATCAAAGTCGTCACCAGCTACGACGCAAGCTCGGTGCTGATGAAACAGATCGAACAGGGCGCTCCCGCCGACGTGTTCGTTTCGGCCGATCTGAAATGGATGGACTACGGTTCGCAGAAGAAGCTCATCGACGAGGACACGCGGGTCAATCTGCTCGGCAACAAGCTCGTGCTCATTGCCGCGAAGGATTCAAAGCTCGCGCCGGTGACGATCGCGCCCGGTCTCGATCTCGCCAAACTCGCCGGCGATGGGCGAATCGTCACCGGCGACGTGCGGGCGGTGCCGGTCGGAATTTATGCCAAGGCCGCTTTGGAGAAGCTCGGTCTATGGGCGGCGCTCGAATCCAAGATGGCGATGGCGGCGAATGTCCGCGCGGCGCTTCTTCTGGTCGCGCGCGGCGAGGCGCCGCTCGGCATCGTCTACGCAACCGACGCCAAAGTCGAACCGGGGGTCAAGATCCTCGGCACATTTCCCGACGATTCGCATGAGCCGATTATCTATCCGGTGGCGGCGACGAAATCGGCCAAACCCGATGCCGCGCGATATCTGGCGTTCCTGCGCTCGGCGGCTGCGAAATCGATCTTCGAGAGCTACGGTTTTGCTTTCCTTATCAAGCCAATCTCGTGAGCGGCGTCACGGGCGATATTTCCGCCGCGATCCCGCGCATTCGGTGACCGACTCCGGCACTGCTCATGTTCGATCTCTCCGTCGCTGAGTGGACTGCACTAAAATTGTCGCTGCGCATCGCGGTGGTGGCGACGGCATGGGCGCTGCCCTTTGCCGTGACGACCGGTTGGCTGCTGGCGCGCAAGAGCTTTTGGGGCAAGACGATGCTCGACGGCCTCGTTCACCTGCCGCTCGTGCTGCCTCCGGTTGTCACCGGTTATCTGCTGCTGATTTGGTTCGGCCGCAGAGGACCTATCGGCGTCTTTCTGCACGATTATTTGGGCATCGTCTTTGCGTTTCGCTGGACCGGCGCGGCGCTCGCGGCCGCCGTCATGGGATTTCCGCTGATGGTGCGACCGATCCGGCTGGCGCTCGAAACCATCGATCGCCGCCTCGAAGACGCCGCGGCGACGCTGGGCGCCAACAGCGTTTTGGTATTCCTCACGGTCACCTTGCCGCTCGCCTTACCCGGCATCATCGCCGGCGTGCTGTTGTGCTTTGCACGCGCGCTCGGCGAGTTCGGTGCCACCATCACCTTCGTCTCCAATATTCCCGGCGAGACGCAAACCATTTCGGCGGCGATCTACACGTTCCTGCAAATTCCGGACGGTGACGCTCCGGCGGCGCGGATGGTCGTCATCGCTATCGTGCTGGCGCTCGTCGCGCTGGTCGGCGCGGAATGGCTCAGCCGGCGCGCGACCACGCGGTTTCACGGGGAATGACGGTGCTGGCCGTCGATGTCGATAAGCAGCTCGGCGTCTTGAAGCTTGCAGTGCACTTTCGCGCCGCAGGCGGCGTGACGGCCTTATTCGGCCCATCGGGCGCCGGCAAAACCTCGATCGTCAACATGATCGCCGGCCTGCTGACGCCCGATCGCGGCCGCATGACGCTCGACGACACGGTGTTGTTCGACGCCGCGGAAGGCATCGATGTGCCGCCGCACCGGCGGCACATCGGCTATGTTTTTCAGGAAGGCCGGCTGTTTCCGCATTTGAGCGTGCGGCAGAATCTCGATTACGGCCGCCGGATGAGCAAACGCCCGCGCGATGCGAGCGAATTCGAACGCATCGCGGCGCTCCTTGGCATCACGCATCTGCTCAATCGCCGTCCGCGCCTGCTGTCGGGCGGCGAGCGCCAGCGCGTCGCCATCGGACGCGCGCTTTTAATGCGCCCGCGGCTTCTTCTCCTCGACGAGCCGCTGGCCTCGCTCGATTCCGGCCATAAGGGCGAGATCCTGCCCTACCTCGTGCGCTTGCGGGATGAGGCCGCCATTCCGATGGTTTATGTCAGCCATACCGCGGCGGAAGTGCGCCGCATCGCGACGACGGTGGTGCGGCTCGACGGCGGACGCGTTGTCGCGACCGGAGGGCTCGAACTTCTCGCTGGCGCCGAGGTGGAGGCCTTGGAGTGACGCGCCTTCGCGCGTGGCGAATGCTGGGGCAAGAATTCACGTGTTGTCATGTGAAACGCCGACCGACTATCCTTTTTTATGCGCGTGTGAGTAGCGATGACGTTTGCCCCGGTGCAAAAACCACTTAAAGCCGTCCCAACGGTCGGATCATCGGCAGTGCTGAACTCGATGGAGAGCGTTTCCCCGCTGCTTGCCAAACACGCAACGGCGCGCGGCGTCGCTTGCGGCGCCGGTGCGGCTTTGTGTTGGGCGCTAGGTTTTGTCGCCGCCCGGCAAGGCGTCACTTCGGGCTTGTCACCCTTTGTCATCGCGCTGCACCGTTTCGCCTGGCCGGGATTGGCGTTGCTTCCGCTCGTCGCCAGAAACAGTTTTGCCGATCTGCGCATGATCGGCTTGCGCCGCGGCGCGGCGCTCGCGCTGTTCGGCGGACTGCCGCTCGCGCTCCTAAGCTATCTCGGCTATGTGCTCGTTCCGCTCGGTCACGGCGCGGTCATCCAGCCGTCATGCGCCGCGCTCGGCGGCCTCATTCTGGCGCGGCTCGTTCTCAAGGAACATCTGCCGGTGCGCCGCATCGTCGGCGCGGCCGTCATCCTCGCAGGCCTCGCCGTGATCGGCGCCGAAGCGCTGCGGACGATGGGCGCCAACGGACTGCTCGGCGATTTTTTATTTGTCGCGGCGGGAAGCTTCTTTGCGATTTTCGGGGTGCTGGTGCGGCTATGGCGGGTCGCGGCGATGCGCGCCGCGGCGGTGACGAGCGTGCTGTCCCTGGCCGGATTGCCGATTCTTTTGTTCGATTTCGGCAACATGCTTGCCGCCGGCTGGTACGAAAATGCAATGCAGGCCGTCGTGCAAGGCGTGCTTGCCGGCGCTGGTGCGATTTATTTGTTCACCCGCGCCGTCGTGCTGCTCGGAGCGAGCCGCGCGGTGCTGTTCCCCTCGCTGGTGCCGCCGTTTACGCTCCTGATCGGCTACTTGACGCTCGGTGAAGCGCCGAGCGTGCCGCAACTGGCCGGGCTCGTCATTGTCATCGTCGGCTTCCGGCTCACGCAGCGAGCTTGAATCAATAGCCGCAGTCTGTGCTGCAGTTTCTTCGGCTGTGACCATGATTCCGGATTCGAGGCTCCGCAATGACTACGCGGCCTTGCGCGAGACCAGGAATTCGCCGATGCGATCGAGCGCCTTCAAAATATTCTCGGTCGAGTTGGCGTAGGACACACGCATATAGCCCTCGCCGAGAATGCCGAAATCCGGCCCGCCGATCAGCGCGACGCCGGCGTCTTCGAGCAGCGCCGAGGCCAGCGCCTTGGCCTTCCAGCCGGTCCGCTTGATGTTCGGAAAGGCATAAAACGCGCCTTTCGGCGTGGCGCAGGAGATACCCGGAAGCTTGTTGAGGCCGGCAACCACGACTTTGCGGCGCGTGTCGAATTCGGCCACCATCTTCGCAGATTCCTCCTGCGGGCCGGTGAGCGCGGCAAGCCCGGCATATTGCGCCGAGGCATTGACGCAGGAATGCAAGTTCACCGCGAGTTTGCGCGCATAGTCGTAAAGCTTGCCAGGCCACACCGCATAACCGAGCCGCCAGCCGGTCATGGCATAGGTCTTGGACCAGCCGTTGAGCAGGATCAGGCGATCGCGGATGGACGGATAGGCGCGCAGGCAGACATGCGTCTCGCCGTCATAGACCATGTGATCGTAGATTTCGTCCGACATCACCGTTACGTCGGGAAAGCGCTCCAGTCCGGCGACAAGCTTGTCGACTTCCGCTTTCGGCGTCACGCCGCCAGTCGGATTGGCGGGAGAATTGAGGATCAAAAGCCGCGTGCGCGGTGTAATCAATTTCAGCGTCTCGTCGGCGGAGAAAGCGAAATTGTTCTCCTCGCGGATCGGCACTGGCACCGGCCGAGCGCCGGTAAATTCGATCATCGAGCGATAAATTGGAAAACCGGGATCGGGATAAAGGATGTCCACGCCGGCCTCGCCGGACATCAGGATCGACATGAACATGGTTGGCTTGCCGCCCGGCATGATCATCACTTCGTCGGGCGAGACCTTCACGCCAAAGCGTTTGGCGAGATCGGCCGAGACCGCTTCGCGCAGCGGCAGAATACCAACGGCGGGCGTGTAGCCGTGATGGCCGTCGCGCAACGCCTTTACCGCAGCCTCGACGATGAATTCCGGGGTGCGGAAATCGGGCTGGCCGATGCCGAGATTGATGATGTCGCGGCCTTGCGCCGCAAGTTGCATGGCGCGCGCCAGGACGGCGAAGGCATTCTCCTCGCCGATACGGTCGAAGGCGGCGACAGTCTTGAGCATGACGGTTCCCCCGTTTTCGGGCGGCACTTGAGCCTAATCGCCCAGCAAATGCAAACCCCGCGCGTGGCAGGCGATCGGCGTCTCGCCGACGCCAAATCGCTGGGGCCCGAGATCAGATTTATGTGGGCAAAATCAAGCGTTTATACCGACGGCGCGCCGCAACCTGCATTGTGCAGCTTAAGCGTCGCCGCGCGACGTAATAGGACGCAGTTCGCAGTCACGCAAAGGCGATATATCTAGTGAACGAGCCCACGAAAAACGCGCCACAGGTCGTTCCGAGATGACGTGAATTGTCCGGAGACAATCGATGCCGAGAGAAAAGAATTCACAAAGCGGAAAAGAACCGCGACTGCGATCGCAATTGTGGTTCGACAATCCGGACAATCCGGGCATGACCGCGCTCTATCTGGAGCGATATCTCAATTTCGGTCTCACCCGCGAGGAATTGACGTCCCGCCGGCCGATCATCGGCATTGCGCAAACCGGCTCGGATTTGAGCCCGTGCAACCGCCATCATCTTGAACTGGCCGATCGCGTGCGCGCCGGCATTCGCGACGCCGGCGGGATCCCGTTGGAATTCCCGGTGCATCCCATTCAAGAGACCGGTAAGCGCCCGACCGCGGCGCTCGACCGCAATCTTGCCTATCTCGGCCTGGTCGAGGTGCTCTACGGCTATCCGCTGGACGGTGTGGTGCTGATGACCGGCTGCGACAAGACTACGCCGGCTTGTCTGATGGCCGCGGCCACGGTGAACACGCCGGCGATCGTGCTCTCAGGCGGCCCGATGCTCAACCATGTGCAAGACGGCAAGCTGATGGGTTCCGGCACCTTGATCTGGCAAGCGCGCCAGGACGAGGCGGCGGGCAAAATCGACTACAAGGAATTCATCGACATCGTCGCCGCCTCCGCGCCGTCGATCGGTCACTGCAACACGATGGGTACGGCCTCCACCATGAATGCGATGGCGGAAGCGCTCGGCATGTCGCTGCCCGGTTGCGCCGCGATTCCCGCGCCGTACCGCGAGCGCGGCCAAATCGCCTATGCCACCGGCGTGCGCGCGGTCGAAATCGTGCGCGAGGATCTCAAGCCTTCGGACATTCTCACGCGCGCGGCGTTCGAGAACGCGATCGTTGCCTGCTCGGCGATCGGCGGCTCGACCAATGCGCCTATACATGTCAACGCCATCGCACGGCATATCGGCGTCGCGCTGACGATCGACGACTGGGAAAAGATCGGCTACGACGTGCCGCTCCTCGTCAATATGCAGCCGGCCGGCGATTATCTCGGCGAGGACTATTACCGCGCCGGCGGTCTGCCGGCCGTGATGTGCGAGCTTAACGCGGCTGGACGGCTGCACGGCGATGCGCTCACCGTCAACGGCAAGACGATGTCCGAGAATACCGGGCAGGCGAAAGCGTGTAACACGGAGGTCATTCGCCCTTACGGCCGGCCACTGAAAGCGAAGGCGGGGTTCAAAGTGTTACGCGGCAATCTGTTCGATTCCGCGATCATGAAGACGAGCGTCATCTCCGACGAGTTCCGCAAACGCTATCTGTCCAACCCGAAAGACCCGAATGCGTTTGAGGGCCGCGCGGTCGTGTTCGATGGGCCTGAGGACTATCACCGGCGCATCGACGATCCGGCGCTCGCAATCGACGAAAACACCATCCTGTTCATGCGCGGCGCGGGACCGATCGGTTATCCCGGCTCGGCTGAAGTCGTGAACATGCAGCCGCCGGCTGCGCTGATTAAAAAAGGCGTCACGTCGCTCCCCTGCATCGGCGACGGCCGCCAATCGGGAACGTCGGGTTCGCCGTCGATCCTCAACGCGTCGCCGGAAGCCGCGGCCGGCGGCGGGCTCGCGCTGCTTAGAACCGGCGACCGCGTGCGCATCGACCTCAACAAAAGCAGCGCCGACACTTTGGTCGCGCCGGCCGAAATGGCGGCGCGCCGGGCGGAGCTTCAGAAAAACGGCGGCTATCGCTATCCGCCGAGCCAAACGCCGTG
Source organism: Xanthobacteraceae bacterium (assembly GCA_035623195.1). Classification (GTDB taxonomy): domain Bacteria; phylum Pseudomonadota; class Alphaproteobacteria; order Rhizobiales; family Xanthobacteraceae; genus BOG-931. The sequence continues at coordinate 24,929 of DASPTX010000065.1, read as the reverse complement.
GCAGGAAATCCAACGCGCCATGGTCGATCAGCTTGGCGACGGCATGGTGCTCGAGCCGGCGGTGAAATATCAGCGTGTCGCGCAAAAATGGGTGCCACGCGACAATCACTGACGTCGCCAAATAGACCGCACAGACCGCTATGAGATTCCCATGAGCCGACCGTCGACTACGGACAAACGCAAAGCCTTCCGCAAGCTTCACGAAACTGGCTGCTTCGTCATTCCCAATCCGTGGAATGTCGGCACCGCGCGTTACCTGCAAGGCCTCGGCTTCAAGGCGCTGGCGACGACGAGTTCGGGCTACGCCCACTCGGTAGGCTACGCCGACGGCGCGCTCGGCCGCGACGCGGTGCTCGCGCATTTTCGCGAGCTTGCGGATGCCGCCGATGTGCCGCTGAACGCGGATTTCGAGGATGGGCTGGCCGAAGGCCTCGATGAACTTACCGAAAACGTGACGCGCTGTGTCGCGACCGGAATTGCCGGATTGTCCATCGAGGATTCACCCAACAACGCGACCATGCCGCTTTACCCGCTCGACGTTGCGGTTGCGCGCGTGCGCGCCGCGCGCGCGGCGCTCGATCGTTCCGGCGGCGAGGTGGTGTTCACCGCGCGGGCGGAAGGTTTCATCCGCGGCGTCCCCGATCTCGACGATGTCATCAGCCGCCTCAAGGCCTATAAGGATGCCGGCGCCGATTGTCTCTATGCGCCGGGCATCAAGACGCGTGCGCAAATCGAGGCGGTGGTGAAAGCGGCGGCGCCGAAGCCGGTGAATTTCCTCAACAGCGGCGCGTTCGGTTTTACGGTCGGCGATATTGCGGCGATGGGAGTTCGCCGGATTAGCGTCGGCGGCTCGCTGGCCCGCGTCGCCATGCACGCTTTCATCCGCGCCGCGACTGAAATCGCCCGCGATGGAAAGTTCGACTGTTTCGCCGCCCTGATCACCAATCCGGAGCTGAACAAGTTTTTCGGCGACGATCGCAAGTCACTGCAATCATGAGCAAGCCCGTGCTGCCGGTCGGGCCGGCCGTCGATCCGACACCCGCGGCGCATCCCGGTCCGGTAACGATTACCGGCCGGTTCGGCGCGGTCGTTCGGCTTAACGCCGCAGGCACGGCAGCGCCGCTGTGGCGGGAAATTGGCAAGCGTGACGAACTCTGGACTTACATTTCCGGCCACGGCCCCTTCGCCGACGAACGAATCTTCTCGGCCTGGTTGGAAGAGCGCGAGACCCAGAGCGATCCCTATTACTACACGGTGCATGGCCCGGATGGGCGGGCGCTGGGTCTTATCGCGCTGATGCACATCCGGGCCGCGATGCGCGTCGTCGAAATCGGCAGTATCGTCTATGGCGCCGCGCTGCAGCGCACGCCGCTCGGCACCGAAACGCAGTATCTTTTGGCGCGCTATGCCTTCGAGACGCTCGGCTATCGCCGATACGAATGGAAATGCGACTCGCTCAACACGCCGTCGCGCTGCGCCGCGTTGCGCTACGGCTTCGCCTTTGAAGGCATTTTCCGCCAGCACATGATCGCCAAGGGCCGCAGCCGCGACACCGCCTATTTCTCGATGCTCGACGGCGAGTGGCCGGATCGCAAACGCAATTTCGAAGCATGGCTGCAAGACGACAATTTCGACCGGAACGGCCGGCAAAAACGCAGCCTCGCCGCAATGAACGGCGCCGCAGCCTGATTGCGCCGTCGGCTTCTCCGGCTTAACCGCTTGCGCCATAATTCCGATGATGACCGCCTTCGAAACACATCCGAAAACCGGGCAGCCGATTGGCTTGCCGGTCGATCCCGCGCCGGCGCCGCGCCCCGGTCCGGTGACGCTGCAAGGCCGGTACGGCCGGCTGGAGAAACTTCGGCCCGACCATTGGTCGGATTTGTGGAAGGCATTTGCCGGTCACGATCACGTCTGGACTTATATTTCCACCGACGGTCCGTTCGCTCAGCCTTCGGACTTTTCCGACTTTATCGTAAAACGCGCGGCGGCCGAGGATCCTTACGCTTACGCGATCCTCGATACGCGTGACCGCGCCATCGGTTATGTCACGCTGCTGCGAATCAATCCGCCGATGCGGGTGATCGAAGTCGGTCATGTGCTCTATTCGCCGCGACTGCAGCGCACGCCGCTAGGCACGGAAACCCAGTACCTCCTGGCGCGTTACGTCTTCGAGGCGCTCGGCTATCGCCGCTACGAATGGAAATGCAACGCATTGAATGCCATGTCGCGCCGCGCCGCGCTGCGTTACGGCTTCGTCTACGAGGGCACCTTCCGCCAGCACATGATCGCCAAGGGCCGTAATCGGGACGATGCCTGGTATTCGATGCTCGATCACGAATGGCCCGCCCGCAAACGCAATTTCGAACGCTGGCTCGATCCTGAGAATTTCGATGAACAGGGTGCGCAAAAGGTCAGCCTCGCTACGCTCAACGCCGCGGCAGATTGATTGCCGCGCTTCGGGAGATCGGGATGAGCAACAGACTACAAGGCAAGGTCGCGTTGGTGACCGCAGCGGGCCAAGGCATCGGCCGGGCGATCGCCGAGGCTTTCATCGCGGAAGGAGCGAAAATCATCGCTACCGATGTCGCCGAGGAAAAGGTCCGGGATCTTAAGGCGGCGAAGCGCGTCAAACTCGACGTGCGCGCGCAAGGCGATGTCGACGCAATGGCTCACGCGATTGCGCGCGAATTCGGCGCGCTGGATATTCTGGTGAATTGCGCCGGCTACGTGCATAACGGCAGCATTCTCGATTGCACCGACAATGACTGGGATTTTTCCTTCGACCTCAATGTCAAATCCATGCACCGCACCATCAAGGCGTTCCTTCCGGCCATGCTTCAGAAAAAATCGGGCTCCATTGTCAATATTTCCTCGGCGGTATCGTCGATCCGCGGCGTTCCCAACCGCTATGTCTACGGCGCCACCAAGGCGGCGGTCATCGGTCTGACCAAGGCGGTCGCCGCCGATTTCATCAAGCAAGGCATCCGCTGCAACGCGATTTGCCCCGGTACGATCGAATCGCCGTCCTTGGAAGAGCGCATCGCGACGGCAGCGAAGGAAACTGGCCGCTCCTTGGACGGGGTGCGACAGTCCTTTATCGATCGGCAACCGATGGGCCGGCTCGGCACCGCGCAGGAGGTCGCCGCGCTCGCCCTCTTTCTTGCGAGCGAGGAGGCAAGTTACATTACCGGCGAGCCGCATCTCGTCGACGGCGGCATGGCGATGTAGGGCGCGCAATTTCGAGAGAGTTGAGACTACGGATTCCGGGTTCCTCGCTGCGCTCGGCCCCGGAATGACAATCTGGAATTTGGCTGGGACATATGCACATTCTCATGACCGGCGCCGCGGGAATGATCGGGCGCAAGCTGACCGCGCGACTCGTGGCTGACGGCGCGCTCAACGGCAAGCGAATCGAGAAGTTGACGCTTGTCGATATAACAGCGCCGGATAAACCCGATCGGTTTAGCGGCGCGGTCGAAACGATCGCGGCCGATATCGCCGAACGAGCCATAATGAGCACGGCGGTCGGCACGAGGCCCGACGTCATTTTCCATCTCGCAGCGGTGGTGTCGGCCGAGGCCGAACTCGATTTTGAGAAAGGCACGCGGATCAATCTCGAAGGGTCGCGCGAGCTTCTGGAAGCGATCCGCACTGCCGGTGGCGGCTATCGTCCGCGATTGGTTTTTACCTCGTCGATCGCGGTGTTCGGCGCGCCGTTTCCCGACGCTATCGGCGACGATTTTCATTTGACGCCGCTCACGTCCTACGGCACGCAAAAGGCCGTCATCGAACTTCTGCTTGCCGACTACACACGCCGCGGCTTTGTCGACGGCGTCGGCATTCGGCTGCCGAGCATCGTGGTGCGGCCTGGCCAGCCAAACAAAGCGGCTTCGGGCTTCTTTTCTTCGATCATTCGCGAGCCGCTCGCCGGAGAGGAGGCGGTGCTGCCGGTCGAGGACAGCGTGCTCCATTGGCACGCCAGCCCGCGGGCGGCGGTCGGCTTTCTCGTTCATGCCGCGGGTCTCGACGCCGCCAAGCTCGGCCCGCGCGTCAATCTCACCATGCCCGGCGTATGCTGCACCGTGGCCGAGCAGATCGCGGCGTTGCGCCGGATCGCTGGCGAGAAGGTTGCGGCCCGCATCCGCCGCGAGCCTGATCCGCTCGTCGCTCGGATCGTCGCCGGTTGGCCGAGCCGTTTCGATCCCCGGCGCGCGCTGGCGCTCGGCTTTCGCGGCGAAGCGTCCTTCGACGAAATCATCCGGGTCCATATCGAGGAGGAGTTGGGCGGCAAAATAGCAAACTGACGCCGCGGACGGAGCATTTGCGCGCCGTGCCGCCGATGCTTACATTGCGGGCTGAACCTCGTAGACATTCCGGTACGCCATGACCTATGTTGATGCAGCCTGTGCGCCACTGCGCAAAACCGGGCAGATTAAGATTCACGGCCCCGCCGCCTTCGAAGGCATGCGCAAGGCCGGGCGGCTCGCGGCCGAATGCCTCGACATGCTGGTCGGCGAGATCAAGCCGGGCGTAACGACCGAGCACATCGATCGCAAAGTGTTCGAATTCGGCATCGACCACGGCGCGCTGCCGGCGACGCTGATGTATCGCGGCTACCGCAAAGCGACCTGCACGTCGGTCAATCACGTGGTCTGCCACGGAATACCCTCGGACAAGCCGTTGCGCGAGGGCGATATCGTCAATGTCGACGTCACCCTCATTCTCGATCAATGGCACGGCGACTCCAGCCGCATGTTTGCCGTCGGCGAAATTCCGCGACGCGCCGAGCGGCTGATCGAAGTCACGTACGAAGGCATGATGCGCGGTATTGCCGCGATCCGGCCTGGCGGCACGACCGGCGATATCGGTCATGCCATCCAGGCCTATGTCGAGGCCCAGCACATGAGCGTCGTGCGGGATTTTTGCGGCCATGGTCTCGGCCGCTTGTTTCATGACGAGCCCAATGTCGTGCATATCGGCCGCCCCGGCGAGGGTATCCTGCTCAAGCCGGGCATGTTCTTCACCGTCGAACCGATGATCAATCTCGGCCGGCCGCACGTGAAGGTCTTGTCGGACGGCTGGACGGCGGTGACGCGCGATCGCTCGTTGTCGGCGCAATTCGAGCACTCGGTCGGCGTCACCGAGACCGGCGTCGAGATTTTCACGCTCTCGCCAAAGGGCCTTAACAAGCCGCCCTATCGCGCGTGATCTAAGACGCAACCCGCAAACGATTGCAAAATCCGGTAATCCAGTCATCCTTGCCGCGGGGAAGGTAAGCCGATCGGGGTGGCGTCCGGAATTTCATGCCGGAAAAGAAGCATAAGAGCGAAGCCGGCCTGGCCGAGGCCGCACCGCATTATCATGGCCATCGTGAGCGCTTGCGCACGCGCTTTCGCGAGGCCGGCGCCGAAGCGCTGTCCGACTACGAGCTTTTGGAATTGTTGCTGTTTCGTGCGGTGCCGCGCCGCGACGTCAAGCCGCTCGCCAAGGCGCTGGTGGCGAAATTCGGCTCGTTTGCGGAAACGATTGCCGCGCCGGAGGCGCGGCTTGGCGAGATCAAGGGTCTGGGCGACGCCTGCATCACCGAATTTAAGATCGTGCAGGCGGCGGCCAACCGGCTGTTGCGCGGCGCCGTGAGAAAGCGTCCGGTGCTGTCATCGTGGTCGGCGGTGCTTGACTATTGCCGCACCGCGCAGGCTTTCGCCAACCGCGAGCAATTTCGCGTCCTGGTTCTCGATAAGCGCAACCAGCTCGTCGCCGAGAGGTGCAGCAAGTCGGCACCGTCGATCACGCGCCGGTCTATCCGCGCGAAGTAGTCAAGCGCGCGCTCGAACTATCGGCAACCGCCATCATCCTGGTGCACAATCATCCTTCCGGCGATCCGACGCCTCATGGCGGTGGCGGCGCCGCTCGGCATTTCAGTGCACGACCACATCATCGTCGGCAAGGAAGGCCACGCCAGCCTGAAGGGATTAAAGCTGATTTAGGGCATGATCCGGAAAAGTGGAAGCCTGGCTTTTCCGAAAAGATCATACCTCATCAAATATCTAGAGCCGTAATCGATTAAATCTGAAACGATCGCTCTAGCTGCGGCGGAAATGGTGCCCGTTGCGCGCTCATTCCGGTGTGATGCCAGCAAGCTTCGCGGCTTCGCGCATATTCTCGTAATCGGCGCGAATGAACGCGGCGAATCCCTTGGAGGTCATCTGCTCCGGCGAAGCGACTTCGGAGCCAAGCGCGATCAGGCGCTCCGCAGCCGGACTTCCCGGACTTAAGCCTTTTTCGATTGCCTCCTGCAACCTGGCGACGACATCCGCCGGCGTGTTTGCCGGGGCGACGACGCCGATATAGCTCTGCGCCGTAAAGCCCTTCACGCCGCTTTCGTCGAAGGTCGGGATGTCCGGTGCGAGTTTGGAACGATGAGCCGCGGCTATGGCTATGATATGCGCCTTGCCGCCCTGGTGCAGCGGCAGCGCGGTCGAGAATTCGGTCATGGCACCGTCGATATTGCCGCCGATCAAGTCGGGCATCAGAGCACCGCCGCCGCGATAGGGCACGTGCGTGATGTTCGCGCCGGTGGCGGCCTTGAGGCGCTCCAGCGTCATATGGCTGGCGCTGCCGATGCCGCTGGTGGCGATCGTGATCGGCGAGGTCTTCGACAGCGCGATGAGTTCGGCCACGGTCTTTGCCTGGACTTTATCGCTCAAAATGAGCGCGTGCGGCACGTAGCTCGTCAATGCAACCGCGACAAGATCCTTCAGCGAGTCGTAGCCGAGATTGGTATGGATGAACGGATTGACCGTGAGCGGCCCGTTCGACCCGACCAACAAGGTGTAGCCGTCCGGCGTCGCATGCGCGACAAATTCGGCGCCGACGCTGCCGCCGGCGCCGCCTCTATTCTCCACCACGACCGGCTGGTTCAAGGCCTTGCTGATCACGTCACCCGTTATACGTCCGACGATATCGGCATTGCCGCCTGCCGCGAACGGAACGATCAGGTGGATCGACCGATCCGGATAGGCGGCAAAAGCGCTTCGCGCCAATAAGCTCGCTATGGGCGCCGCCCCAAAACCGGCAATAAACATTCGACGGGGAATGTTCATCATGATCCTCCCAGTATGTATCGCCGTCAGGTTTAGGACACTCGCGGTTTGCAGCGCTAGAGCGCAATCGTTTCAATCTGAATTGATTGCAGCACTAGCTGTTTGATGAGGCATGATCTTTTCGGATAACCGGCTTCGGATCGGTGTCCGGGGCAGGCTTTTCCGGATCATGCCTTCGCCGGAGCGAGTCCGCCCCGGCGCCAACTGCGCGCCCCGGGCCCTCGCATCGGTGACGTCTCACTCAATCACTTCATCGGCGATCGAAATCAGATTATCCGAAATTTTGATGCCGAGTGTCTTCGCCGTCTTGAGATTGATGATCAGCTCGAATTTAATCGATTGATAGATCGGTAAATCGGCTGGTTTGGCGCCCTTGAGGATTTGGCCGGCATAGACGCCGAGTTGGCGATATCCGTCCGTAATACTGATGCCATAGCTCATCAGCCCGCCGGCGACAGCATAATCGCGAAATTGGTAGACCGCCGGCAGCTCGTATTGCGCGGCCAAGGCCACGATCTGGCTTTGCCTCGTATCGAAAAATGGATCCGCTGTCACCAGCAGCGCGACGGCGTGCTGTTGGGCAAGCATCGCAAAAGCGGCGTCCAGCTCTGCGGGGTTGCACGCTTTCGCAATTTGCAGCGGTCGGTTGATCGCACGAGCTGCGTCCCGCACTTCCTGCAAGGTGGCTTCCGATGTCGTATAATTGGGATCCAACAGAATGCCGAAAGTGCCCGACCCTGGCACCAGCTCGTTCAGCAAGCCGAGCCGTTTCGCTTCCGGCGCAATGGTCAACAGGCTAACGCCGGTGGCATTCCCGCCGGGGCGGTTGAGGCTGGCGACGATCCCGGCCTTAACAGGGTCGCCTCCTACAGTAAACACGATCGGAATCGTGGAGGTTGCCGCCTTGGCGGCAAGGGCTGAAGGCTCGCCGCCAGTCGCTACGAGCAACGCGATGTTGCGGTGGACCAAGTCGTTCGCCAGGTCCGGCAGTCGATTGTATTGACCCTCGGCCCATCGGTATTCGATCGTGATATTTTGGCCCTCTACATAGCCGTTTGTATTTAGTCCTTCGCGGAAGGCAGCGAGCAGGTTTTTGGAATCGTCGAACGTCCTGGCGCTGAGGAAGCCCATCACCGGCATTGCGGGCTGCTGCGCGCGACCGACAAGCGGCCAACCGACCGCGCCGCCTACGATCGTCATGAACTCGCGACGTTTCATTGTCTCCCGGCTCCCGTAAATACGGGCGCTGGCGGCCCCCGCGGACGCAAGCCTTCCCCAGACTCAAGGCACCCTAGCACATCGTTGGGACGGCGCATCGTGTTGCCGATCGCGGTAAATTGCCCTTCAATGTCCATCTTGGCTCGAAAGCAGATTTCCTATCGCCTACCGGGCTGTTGCCGACAAGTGAAGGTCATATAATTTCTCCGCTCAAAGACCGAAGGAGCAACGGGAATGTCAAAAACCGGTTTGATCCTTGCCACGTGCCTTGCCGTGTGCCTTGCCGTGTTCCTCGCCATGTGCCCGGTAGCCGCCCAGGCGCAAGCAATCGGCAGCCCTCAGCAGGGCCTCAAGATCGCTCGAGCAATTTGCGCCGAGTGTCATCTGGTCGATAAGGTGCCCGGCCGATCGCCCAATGCCGACGCGCCTACATTCGAGCACATTGCCAATGTTCCCGGCATGACGAGCACCGCGCTCATTGCGGCGCTCAGGACGTCACATGAGACCATGCCGAATGTCATCATCAAAGGCAGCGATATGAGCGATCTCGTCGCTTATATCCTGAGCTTGAAAGACGCGAATTGAATTGGCTCGACCATTCCCGGATCGGTGTCCGGGGACAGGCTTTTTCCGGATCATGCCCTAGACCCTATTGTGACAGGAGAAGCTTCCCGAGCTGTTGGAGAAGCTCGCCGTAGCGCGCAAAGTTGCCTGCGGCATATTCGCGTTGCATCTCGCCGAACAGCTCTCGCGCCCGTTCAAGCGTGTCGTTGCCCGGCGTAGCGTTTAATGTGTTGACCGCGCCTTGCGGCGCGCCGACCAGAAGGCGCTCGGCTTCGGGAAGGGTATTTGCCCATTCGATTTTGCGGTCATCCGGCAGAAGCTGCCCCAGCACGACGCGGGCAAGCGTCGGGATCTTGGTTTGTTCCGCCTCGATGTAAACCGGTTCGATGGCGATGAGCTTGTTGTCGACGAGCGGCAACACGATGAGGTTACCGCGGATGACCCTTGAGCCGTGCTGGTCCCAGAGCGTGAGATCGCCCGAGAACCGGCTGTCGGAATTGATCCGTGATTCGACCTGCGCGGGGCCGTCGATGAAGGACCCTTTGGGGAAGCGAAACGCTACCATCTTCCCGTAGTTATCGCCGTCGCAGAGGCCGGCAAGCCATCCCGCCATCTGGTTCTTGCCGGCGACCGACATCGGCAGCATGAGCAGGAATTCCGGCTTTGCGGAGCCCGGAAGTTGCGCTGTGACGTAATACGGCAGCATTTCGATCTCGACGTTCCGATAAAGCTCGCGCGGAATCTCCCAGCGATCTTCTCGATTGTAGAAAGTCGTCGGGTTAGTCATGTGGTACGTGCCGTACATCTCGGCCTGCACGGTGAATATGTCTTCGGGATAGCGGATGTGCCGGCGCAGATTCTCCGGCATCTCATCGGCATCCTTGAACATTTCAGGCAGTATCCGCCGATAGGCGTTGATGATTGGGTCGCGCCGGTCGAAAATGTAGAATGTCACCGAGCCGTTATAAGCGTCGACGACCGCTTTGACCGAATTTCGGAAGTAATTCTGTCCCCGGAAGTTCGGCAGCGATCCCTGGTAAGCCTCGCTGTAGGGAAAGTTCTGCGATGTGGTATAGGCGTCGAGGATATAAGAATAATGATCCAAATCCGCGACGATATATGGATCGCTGTCGAAGCGCAGAAATGGGGCCAATGTCTGAACTCGCTCGACGATATTCCGTCGCAGCATGACCCGGCTTTGCGCCGTGAAATATCCGGAAATGAAAAGCCGCAGTCCGTCGAATTGGCGCGCTATAACGAGCTTGCGCCAGAGGTTGGACAGCGGAATGCCGCCGTTGCCTTGGTAGGTTGTCTCGGCATTGGCTTGGCCTTGCGGAAAATCGAACTCCTTTTCGGTCGTGTGCACATAGACTCGGTCGTCGGTTTGCTCGCCGAAATAAATCTCGCCATGCGCGACCGAAAGATTTTTCTTGGCGACGATTGGAATATCGTGCGCCCAAAGAATGGGATTGCCCCTGCTGTCAATCTCATTCACCGGCGCCGCAACGACGCCGTAACCATGAGTATATTTGAGCGCGAGATTGACCCAGACTTTGGCCGGCTCGGGCAGTCGCGTGACGTCAAGTTCGCGCGCCGTGATCATGACTTGCCGCTCGGCGTCGTCGATCTCATAGCGGTCGATATCGACACCGGAGAACGAATAGTACGGGCGCAGGCCCTGAATCTGCTGAAGTTGCGGCTCAAGCGCGCGCCAGTCCCAGATGCGGGCATCCCGAAGCGTCGAGGCGTCCTTCTCCAAATCGGCGGCGGCTAGCGGTTCGCGGGAGACAGCGAACTCGCGCTCCTCGATGGACGGTCCCGCGAGATTGTAGGCCTGACGGGTCCCGGCGATACTTCTGACGAAATACGGCAGCTCGAGGGTGATCTGGTTTGGGCCGACATACACAGCTTCTATGACGGCAGGAAGCGCGAATGCGCCGATGAATACAGTCGCCAAGACCGAGAGCGGTGCGAGCCAATGCACGCGGCGCTCCAGCAACCAGGCAAGAAATCGCGGCGAGATGCTTGCGAGCATCAAGACAAATGCGGCCGCAAGCCAGCAGGCGACGAGCAAATCATAGGCCGGTATCCAGAAATTGACGTCGACATACGACGCGCCGGCAACGACTTTCGAATGCCCGTTCACGACGAGATGATAACGCGCCAGATACCGGTTCGCGCCGAACGCTAGACACAGCAGAGCTCCCAGCAGCATGCCCTGACGCAACCAGGTTACCTGGGCGCCTCTGCTTTGCGGCACGAGGACTGGGGAGCCATGCAAAAAGGCTCCGCTCCCGCTTAAGCCGTAGATCAGGGCCGTTCTGCCGCGGTGCATGAATATTCCGGCGACAAACCAGAGCGCGACCATAAGCGAAAGGATCGCGATGGCGATGTCGAGAACGTCGTCGTAAAACGGCAGCGCGAGCAGGTAGAAGGAAAGGTCCCTACTGAAAACCGGATCGGCGTGTCCCGCCGGCGTCATGCCGAGGAAGCGCAGAAGCGGAATCCAAAGCGGCGTCGCGAGATAGGCGATCAAGCCCGCAATCACGAAACCGCCAATCCATGGAGCGCTTCTGGGAACAACGAGAAACGGCCGACATAGCAGCCGAAGATTGACGGCGAGAAACAAGCCGACCGCGAACAGGGTCGCTAGGAAAATGCCGACCCGGTATTCAATCGACAGCCAAAAGCGGTGACTATAGGCCAACTCGCCAAACCAGTAATTCTCAAGCGAAATAGTGAGCGCAGCTTCGAGACAAATGATGCCAAGGAGCGCCGCCAGAAGGTATGCGGCGTCACGATAGAGCCGGTGAACAAATGCGACGTGATCGCGGCTCCCTCGCAGCACCGCCAGGGCCAGCGGCAGCGCCGCCAAAATAAGCACCAATAGGTATGTGATCTCGAACATCCATCGCTCCCGGTCAGCAGCACGCAATCGTGCTCTGCATTACTCAAAATCGCAACAAACATCACAGCGGATGTGACGCGCGCTTGTCGCGTCGCCGGTCGTATGAATGGGCGATACCGCGCGGTATCGCCGATTAATTGAACTCCAAAACCATTTTGGTGCCGGGCGCGCAGGCCGTCGAAATGGTTGCCAAGGGCGAAGCCGAGATTGGCGTCGGACAAACTTCCGAAATCGTGCCGGTCGCGGGCGCGCGAGAGCTCGGTCCACTGCCGGGAGAGTTTGCCAGCACGACGGTCTTTACGGGTGCAATAGATGCTTCGAGCAAGGACCCGAATGGAGCGAAGTCGTTCATCCAATTTCTCACCGGAGCGATGGCAAAGCCCGTATTAACCGCCAAGGGCTTCCAGCGCGGGTGAACGCAATAATAGCCGTGCGAAGAACGCATCGGCAGGTGCGGCGGAACGCACTAGGCACGATCCGGAAAAGCCTGCCTCGGACACCGATCCAGGGTGGAAACCGGTTTTCCCGAAAAAGATCATGCCACATCAGACTCTAAATGGTTGGAAAGACGAGTCGCCCCGCACGGCATTGATCTAAATCAATGCCGCTCTTGACCGCGCTTTCTTAGATAATTCGGGGTGGACGTTTCATATGGAGACGAGCCAATGAGAACTTATGTCTCGTGCCTGGCGTTGGGCGTTGCCTTGGTTGCGGGCACTCCGGCTGCGAATGCCCAGTGGCTGGTCACGCAGCCATATCAGGGCGCGCAGCCGTATCAGGCCTTTATTGTCCAACCAAGCGGCACGCTGATGATGCAAATGCCGCTGGTCGCCGTTCCGGCCGGAACTGTCCAGCCGGTGCAGACGGTCCAAACTATCGCGACTGTCCCGGTGACACGACCGGCCGTGCGCCACAGGATCGTGACGACGCGGACGACCATACACCATGTCGCGGCGGTCAATTCATCGCGGCCGCTTTACGATACTGCTGTGCCGCCCGCGCCGCCCCCAGCGCAGGCGGTTGTCACGCCGATCATCCCCGTAACCGCCCCAGGGCAAGTGCTGAATGTTTCGGGTCAATTTCAGTGCATCCAGGGATGCGCTGGAGGGGTGCCGGGTCTCGCTTTCGTTACGCAGAATGGCTGGCAGCTCAATCTGGTCAATGAACTGGGCCAACCCACCAGAGCGTGGATCGACTGGCCGGGTCACATCTGGGCGCAAAGCTGGAACGAAGGCGCAGTCTATTCACCGGATGGCATGACAATTCAATTCGACAACGGAACGGTGTGGCAGCGAAGCCTTCAAGTGCTGCAGCCGATTCCGACCTACACGCGCTAAATTTTGCAATTCGTTATCAAGAGGCCCCGGTATTTCACGCCGGGGCCTTTTTAGCTTTGCCGCTGGTCTTCCGGCGGCGATTCGCCAAGCGGCTTTCAAGTTGTTCACCAAGTTGCTTCCCCAAGCCGCCTCCCCAAGCCGTGCCTGAGCCGATCCGATTTGAATCATCGCGCCGGCAACACGACGCGCAACATGGTGCCCCGCGGTTGCGCCGAGGTAGCGGAGATTTGCCCCTCGTGTCGCTCAATGATCATCCGGCATATGGCTAGCCCCAATCCCATTCCTTGCGGTTTCATCGTGACGAATGCGTCGAATATGCTGTCGGCCTTTTTAGGATCGATTCCGGGCCCGGAATCTTCCACGGCCAGGAGAATTGCATCGCTGCCGTGCCGCGCAGTCGTTATTCGCAGCGCTCGATCGCCATCCGGCATCGCGCCCATCGCTTCTATTGCATTGTGAATGAGGTTGATCAGGACCTCCTGCAATTGGCCCTTATGGCCGGTGATAAGGGGCAATTCGGGCATGAGCTCGATCCTGGTCGCGATCTCGTTATCTTTCAACTCGCCGCGCAAGATCTGCAGGACTTCAAGAGCCATCTCGTTGACGTCGATGGTTTCTTGTCCCTGACCGCCTCGTCCAAACAGGGCTCGAAAACTGTCGAAAATCTGACTGGCGCGATGACTGTTGCTTTCGATTCTGTCCAGTGCCGATCGGACTTCGGCTAAATCGGGAGTCTGCCGTTCGAGGAATCGGCGCGCCGTGTTGCTATTCGCCACGATGCTCGTCAACGGTTGACGCACTTCATGGGAAATCGAAGCAACCATTGCTTCCATGTTCATCAGCTTGTTGCTCCGCTCGTGCCGCAACATCATGTTCGAGCGAGTAAGACGGGCGTAGAGCTTGGTCGTCTCCGCGAGCAGGACGACCAGAATAATGGCCGAGGTGACCAGCGAGAAAGTGCGGTTGGCATAGAAGCCGAGACTGAAGCGCCCGGATCCGGTTAAAGACAGCGCGACCTCGCACATCAGCGCGAGAGCGACGATCGTAAGCCAATAATCGAGCACGGACCGCCGCCGCGACCATGTCGCGAAAAACGCAAAGCCGCAAATCAGCAGCATGAATAGGAAAAGATGATCCGCCACCGGAGTAAAATGGATTTTATCGAGAAAAAGCGGGGGAAGCGCGCTTGCCCCCGCGGTGGCAAGCAAGGTCATCCCGCACACCAGTGCCACGACGATTGCAACGCTCCAGCCAATGGCGAAAAGAGGCGAAGATCGGACTTCGTCCCTTACGGCCTTTTGGCTCTTCAGTGACGCATAGATCAGAAGCGCTGCGGCAAAACCGGTATGCCAGAAGAAATACAGCCAGCCGGCGCTTTGCGGACTGGCTCCCAGAAGACCGCTCGGCGAGAATGCTCCCGGAAACGTCAGCGCGTTGGGTATCACGATCAGCGACGTATAAAGGTAGCCGCTCGCTAGCGCCAAGAGCGCGCGTGATCGATAAATCGAGAAATGCGCGAATAAAAGAACCGAAGTAATGAAGTCGGTGACGGAAATTGCCGACGCCGCCGTCGGCAAAAACGCGTCAATCCGAGGAAGCGTACTGTGCGCCAGCGGCGCCGTGACGAGAAATCCGACGAGCAACAGCGCGCCGACGGCGAATGCCGCATGACGCTGCCGCGGCGTCGGCGGCAGGTTCACCAGCCTCGTCTCGGTATCTAATTCTTCACGCGCCATTGTCAGCCTAGCCAGTCGCGCCGTCAGTCAGCATAGCGCGACGGACATGCGGCCAGTAGAGCTTGGAGGCGCAAAGAAAGATCGAAAACGCGCGGTTTAAGCAGAACCGCAATCGGAAGGAACGGGCCGCATCGCGCGGCCGGCCTCGGCTAGGCTGCAGGATCCGCCTGGGACCGCAGCCAAATCAACTCACCCGATAATGTCAGGCGCCGCAAGCTTGAAGCTTTCGCTCGCTCGCCCGACTCCACAGCGCCCTTAGTTTTTCTTCTTCTTCGGCCAACAGACGAAGAATCGTTTGTTGTTTTGTCTGGTCCAGTTCTTCAGTCAAGAGCTTGCGAAAGTGGTTGATGTTCAGACGAGCCACGATCTTATCCATGGGTACGTCTCCGCTAACTGGTTACCCCACGAAAGAGAATCCGTTTTCCTACTCTGTTAGTCGCGGTCTCGTTGCTGAAGGTTCTAGGCTTCGCCGACAAAAAATGTTCGCGGTCCGTTGTGCGCTGCAGTGCCGGCCGCTTTTATGAACCACATGTGTTCGCGCTGCGTCTAAGGGATTGAGTCAAGGGGCTTGACTCATGAAGGCCGGACCGGTCTCACAGGAGGGGCTATGAAAATCCGAACTGCTGCACTTGCACTGTTTGGCCTGGTGGTTTCGACCGTCGCCGTCAAGGCCGACTCGCAACTGGATCGGCAGGCGTGCATGAACGATGCCATGACTGTTTGCAGCCAATCCATCCCTGACCGTGAGCGCGTCGCGGCGTGCCTATTGTCGAACCGGACTCGCATCTCGGCGGAGTGTCGCGCCGCGCTGGCGCATTTCAATCCACGGACGGCATCCGTTCGCTAATCGCTGCCGCGCGTGCGCGGCAGTTTTACTGATAGGTCCGGTTGATGCCAGCCTCGTGCAGCAATTCGGACATGCGCTTTCGTGCGTGGAACATACGCGTCTTGACGGTGTTCTCGGGCACGCCGAGCATCCCGGCGACTTCCTTGACGGACTTTTCCTGATAGTAGGCGAGCTCGATGATTTCGCGATGGACGCCCGACAGGTGACTCATGCACCTGCGCAGGATGGCGATGCGATCCTTCTTTTGTATCGCGGTCTCCGGGTCGTCGGCCGAATCCGGAATGGTTGTCGCTTCGGCATCGTCGAGCTGCTCATCCCTGCGCCGACGCAGCGATGAAATTGCCTTAAATCGCGCGATTGCCATGATCCACGTCGAAACCTGGCTGGTCTCGCCTTTGAATTGTCCGGCATTTCGCCACACATCGAGAAATACGTCGTTGACCACGTCCTGGGCCAGCGCTTCGTCGCGGACGAGCCGCAGGACGAATCTGTGGACCCGCATATTGTGGCGGGCGAACATGGCTCGCATGGCCAGCGAGTCGCCTTTGGCGATACGTTCGAGCAGCTTTTCGTCAAAGCCTTGTTGCGTTCCGAAGCAAGGCTCGCTTTTCAGTGTATCGGAGAGGACGACTGTGCGTTCTTTTCGTGCGCCCTTGACGGGTTCAGGCGCGCAGGCAGCCCGGAGGCTTGCGGCATTCGTACGCATGTTTGACACCCCTGTTGCATTCTCTGCTTCTTGCCAGGGAGCGTAGAATTCCTCGGCGAATCTCCTCCATTGTATGTTGGTAAACACTCCATTGAGCGATGGTAAACGGTTCTTACCGAAAAGGATGATCGATCCTATACGTCGGTATAGGAACCGACCTGATCGTGCACGACCGGTTTAAAATTCAAGACTCGGGGAGTGGGCGCTCGCGGACGCGAACAACTATTGTTCGACGGTGTCGTGTCTTTTGAGGGCCTTATCGAGACATTCGATCAGATGTTCATCGTCAAACGGTTTGCGCAGAAAACCGAACGCGCCGGCGTCCAATACCCGGGCGCGGACTTTCTCCTCGGAATAAGCGGTCATGAAAATCATCGGGATCCGGCGGCCATCTGCGATCAAGCGATCCTGCAAGTCGGCCCCGCTCATGCCGGGCATGTGCAGATCGGTGATCAGGCAGGCGGAGTCCGAAACATGGTCGGACCGCAGATATTCCTCGGCCGATGCGAAGGTGGCGGCGTTGTATCCTAGAGACCGAATGAGGCCTTTGGTGGCCTCCCGAACCGATTCGTCATCGTCAATGATGCTGATCACGGGAGCCTTCAGCAATTTTCTAGTCCTTATTGTGGGGTGAAATAGCGGGCTCGGCCGAGATTCGCCATTGTGCCTCGGCAAGTCTCATGTATCGGAAATGGTCAAGAAACTATACTTGCGTATAGGGGGCTATCACTTGGTTCGCCGCACGCCCAGCGCGTCCGCCATTCGTACCAGGTCCGCGAGCGATTTAGCGCCCATCTTTCGCATGACATTGCCGCGGTGAACTTTAACGGTGATCTCGCTGACCCCGATCTCGCCTGCAATTTGTTTATTCATCAAACCCGCGGTCACGAAGCCCATGATTTCCTGTTCGCGCGGCGTTAGCGAATCGAAGTTGGTTCTCAGCCTGGAACTATCGCTCGCATTTCTGCGCCGGGCACGATCGCGTTCAAGACCCGCTTGCACGGCGTCGAGCATGTCCTGATCGCGAAATGGCTTGGGTAAAAACTCCACCGCTCCGGCTTTCATGGCGCGCACTGTCATGGGGATGTCCCCGTGTCCGGTCATGAAAACGATGGGAATCTGGATGTTCGCCTTGACCAACTCGGACTGAAAATCGAGTCCGCTCAAGCCCGGCAACCTCACGTCGAGCACCAGGCAACTCGGTCCGTCCGGTAACTTGCTTTGCAGGAATTCCGGCGCCGAGCCGTAGACTTTCGCTTGCAAACCGACCGACCGAAACAAGCGCGCCAGCGCCTCGCACAAAGAGGCGTCATCGTCGATTATAAATACAACCGGTTGTTGTTCGATGCCCGAGTTCATCAACCACTCCTAGGCAGTGAACCTTTATAACAGTTGCCGCGACTAAGAAATGAAGCTTGCGGACCTGACAGACGGTACCGCAATGGCTCGCCAAGTTTCACGCTTGGCCACGGGTTGTTGGTCCCCACCAACCCCCCGATCGCGCCAGTGGCCCCGGACACCCCATCCCCCGACACCCCTGTCCGGGGCCAACCTCACTCCTCCCCACGCCGATTCTCGTAGATAAGTCAAAGGGAAAGTCACGATCAGAATAAACGCGCCAGGCCTTGCTTGGACAGGCCTTGCTTGGAGCCGGCAACGCATAGCTTGCATCACTTTTGTGACTCCAAAACAATGCGGGCGTAGAATGCTGGTTGGTGGGTGATTGTTGGGGGGCCAAGCGGCTTCAGTCCTGATAACTTCGCGAGAACGGCATTGGCAACGCTTTACGAGCGGCAGCAGTCCATCGTCGATCAATTAGGTCGGCAATGGATAGACGGCATCCGGCTGGCGGCGGCAGTCGGCGCCGCTTACTTCCTGGCAGCCCAGCTCAGTCTCGGCTTGCTGATGAAACCGGATGGCGTAGCCGTGTTCTGGCCCGCAGCCGGAATTTCATCGGGCGTCTTGATCGCTCTCGGGCCTCGCGCGAGGTGGCCCGTCGCGGCCGGAGCGATGGTTGCGACCGTCGCCGCCAATTTGATGGGGGATCGAAACCTCTGGGCTGCCGTCGCCTTCGCGGTGTGCAACGCGGCGGAAGCCTTGATCACGGCCGGATTGATCCAACACTACTTCGGCGCGCGTATCGGCCTCGATCGGTTGCGCCACGTGCTCGGCTTGCTCGTGGCGGCGGTTGCTGGGACTGCCATTTCGGGCATCGGCGGAGCCCTTGGGTACAAATTGTTCCACAGCCCGACGGTGTCGATGCTTACCACTTGGCGGCACTGGTTCGCGTCTGATGTCGTCGGCATCATCGCAGTCGCACCGCTCGTGATCGGGCTTGCCGCCGCGGCGCGGGACCGGCCGCCTCGCGGCGAACTCGTAGAAGGCACGGTGGCGCTGTTGATCCTGGCCGCCATGACGGCTGTCATCATTTCGCTGCCGCAGGAGCCGTGGCAAACTGTCGTTCCGGGCGCGCTCTTGTTCCCAACTTTGTTATGGCTCGCTGCTCGGTGTCGGCCGCTCTTCGCGGCGTCCGGCGCGTTCCTCGTTTCGCTCACGGTCGTGTGGACGGCAATCCTCGGCATCGGCCATTTCGGCGACGTCGCTCTGCCGATCGACGATCGCATCCTGCAAGCGCAGGCGGTCATCTTGGTTGTTGCGCTCGGCGCATCGGTTCTTGCCGCGCTATTTGCCGAACGCAGGGAGAATGAGGCGCGTCTCGCCCATTCAAACATGATGCTTGAGCGCGAACGGGACAACAAGCTTATGAATGTGGAAGCGATTACGGTCGCCATCGCTCATGAGGTGAGGCAGCCTCTTGCGGCAATCGTGGCCAACGGCAATGCGGCGTTGCGCTTCCTGGATAAGGAGCCGCCGGACCGTGACGAAGTTCGTTCAGCCCTGAACCGGATCGTCAATGACGGTCACCGCACCAGCGAAGTGTTCGACGGCATCCGTGCGTTATTCCGCAAAGTCGATCAGGGACGACAGCCGGTTGACATCAACAAGCTCATCCTCGGTGTTCTGCAGTCGCTACAGGGTGAGTTCAAAGATCGCGTCATTGAACTTCGTTCGGAGCTGGCGGCAGAACTGCCGCTCATCGACGGCCATGCGGGTCAATTGCAAGAGGTGATTATTAACCTCGTTCGCAATGCGATCGAGGCAATGGAAAATGTCGCCGATCGCGATCGCGTCTTGCAGGTAACGACCGGGCTTCGCGATCGTGAATCGGTTGCAGTGGCGGTGCGAGATTCCGGGCCCGGAATCGATCCCAAGCAATTGGACGAAATATTCAATGCGTTTTTCACGACGAAGTCACAGGGGACAGGACTGGGACTGGCCATTTGCCGCATGATTATTGAACATCATGGCGGCCAACTCGTCGCTTCGTCGGACGGCAAAAGCGGCGCTTTGTTTCAGTTCGTTCTGCCGATCGAATCGGCGGATATGGTGACTATTACCCGCATATAGGCAGCTCCCGTGCGGCGCTAGATCATTCGCCGCTATTTGGTCTAAATCATTTCGAACCGAAAGATGGCCGGCGGAGGTGGACGGAGCCCGTCGGACTCGGCGCAAACTATCCACAACGTTCCGAATTCTCCTTAATTCCGCCGTCATTCAACCGGGATACTGGTAGCATGGGTGTCGGGCACTGTGAGGGTGCCCATGTTTCGTGTCTTCAGAAGCTTCGACGGCCCTGAAATTCTGATGCTTGCCGCAGCCAGCATCCTTGTCGTCAGCCTCGCTTATCTGTTCTGATCGTCTCTCATGGCTTACTTGCGCTGACGCGGCAGTGCGCCGCCGCGGGGGCGCCCGGCATTTTTCCACCCGCAATCAATACCGCACTGTGAGTCCGATCATACAGGTGTGCGACGCCATAGCGGTAATTTCATCCCGCCCATTTTGATAGGACGCGGTCAGACCCAAATAATTTGTTCGATTCTAAATTGTGAGCGAGGCTTGGAACGAACTGACATTCCGAGCACTCAGAGGCACGCAACCGCCCTGCCGAGGATTGCCGCCGTGTCCGCTGGCGGATCGTTGCCGGTCCAGGCGACGTAGCGGTCGGGGCGGACCAAGATGAACTTGGCCTCATAGCGTTTCCGGCCGTCCTCATAACTGTCCCGCACAATTTTTAGAGGCACGCGCAGCGCTTCGGCGGCTTGCGCGAAGGCGGCGGCGGTTGCGCCTTCGCTGTCAAAGGCAAATAGCGCGAAGTCCTTGCCGAGCTCCTCAAACACATTGCGGCCGGAGGTCAACCGCTGCGGCGGCAGATGATGGCCGGCGCGGGCCTTGAATGTGTGCGCGCCGGAAGCGCCGCTCACGCCGTGCGGCGGTCCATAGACGAGCGGCGATCCTTCGTAATGCGGCTCGTAAGTCAAAACGCGCGGTGCGGCCGAGTTGGCATGCTCCCTCCAGGCGCGCTCGAACTCGGCGCGGTCGCGCTCGGGGCTATGGCGCTGCAGGAATTCCCGGTCGCGGCGGATGCCCGCTTCGATGAAATCTTCCGCGGTCTCCTTGAAGATCGGGCGCCGCTCTTGGCTGTAGGTCGCGAGCAGCCCATCGTTGCCCCAGCCCTTGAGCTTCGCCGCAAGCTTCCAGCCGAGATTGACGACGTCGTCGAGTCCGTTATTGAGACCGTAGGCACCGTAAGGCGGATGCGAATGTGCGGCGTCACCCGCAATAAAGACACGCCCAACCTGATAGGTCTCGGCGACCGCGATGCGCAAATCCCAGAAGTCGACGTAGTCGAATTCGCACGCGAACGAAAAGCCGGCCGCTTTCTGCAGCAAACCGTGAAAATTGTAATTGTCGCGCGTGGTGTTCGCCGGCACGGGAGAATGAAAGAACCAACTCTCGCCGACGTCGACGCGCCCGAAAAATTGCCAATAGCCGTGCAGTTCGGGATGGATCACCCGGTAGGTGGAACGCGGCGGGAAACGCTTGAGCTTCTCATGAAGTTCGCGCGAGCGAAACAGCGCCAGCACCATCAGCTGATCGAAGTCGGCGCCGCCGCGCTCGATCCCGATCTGCTTGCACGTGATCGAATGACTGCCGTCGCAACCGATAGCATAATCGGCGTGCAGGATGTCGCGCGTGCCGCTGTCCGCTTCGGCAATGGCGATTTCCACGCCGCCGGAATCCTGATTGATCGTTTCCGCAACCCAGCCGAACCGCGCCTCTACATTGGCAAGTTGCGCCATCCGCGCGCGCAGGACGTATTCGGCCTGATATTGCGGCAAGCGCTCGTTTTCCTGGAAGTAATAGGAATTGACGATTTCGCGCAGCGGCGGCGCGTACCAATATTCGTTGTTGAGGTCGCGATACGCGACGATTCCGCTCATCGGATAGGACGGCGGCAATAGGCGCGCGGCGCGCAGCTCTTCCGCGATGCCCCAGAAATAAAAATGCTCCACTGAGCGCTGGGTGAGGTTCTGCCCCTTGGGGATGCGTTGAGGTTCACGCCGCTGCTCGACCAGCGCGCAATCGATTCCACGCAAGCCGAGTTCCACCGCAAGGGCGACGCCGACCGGTCCGCCGCCAACGATGACGACCTGATGCCGTTTTTTCATTTTGCGGATTTCGATTGCTGACGCCGGCGCCCGCTACTGCCGCACCAGCAGAATCGGATCGGACGATTCAGGCACGCGCTGCCAGGTATTGGCGTCGTTCTCTTCGAATTGCCAGGATTGCCCGCGCGCCGAAAGCAACATCAGTTCGCCTTCCTGCATGCGCCAACCGGCCGGATTAAAACGCGTGACAAAGGGATCGCAGCCGGGCTTGAGCTTGAGCGCCAACGTGTCGGCGGCGGCAGGGGGGCCGGCGGGGCTGTTCGCGAGCGTGATCATGCATATCGGCTTGCCCGCGCCGCGCGCGATCGCCCACTCGCCGGCCAAGTTGTCGGCCGAACGCACCGGCGCCGCGGCCGCGGTCTGCAGGATGTAGCGGCCTTCTTGCGGAGAGAAACCGTCATACATGCCGCCTTCGACCTGAGTGAGCTCGATTACGGCTTCGCCTTGCGCATCGAGCAGCCGCAGATCGCCGTAATTGTCGACCGCCCAGGCAGCGATAGTCTTGGTCGATGGGAACAGGTTCGCGCAGTTTTTGTCGATATCGAGCCGGCGGCCGTTGGATGTCGTCTCGGCGCGGAACGTGAAGCGGCAGGTTTTGTCGTGATCCGCATTGGAGAATTCCCAGGCGCCGATCACGGTGCTGGCGTCGTCGTCCTGACTTGCTTGCGGTTGCCGATTTCCCACATCTTGCGGCGGATTGCCGCTCGGCTGCGTTTCCTGCGCTAAAGCGGCGCCGCAGAGGCTCGCGGCAAAGGCAGCAAAGATTGCGAATTTACCGGCGCTCATGCGATTGAAACTAGCACGCTCGCGGCGCTGCGTCATGCGCCGGGCATGAGAGAAACCTATGCGCATGGCGCACAATTCACCGGCGCCAGGATTTGAAGGGTGTTTCCGGTACCGGAGTCACCGGCGGCTTGCCCGCGGCCCAAGCCGCGATGTTATCGACGACAAGCTGATCCATTCGCTCGCGCGTATGAACAGATGCCGATCCGACATGCGGGAACAGAACGACGTTCTCCATGGCGATCAATTCTTTCGGGACTTCCGGCTCCTTGGCAAAGACATCAAGGCCCGCCGCCAAGATACGACCTTTGGTCAGCGCCTTGATCAAGGCCGGCTCGTCGACGACCGAGCCGCGCGCCATGTTGATTAGAATGCCGTTCGGCCCGAGCGCGTCCAGCACCTCGGCATTGATGATGTTCGTCGTCGCCGCTCCGCCGGGCACGATGACCATCAGCGTGTCGACGTCGCGCGCCATATCGAGGAGCTTCGGGTAATGCCGGTAGGCGACTTCGCGGCGCGGGCGGCGCGTGTGATAGACGACCGGCACGCCGAAGGCGTCGAGCCGCCGCGCGATTGCTTGCCCGATCGCGCCCATGCCGACCATGCCGACGGTGCGGTTACGCAGCGTCGCATTGGTCAACGGATAGGCTTTCTGCAGCCATTTCCCGGCGCGCAAATAGCGCTCGGCCTGGGGAAATTCGCGCACTGTGCAGAGCAGCAATCCCAGCGCGGTGTCGGCGACTTCCTCGGTCAAAACTTCGGGCGTGTTGGTTACGACGATGCCACGTGCCGCCGCCGATTTGACGTCGATGTGGTCGTAGCCGACGCCAAAGCTCGAAATGATCTGCAGTTGCGGAAAGCGGCCCATGAATTGTTCGCCGATCCGTTCGGTCGTGGCGCTGCAGGCGATGGCCCGGACGTCGGGATGAGCGGCAAAAAAGGCGTTGTTGTCTTTTGCCTCGACTGCTTTGTAAACCGTGCCGACTGCATCCAGCCCCTTAACGACGACCGACTTTAGCGGCCCGATAAGAATGATCTCGCGCTTGTCGACGTTCATCGTAAAGCCTCACACCAGCATTCTCACGGGCGACTCCATGAGTGTCTTGATCGCTACCAAAAGCTCGGCGCCCAGCGCGCCGTCCACTACGCGATGGTCGCATGACAGCGTCACGCTCAGCATGCTGGCGAAAGCCAGGCCGCCATTTTCCGTTTCGACCGCCTGCCTGCGCGCGGCCCCGATCGCCAGGATTGTCGTCTGCGGCGGATTGATGATGGCCGAGAATTCGCGCACGCCGTGCATGCCGAGATTCGAAATCGCCGACACGCCGCCCTGATATTCGCTGGGTTTTAATTTTTTGTGGCGCGCGCGAGTCGCGAGCTCCTTCATCTCGGCGGAAATCGCGCTCAGCGACTTCATCTCGGCGCTGCGAATGACCGGCGCGATAAGGCCGCCCTCGAGCGCTACCGCCACGCCAATGTCGGAATGTTTGAAACGCAGAATACGGTCCCCGGCCCACACCGCGTTGGCGGCCGGCACGGCTTGCAGTGCGAGCGCAAGAGCGCGGATGATGAAATCGTTGAGCGAAAGCTTAAAAGCCGGGTTGCCGTCCTTGTCCTTGGCCACGGCGTTGTTTGCTTCTTCGCGCAGCGCGATAAGCCGGCCGATATCGATGTCGGCCGTGAGATAAAAGTGCGGTATGGTTTGCGCGGCCTTCGTTAGCCTGGCCGCAATCGTGCGACGCATGGCGTCGAGCGGCATTTCCTCATAGCTGCCGGGTTCGTAGAGCGCTTTGATCTCTGCGGCGGACGATTCCGCGGCAACGGCGGTAGGGGTTGCGCGCGGAGATCGCGGCGCATTTCCGATATCGCGCGCGACGATGCGGCCATGCGGTCCTGAGCCATGAAGCTGCGACAACTCGACGCCAGCTTCGCTCGCCAGCCGCCGCGCCAAGGGTGTGACGACAATGCCGCCCGGCAACTGCGCCGGGCCGTAATTGCGTTCGGGCGTGCGCACTTCGAAGAACGGATCGAGCGAAACCGTTGCCGATTTCTCGTCGCCGGCGCGTGAATCTACGGTTTCGGCGCCCGTCAAAGGCGGAGTGAACGGGCGGGGCGCCGCAGGGGCCGGCGGCGGTGCCGCTTCTGCCGCCATCT
>DASPTX010000064.1:0-4759 GCA_035623195.1 Xanthobacteraceae bacterium | reverse complement strand
TAACCGACCATCTCAGCGCGCGTGTCGAATACCTCTATCTCGATACGAGCAATATCATGAGCGGCGTCATCGGCCCACCGACGACGACACTGACCACCCGGCTGCGAGATAACCTCGTGCGGGCGGCGGTGAACTATCGCTTCCGGTGACCCGATAAGCGCCTTTTCAGCTCGGCCTCAATCACAGTTGGCTCACTGCCGCTGCACTTCCACGGTCACGTGCGACAAAGAGCGGAAGAGCGCCAGCAGCGACTGATAATAATCGGGTCCGCGCTGCTCGTGCGTCGCGACCGAAACGATGGCGCCCAGATGTCCGGGACCGAGCCGCCACAGATGCAGATCGGTAAGCCGGTCGCCGTCGGTCTCGATCATGGCGCGCATGCGCTCGGCCATGCCGCGGTCGGGCGTCATGTCCAACAAGATGGCGCCGGTGTCGCGCACGAGCGTATAGGCCCAGGCGGCGATGACGACAGCGCCGACCAGGCCGACCGCCGGGTCCATCCACGCCCAGCCGAGAAAGCGGCCGAGCAAGAGGCCGGCGATGACCAGGAGCGAGACGGCTGCGTCGGCGAGAACGTGAACGATCGCGGCGCGCATATTATTATCGCGATGCGCCGCGCCCTCGGCGTGCTCGTGCTCGGCGAATTCGATCGCGTGGATTTCGCCGCTCTGTTTGAGGCAAACGCGCGCGGTGAAAGCATGAGGCTCGGGGATTTCGTCGATGGATTCGAGGTAGCCGCCGCGCAGCGTCATCGCAAAAATCTGGCGCGACCCGCCTGGGCGCACGGTCTCGACAGTGACATCGCCGGCTAACAGGTCGCGGCCGGCACAGGATAGCCGGAAGCGAGGCGGTACGGCGTCCTCGAAAATTTCCAACGTGAGCGGGCCTTCGCGGGTCTGCACAAGATGAGCTTCGTCGTGCTCGTGATGGTGCTCGTGTTCTCGGCCCTGGCCGTGGCTGTGCCCGTGCCCGTGGCTGTGTCCGCGATCGCCGCCGCTGAGCAGGAGTACGCTCGCGATATTGACGGCGAGGCCGAGCGCAGCGATCGGGATTGCCTCGTTGAAATCGATCGGCACCGGCCAGATAAAGCGCGTTGCCGCCTCGTAGCCGATCAAAAGCGCAATCATGGCGAGCACGATGGCGCTGGTGAACCCGGCGAGATCGCCGAGCTTGCCGGTGCCGAAGCTGAAACGCTCGTCGTCGGCATGGCGGCGCGCATAGCCGTAAGCCAGCGCGGAAAGAAGGAGCGCGCTTGCGTGCGTCGACATATGCAGTCCGTCGGCGACGAGCGCGATCGATCCGAATAAAATCCCGCCGACGATCTCGGCGATCATCATGAACGTGCACAGCACGATCACCATCCAGGTGCGGCGTTCGTTGCGCTCGTGGCCCTCGCCGAGAAAAACGTGGCTGTGCAATCCGGAAAACTTATCCGCCATCTTCGTTTACTGCCCTCAGGGACACATTACTTGAGATAGGCCTGCACCGCCTCGATCAGCTCTTCGGCGCCTCGGCTGCGCTCGGCGTCTTTCGCCGGATCGACGACGTGAAGCCGGATATGGTCCTCGATGACCTCGGTCATGAGGCTGCTCATGGCGCCGCGCGCGGCGACGATCAGATGCAGTACCGTGGCGCAGCCCTTTTCCTCTTCGAGCGCGCGCTCCACCGCTTCGATCTGGCCGCGCACGCGTTTGACCCGGTTTAACAGTTTGAGCTTCTCCCGCTTGGTGTGGGACAAGGTTGACATCCTCGCGATTGATAGGGTAGGGGGTATGGTATGCGGTTGCGCTCGCAATGTCGAGGGTAGGCCGTATGTGAACCCTAAGCGCAACCGATCATGGGCAGTATCATCTGCGGTACCGCCGGTTCCGCGCCAAACATGACAAGAACGATCGCGGCACAGTCGGCCGCGAGGGGACTGACGCTCCGGCCTGGTGCGGCGCACTAGGCGGCCGCCATTCGCTCGCAGCCGACCGCCATCCGCGGGAATGGAGGTGGGCGATGTTCGCAAATCGCGCAACACTACAGAATTTCAGTCGTGGCCTAGGCCGCAGCGCGGCCCGGAATCTGGCCGGCAACCTGGTTCGGGACCTGGCTGCCGTACGGCCCTGCAACGATAACCAGCGTGCGTTGTCCACAGCGTCTTTCCGGCGAACCCGCCGGCCGATGCTGTTCTGCCGCTGGCGGAAGACCGCGGCGGGCGCGCTCGAATGCGTCTGGCGCACCGAACCACAGGCGGCGAGTGCCGGCGAAGAGCCGGGAATAAGTCGCCTGGGCCAACCGCTGCGGCAGTCGATGGGCATTACGGTTTTCCGGCCACGATCGACGTGGCCGGAAAACTACACTTGGCTGCCAATTGGTCTGAGCGCCTTGACAGTCTGCGTTCGTCCTTCTTCAATTCGCGACGTTCAGGTGTGTCGGTTTGCGTGACCGGCAAAAAGGGAATCCGGTGCGACTCCCGCGCGGGGTTTAGTCCGGAGCTGCCCCCGCAACTGTCAGCGGCGAGCCATTTTCCCAATGTGCCACTGGGCTTTGCCGAGCAAAGTCTGGGAAGGCGGAAAACGGTGACGACCCGTGAGCCAGGAGACCTGCCTGAACGACGTCATCCTTCCGTCGCGCGGGGGTGCGCGTATGGGGCGGATTTCCGCTGCGGTGACACACAGGATTGTCACGTGGTTGGGAGCCGCCATGCGGTTGCGTTTGGCTATTTTCTCGAAATGTAAGATTCGGCGCGGTGGTATCGGCGCACATGCGGTGCGCTTCACCGCCGTTTGCGCTGAGCTTCTATGCTGCTGCGCGAGCGCCGGCCACGCCGCCGATCTATCCGGCATACTGCCGACCAAGGCGCCGCCGCCTGCACTGTCCGCGGCTTACGATTGGACCGGCCTCTATGTCGGCGGGCATCTAGGCTATGCCTGGGGAAATTCAAACTGGTCGACGCTCGGCATTTCCGGCTCGCTCGATCTGGCGCAACCGATCGATACGTTCGATGAGTCGGGAAGCTTTTTTGCCGGCGTTCAAGCCGGCTATAACTTCGTGCTGCCGAACCGCTTTGTGGCCGGGGTCGAGGCCGATGCGTCGTTCCCGAGCTTTCCAAGCCTCGCTGGAATTTCCATCGGCGGTAGCTCGACGTTTTCCTCTCCGTTCGGTACGGAAACCTATCTCGAGACGGTGAAATCGTCTGGCACGCTGCGCGGCCGCATCGGCTACGCGCCGGGCAACTGGCTGTTCTATGCGACCGGCGGCTTTGCCTGGAGCTACAATCAGCTGACGCTGACGAATCTCGCGACTGGCGCGACCGACATGCCGTTTTTATGGCGATTGGGCTGGGCGGCCGGAGCGGGAGTGGAGGCTCCGATTGCGCCACATTGGACGGCGCGGCTCGAATATCTGTTCACCGACTACGGCAACAGCAGCGTATTTTTCACGAACAACGGGCAATCGTTCACTTCAAATTTTTCGCCGCAAGAGCTGCATGTAGGGGTGAACTATCGTTTTGGCGAAGACCCGACGAAGATAGCGCCGCCTGTCGTGCCGGACCCGGACAACGTCAACTTCCACGGTCAGGCCACGGTATCATGGCAAGGATATCCCGCGTTTCGTTCGCCCTACGAAGGCCCCAACAGCCTGCCCGGCAGCGGCGAAGGCCGCGAGGTTGCCGATGCTACGCTCGCCGCCGGCGTGCGCCTCTGGCAAGGCGCCGAAGCATGGGTCGATCCGGAATTCGATCAAGGGTTCGGTTTGGCGACCACGCACGGCGTGGCCGGTTTTACGAGCGCGGAGGCTTACAAATTCGGCTCCGACTATCCGTACGCGCGCGTGCAGCGCTATTTCATCCGCCAGAACATCGATCTCGGCGGCGACGAGCAGAAGGTCGAGGCCGATTTCAACCAGTTCGCTGGCGCACAGACTGCCAATCGCTTAGTGCTGACGATTGGCAAGTTCAGCATCACCGACCTGTTCGACACCAACAGATACGCCAACAGCTCAAAAACCGATTTCTTGAACTGGTCGCTCATCAACGCCGGCACGTTCGATTATGCCGGCGATGCATGGGGCTACACATACGGTGCGGCGGTTGAGTGGTATCAGAGCGACTGGACGCTGCGCGGCGGCGTTTTCGACCTATCGGCGACGCCGGCCGGCGGAATAAGTCCCTCGTCCTACGGTCTCGACCCGACCTTCGGTCAGTTCCAACTGGTCGCCGAAATCGAGCGGCGATATTCCCTTTGGGACCAGCCCGGCGCGATAAAAGTCACCGGATTTCTCAGCCGCGGCCGGGCCGGCGAGTTCGCCGCGGCCATTGCGCTCTCCCAAGCGACCGGCACGCCGGCCGACATCAACGCGGTGCGCAGCTACTCGAGCCGGCCTGGCGTCAGCGTGAATTGGCAGCAGCAAGTGACCGACAGTGTCGGCGTGTTTGCGCGCGCGGGCTGGGCCGACGGCAATGTCGAGCCGTGGGATTTTACCGACATCGACCGTACCGTGTCGGGCGGCGTTTCACTGAACGGCAAGCCGTGGGGCCGGCCCGACGACACGATCGGCATTGCCGGGGTGATCAACGCGATTTCCGCGGTGCATGAGCAATTTTTCAATGATGGGGGCTTGGGCATTCTCATCGGCGACGGCATGCTGCCGCATCCCGGTCTCGAACAGATCATCGAGACTTATTACAGCTATGCGCTCACCGCCTCGATGCGGCTGACCGCCGACTACCAGTTCATCAACAACCCCGGCTACAACACCGACCGCGGGCCGG
>DASPTX010000063.1:0-35721 GCA_035623195.1 Xanthobacteraceae bacterium | reverse complement strand
ACCGGCGTGGGAGGGTCGAATGGGAGCGAATTTCGGTATTGCTGGAATGGATTGGCAGCAGCGGGTCAATTGGGACCGGCTGCGAAAATACCGGACCGAGCGCGCTCGCGCGATGATGAAAAAGCACGGCCTCGGCGCGCTCCTGTGCATGTATGACGAAAACGTCCGCTATCTGACCGGCACGCTCACGCCCGGCTGGAACCGGCTCAAGCCCGGCCTGCGCTACGCCATGCTGTGCGGCGACGGCGCGCCGATCCTGTTCGAGCAGGGCGACCTCGGTTTCCAGATCGAGCGCCATTCGCCGTGGATCCCGAAAGAAAACGTTCGTCACTCGTTCGCCTGGATCAAAGGCGCCGCCGGGCCGGCCTCGACGCAGCAGGTGACGAAGTTCACCAAGGCGGTGCTACAGGCGATGAAGGAAAACGGCGTCGCCGGGCAGAAGCTCGGCGTCGACTTCATCGACATCAACATGATCAACATTTTCAAGGAGAACAATATCAACTGGACCGACGGCATGAGCGCAATGATGGACGCGCGGGCCGTCAAGAACGAGGACGAGCAGGAGTGCTTCCGCATCGTCGGAGCCATCGGCGACGCGACGCACTGGGAATGCATGAAATTCCTGCGGCCCGGCATCACCGAGAACCAGGTGACCGCGTATCTGATGCAATATCTCTACAACATTCCGGGTATGGAGGATGTCGAGGACGTCATCGTTTCGTCGGGTCCGAACACATGGCCGAACTGGCGCAACTTTTCCGACCGCATCATCCAGCCCGGCGATATCGTCTTCATGGATTTGGCCGCGCTCACCTGGAACGGCTACAAGTCCTGCTATTACCGCACCTATTGCGTCGGCAAGGAGCCGACGCAGGAACAGAAGGACACTTACGGGACCGCGCTCGAATGGCTCTACGATTCGATCGGCGCCGTCAAAGCCGGCGCCACGACGCGCGACATCGCGCTCAAATGGCCGTCGGCGATGGAGACCTGGGGCTACGAGGATGAAGACCAGGCCGCGGCCAATCTCTGGGGACACGGCCTCGGGCTTGCCCAATACGATCCGCCGGTCATCTCGCGCATCTGGTCGCTCGACCATCCGGTGGAGATCAAGGAAGGCATGACCTTTGCGCTCGAGACGCAGCACGGCAAGAAATTCCATTACGGCGTGCGGATCGAGGAAATGCTGATTGTGCACAAGGACTCCATCGAGATCGTGTCGAACTTCCCGGTCAAACAGATCACGGTCGTCGATCCACTGCCGGGTTACGGCGACCACGTACGGTGAAATTTTCTTTCCCCCGCAAGGGGGAGGTGCCGAGCAAAGCGAAGCCGGTGAGGGTCACCCGAGCTGAAATGAGCTCCGCGGCTGTGTGACCCCACACTACCATCCCCCTTTCAGGGGGAGGGAACATTCGAAGCCGCGAGTACGTACGTAAAATGTGCTGACGATCGATGACCTCGCGCTCTGTTATTTTGACATTGGGTAATCCCGCTGCCGCCAACGCCGCTTTGGTCGGACCGAAAGCGGCCAACCTCGCGGCGCTGGCGCGCGCCGGCTTGCCGACGCCCGGTGGCTTCTGCATCACGGCACACGCTTATTGGCGGCAGATCGAGCATCTCGGCCTTGCCGGCATGGTGAACGCATATGACGGCGCCGATCAGCCGGCGCAGCGCCGCCTCGCCGTTGAAATCCGCCTGAAGCTTTATCAGAGCGACCTTGCGCCCGACGTCCTCGCCGACGTTCTCGCCGCCTGGTGGACCGAGCAAGAGCCGGCCGCGGTGCGCTCCTCCGCGCTGATTGAAGATCGCGCGGACGCGAATTTCGCCGGCCAGTTCGAAAGCTTTCTTGGCGTTGCGGATGACGCAGAATTCCTGACCGCGCTGCGCGCCTGTTGGGCGGCGTTATGGACCACGAACGCGCGCCGATCAATGGCCCAGCACGCGCAAAGCCCAGCCGGGACGGCCATGGCCGTTCTCGTGCAACCGCTCGTCGCCGCACAGGTCTCGGGCGGCGGCTTGAGCGAGACCGCGGACGGCCAAATGCTGCTCAGCGCGACCTGGGGACTGGGTTCGGCCATCGCGCAAGGCGAAGTGGTGCCGGACCGCATCGTGCTCAGCCGCCATGGCTTCGTGCGATCGAACGAAGCGGGCCGCAAACATCACCGCGAAACCTGCGGCCACTTGGCTGGAAACAGCGCGGGAACCGCGCCGCAAGCCGTACCGGAAGCGCTCGTTCGCGCGCCGTGCCTCGAAGCCGGCCAGGCTACGGCACTCGGGCGGCTGATGCGCAAAGCCGAAAGCGTGCTTGGCATGCCGCTCGAGATCGAATGGGCGCTCGATGAGACCGGTTTCAAATTGTTGCAAGCCCGCCCGCTCAACGTGCAGCCGGCGCAAGTGCCGGATGAAATTTGGCTCAAACATCCCGGCCTCAACGGCCATCCCGCCGGAATCGGCTGGAGCTCGGGCCGCGCCGTCGTGGTGAATTGCGAATGCGAGCTCTCGCGCGTCGCGCCGGGCGACATCCTGGTGACGCGCGTCGCCGGTCCCGCGCTCAGCCACATCCTGCCGCGCGTCGGCGGCGTGGTCGCCGAGCTCGGCGGCTCGACCTCGCATCTTGCCTCGCTGGCGCGCGAGCGGGGCATCCCGATGGTGCTCGGCGTACTCGATGCGACGCGCCGGATTCCCGACGGCGCACAGGTCGCGGTCGACGGGGTGGCCGGCGTCGTGCGGTGGCTTGCCTGATGGCCAAGAGATCCCGACGAGCACGCATCTTCGTCACGCAACCGATCTGCGCGCATGCGCTCGACCGCTTGCGCGCGGCGGCGCATGTCAAAGTCTTTCCCGATGCAAGCCGCGTCATTCCCAAGCGCACATTGATCGAGGCCGTTCGCGAAACGGACATTCTGTTTTGCCTTCTCCACGACACGATCGACCGCGCCGTGATCATGGCCAATCACGATTTGCGCATGATCGCCGCGCAATCGATCACGCCATCCAACATCGATGTTGCGACGGCAACGGCGCGGCGCATTCCGGTGACGGTGACCGCGCCGATCACCACCGAAGCCACCGCGGACCTCAATTTCGGGCTGATGCTGGCGGTGGCGCGGCGGATCCTGGAGGGCGACCGCATAGTGCGCGCGGGAGGATTCCCCGGCGGCCAATCGGCCCATCTGATGGGATCTTATGTCTGGGGCAAGACCATCGGCCTCGTCGGCGGCGGCGGCTTGATCGGCAAGGCCGTGGCGCGCCGGGCCCATGGATTTTCCATGCGCGTTCTCTACTGGACGCCACGGCGCAAACCCCAGCATGAAGAACGCGAGGCCGGCCTGATTTACGCGCCCTTCGAGCAATTATTGCGCGAATCCGATTTCGTCTCGCTGCATTCACCGCTGAATGCGGAAAGCCGCCATCAAATCGGCGCGCGAGAACTGCGTCTCATGAAGAAGACGGCATTTCTTATCAATACGGCACGGGGCGCGATCGTCGACGAGGCGGCGCTCGTCCGCGCTTTGCAGAGGAGACAGATCGCCGGCGCCGGGCTCGACGTTTTCGAATACGAGCCGAAGGTCGACAAGGCGCTAAGGAAGATGTCCAATGTGGCGCTCACGCCGCATCTCGGCAGCGCAACTCCCGAAGTGCGCGAGGAGATGGCGAACATCGTGGTCGACAATATTCTTGCCTTTCTCGAAGGCCGGAAATTGCCGAATTGCGTCAATCCGCATATTTTTGCGCTTTAAATGTCATGCCCCGCACATCGATCGCCATCACCGACAGTCCCTTCCCTTCGCTCGATCCGGCCAAGAAGGCGCTGGCGCGGCTCGACCCCGAATACCGGATGGCGAAGAGCGCGTCGGCCGATGACATTCTCGCGGTGGCGCGCGACGCGGACGCCATTCTTGTTACTTACGCCAAGCTTCCCGGCGAATTGCTGCGGCAATTGACGCGCTGCCGCGCGATCGGCCGCTTCGGGCTGGGCGTCGACAATATCGACTTGCCGGCGGCAAAGGCGCTCGGCATCGCCGTCAATTACGTGCCGGATTATTGCCTGCGCGAAGTGTCGGATCACGCGATGGCGCTCCTTCTTGCGCTCGTGCGCAAAGTGACCTTTGCCAACAAGCTCGTGCAGTCCGGACGATGGGAAGTGCCGCCGATCGTGCCGTTGCAAAGGCTTGAAGGCCAGGCGTTGGGACTCATGGGCTTCGGCAATATTCCGCGCACCTTGGCGCCCAAGGCCAAGGCGTTCGGCCTCAAGGTCCTCGCTCACGATCCTTACGTGGCAAAGGACATATTGGCCGTGGCCGGCGTGGAAGGCGTGAGCTTCGACGATCTGCTCGCGCGCTCCGATTTCATCTCGGTGCACGCGCCGCTTTTGCCGGCGACGCGCGGCATGATGAACGCGAGCGCCTTTGCCAAAATGAAAAAAGGCGCGTTTCTCATCAATACCGCCCGCGGGCCATTGATCGACGAGACTGCGCTGGTTGCGGCGCTCGATTCGGGCCATCTCGGCGGCGCCGCACTCGACGTGGTGGCGGTCGAGCCGCTGGCCAAGGACTCAGCGCTTCTTGGCCGCGACAACGTGATCTTGACGCCGCACATCGCCTATTATTCGGTCGAGGCGCTGGAAGAATTGCAGACCAAATGCGCAAGCGACGTCGCACGGGTCCTGTCGGGCGAGAAAGCGATCTATCCGATCAGCGCGTAAATCCGTAACGCTCGGCGCCGATTCCATTCGCCTCACTCGGCGGTCCATCCGCCATCAAGCATCAGCGCGGAACCCGTCATCAGCGACGATGCATCGGAAGCGAGGAACACGATCGCGCCGGTAATTTCGTCGAGCTGTCCGAGGCGCCCGAGCTTGATCTTCGACAACACTTCGTCGCGGAACGCCTTGTTCTCGAAGAATGGCCGCGTCATCGGCGTTTCCAGAAACGTCGGGCCGAGGCTGTTGACGCGGATATTGTGCGGCGCGAGCTCGATCGCCATCGCCTTGGTGAAGCCCTCGACGGCATGCTTGGACGCGCAATAGACCGTGCGGCGCGCGGCGCCGACGTGTCCCATCTGCGACGAGATGTTGATGATCGAGCCGGGAAGCTTCGCTGCAACGAGCCGGAGCGCCACCGCTTGCGCCGTGAAAAACGCCGCGCGAACGTTGAGCGCGAAAATCGCGTCGAAATCCTCGATTGTCACGTCCGGCAGATAGGCCGGCCGGTTCATGCCGGCATTGTTGACGAGAACCTGGAACGGCTCTGTCTTGGCAACGGCTTCTCGCACCGCTTCGATATCCTTCACATCGAGAACCAAGGTACTGGCCTTTTCGCCGCGGGCGCGGATCGCCGCCGCCGCTTGCTCAATCTCGGATTTGGTGCGCGCCGCAAGCGTCACATCCGCACCGGCCGCCGCGAGCGCCGAGGCCGCCGCAAGCCCGATGCCGCGCCCGCCGCCGGTGACAAGCGCGCGCTTGCCGTCGAGGCGAAAGGACGGAGTTCTGGCGAGATCGGTCGACGTCACGCGCCGTTGCCCTTGGCGTAGCGTTCTAGCCGCTCGGCGAGCGTTCCCGTATACAATTCGAACAGGTGATTGTCGCTGTCGTAAAAATAAATCGACCTGCCCTCGCCCGATACGCGCTCGCGCGGGCGGCGAATTTCAAGTCCATGCGCTTTGATCCTCGCCTCGTAGGCCTCGAATTCAGAATCTTGGATCTTGAACGCGACGTGATTGTAGGTTCGCGACGGCAACGGCTCGCCTTCCATGATCGCAATCCAAAGACCGCCGACCTGAAAGAATTTTTCCCGCGCCGTCGAGAAGGTCTCTTCACCGCTTGAATAGACTTCACGTGCATCGAACACGCCGGTCAGAATCGCCGTCATCCGCTCCAGGTCGCGAACGATGAAAGTAATATGTGAAAGGCCTTCGATCATTCCGCCGCCTCGCCGTAAGGCACGTTACGGCCGCCGTAACGGCGCACGCGGATATTGGCCTGTTCGGCATGCGCGACGAAACCCTCGAGCATGCACAGCCGCGAACAGGCTTCGCCGATCGTGGCACTGGCCTCGTCGGTCATCACTTTTTGATAAGTGCAGGTCTTCAAGAATTTACCGACCCACAGTCCGCCGGTGTAGCGCGCCGCCTTTTTGGTCGGCAGCGTATGATTGGTGCCGATGATCTTGTCGCCGTAGGCGACATTGGTGCGCGGACCGAGAAACAGCGAGCCGTAATTTTTCATAGTGTTGAGAAAATAATCGGGGTCGCGGGTCATCACCTGGACATGCTCGGAGGCGACGCGATCGGCCTCGCGCGCCATTTCGGCCTCGTCCTCGCAAACGATGACCTCGCCGTAATCGGCCCAGGCTTTACCGGCTGCATCGGCGGTCGGCAGAATCGCAAGGAGCCGCTCGACCTCCTTGATCGTCTCGCGCGCAAGCTTTTCCGAATTGGTGATGAGGACGGCCGGCGATGTCGGCCCATGTTCGGCCTGGCCGAGCAGATCAGTCGCGCACAGTTCGCCGTCCACCGTGTCGTCGGCGATGATGAGCGTTTCCGTCGGCCCGGCGAGGAGATCGATGCCGACGCGGCCGAAGAGCTGCCGTTTGGCTTCGGCCACATAGGCGTTGCCCGGCCCGACGATCATATCGACCGCGGCGATTGTTTCGGTGCCGAGCGCCATCGCCGCGACGGCCTGCACGCCGCCGAGCACGAAAATCTCGTCGGCACCGCCGAAATGCATGGCTGCGACGATCGCGGGATGCGGACCGCCCTTGAACGGCGGCGCGCAGGCGATGATGTGTTTCACGCCGGCGACGCGCGCGGTAACGATCGACATGTGCGCCGAGGCCACCATCGGGTAGCGGCCGCCGGGCACGTAACAGCCGATCGAGCTTACCGGGATATGCCTATGGCCGAGCACGATTCCGGGCAGCGTCTCGACTTCGAGATCGTGCAGCGTTTCCTTCTGCTTCTGTGCGAAATTTCGCACCTGCGCCTGGGCGAATTTGATGTCGTCGAGATCGCGCTTGCGCACCTGACTGATCGCGCGCTCGATTTCGGCCAGCGTGAGCTTGAAAGAGGGCGGCGACCAGTTGTCGAACTTGCGCGACAGTTCGCGTACGGCCGCGTCCTTGCGCACCTCGATGTCGGCGAGGATCTGTTCGACCGTTTCGCGGACCTTGGCGTCGGCGGCCTTGATCGCGCTCGCATCCATCCCACGCTTGAGGTGCCGGGCCATGTGTTCCTCCAGACTGGACGGCGGCGGAGGGACGACAGACGGCGGACATCAAGAATGCTCCAGTGGATGCCCTTGTCCGTCCTCCGTCGTCTGTCCTCTGTCCTCCGTTATTTAATCGCTTGCGGATTGATCGGCGAGCCGGTGCCGCCGGTGATGATGAGCGGCGGCCCGCAGAAGAAGAATTCGTAGACGCCGTCCTCGACGCAGTCCTCCGCGAGTTCCTTCAAATAGAAAATCTCGCCCATGCACAGGCCCATGGCCGGTATCACGACCCAGTGCCACGGCTGGTTCGCTTCAACGGTTTCATTCGGCCGCACCTCGACGCCCCAGGTATCGGTGCAGATCGCCGCGATTTCCTTTTCCTGGCACCAATAGCAGTTCTCGAACTTGACGCCGGGCGCGTCGCCGCCGGCGTAACCGCCCCATTTCTTTTCGGCGAGGCAGCGCTCCATCTGGCCGGTGCGGATGATGACGAAATCGCCGCGACCGATGGAGACGTTCTGGTCCTTGGCGCATTTGTCGAGTTCGTCGTTGGAAATGCTCTCGCCGTCGGCCATCCACTTCACGCCGCGAAAGCGGGCGATATCGAGGAGCACGCCGCGGCCCACCATCTTGCTCTTCGAGTGCTCGATGCCGAGCACGTTGAGCCCCTTGGAGTCGATCAACTTGGCGTCGTGGCCGTTGTAGGCCTTGTCCTCGTAGAAAACATGGCCGAGCGCATCCCAGTGCGTCGCGCCCTGCACGCACAGCGTGAGCGTGTCGTCGGCGTAGCGGATCTTGTTCCAGTCCTGCCGACCGGCGATTGCATCGGTGCCGGTCGCGAGCATCTGATGGATCGGGTTGAAACGGCCGCCGAATAAACCGGTCTGTGGACCCGTAGCGTCGAGCGGAATGCCGAGCGCGAAGACCTTGCCGGTGCGGATCAGGCTTGCGGCCTTGACGATATCCTGCGGCGTGACATGGTTGAGCGTGCCGACATGGTCGTCTTTGCCCCAGCGGCCCCAGTTCTTGAGCTCCTCCGTCGCCTCGGCGATAGCCTTTCTACCGACCTTGATATCCATTCTCCCATCCCTCGTCCCTGCCTATTTCCCTGACGGCTTAAACGTCGTTTCGGATTTGGCGAATTCAGTGTGGCACAAATGCCTCGTGTCGTGCGTATAATATTTTCGGCAAGCTCATGCCACCCGCGGCAAGAGGAAACTGGCGCATGAAGCTTTTGAGCTTTGCCGCCGACGGCAAGGAATGGTTCGGCGTGGCGCGCGACGACGGCGTTGTCACGCTAAACGACAAGATAGGACAGCCGGATTTGCGGGCGGCCCTTGCCGCCGGCACGATCGAGGCCATCCGCCGCGCGGCGAAAGTTGCCGCGGCCGACCGCAGGCTCGGCGAAATAAAATTTCTGCCGGTGATCCCGCGGCCGGGGAAGATTCTTTGCGCCGGTCTCAATTACCGCTCGCACGTCGCCGAAATGGGCCGCGAATTGCCCAAGCAGCCGAGCATGTTTGCCCGTTTCAGCGATACGCTGGTCGGCCATGGCGGCGAAATGATCCGGCCTTCGGTTTCGGACAATTTCGATTTCGAGGGCGAGCTCGCACTCATCATCGGCAAGGGCGGACGCCACATCAAGCCGGAGGCGGCGCTCGACCATGTCGCCGGCTATACCTGTTTCGTCGACGGCAGCGTGCGCGACTTTCAGAAGTTCTCCGTGACCTCGGGAAAAAATTTTCCTTCGACCGGCCCGCTCGGGCCTTGGATCGTCACAAGTGACGAAATTCCCGATCCGAGCCACCTCACGCTGACGACCCGCCTCAACGGCCAAAAAGTCCAGCACGCGACGACCGATCTTTTGATCTATTCTATTCCGCAGATTATCGCGTTTTGCTCCGACTTCACCCCGCTTTCCGCAGGCGACGTCATTGCGACCGGAACGCCCGAAGGCGTCGGCCATGGCCGCAAGCCGCCGCTTTGGATGAAACCCGGCGACACGCTCGAAGTGGAAATCAGCGGCATCGGCGTGCTGCGCGCGCTTATCGTCGACGAACGGAGCTAAAAAATAGTGGCGCGGTTGGAACGCGCGCGCTATTCCTCGTCGCCGCTGTCGCCGCGCTCGACCGGCGTATTCATCGCCACATCGCTGCGCCTCTGGTTGTCGGTTTCGCGGCCGAGCGCGAAATAATCACTCGCCGCGGCCATGCGCGCCTGGCGATCGAGTTCCGCCGGCCAGTAGCCGAGCTCGTAGCCGTGCCAGGGGCTCTCCGGCTTGAGCGGCGGCAGCCCGAGCCGTTCCCAGATCAGCTTCGCCTGCTCCATGAATTCGCGCTTAGGCAATGCGACCGGCGCGTAAGTTCCTTTCAGCGTCGCGTTGATCAGAACCGCCGCGGTTTCGCCGCCGTCGCGGGGCCCACGCGGGCCATGGCCGGGATGTTTGTGCGGCACGACCAGAAGGTCGTGCTGCGGCTGGCAACGATACGACATCGCCCAGAACAACGCGTCGGCGTTTTGCGGATCGATATCCTCATCGACCGCGATGATCCATTTCCCGGCGAAGCGATGCAGCGTCGAGGCGCCATCGAGCGCGCGCCAGATTTCGGTTTCCGGCGCGCCGCGCGCGAATTGGATGCCGATGACGGCATAAAGACTCGTGAGCGGCTCATGCATCGCGACGCGATTGATCGATTTGACCCCGAGCACCGAGCGCAGATGATGCAGATAGAGCGGCTCCATCGCGACGCGGCGGATCACGCTCGACTCGCTCGGCGTCACTTGGCTGATAAACGACGTCAACACGGCGTGGCGGCGCCGCGTGATCGCGGTGACATTCATGAAGGCGTTATATTCCTGCAAATTGACGTAGCCGTGGGATTCGCCGAACGGCGCCTCGGGTTCGAGAAATTCAGTGTCGATCAATCCCTCGATCACGATTTCCGCTTCGGCCGGCACTAAGAGATCGACGGTCTTGCCCCGCACCACATTGATCGGCGTGCCGGCGAGCGCGCCCGCAACAGACAACTCATCCAGATTTTCCGGCAGCTTCTGAACAGCGGCATAGGATATCAGCGGCGGGCAGCCGACGACGACGGCGCACGGCATCGGTTCGCCGCGCGCCTTGTATTTGAGCCAATGGGTGTAGATCCCGGCGCGCAATTCGACCGATGGATTCATGCCGAGCCGCCGCGGCGCTTTGAGCTGGCCGCGATAATTGCCGACATTCTGCCGGCCGTTGTCCGGATCCCTGGTGATGTAGTGGCCGGCGGAGAGATACGGCGCATTGTCGAAGCCGGGCGTCGAAATCGGCACCGGCAGCCCATCCAAGGCGGCGCCCGCGACGTCGAGCGCGTCGCCGAGAATGCAAATCTCCTGGCATGGCGCGTCGGTAACGACGCGCGGCTCGATCGGAGCCGTCAGCGCCTTGACCCAAGCGGCGCCGATTTCATCGAGCGGGCGGCCGAATCCGATCCGGTAAACGTCCGGGTTGGCGGCAAGGCCGGCGACCAGTACCGCCACATCGTAGCGAGCGCCCTTCCTGTCGGTCGGCTGTGTGAACAAAAACGCCCGGCGGTCGCCTTCGGCGATGCCGCCGCGATATTGCCAGCGGACCAGCGGATGCATTTCGGTATCCTTGTTGATCGGCTCATCGACAAGGACCAAGAGCCCGGCGCGGTATAGCGCGAGAATATGATCGTGCAGGTCGGGATAGCCGCGCTTGGAATGCGGTTCGCCGCGGTAGCGTTCGAGCACGCGGGGAATTTCGCCAGGCGCCGTCATGCTGGTTCCGTCAGCGCGCCTGCGCCAGCACGGACATGAGCCAAGCTGCGGCGGCGAATGCATCGGCGTCGCGATCGCGATAGCCGACCACCTGCAAGCCGAGCGGCATGCCGCCGACTTCGAACAGCGGCAGCGACAGCGCCGGCACGCCGAGCAGCGAGGCCGGCACGGCAAATTCGGGATTCCCCGTCGAGCCGAGCCCTTCCGGCGCATGGCTCGGCGCGGCGAGCGTGATAAAGGCATCGCAGCTCGCGGCAAGTTCGGCATGCACTGCGCGCACGCGGGCGCGTTCCTTGAGGGCGGCGCGATAATCGGCAAGCGTCATGTCCTCGTATTTCCCGGCGCGCTCGGTGATGTTGCGGCTTAATGCGCCGGCATCGCGATCGCGCATCGAGTGGAAGAACCAGCGCGTCTCCCAGCCGTTGCAGCGGTTCGACAGTTCGGCCGTATCTATCGGATCGGTTTCGAGCGCGGCTATCTTGTCGTCGTCGTGACGCGTGTGGATTTCAATCCCGGCGGATTTCAGTCGCTGAACGCAATCATCGAGCGCTTGCTTGGCCTCGGCCGAAGCGACATGCCATCCGGCGGTTTCGAGCACCCCGAGCCGCCGCGGCTTCGCGGACGACGGCATTGCATCCGGACCTTGCAGGCCGGGAGTGCCGGCATCGCCGCCGACTCGCGCGACGATTTCGCGGGCGATTTGCCAGGCGT
This sequence comes from Xanthobacteraceae bacterium, assembly GCA_035623195.1. GTDB lineage: Bacteria > Pseudomonadota > Alphaproteobacteria > Rhizobiales > Xanthobacteraceae > BOG-931. The sequence continues at coordinate 24,017 of DASPTX010000063.1, read as the reverse complement.
CTTGCAGCGAGGCGGCGAGAATGCCGGTGCAACTCTGGCTCTGATAGTCGTGACTGCCCTCTCGGTTGATCGCATTGACGGTCGGCTTGAAACCGATGCAGCCGCAAAAGCTCGCCGGGCGGATAACCGAACCGATGACTTGCGTACCGAGCGCCGCGCTGACGATGCCGCACGCCACGGCGGCGGCCGAGCCGCTCGAAGATCCTCCGGGCGTATGCGCCATATTCCAGGGATTGCGCGTGCCGCGCGGTTCGGCTGCGGCGAATTCGGTCGTGACGGTTTTACCGAGGATCACGGCGCCGGCATCGCGCAACGCCCGCACGCTGGCCGCGTCTTTCTCGGAGCGCCAGCCGGAAAAAAGCGGCGAGCCCATCTGGGTCGGCATATCGCATGTCTCGATCACGTCCTTGACGCCGACCGGCATGCCGTCGATCGGCGACAGCGATCGACCCGCGCGCCAACGTTCCGTCGAACTTTCCGCCGCTTTGCGCGCTTCGGGCAGATTGGTGCAGACGAATGCACCGATCCGCGGTTCCCAGCTTTCCAGCAACTCAAGCGATTCTTCGAGAAACTGCCGTGGCGTCGCGCCGCCCGATGCAAAGCTCCGCGTCGCAGCGAGATACGGCCGCAGTGCGGGCTTTGTCCGCTCCTTCGTGCGCGTCAATTTTTCCGCCGATCGCATTCGATCTCCGCAGCCGGATCTATTTGCCGCTTTCGTCGTAATAGTGAATTTCGTAAAGCAAGCAGCCGCGCTCTGATCTGAAGGGACCATGATAGACGCCGGGTGGACGGCACGCATAGGTCGGCGCGTCGAACGACTCGCCACCCTTGCCATTGACGTCGTTGCCGACGATCAAATCTCCGGAAACCAGATAAACCTCCTCCCAATGATCGTGCACGAAAGGACTTTTGGTGTAGATGCCGGGCGCGAACCGCAACAGGCGGGTCCTGCTGCCCATCTTGCGCGTTTCGTCGAGATCGCTCGCCAGGATTTTTTGTTCGATGCCGGCCGGATAACCTGGCGGCGTCACCCAGCCCTTATCCATATCGACTTTGTGAAACTCGAGATGCGGCTTGTTCATCGGCATGATTTCTCAACTTCCTTCCTTCATCCGAGAATGGGCGGTTCTTTCGTGGCGTATCGGAGGTCTGGCCGGCGCTTGCGTGCAGGATCAAGTGGCGGAACGCTCGCTCACCCGCCAGCGCAAACGAAGATGCAGCGCCTGCTGCGGCCCGTTGCAATGGCCTGTTGCGCATTGTACATGGGGTGAAAGCCTAAGCAATCGAGCGACATTTCCGCCGATCGGGCCGCGGTTATGCCGCGTCGCGGCACGGCCGCGAATTTCCGCGTCGTCGCGCGCGAGGGCGGAGGACGCAAAGAGGACGCCATAATGCATGAGATCGCCGGCCAGGTTCATTGGCACGAACCGTCGGGCTTCAAGCGCGCCGGGTTCGGGAAATTTGGCCGCCCCAAGACGGCCTACGATCTGTTCATGGAATCCGACGGCATTCCGATTTATCGCGACATCGGCGTCAGCAAGGTGCAAAACCTGCCGCTGCAGCCCTGGCCGCGCATGGGCGGCCGCGGCAGCTACATTCAGCTCCATGGCACCGAGGGCAAATGGGGCGCTTACGTCGTTGAAGTGCCGGGCGCCGGCGCGCTCAATGCCGAAAAGCACTTATACGAGGAAATTTATCTTGTCGTCGAAGGCCGCGGTTCGACCGAGGTCTGGCTCGAAGGCGATAACAAGCGGTACGTCTTCGAATGGCAGAAAGGCTCGCTGTTTTCGATTCCCGTCAATGCGATGCACCGGATCGTCAACGCGAGTTCGACGCCGGCGCTTCTGCTTGCCGGCACGACCGCGCCCAATCTGATGAACCTCATCAACAATGTCGACGTTATTTTCAATTGCCCCTACCAATTTCGCGATCGATTTTCCGGCGCCGAGGATTTTTACAAATACAAGGACGACATCGAGCCCGATCCGGTGCGCGGATTGGCGATGCGGCGGACCAATTTCATTCCCGACATCGTCAATTGCGACTTGCCGCTCGACAACCGCCGTTCGCCCGGCTGGCGCCGCGTCGAACCCTTCATGACCGGCAACACCTTCTATCTGTGGATCGGACAGCATGAGAACGGCCATTATTCCAAGGCGCATGCCCACACTTCGGCGGCGGTGCTGATCTGCGTGAAGGGCAAAGGCTATACTTATACTTGGCCGGAGCAGCTCGGTCTGACGCCGTGGAAGGACGGCAAGGCCGATCAGGTCAAGCGGGTGGATTACGAACCGGTCGGCATGGTTTCGGCGGCGCCGGGCGGCGCGCGCTGGTATCACCAGCATTTCGGCGCGTCGAAAGAACCGTTCCGGCTGACGGCCTGGTTCGGACCGCACAATCCCGGATGCGAACCCGGCCCGCCTGGCGAGAAACACATCGACTATACCGCGATGGATATTCCCGAGGGCGGAACCGCGATCCCTTACTACATGGAGGATCCATTCCTCCGCCAGGAATATGCCGAGCGAATGAAGCGCGAAGGCGCCGAGAATCGCATGCGCCCCGAATATTACGAGCGCGATTACCGCGGATTGTTGCCGAAGGAATGATTTGGATCTGCTATGTCGTCATGCCCGGCCTTGTGCCGGGCATCCCGAGTCGCAAAACATGGAGCTGGACGACCGCGATTGCCGGGACATGCCCGGCAACGACGCAAACGAGAGCGCCCCGCATGACCGAACAAACCGGCGGCCGCATCTTCTTTTCCAATACCGGACGCACGTTCGGCGACGAGGACGAATTGTGCCTACTGTCGGTCGGCGTCGATATCGGTTCGTCGACCTCGCATCTGGTGTTCTCGCGGATCGTGCTGGAACGGCTCGACAGCCGCTATGTCGTGACCGAACGCGAGAGCTTTTACCAGTCCGACATCCTGCTGACGCCGTACGCGGCCGAAGACACGATCGACGCCGATGCGCTCGGCGCGTTCATCGAGCGTCAGTACAAGGACGCCAAAGTCGATCCCGACGAGATCGACACCGGCGCCTTGATTCTGACCGGCGTTGCCGTGCGGCGGCGCAATGCGCGGCGCATCGGCGAATTGTTCGCGCGGCAAGCCGGGCGGATGGTCGCTGTTAGCGCCGGCGACAGTTTGGAGTCGGTAATGGCGGCTTACGGCTCGGGGACGGCGGCACGCTCGATTCGCAACGGCGCGCCGGTCATGAACGTCGATGTCGGCGGCGGCACCGCGAAAATAGCGATATGCGCCGAGGGCAAGGTAACCGATGTCACCGCACTCGACGTCGGCGCCCGGCTTGTCGTCGTCGACGAGGCGCGGCGCATCGTGCGGCTCGAAGAGGCCGGAGGCCGTTTCGCCGCCGCGCTCGGCCTGAAACTGGAACCGAACGCCGTTCTTACCGAGCAGCACGCTCGCGCGCTCGCCGCCCGCATGGCCGACAGTCTGTTTGAAGCAATGCGCGGCGGTTCGCCGCGCATTGGCGGCGCCGACTTGCTGCGACTCGATCCGCTGCGTTTCCGCGGCAAGATTTCGGATGTGAGTTTTTCCGGCGGCGTTTCCGAATATATTTACGGCGGCGAAGCCAAATCGTACGGCGATCTCGGCCCCGAGCTTGCCGTCGAACTGCGCGCGCGATTGCAGGGCGGACCGGCACTGGCGCGGCCCGATGCGCGTATTCGCGCCACGGTGATCGGGGCGTCGCAATATACGATGCAGGTTTCCGGCAGCACCATTTTTGTTGCGCCGCTCGGCACCCTGCCGCTGCGCAACGTGCCTGTCATCGCGCCGGCGCTGCCGCTCGCCGAAGAGAAGATCGATTCGGCGGCGGTCGCTGCGGCGATCAAATCCGCACTCAAGCGTCTCGATCTGGACGACGGCGAAAGCCCGGTCGCGGTCTTCGTGCCGTGGCGCGGCTCGGCGACATTCCATCGGCTCGACGATTTTTGCAAAGGGATCGTTCAGGGATTGGAAGCGATCCTGGCGCGCGGACATCCTATCGTGCTCGCGGGCGACGGCGACGTCGGTGGGTTGATCGGCATCCATTGTTGCGAAGAGATGAAGATCGGCAACGCGATCGTCTCCATCGACGGACTGGAACTCAAAGAGTTCGACTACATCGACATCGGCAGAATTCTCGACGCGTCGGGCGCGGTGCCCGTCGTCATCAAGTCGCTGGTTTTTCCAAACGGCACGGGTCTCGGCAAGGATTGGCAGGCCGAGCGAGCGATGACGAGCGCCGGCGTCTGATCCAAACTTTTTCCTTCTGCCGTCGGTTGCATAGATTTTGTGCGCTGCACAAAACGTAGGCGGATAAGCAACCTAAACAGGCAAGCATCTGCCATCAAGCAGGGCGGCGAACCCGCCATAAGCCCCTCAAGAAACTACCAAAAGCCGATATCGCCACACACTCAGGGCCTGGCACGCATCTTGCGGTTCCCAGCGATAGCGGATGCTGCGCGCTCCGATGCAAACGGAGCGCAGGTGCACCGACGCAGGAGAGAACGAATGGACACGGTTGATTATGTGAAACCCGCCGATGTGGCGCTGGCCATGGTCGAGGGCGGCAGGCGCAAGCTCGCGCTGCCGCCGCGCGACCTGCTGATCCGCGGGATGCTATCAGGTGCCATCCTCGGTGTTGCCACGAGTCTTGCCTTCACCGGGGCGGTGCAGACCAACGTACCTCTCGTCGGCGCGCTGATCTTTCCGGTCGGACTCATCAGCATCGTGCTGCTCGGTCTCGAACTCGTCACCGGAAGCTTCGCGCTTGTGCCACTGCCGTGGCTTAACCGCGAGGCCAGTGCGTCCGCCGTTCTCGTCAATTGGGGCTGGGTCTTCATCGGCAATCTGATCGGCAGCGTCGCCTATGGTGCGCTCATTGCCATTGCGCTCACCAATATGGGCACGGCTGCGCCCGCGGGCGTTGCCGCGCGCATCGTGCAAATCGCCGAGCTCAAGACCACCGGCTATTCGGCCCTCGGGTTCGCCGGGCTCGTCACCGTCTTCGTCAGGGCGATACTGTGTAACTGGATGGTCTGCCTCGCCATCGTGCTGGCGATGACCACCAACAGCGTCATTGGCAAGATTGCCTGCGCCTGGATGCCGGTCTTCATCTTTTTCGCCCAAGGCTTCGAGCACTCAGTCGTCAACATGTTCATCATTCCAACCGGCATGATGATGGGAGCAAAAGTCACGGTCGCCGATTGGTGGCTGTGGAATCAGATTCCAGTCACGTTCGGCAATCTGGTTGGCGGCTTCACCTTCACCGGCCTTGCCATTTACGCCACTTACAAGCCGCGGGGCGTTTCCAAGGTCCTGGCGCCGACGCCGACCGGCGTGCCTGCCGAATAGGAGAGACTGACCATCCTTCCCCGCGCGGGAAGCGGTTGGACAAGAGCGATCCGGACACAGACGGAGGTCTTTCAACAACGGAACACGCAATGCCGGGCGATTTCGAACCAGAACAGAAGCGCTATCTCGAAGGCTTCATGGCCGGCCTGCAGATCGCACGAACGGTGCGGCCCAATGGCGTCGGCGCCAGCGTGCCTTCGGCTCTCGCGCAAAATGGGGCGGCCAGTTCAGCCGGCATGGCGGAGCCGGTCGGGCCCGATGCGGCGGCATTGCGCGCACAAAATCGCGTCATCCAAGCCGGCGGCAAGCTTTCCGATCCGGAAAAATTCAAACGCGAGCTTCACCCTTTCGACGCTTACGAGCGATTGAAGGATCAGGCCGCCAAGAACGAGCCGCCGAAAGCCGACGATAATTTCCGCTGGCGGTTTTTCGGCCTGTTCTACTGCGCGCCCGCGCAAAAGACCTATATGTGCCGGCTGCGCATTCCCAACGGCATCCTTGCGCATTGGCAGCTCGCGGGCGTGGCCGATCTCGCGGAGCGCTATGCCGGTGGCTACGCCCACGTGACGACGCGCGCCAATCTGCAAATGCGCGAAGTCGAGCCGAAGAACGCGGTCGTCATGATCGAAGCGATCCAGGATCTCGGCCTATGCTCGCGCGGCTCGGGCGCCGACAATATCCGCAATGTCACGGGTACGCCGACCGCGGGCATCGATCCGCAGGAATTGATCGATACGCGGCCCTATGCCCGCGAGTGGCATTTCCATATTCTCAACGACCGCTCGCTCTACGGCATTCCGCGCAAATTCAACGTCGGCTTCGACGGCGGCGGCCTCATCCCGGTTCTCGAAGAGACCAACGACATCGGCTTTCAAGCAGTCGAGGTGAAAGACGGACACGGCATCGAACCGGAGGTTTGGTTTCGCCTCATGCTCGGCGGCATTACCGGCCACCAAGCCTTCGCCGGCGACACCGGCGTCATCGTGCAGCCGTCGGAAGCCACACAAGTCGCCGATGCGGTGGTGCGCGTCTTCATCGAACACGGCGACCGCACCAATCGGGCGAAAGCACGCCTGAAATACGTCCTCGATGCTTGGGGTTTCGAGAAGTTCGTTGCGGCGATCGAGGAAAAGCTCGGCCGCAAACTCGTGCGTGCGCCCGCAGAAGCCGTCGCGCCGCGGCCGGCCTGCGATCGGCTTGGGCATATCGGCGTACATGCGCAAAAGCAGGAAGGCCTGTGCTGGATCGGCGTCGTGCTGCCGGTCGGCAGGCTCACCGCCGGCCAGATGCGTGGGATCGGCAAAGTCGCGCGGGAATTCGGCGACGGCGATATCCGTCTTACCGTCTGGCAAAACCTGCTGATATCCGGCGTGCCGCAGGCGCGCGTTGCGGAAGCGGAAGCGGCCATCGCAGCGCTTGGGCTGTCGACGAAGGCGACATCGATCCGCGCCGGCCTCATCGCTTGCACCGGCAATGTCGGCTGCCGGCTCGCAATGTCCGACACCAAGGGCCACGCGGAGGCGATCGCGCAGTGGTGCGAGAGCCGCGTCCAGCTTGACGCCCCGCTCAACATTCACCTCACTGGCTGCCCGAATTCCTGCGCGCAACACTACATCGGCGATATCGGGCTCCTCGGCACCAAAGTGCAAGTGTCAGACGATGGCGATCAGGTCGAGGGCTATCACATTCATGTCGGCGGCGGCTTTGGGCCGGATGCGCTATGCGGCCGCGAGATTTACCGCGACGTCAAAGCCGAAGACGCTCCGCGCACGATCGAGCGCATGCTCAAGGCCTATCTCGCCCATCGCGCCGCGCCGCAGGAGAGCTTCGCGGCTTTCACGCGCCGTCACGAGATCGACGCGCTGAAGGAATTGTTCGCAGCCGGGACCAGCGAATGACGCACACTGCGCCACCGCCAATCCCGATCTTGATACCGGAGAGCGCGCCGTTTTCCGCCGAGCAGCGTACCTGGCTCAATGGCTTTTTCGCCGGCCTCTTGGGAATCGACGGCGGCGTTAATCCGCTGTCGCCAGCCGAAACCGCAGCGCTGATGCAGGGCGTCGCGTCGACGCCGGCGGAGCGCGGCCCGCTCGACAATGGCGACGACGGCAACAAGCCATGGCACGATCCGGCCATGCCGCTCGGCGAGCGGATGCAGCTCGCCGAAAACCGGCCGCTGCGGCGGCGGATGATGGCGGCGATGGGCCAGCAAGATTGCGGCCAGTGCGGTTACAATTGCGAGGACTACGCCAACGCGATTTTTCTCAGGAGCGAGGAGCGGCTGAATCTGTGCGTGCCGGGCGGCAAGGAAACAGCCCGGGTGCTCAAAACGCTTTATGCCGAATTCGGCGCGATTCCCAAACCTGCCAAGCAGCCGGCGGCAAACGCGCCGACACCGGCGGTCGTCCCGACCGCCAAAAGCGCCGCGACGAGCCCGTCGCGCGACCGTCCCGCCGCGATCACGTTTGTCTCGCGCACGCGCTTGAACAAGGCCGGGTCGAACAAGGAGACCTGGCATATCGACCTCGATCTTGGCGAAGCCGGCATGGACTATGCAGTTGGCGATTCGATCGGCGTTTTTCCCCGCAACGATCCCGCGCTGGTCGATGCCGTGATCGCGGCCATCGGCGCACCGCCGGACTTTCCTATTGCGGACCGTTCGTTGCGCGACGTGCTGACGGACGATTCCTCGCTCGGTGTCGCGCCGGATATGCTGTTCGAGCTTATCTCCTACATTACCGGCGGCGAGCGGCGGCAGAAGGCGAAGGAACTTGCGCGCGGCGCCGATCCCGACGGCGACGCGGCGACGCTTGACGTTCTGGCCGCCCTGCAAAAGTTTCCCGGCATCCGGCCCGACCCGGAAGCTTTTATCGAGTCGCTCGATCCGCTCCAGCCGCGGCTTTATTCGATCGCCTCATCGCCGAAAACCGCGCCGGGCCGCGTGGCGCTGACCGTCGATGCGGTGCGCTACGCAATCGGGGAAAGGCAGCGCCTTGGCATCGCTTCGACTTTCTTTGCCGACCGCATTGCGCCGGGAACGAAGCTGAAAGCCTATGTGCAGAAGGCGCAAGGATTCGGCCTGCCACGCAACCATTCGGCTCCAATCATCATGATCGGCCCAGGCACCGGTATCGCGCCGTTCCGCGCCTTTCTCCACGAACGCATGGCCATCAAGGCGCCGGGTCGCAATTGGCTCTTTTTCGGGCATCAGCGTTGCGATTGCGATTTTTTCTACGAGGACGAGCTCGCCGGCATGAAGGCCGCCGGCTTTCTCACCAGGCTGTCGTTAGCGTGGTCGCGCGACGACGAACGCAAATTTTATGTGCAAGATCGCATGCGCGAAGTCGGCCGCGATCTTTGGAGCTGGATTGCCGAGGGCGCCCATGTCTATGTCTGCGGCGCGATCGCCATGGGTAAGGACGTCGAGCGCGCTTTGCTCGACGTCATTTCGGCTCACGGCGCGCGCTCGGCCGAAGAGGCCGCCATCTTCCTCGCCGAACTCAAGAAAACCGGGCGTTATCAGACCGACGTATACTAAGCCGTTTACTGGAGCGCGGCCGCTTTCGCTTCGGCTTTTCTCCGATGACATGCGCGCCGCGGTCGGGCTAAATGGACCGGCGGAACCGGGGAGAGCCGCCGATGCGTACGGGTGCCGATTATCTTCGCTCGCTCAAAGACGGCCGCCGCGTTTTTCTCGACGGCGAGCGCGTCGAAGACGTAACGGCGCATCCAGCGTTCCGCGAGGCTGCGCGATCGATCGCAAATCTCTACGACATCGCCGCGGCGCCCGAGCTGCGCGAGCGCATGACCTTCGTTTCGCCCAAGACCGGCAAGCCGGTGCAGCGCGCCTGGCAGATTCCGCTCACGCACGCCGATTTAAGGGCGCGGCGCCTATTCTCGGAGACCTGGGCCGAAGCCACCTTCGGGCTGATGGGTCGCGCGCCGGATCACGTCGCCGGCTTCTTCTGCGGCTATGCGGCGACGCCACAGTTTTTCGCCGCCGCCGGGCAGCAATTCGCCGACAATCTCGTCGCGTTCTACGAATTCATGCGCGACAATCACATTTATTGCAGCTATGCGATCGTGCCGCCGCAAATCGATCGCTCAAAGCCGGCCCATCAGCAGAGCGACCCGACGCTTTACGCCGGCGTAGTGAAGGAGCGCGACGACGGGATCTTCATCAAGGGCGCGCAGCAACTCGCCACCGGCGGCGCCCTGTCCGATTTCATCCAGCTCAGTTGCATTCACCCCTTGCAGCCGGGCGACGAGAATTACGCCAATTGCCTTGCCGTCCCGGTCGACGCGGAGGGATTAAAGCTCTACCCGCGCCGGCCGTTCTCGCGCGCCGGCAGCGCCTTTGACTATCCCCTATCGAGCCGGTTCGACGAATCCGACAGCTATGTCGTTTTCGACAATGTCTTCGTGCCGTGGGAGCGCGTTTTCATCTACCGCAATGTCGAATTGTCGCGCGATCAGTGGCGCAAGACGCCCGCGCATCTTCTCGGCAATCACCAGGCGCAGACGCGCTATGTCACCAAATTGCGGTTCATGGCGGGACTTGCTCAGCGCATGAACGAAATGACCGGTAACGCCGCCAATCCTGCGGTGACGATCATGATGGGCGAACTCGTCGCGCTGGTATCGATCTACGAGTCCATGCTGCTCGCGCACGAGACAATGGCGACGATCGAGGACGGCGCGCTGTGGCCGTCGCGAACGGCGTACTACGCCGCAAACGCGATGCAATCCGAATTCAATGGCCGAATGCTGGAAATCATCCGTGAAATGGCGGGCGCGGCGTTCATCACGCTGCCGTCGTCGCAAGCCGATTTCGGCAACCCGGAAATCGCGGCCGACATCGAGCGCTACATGCGCTCGGGTTCTGCGGACGCGAAAACGCGCGTCAAGCTGATGCGGTTGATCTGGGACTTTTTAGGCTCCGAATTCGGCAGCCGGCATCAACAATATGAGAAATTCTACGGCGGTCCATCATTCGGGGCGAAGCTGAACCTTTATCGCAATTTCGATTTCAAGCGCGCCGGCGCCTTGGTCGACCGCGCGCTGAATTTGCCGCCGGTGGAGTGAGCGTCATTCCGGGGCCGAGCGCCAGCGCGGAACCCGGAATCCATAAGCATGATCCGGGCGGTTGCGTCGTGCTCTTCCCACGAGAACGAGATTCGCCGCTTCGCAATGCCGTGGAATAACAATCACGCCTCCGCGCCCGCGAGGTCCGGCACGGCGGCCGGGGATTTGTCGATCTTGCGCGGCTCCAAAGCCGCGGCGACCGCCTCCTCGACGCGTTCGAGCCAGATGAATTCCACTTCCTCGCGCGCGATTTCGGGAATGTCGTCGTAATCCTTGCGATTGCGCGCCGGCAACATGATGCGCTTGATGCCGGCACGGTGCGCGCCGACGACCTTTTCCTTGATCCCACCGACCGGCAGCACAAGGCCGCGCAGGCTGATCTCGCCGGTCATCGCGGTATCGCTGCGCACGGTGCGCTCGGTCATCAGCGAGACGAGCGCCATGAACATGGCGACGCCGGCGCTCGGACCGTCCTTCGGGATCGCGCCCGCCGGGACGTGGACGTGGATATCGCTTTTCTCGAACTTGCTCGCATCGATGCCGAGCGCCGCGGCGCGGTTCTTCACGATCGAAAGCGCGGCTTGCGCGCTTTCCCGCATCACCTCGCCGAGCTGACCGGTCAGGATGAGCTTGCCGGAGCCGGGCACGCGCGTGGCCTCGATGAACAGAATGTCGCCGCCCACCGGCGTCCAAGCGAGCCCGGTGGCAACGCCCGGCACGCTCGTCCGCATCGCCGTTTCGCTTTCGAACTGCGGCGCGCCGAGAATCGCGGGAAGATCGCCGCGCGTAATCCGAATCGGCCCAGACTGGCCCTCGGCAATGCGCACCGCCGCGTTACGCAGCGCCTGACCGATCAGACGTTCGAGACTGCGCACGCCCGCTTCGCGGGTATAATACTGGATGATGTCGCGCAGCGCGTCGTCGTCGATTTCGGCCTGACCCGGCTTGAGTCCGTTGGCTTCCATCTGTCGCCGCACAAGATAACGGTGCGCGATCTCGAGCTTCTCGTCACCGGTGTAGCCGGCAAGGCTGATGATCTCCATGCGGTCGCGCAGCGGGCCGGGTATGGTATCGAGCATGTTCGCCGTGGTGATGAAGACCACGCGGCTCAAATCGAACGGCACGGCGAGGTAGTTGTCGCGGAACGTGTTGTTCTGCTCGGGATCGAGCACTTCGAGCAGCGCCGCTCCGGGATCGCCCTGGATGCCCGCGCCGAGCTTGTCGATTTCGTCGAGCATCATGACGCAATTGCGCGAGCCGGCCTTGCGGATCGCCTGGATGATGTTGCCCGGGAGCGCGCCGATATAGGTGCGGCGATGACCGCGGATTTCCGCTTCGTCATGCACGCCGCCGAGGCTCACGCGGACGAACTTGCGGTCCATGGCGCGCGCGATCGACTGGCCGAGCGAGGTCTTGCCGACGCCGGGCGGGCCGACGAAGCACAGGATCGGCGCCTTGCCTTGCGGGCTGAGCTTGCGCACGGCGAGATATTCGACGATGCGCCGCTTGATTTTCTCAAGATCGTAATGATCCTCGTCGAGGATGCGGCGCGCCTCGGCAATGTCGATCGGCTTCTCCTCGGGCAAGCGCCACGGCAATTCGATAAGCCAATCGAGATAGGTCCGCACCATGCCGTATTCGCCGGCCGCTTCGGGCATGCGCTGCAGCCGTCGCAATTCCTTGCGCGCCTGGTCCTCGACCTCCTTCGGCATGCCGGCATTGGCGATCGCCTTGTCGAGCTCGGCGATTTCGGCGGCCTTGCCCTCCTCGCCTTCGCCGAGCTGACGCTGGATCGCCGCCATTTGCTCGCGCAACAGCGCTTCGCGCTGGCGCTCGTCCAGCGCCGCCTTGGTCTGACGGCCGATTTCTTGCGACAGGCGCAGCACTTCGATGCGGTGGCCGAGCATCCGCGAGACTTTGTCCATCCGCGCCGTGATATCGACCGTTTCGAGAATCTCCTGCTTCTCTTCCGGCTTGATGTCCATGTAAGCGGCGGCGAGATCGGCGAGCGCCGGCGGCGCTTCGACGGATTGGACCGCCGCCAACAAATCGGCCGGCACCTGCGGCAAGAGCTGAACGGCTTCGACCGCCTGCGCCTTCAAATTGACGAAGCGCGCTTCGATTTCGGGCGTGCGCGTTTCCGATTCGGGTATCCGCAAAACGCGCGCGACCAAAAACGGCCAGCCGCTGAGATATTCGACGACCTGGAATCGCTGTTCGCCCTGGCAAACGAGGTGATGACTGCCGTCGGGAGTCGTGACATAGCGCACGATATTCGCGAGCGTGCCCATACGATGCATATCGATCGCGCTCGGGTCGTCGACCTCGGCCACGCGTTGTAAAAGGATGCCGACTTGGCGCTGATCGCGCACGGCCTGTTGCGCCGCCGCGATCGATTTCGGGCGGCCGAGCGTGATCGGCAAAACCATGCCGGGAAACAGCACCGTGTTGCGCACCGGCACCACGATCAGTGCATCGGGCGGCAATGGCGGCGACGCAACGCCGCCCGGAGAGGCGCTTTCTTTCGCGGTTATTTGTTCGTCAGCCACGGTTTACTCCGGCCTTTTGCAATGTGACCACCAAGCAACCGGCGATCGCGGCGCGGTGAACGCCGGTATAGCGCCCGGCTGGCAGCCGCAGCCGCCGGTAAAAACGCCCCTGCGGAAGTTCGAGCCGATGAATGGTCGCGGTGCGCAATTGTTCCGGCAGAACGCGCGTGCCGGCGATCACGAGATCGCCGTCCTCGATAACGGCTTGGGCATTGTCCGGATCGACGCCCGGCAGAGCGACCAGCGCCAAAACCTCGAATTCGGTTTCCAGGATGTCAACCGGCGGCTCCCAAGCCGGCAACTGCGCCGGCGCGCCCGCCGGGCGAAACAGCTCACGATGCATACGTTCGGCGCGCGCGAGCATCTCGCACGCCTCCGACCACATCCAATCGCGCGCCGTATCGCGGGCCATGCCAACCCCTCCAGTGATCGGTGTTATGTGTGGAGGGAATTTACGGAATTCAACCTGGGGCGTCAGCCGGCGCCGACACGCGCGCCGCGTAGGCCTGCGGCAAGCTCATGGACGAGCCCGGTCACTGACGTAACCGTGGACGACGTCGGCCTGGAATCGCTCCCGAGACTTTTGCGTATTGTTTCGACCAGCGCCGAGCCGACGACGACCCCGTCGGCACCATCGGCGATGGCGCACGCATGCGCGGCGGTGCGCACGCCGAAGCCGACACAGACCGGGAGCGCCGTGTGCCGCTTGATCCGCGCCACCGCGGCAGCGACCTTGCCGGTATCCGGCGCGGCGGCGCCAGTAATGCCGGTGATCGACACGTAATAGACGAAGCCGGACGTGTTCGTCAGCACGGTCGGGAGCCGCTTGTCGTCGGTCGTCGGTGTAGCAAGCCGGATGAAATTGAGGCCGGCTTTGACGGCCGGCAGGCACAATTCGGTGTCTTCCTCGGGCGGCAAATCCACCACGATCAGCCCGTCAACGCCGGCGGCCTTGGCGTCGGCCAGGAATCGTTCCACGCCGTAAACGTAGATCGGATTGTAGTAGCCCATCAGCACGAGCGGGGTCGCGTCGTCGCCGGCGCGAAACTCCCGGACCGCTGCGAGCGTCTTCTTCATGTTTTGCCCTGCCTTGAGCGCCCGCAAGCCCGCAGCCTGAATCGCCGGCCCGTCCGCCATCGGATCGGTGAACGGCATGCCGAACTCGACCACATCCGCGCCGGCTTTGGGCAAGCCCTTGAGGATCGCAAGCGACGTTTCGAAATCCGGATCGCCGGCCATGGTGAAGGTGACGAGCGCGGCGCGGCCTTCCTTGCGCAGCGCCGCGAAGCGCCGATCGATCCGTCCCGTCATCGCGTTTTATGCCCCAGATGGCGCGAGACCGTATCGAGATCCTTGTCACCGCGGCCCGACAGATTGACCACCATAAGGTGATCCTTGGGCTTACGCGGCGCAAGCTCCAGCACTTTGGCGACGGCATGCGCCGGTTCGAGCGCCGGAATGATGCCTTCGAGCTTCGACAAGAGCCGGAAAGCGTGGAGCGCCTCGTCGTCGGTCGCCGACAGGAAGGTGACGCGGCCGACGTCATGCAGCCACGAATGTTCCGGTCCGATGCCCGGATAGTCGAGGCCGGCCGAGATCGAATGCGCCTCGTTGATCTGGCCGTCGTCGTTCATCAGAAGATAAGTGCGATTGCCGTGCAGCACGCCGGGCCGGCCTCCGGCGATCGAGGCGGCGTGCATGCCGGTATCGAGCCCGTGACCCGCCGCCTCGACGCCGTAGATCTCGACGTGGGTATCGTCGAGAAACGGATGAAACAGGCCCATGGCATTGGAGCCGCCGCCGATACAGGCGATCAGCGAATCCGGCAGCCGGCCCTCTGCCGCCTGCATCTGCTCGCGCGTCTCGCGGCCGATGATCGACTGAAAATCCCGCACCATCATCGGATAGGGGTGCGGGCCGGCGATGGTGCCGATGCAATAGAACGTCGATTCGACATTCGTTACCCAATCGCGCAACGCCTCGTTCATCGCGTCCTTGAGCGTTTTCGAGCCCGATTCGACCGGCACGACTCTGGCGCCGAGCATCTCCATGCGGAAGACATTCGCCTTCTGCCGATCGACATCGACCGAACCCATATAGACGATGCATTCGAGACCGAAACGCGCGCACAGCGTTGCGGTTGCAACGCCATGCATGCCGGCGCCGGTCTCGGCGATGATGCGCTTCTTGCCCATCCGCCGCGCCAGCAGGATTTGGCCGAGCACATTGTTCACTTTGTGCGCGCCGGTATGATTGAGCTCCTCGCGCTTAAGGTAGATTTTCGCGCCGCCGCAATATTGCGTCAGACGCTCGGCGAAATAGAGCGGCGACGGGCGGCCGACATAGTGCGTGAGATAGCCATTCATCTCCGTCCTAAACGCCGGATCAGCCTTGGCCTCAGCATAGGCTTTTTCCAGCTCCAGGATCAGCGGCATCAGCGTTTCGGCGACGAAGCGTCCGCCGTAAATGCCGAAATGGCCGCGCTCGTCGGGACCGGTGCGAAGGGAATTGAGCGGCTGTGCGGTCATCGCAATGATCCCTAAGCCGCCGAGTGAACACGGCGCGCGGCCGCGGCGCGCGCCGCATGGACGAAGGCGCGGATCTTGTCCGGATCCTTCTCGCCCGGGGCGCGTTCAACGCCCGAGGAGACGTCCACCCCCGATGCCCGCGTGATGCGCAAGGCCTCGGCGACATTGCCGGCATCGAGCCCGCCGGAGAGCATAAAGGGCACGCCGGGATCCACATCTTCCAGCAGACGCCAATCGAAAACATTGCCGAGCCCGCCCGGCCGCGTGGCCTCGCTTGGCGCGCGGGCGTCAAACAACAGGCGATCGGCCACGGCGGCATAGAGAGCAATGCGCTCGAGATCGTCCTTCGCCGCAATCGGTAAAGCCTTCATGACCGGCAGTCCGAACATGCGCCGGACGGCTTGCACGTGCCCGGTCGATTCCGTGCCGTGCAATTGCAAAATGTCAGGCTGCAACGCTTGCACCACCGCGGCTAGGAAAGCTTCGTCGGCATCGACGGTGAGAGCCACCTTTTGCGCGCGACCGCGCACGCGGCGGCCGAGCGCCAGTGCTGCTGCGAATTCCAGATGGCGGGGCGATGGCGGAAAAAACACGAAGCCGACCATGTCGGCGCCGGCTTCCAGCGCGACATCGAGGGTCTCTGGCGTCGAGAGGCCGCAGATTTTGACGGTCAACGACATTTTTTCTCGCGCCGCCCGAACCGGCCTGATCCTTTGCTTTCCCGCTTCGGTCGGTGCCGTTCTACATCGCCGCGCACGCTTTGTCTTGCTGGCCGAATGGCCCCATTCACCGCATGGGCGCCTGCAATTGCAACCGCTCGGGCGCTTCGGCGGCGCCCGGCGCGCCGCTCCCACCGGCGATCCCGGTGGTCTGCCTGAGCTCTTCGATTCCGGCACGAAGGTCCGCGACTTCGCGCTCCAGCCGGCGCGCGGTGCGCCGCCATTTGGCCTGCCGCAGCCATGCCGCTACTCCGCCGATGACGACCCCCGCGACGAGGAGGACGATGATCAAGGCGAACAGTGGCAGCATTACCGAGGCGGCGGGGTGCTCCGCGCTGAACGGATCGAGAGATACTGTTACGACCTGCCGGTTGGCCACCGCAAACGCGACGATGACGACGGCGAGCGGCACGAGAATGAGCGCCGCGACAATGTTGCGGACGACTCTGCCGGCCGATCGCCGGGCGCCAGTCAACTTTCGCTCGGGCGATTGAGCCGCTCGCGCATTTCCTTGCCGGTCTTGAAGAACGGCACGCTCTTTTTGTCCACGGCGACGTGCGCGCCGGTGCGGGGATTGCGTCCCGTCCGGGCCGGCCGCTGCTTCACTGAAAACGCACCGAAACCGCGCAGCTCAACGCGGTCGCCGCGCGACATCGCGGCGATGATTTCGCCGAGAATCGCGTTGACGATGTTCTCGACGTCGCGCTGATACAAATGGGGATTCTGTACAGAAATACGTTGAACCAGTTCCGACTTGATCATGGCTCGCCCGCGAAGCTCTCTTTAAGAACTGAGGGGCCGACCCAAAACTCCGTCGCTCAGTTCGAACCGGCAGGGTGCCAAAGGGCCAATAGACCGTCAAGATTGAAACGCTGCACCGCGCCGATCGCACCCCAGCTGTCGAAACGCTCGGCGAGCTTGTTTAAGCCCGCTGCGTCGAGGATCGCAAGCGTAGCCGCGTGCAGGAAGGTCAAATCGCTAAATCGGCTGTGCAGACTGTAGTCGCGTACCGGCAAGGCCGTGTCGATTTTCTTCTCTTTTCCAAGCCAAGCGAGCGCCGCCCGCTCGTCGCCGATCTCGTCGATCAGCTTGAGATCGACGGCCTGATGCCCGGTAAAAACGCGCCCATCCGAGGCCGTCTGCAGTTGTGCATCCGTCAAATGACGGCGATCCTGCACGATGCCTTTGAACCAGGCATAGGAATCCTGGATGATCGATTCCAACGCTGCGCGCGCTTCGGGGCTGGTCGGTTCGAAGCCGTTCGGCGCCGCCTTCAGCGGGGTCGACTTCACCGATTCCATCTTCACGCCGATCTTGTCGAGAAGATCGGTGACATTGGGGTACTGGAACAGGACACCGATCGAGCCGACGAGCGAGGTTTGCTGGGCGACAATGTGATCGCCGGCGAGCGCGGTAATGTAACCGCCGGAAGCGGCCATGCTGTCGACGACGACCACAAGCGGCTTTTTTTCGCGCAGGCGCGACAGCGAATCGAACAGCTGCTCCGAACCGGCCGTCGTGCCGCCGGGACTGTCGACATGCACGATCACGGCCCGCGCCAGCGAGGATCGCGCGAGCCGGTCAAGTTGTTCGACCCTGTCCTGGTCGCCCCGGATCAAGCCCGAGATCGTTAGGCGCGCGATGTAAGGGTGCAAGCCGAAGCCGCGAATACGGTTGCCGGCCAGCGCCGCCGCCGCGGCAATGCCGAGCACGATCACTCCGATGGCGGTCGCGCGCCAAAATGTCAGCCTCCGCCGCATCCTGCGGCGATCGACGATGAGATCGGCATCAAGCGACATGGTCCGTTCCTTGTTGTTCCGTTGCCACCCCGCTCAGCGACGACAGATCATTCCTCCGCTTCTTTCTCGCCCTCTCCGTTCTCCTCGCCTTTCCGCTTGAGCGCCGTGCCGAGGATATCACCGAGCGTAGCGCCGGAATCGGAGGAGCCGTATTGCGCGATGGCTTCCTTTTCCTCGGCGACTTCGAGCGCCTTGATGGAGACCGTCACGCGCCGCGAACGGCGATCGAATTGCGTCACCCGTGCATCGACCTTCTCGCCTACGGCAAAACGGTCGGGACGCTGCTCCGAGCGGTCGCGCGCGAGCTCCGACCGCTTGATGAAGGCGGTGTAGTCGGTGCCGACGATCTTCACGTCGATGCCGCCTTCCTTCACTTCGGTGACTTCGCACGTCACTACGGCGCCCTTCTTGAGGTCGCCGGCGGCGGGCTCCGCCGCGTCGACCCCCTCCGCGAGTTGCTTGATGCCGAGCGAGATGCGCTCCTTCTCGACATCGACGTCGAGCACCTGCGCTTTGACCTTGTCGCCTTTCTTGTACTCCTCGATGACCTGCTCGCCGGGGCGTTTCCAATCGAGGTCGGACAAATGCACCATACCGTCGACCTCGCCGTCGAGGCCGAGGAATAGGCCGAATTCGGTCTTGTTCTTGACTTCGCCTTCGACCACCGAGCCCGGAGGATATTTCTCGACGAAGACTTCCCACGGATTGCGCATCGTCTGTTTCAGACCGAGCGAAATGCGGCGTTTGACCGGATCGACTTCGAGCACCTGCACCTCAACTTCTTGCGAAGTCGAGACGATCTTGCCGGGGTGGACGTTCTTCTTGGTCCACGACATTTCCGAAACGTGGATGAGCCCCTCGATGCCCGGCTCGAGTTCGACGAATGCGCCGTAATCCGTGATGTTGGTGACGCGGCCCTTGAAGCGCGCACCGACCGGATATTTCGCCTCGATGCCTTGCCATGGATCGTCGAGCAACTGCTTCATACCGAGCGAGATGCGGTGCGTCTCATGGTTGATCTTGATGATCTTGACCTTGACCTGCTGGCCGATATTGAGAACTTCGGACGGATGGTTGACGCGCCGCCACGCGATATCGGTCACGTGCAAAAGCCCGTCGATGCCGCCGAGATCGACGAAGGCGCCGTAATCGGTGATGTTCTTGACGACGCCGTCGATGACCTGCCCCTCTTCGAGGTTCTGCACCAGCTCCTGACGCTGTTCGGCGCGCGTCTCTTCCAGAACCGTGCGGCGCGACACGACGATATTGCCGCGGCGGCGATCCATCTTGAGAATCTGGAACGGCTGCGGATTGTTCATCAGCGGCGAGACGTCGCGAATGGGCCGGATATCGACCTGCGAGCGCGGCAGGAACGCGACCGCGCCATCGAGATCGACCGTGAACCCGCCTTTGACCTGATTGAAAATGACGCCCTGCACCTTCTCATTGTTCTGGAAGGCCTTTTCGAGCTTGCCCCAGCTTTCCTCGCGGCGCGCTTTATCCCGCGAAAGTACAGCCTCACCCAGTGCGTTTTCGATTCTTTCGAGATAAACCTCAACCGTATCGCCGACCTTGATATCGGCAGAGCGGCCCGGACCGGCGAACTCCCGCAGGGCCACGCGGCCTTCGGTCTTAAGACCGACGTCGATGACGGCGAGATCCCGTTCGATGGCGACGACGGTGCCTTTGACGACCGAGCCTTCCTGCAAGTGGCCGTTGCCAAACGATTCTTCGATCAGCTTGGCGAAGTCTTCACGCGTCGGCGCGCCAGCGACGGATTGAGCCGAAACCTGAGCCATAAATCACTCCCGACCCCGGAAATTAGAACGCATCCAAGCGTGCGGTCGCCACCGACATGCCGGTGGTTGGGGTCAAGGCCGTACGATCGGACGAAGCTTGTATTCCGGACGCGCCCTTAAGCAGCCGAATATGCAGGCAAACTGCAAACGAGCAGGCGAACTGCAACGAAGCGGCGAGCAGGCTTACCTCCGATGACGAAAGCGCCGTCAACGGCGCTTTCGGCCCGCTCGAACGGCCTCGACAATATCGACGGCGGCCCGGAACGCGGCGTCTATACCCAAATGCGTGGTATCGAGCAAGTGTGCGTCGGGCGCGGCTTTAAGGGGAGCCGTCGCGCGCTGCGAATCGCGTTCGTCACGACGCAACAGGTCCGCCAGGACCTCGCGCTCCTCGACATTCTCGCCGCGCGCCCGTAATTCGAGCACGCGCCGGGCGGCGCGCACTTCCGCAGTAGCAACGACGAAGAGTTTAACGTCGGCCCCCGGTGCAATGACCGTCCCGATGTCGCGGCCGTCGAGCACTGCGCCGGGCGGGCGCATTGCGAATTCGCGCTGGTAATTCATCAATGCTTGGCGCACCTGCGGGATCGCCGCGACCACCGATGCAGCCTCGGTAATGGCCTGCAATTTCAACGCGTTCTCTTCGAATTTGCTTGGATCGAGTTTGGCGGCGGCTTCGGTCGCGCGGCCGACATCGTCGAGCGGGTAGCCGGCGTCGAGCATCGTCTTGGCCACGGCCCGGTAAAGCAGGCCGGTGTCGAGATGATGCAGCCCATAAACCAACGCAAGTTGCCTTGCGATCGTGCCTTTGCCCGAGGCTGCCGGACCGTCGATCGCGATAATCACGACCGCCCGCCCTTTGCCGGCACAACGCGGCGAGAAAGACGCCGGGAATGCGTCACGTCTCTCACGACAGATCCGCGCCCAGCGACCGCATCAATTCGACAAACCCCGGAAAGCTTGTCGCGATGAAGCGACCGTCGTCGATCTGGACCGGCCGCTCGGCGGCAAGCCCGAGAACGATGGCCGCCATGGCGATACGGTGGTCCATGTGGGTGGTAACGACACCGCCGCCGGCGGGACGGCTGCTGCCCTGCACGATAAGGTCGTCGCTCTCGATTTCGACGGTCACTCCGTTGGCGCGCAACAAAGCGGCAGTCGCGAGGAGGCGATCGGATTCCTTGACGCGCAATTCCTTCAGACCGCGCATGACGGTCACGCCCTCGGCGAAAGCAGCCGCCACAGCGAGAATCGGATATTCGTCGATCATCGTCGGCGCGCGCGACGCCGGAACTTCGACGCCGCGCAACCCTCCGGCGCACACGCGTAGATCGGCGACATCTTCGCCGCCTTCGTTACGCCGCTCGAGCGTTTCGATCATGGCTCCCATTTCGCCAAGCGTTGTGATGAGGCCGGACCGCAGCGGGTTCATCATCACGCCCGGCAAAACGATATCCGACCGCGGAACCAGAAGCGCGGCGACCAACGGAAATGCGGCCGAAGAAGGATCCGCCGGAACTGCGACCGGCCGCGGTGTCAATTCGGGCTGGCCGGTAAGCGTAATGCGCCGTCCGCTCTCGTCCACCTGCTCAACCCGCAGATCGGCCCCGAAATAAGCGAGCATTTTTTCGGTATGGTCGCGCGTCGCCGCGGCCTCGATCACCACGGTCTCTCCCGGAGCCGAAAGGCCGGCCAATAGCGTCGCCGATTTCAATTGCGCCGAGGGAACCGGCGGTTCGAACACGATCGGTATCGGATCGCGCGCACCGGCTAGCATCAGCGGCAAGCGCCCATCCGCCGATGCAAGCGCGCGCGCTCCCATCCGCTCCAGCGGATCGAGCACCCGGCGCATCGGCCGGCTGCGCAAGGAGGCATCACCGTCAAACGTCGCCGTGATCGGACATCCGGCGACCGCACCAAGCGTGAGCCGGCACCCCGTTCCCGAATTGCCGAAATCGAGAGGACCTCGCGGTTCGGCAAAGCCGCCAACACCCACGCCATGGACCAGCCATTGCCGCTCGCCAGTGCGCGCGATATGCGCGCCCAGCGCCCGCAGGGCCTGAGCAGTATTAAGGACGTCCTCGCCCTCAAGCATGCCGGCAATGCGAGTTTCCCCGACGGCAAGCGCGCCTAACAGAAGAGCCCGAATTGAGATGGATTTGTCCCCCGGCACGCGGGCACGGCCGGCCAGGGGGCCGTTGCGGCGAGCGGTAAGCGGAACAGGACCAGAATGCATCGCGGTTTGCCCCGGTAGGCCAGCGCGGAAGCTACCTCAGGGGCGCCCTCTATCATGAGGGGCGGCAAGCCGTCATCCGGTTGTTTCTCGGGCGCCACCCGCGCCCTATCGACTATTGACAGCCGCCCTGCGACTAGCCAAGTGAAGCACCCGAATTGCTCGGAAGGACCGGACCGTGGCCAAACCCGAACTGGGCACCAAGAGGCTCTGCACCAATTGCAGCGCCAAATTCTACGATTTGAACAAAGATCCGATCCTCTGCCCCAAATGCGGGACAGTATATGAGGTGGCGATCGTGACTAGGCCGACGCGGCCGGAGCCGGCAGCGGCGCCGGTTCCGGTGCGACCGCCCGCCCCCGTCGAGGAAGCTCCCGCGCCAGAGCCACAGGAGGTCGAAACCGTATCGCTCGAAGAAGCCGACGCCGAGGCGCAAGGGGGCGGCACCAAGAAGCCCGCGCCGGCAGAGGCCGAGATCGAAGAGGAAGAAGTCGAGATGGACGAGAGCCTCGACGACAATACTTTCATCGAGGAACAAGAAGAAGAAGACGCCGATGTCACCGATATCATCGGCGGCGATATCGAAAACGAGGAGGAAGGATAACCAGGAAATAGGTTCAGTGATCGGGAATCGGAACTTTTGCGCCTTCTAATTGCTGATTACCGACACCTGATGCCTGATCCTGGAGGGGCCATAGCTCAGTTGGGAGAGCGCTTGAATGGCATTCAAGAGGTCGGGGGTTCGACTCCCCCTGGCTCCACTAAGACTTTAATTCGCCGTCCTTCACTGCCCTTCGCCTTCGTTGAGATATTTCCCAATAATTCAACACAATTGAGCTAACGAGCTAGCGTAGCCCTCCACCGCCCTTCGCCAAAATCCGTCTAGCCTTCGTGGACGGATTTGTATATCCTATCAAGTCGAACCAGTTGGGGGATTCACCATGGCGCGGCAGATCGAGCGGCTCACGGCACTCAAGGTCGATGCAAAAGAGCTGGCGCCCGGAATGTATCCGGACGGAAACGGCCTCTATTTGCGGGTCACAGCCGAGGGTGCTCGAAATTGGGTGTTGCGCTACATGCTCGATCGCAAGCCTCGGTGGATGGGGCTTGGCCCTCTCTCGCTTTATGGCCTTGCAGAAGCCCGTACGCGGGCGCTGGACGCGCGGCGCAAGCGGCACGACGGAATAGACCCGATCGAAGCACGGCGGGCTGAGCGGACTCGGCAACGGCTCGAAGCGGCCAAGGCGATCACCTTCAAGCAGTGCGCGGAAAGCTACCTCACCTCACACCGCGCGAGCTGGCGGAACGCGAAGCATCGGTACCAGTGGAATCAGACGCTGGAACAGTTCGTCTATCCAGTGATCGGATCATTACCCGTCCAGGCAGTCGACACCGGGCTAGTGCTCAAAGTGCTGGAGCCGATCTGGACGACCAAGCCCGAGACTGCGAGCCGAGTCCGCCAGCGCATCGAAAACATTTTGGATTCCGCCAAGGCCCGCGGTTATCGCGACGGCGAAAACCCGGCGCGCTGGCGCGGTCATCTCGACAAGGTACTGCCGGCACGCTCCAGGGTGCGCGAGGTCGAACATCTCGCCGCCCTGCCCTATGCCGAATTGCCGGCCTTCCTGGTGGACCTGCGCACGAGGCCAGCCATCGCAGCCCGCGCGCTTGAATTCCTGATTCTGACGGCGGCGCGCACTGGCGAAGTAATCGGCGCCCGCTGGGGCGAGATTGATTTGCTCGACAAGACCTGGACGGTGCCGGCCGATCGCATGAAGGCCCGCCGTGAGCATCGCGTGCCATTATCAGCGCGAGCGCTCGCCATCCTGCAAGAAATGCAAGTGGTTCGGCATAGCGAAGACGATGACGGTTACGTTTTCCCCGGCCCTAAACGAGGAAAGCCCCTTTCCAATATGGCGTTTCTGATGCTGTTGCGCCGC
>DASPTX010000062.1:0-102353 GCA_035623195.1 Xanthobacteraceae bacterium | reverse complement strand
GCAGTTATACGGTCGGCACGATCGTATCTGGGCAGCAGGCGACCCCACCCACGACCTTGCCATGCATCGCGTCGCCGACCTGCGTCGATTTTTCCTTCCCCAACAGCACTGGGGGTAGCGGGGTGTTCTTCTACGGTTTCTCGGTCGGTGGCGGCCTGGATGTCGCGCTCACCCCCAATATCTTCCTGCGCGGCGAATACGAATACGTTCAGTTTGCGCCCATCTCCAATATCACCGCCTCGATCAGCACGGTGCGCGCGGGCGCCGGCTTCAAATTCTGACAGCGTTCTGACGTCTTGCCGCCCGGCTTGACGCGGCCCCCTCGCCCCCTTATTTCCGGCGGTGGGACACCCCTCCCCACCGAGGGGCGACTATCTGGAAGGATAGGCCATGACGTCAGCGACGCCCTCCGTGCGGCCGGTGGTGCCGCATTTTTCGTCCGGCCCCTGCGCCAAGCGCCCCGGCTGGAGCCTGCAAAATCTCTCCAGTGCTCTTCTCGGCCGCTCGCACCGGTCGAAGCCCGGCAAAGCCAAGCTTAAGCGCGCGATCGACCTCACCCGCGAGTTGTTGCAGGTGCCGGCCGAATATCGCATCGGGATCGTGCCGGCCTCCGATACTGGCGCCATCGAAATGGCGCTCTGGTCGCTGCTTGGCCCGCAGCCGGTAACGATACTGGCATGGGAATCGTTCGGCGAGGGCTGGGTTAACGACGTCGCCAAAGAGCTCAAGCTGAAGAATTTGATGGTGCTGCGCGCTCCCTATGGCGAGTTGCCGGATCTGCGTTCGATCGATCCGGCAAGCGACATCGTGTTTACCTGGAACGGCACGACCTCGGGCGCGTGCGTACCGAATGCCGACTGGATCGCGGCCAATCGCACCGGACTTGCCATCTGCGACGCAACATCCGCCGCCTTTGCGCAACCATTGGACTGGCCGAAGCTCGATGTCGTGACTTTCTCCTGGCAAAAGGTACTGGGCGGCGAGGCCGCGCATGGGATGCTCATTCTGTCGCCGCGCGCAGTGATGCGGCTCGAGAGTTACGCGCCGCCGTGGCCGCTGCCGAAGATCTTCCGCATGACGAAAGGCGGTAAGCTCAACGAAGCGATCTTTCAGGGTGAGACCATCAACACGCCGTCAATGTTGTGCGTCGAGGACTATCTCGACACCTTGGAATGGGCGAAGTCGATCGGCGGGCTGCGGGCGTTGCGCGCACGGGCCGACGTTAATGCCAAGGTCGTTGCCGATTGGGTGGCGCGCACGGCCTGGATCGACTTTCTCACCCGCGACCCGGCGCTGCGCTCCAACACCTCGGTATGTCTCAAGGTCGTCGATCCGGCCGTTATCAGGCTTTCGGCGGAGGCGCAAACGACTTTCATCAAAGGCATTGCAGCGGCGCTCGAGAAGGAAGGTATCGCCTACGATATCGACGCTTATCGCGATGCTCCTTCAGGATTGCGCATTTGGTGCGGTTCGACGATCGAACCGAACGACGTCGCGGCGCTCACGCTGTGGCTCGACTGGGCCTACGCCAAGGCCAAAGCGGCGCTTGCCGCGGCGGCGTGAACGGCGGCGCTTGCCGCGGCGGCATGAATGGCGGCGCCGCCGCGCGGCTTGAGAGGACAGGTGAAATGCAGCCCAAAGTTCTCATCTCCGATGCGCTTTCGCCGGCAGCGGTCGCAATTTTCAAGAACCGCGGGATCGAGGTCGATTTCCAGCCCAATCTCGGCAAGGACAAGGATAAACTTGCCGCGACGATCGACGGCTTCGACGGGCTCGCGATCCGATCGGCCACCAAAGTCACCGCCAAAATGTTGGAGCAGGCCAAGAACCTCAAAGTGATCGGCCGGGCCGGCATCGGCGTCGACAATGTCGATATCGCTGCCGCGACCGCCCGCGGCATCATCGTGATGAATACGCCGTTCGGCAACTCGATCACCACGGCCGAACACGCGATTACGCTGATGCTCGCACTGGCGCGGCAGATTCCAGAAGCCGACAGTTCAACGCGCGCCGGCAAGTGGGAAAAGAACAAGTTCCTCGGCGTGGAAATCTTCGGAAAGACACTCGGCATCATTGGCTGCGGCAATGTCGGTTCGATCGTCGCCGACCGGGCGCTCGGTCTGAAGATGAAAGTCGTCGCCTACGATCCGTATCTTTCCGTCGAGCGCGCGGTGAAGCTCGGCGTCGAGAAGGTTGAGCTCGACGAGTTATGGCGGCGCGCCGATTTCATCACGCTGCATACGCCGCTGACCGACAAGACCCGCAACATCGTCAATGCCGAAACAGTGGCGCAAACCAAAAAGGGCGTGCGGCTAATTAATTGCGCGCGCGGCGAACTCGTCGACGAGCCGGCGCTCGCCGAAGCGCTTAAATCGGGTCACGTCGCCGGCGCCGCGCTCGACGTATTTCGCGAAGAGCCGGCCACGCACAGCATGCTGTTCGGCTTACCGAACGTCGTCTGCACGCCGCACCTCGGCGCCTCGACGATGGAAGCGCAGGAAAACGTCGCGCTCCAAGTCGCCGAGCAAATGTCCGATTACCTTCTGCGTGGCGCCATCTCCAACGCCGTCAACTTCCCCTCGATCAGCGCCGAAGAGGCGCCGAAACTAAAGCCCTTCATCGCGCTTGCGGAAAAACTCGGTTCGTTCGCCGGTCAACTCACCGAAAGCGGCGTCAAACAGGTCCGGATCACTTACGAGGGCGTGGTTGCCGGGATGAACACGAAAGCGCTGACTTCGGCGGCCGTCGCCGGACTGCTGCGGCCCATGCTGCAAGACGTCAACGTCGTTTCGGCGCCGATTGTCGCCAAGGACCGCGGCATCGTGGTCGAGGAGACCCGGCGGGATGCCGAAGGAGACTACGACAGCCTGATCACCGTCACCGTGGTCACCGACAGGCAAACGCGCTCGGTCTCGGGCACCGTCTATGCCGACGGCCGGCCGCGCATCGTCAACATCAAAGGCATCCGCATGGACGCCGAATTCGCCCCATCGATGCTGTATGTGACCAATCAGGATAAACCCGGATTCGTCGGCCGCTTCGCCACGCTGCTAGCGGAAGCGGGCATCAACATCGCGACATTCCATCTCGGGCGGGAGTCGGCCGGCGGCAACGCTATTGCGCTCGTCGAAATCGACGGAACGATTCCGGCCGACGTTCTGCTTAAAGTCAGGCACATTCCGAACGTCCAGCAGGTCAAGCCGCTGCAATTCTGAGCCGGCCGGACTACGCTACCGCAACCGGCCTTGCGTGCCCGATGCGATCTTCGCCGCAGCGCTAACGGCGAATTTTACGTAAAACCAAGACCTTGACGGAGGCTTTTCCCGCCGGACGCGACCGGTTTTCCTTGCTTCCCGAAGCGGCATCCAGTATCGGAACGATCGGCTGCGGCCGGTATCCGATCCATCCGAGGCGTCATCGGCCTATTGGGGACCTTTCCTGATGGCAAATGTTGTCGTGGTCGGCTCCCAGTGGGGCGACGAGGGCAAAGGCAAGATTGTGGACTGGCTGTCGGAACAGGCCGACATCGTCGTCCGCTTCCAGGGCGGACACAATGCTGGGCATACGCTGGTCATCGACGGCACCACCTACAAATTATCGCTTTTGCCGTCGGGCGTGGTGCGCCCTGGAAAGCTTTCCGTGATCGGCAACGGCGTCGTGCTCGATCCGCGCGCGCTTCTGGCTGAAATCGGACAGCTTGAAAAACAGGGCATCACGGTCACGCCCGACAATTTGCGGATTGCCGAGAACACTCCGCTCATTTTGCCGCTGCACCAGGAACTCGATGTCGCGCGCGAGCACGCCTCGGGCAAAGGGGCGATCGGCACAACCGGCCGCGGCATCGGTCCCGCCTACGAGGATAAAGTAGGCCGGCGCGCCATTCGGCTGATGGATCTTGCCGATCTGCAAATGCTCAATGGCAAAATCGAGCGGCTGCTTGCGCATCACAACGCGCTGCGGCGCGGGCTCGGCATGAGCGAAGTTGCGCCGCGCGCGCTCTACGACGAACTCGCTGCGATCAGCCCCAAAGTCCTGCCTTACATGGATTCGGTGTGGGCGCTGCTCGACGAAAAGCGCCGCGAAGGCAAGCGTATCCTGTTCGAAGGCGCGCAAGGAGCGCTTCTCGACATCGACCACGGCACTTATCCGTTCGTCACGTCATCGAATACGGTCGCCGCTCAAGCCGCGACCGGATCGGGATTGGGACCCGGAGCGATCGGATATGTGCTCGGCATCTGCAAAGCCTATACGACGCGCGTGGGCGCCGGGCCGTTTCCCACCGAGCAGGTCAACGAGATCGGCCGAACGCTCGGCGAGCGCGGCAAGGAATTTGGCGTCGTGACGGGTCGGCCGCGGCGCTGCGGCTGGTTCGATGCGGTCCTGGTGCGCCAGACCGTGCGAACGAGCGGCATTCAGGGCTTGGCGCTGACCAAGCTCGACATCTTGGACGGCTTCGACGAGATTAAGGTCTGCGTTGGATACAAGCTGGATGGCCGTGAGATCGATTATCTGCCGGCCAGCGAGCACGCCCAGACGCGGGTCAAGCCAGTCTACGAAACCATCGAGGGGTGGCGTGAAAAGACCGCTCACGCCCGCTCCTGGGCCGATCTTCCAGCCCAAGCAATCAAATATGTTCGCCGCCTGGAAGAGCTGATCGGCTGCTCGGCGGCCATCCTGTCCACCAGCCCCGAACGCGAGGACACGATCCTGATGCAAAATCCGTTTGAAGCATAGGATGCAAGTTCTGCAAGCCAAGCGTAAACTGAAAACATGGCAGACTATCATCCGCTTATCACGCGCGCCGTAGAGGGGCTCGGCACCAGCACCGCCGAAGCCCGCCGCACGCTCTATGAGCGCGCCCGCACCGCCCTGGTTTCGCAGCTTCGCGGCATCAATCCGCCACTGTCCGAAGCGGAGATCACCCGCGAGCGTTTGGCCTTGGAGGACGCGATCCGCAAGGTCGAGGCCGAATCGGTGCGCAAAGCGCGGGCGGAACCGCGCCCTCCGGCGCCGCGTCCCTCAGCGCTTGCAGGCCGCCCGAGCCCACCCGCCCCTGCGCCGGTCCCCTCCGCGTGGCGCGATCGCCCGAGCGGTCCATCCGCCGGCATGCCGGCTGCTCCGCGAAACGAACCGCCGCCGCTGCGTAGACCGAGCGAACCGGTTCCAAGCGAACCTGAGCGCCCCGAGGTTCAAACCAGCGCGCGCAACCGGCTCCTCGGCGCACGAACCGCCGCGCCCCCACGCGAGGAATTCAGGAGCTTTCGCGGCGCAGGCGCGGACGATCTCGATGCCGCCGATACCCATCCTGAGCCGCCGGCTGCCGAGCCACCGGCGCACGATACGCATGATTCTTATCCGGATGCGCCGCCGGCCGAATTCTCCGACGCGGAAGAAACGTGGCATCGGGACAGGCTCGAACAGCGGCCGGACGGCGATCAATCTTCCGATCTTCTCGACGATCTTTCACCGTTGATGCGCGGCTTCGAACCGTCATACCACGAGGACGAGGAACAGATCGCGCCGGTGCGGCGGCCGCGCCCGCAGCGTCCTCAGGAACCTGCGGATCACTACCGGGCGCCGCGGCCGCCGCGGTCGTACCGCGGATTAATCCAGCTTATCGCCGTCCTGGCCATTTTTGCCGGCCTCGCCACCGCAGCTTACTGGCAGAGGTCCAATATCGCGGCCTTGTATTCCTACGTGTCCCACTTGCGATCGAGACAAACGCCGGTCGCCCAGCAGCCGGCAGCGGAGCCGAAATTCTCCGGACGCGTGCCGCAGGAGCAAACGGGACAATCGCCCGCCGCCGCGCCGAACGCTCAGAACGCGCCCGCAACGGCGCAGCGGGTCGTGCTTTACGAGGAGGATCCGAGCAATCCGCAAGGTAAACAATATGTCGGCTCGGCGGTGTGGCGCACGGAGACGGTTTCTCCGGGCAGTGGACTTGCGCCCGAACTTCAGGTTCGCGCCGACATCACGATCCCCGAGCGAAACATGAGCGTAACGTGGAAGTTACGCCGCAATACCGACCAAGCGCTTCCCGCAAGTCATACGATCGAAATCACGTTCAATCTGCCACCGGATTTTCCCGGCGGCGGTATCACCAATGTGCCGGGAGTCCTGATGAAAGAATCCGAGCAGGCGCGGGGCGTGCCACTCGCGGGGCTTGCGGTCAAGGTGACCAACGGTTTCTTTCTGATCGGACTATCGGCCGTCGACGCCGACGTGCAGCGGAACATGCAGCTGCTCAAAGACAGGCCGTGGTTCGACATTCCCATCGTGTATAACAACGGCGGGCGCGCCATTCTCGCGATGGAAAAGGGCCCGCCCGGCGATCGCGCCTTCGCGGATGCGTTCGCCGCTTGGAGCAAATAAGGGCCCGGGGCAAATAAGGTCGGTTCCGCCCCAATCATCCCCTATATTTGGTCGGGGATTTCGGACGGGGACAGGCACAGACGGGGATAGGCATACATGAGCGCGTCTGACGCCAGGAAGCCGAAGGTCGCTGTCAATCCTCATCTCGCATCTGCGTTACGCACGCTCGAGACTGAATCGGAGGGGCTGACCGCGCTCGCGGCCACGATGGCCGACGGACTTGGGGCTCCATTTGCTTCGGCGGTTGAAACCATCCGTGCCGCGCGCGGCCGCGTCATCGTGACTGGAATGGGCAAGTCCGGCCATGTCGCGCGCAAGATTGCGGCGACGCTTGCCTCAACCGGAACCCCTGCGTTCTTCGTGCATGCCGCAGACGCCAGTCACGGCGATCTCGGCATGATCACCTCCGACGACGCGATGCTGGCCTTGTCATGGTCGGGCGAGACTGAAGAGCTCAAGGACCTGATAAATTATTCGCGGCGGTTCCGAATCGCACTGATTGCGGTGACGGTCAATCTCGACAGCACGCTCGGAAAGGCGGCCGATATCGTATTGGCCCTGCCGGCGACGCGCGAGGCCTGCCCGCACAATCTGGCGCCGACCACATCGTCATTGATGCAGCTGGCGCTCGGCGACGCCTTGGCGATCGCGCTGTTGGAAAGCCGCGGCTTTACCGCGCTCGATTTCGGGGTCTTTCACCCGCGCGGCAAGCTGGGCGCAGCGCTGAAGTTCGTGCGAGACGTGATGCATCCCGGCGCGGCCGTGCCGCTGATCGGACGCGGAGCGCCGATGTCCGAAGCGATCGTCGAAATGTCCGCCAAGGGGTTCGGCTGTGTCGCCGTCACCGAGCCCTCCGGAAAGCTTGCGGGCGTGATCACCGATGGCGATTTGCGCCGTCATATGCGCGCGGATTTGTTGCGGGCGCCGGTGGATGCGGTCATGACTGCATCGCCAAAAACGGTGCGGCCCGATCAGCTGGCCAGCGAAGCGCTGCAACTTCTCAATTCCTCGAAGATCACCGCGCTCATCGTCGTGGAGGCGGATCGGCCGGTCGGCATCGTGCATTTCCACGATCTGCTGCGCGCCGGTGTAGCCTGATGCGGTCAGTACAGCCCGCCGCCTTTCAGTACGCTGGAATCTTCAGGACGAGCGCTGGTGGGCGGCGGCACAGCCTGGGCTTGAGCGGCCGGGGTCACGGGCTTTGGCGGCGCGGCCTGCGCCTGGGCGGCTGGCGCCGCGAGCCTTGGCGGCGGAGTGGACGGCTTCTGAAGGCTCGTCTGAACTGCCGCGGCAGCCTGTTGCGAGACCGCAGAATTTGCCGGATCTTGGCTGGCTTGCCCATGTGCAACGAATTCGGCGTAACCCGGTGCACCCGGACGCGGCGGGGCATCGTCAGGCAATCCGCCGGCCCAATGCGGCCAATGATCCGCGACATAGCCGGAGAACTGGCCGCAGCTTCCGAGACCCAGTGCTAGACCGAGCAGGGTTGCCGCCGTGAGGAGCCGCTTGTCGATCATATCCGCTGCCGGATTCCCAGACTTCGAAGTGCACACCGAACGGCGCCAAACGCAGTCCGCAATCGCGCGGCGTTCCATGCGCGATGCCGTTATGAGCGGTGCCGTTAGACACGGCTTTGATTTTACGTCCTCTTACCGGCCGCGCCTCGCTTCGAAACGCCGGCTTCCAACTATCGGACCGCCCGAACCCATCTCCAGATGGACAGCATTCGTGGCGGGACTATGGTCTCCGCCACGTCCGATGCGCGAGGTCGCCTTCTCCCGATTGTGGAATGCTACCCGGCGCGCCGTACTGGCGCTCATGCTCGTTCTATTGCCGGCCTGCGCCCAGCTCGCACAGCCGACCGAAGCCCCGCCATCGACGCAGCCGCCCTACGCTTCACTGGTGTCTCAATATCTTGCCTCGATCCTGGCGGACCGCGCCTCCTACGAAGATTTCGAGATTTCGGGGCTCCGCTGGACCCACTCGGTCAAAGGCTGGAGCTGGCTTGCTTGCGTGCATTTTACCGACCACGGCCATGTGCGGACCTACGCCGTCTTTATCCAGAACGATGTCGTCGTCGATGGCCGTTACGCCGTAGAAACAGATGCCTGCGGCTCGCAAACCTTTACGCCTTTTGACGTTGTCACAGGCACGCTCGGCCGCCCGACCGCGCCCAGACAGCCGCCGCTGTATTAGCGCCGCTGCGCTAGCTTGCCGTTGTTTGAACGCGATCGCTTCGGAAATCCGGTATCCACTCCGCGCGATCATGCTTTAGCGCCTGATCGACCGCCGAGAGAACCTGCCCGGCCGTGAGCTCATCGAGACATTGGCTATGGCTGTCGAGCCGGCGCTCGCAGCCCTCCAATTGACAGGGCAGACACGGCAGCGGGTTTTGCACGAGCCAGACATTTCGGCGCCGCTGGATCGTGCCGGCAGCGTCCCACGGCCGGTCGAGTCCACCGAACGGCCACGGACCCCACAGTCGCGGATCGGTCGGCCCGTAAAGCGCCACCGTCGGCGCCCCGGCTGCGGCGGCAAGATGCGTGACCGCCGTGTCCGGTCCGACATAGACACAAGCGCCGGCAAGAAGCGCCGACAGTTCCGGCCATGTGAGCTTGCCATCGAGACGCACGGCCTCGGCGTGGCGCCAGACGTCGTCGAGATAGGCGCGATCGCCCGCCGCCCCGGTAACCGCAATGACCAAGCCGCGCTCGCGAAGCGCCGCCGCGAGCGCCCGCCAGCCTGCGGCCGTCCAGCGCTTATAAACAAACTTCGGCGCGGCATGCACCACCGCATAGGGCGGCGCCGGCGCGAGTGGAGAGCGCGCCGCTCCCACTGAACAAACAATCTCGGAATGCGGCGGAATCCCGAGCGAGTCCGCCAAGCTCAGAATATCGGCGACGCGATGCCGATGGCGGTCGCTGACGCAGGCGCGTCCCAGAACGAGCCGCTTGACGACAGCGGCCGATTCGCCTGCCTCGATGAGCCCGGCGCTTTGACGGCCGGCGATCACGGCCAAAGCGGTCGGGCGATCGCCGGTTTGCACCGACAGAGCGAGATCGTAGCGGCGGAACAGCCGCGCCATCAGCAACAGCGTTTCGCTAAAACGCGGTCGTTGGGGAATGGTAATGATTCTTCGCAGATCGGGATTGCCGTTCAATATTCCTTCGGTGCCGGCAAAAACCAGCGCGTCGATCGAGGCTTGCGGATAGGCTTCTTTGAGACTGCGGATGAGCGGCGTCGTCAGCAACACATCGCCCAGCCGGCGCAAGACGACGACGAGGACTTGTGAGTTGGGCGGCAAGCGAACCGGATTCATTGCTGCGCCATCGATGACTGCCGCGCGGCAGTTTCGTCGTCGGCGCAGAGCGCGGACAGCCCTTGCCGAGCGCGGACTCGAGAGCCGCCGATCGCGTCCTCAAGCCTTTCGCGGTTTGCGGCCAATTGCGAGCGGTCGTTCTGCGGATGCCATAGGTGCAGCACGCCGGTTGCGAACCGTCCGTCCTTGCGCCGCAGGCCAGCGTGCAGGAGCCGCACCACGAGATCGGAATCCTCAAGTCCCCACCCGGCATAAGCACTGTCGAACCCATCGACGCGGTCGAGATCGCCGCGCGAAACCGCGAGATTGCAGGTTTTTGCACCCTGCCAATCGTGGCTGCGCAACTTCCGCAGCGGTCCAAGCGGCAGATGCAGCGCCGGGATGAGACGATTGACGCCGCCCGTCAGCCACCCGCGCAACAGCATGCTGAAATTCCACGTCTCGGCGGCGAGGCCTTGCGCGAGCACGGCCTGCGTAAGCTCGCGCGACAAGAGAATGCGGTTGCCCGCTACGAACCAGCCCGGTTCGTAGAGCCGCCGATGCAGCGCGATGAAATCGGGCCTGGCCAGACAGTCGCCGTCGAGGAAGATGCAAAGCGCGCCGGCGCTCGCGCGAACGCCGCGATTGCGGATCTCGCCGCCGCGAAAGCCGCGATGTTCGTGGCGCACGTATTTCAACGGCACGGGAAGCCGTGGCGTCCAGCTCTCGACCAGGCGGGCGGTGTCCGCCCGCGAACCGTCGTCGGCAACCACGACTTCGAAATTCCGGTCCGATTGACGTGAAAGCGCGCGTAAGGCGGCATCGAGCGCGTCTTCGCGGTTATACGTCGTGACGATGACGGAAACCAGAGACCCGCCGCTCACGATGTATCGCTCGCACGAAGCGTTCGAATATTCCGCATCGGTTCAATCCTCCGCGGGTTCTTTCACCGGCCGAGCTCGCTCGACCATCGCAGTGGTCGAATGGCCCGGCACCAGATCGACCAGAATGACGTCGCCGCCGGCTTTTTCCACCACGTCGCGCCCGACCACCTCGTCGCGGCTGTAATCGGTGCCCTTAACGAGCACCGCCGGCCGCACGCGCCTGATCAATTCGAGCGGCGTGTCCTCGTCGAAAACGACGACAAGATCGACGGCTTCCAGCGCGGCCAGAACTTCGGCGCGTCCTTCGACCGGGTTGATCGGCCGACCCTTGCCCTTGAGTCGCGTTGTCGAGCCGTCGCTGTTGAGACCCACCACCAGCCGGTCGCAGGCGGCGCGCGCTTCTGCCAACAGTTTGACATGGCCGCGGTGCAACAGATCGAAGCAACCGTTGGTGAAACCGATGCGGAGCCCGTGACGCCGCCATTCGTTCAACCGCTCGTCCAACACCGCCCAATCGAATACAATCTTGTCCTCGGGCGCAAGCGAGGCGGCCGGAAGGATACGGTGGCGCAATTCGGTCAGCGTCACGGTCGCCGTGCCGCGTTTGCCGACCACGACCGCCGCCGCGGCGTTTGCCGTGCGCATGGCGGAATCGAACGGCGCCTTCATCGCGAGCAAGATCGCCATAACGGCTGCGACCGTGTCGCCGGCGCCGGAAACGTCGCGCACCTTCACCGGATAGGCGGGAATATGGACCGGCGCGTGCCCCTCGACGTGAAGGGTCATGCCTTCCTCGCTGCGCGTGACCAAAACGGCCTGGCTATCGACAATGCGCGCAAGCTCGGCCGCGGCTTTTGCAATTTCACCTTCGGTCGTGACCGGCCGGTGCACGGCGGTGCCGAGTTCCTGCCGGTTTGGCGTGATCAGCGTCGCGCCGCGATAGATTGAGTAGTCGTGACTTTTCGGATCGACCACGACCGGCTTGCCGAGCTGCCGCGCGCGATCGATGACGGCGCGGATGACCCGCGGCGTCAGCGCCCCCTTGGCGTAATCGGACAGCACCACCGCGCCGCAGCGCGGCAACGCCGCCTCGGCGTGAGCGATGACTTCCGTTTCGCTCGTGCCGCCCGCCGGCCGCGCGGTCTCCCAATCGGCCCGGATGAGATGGGTAGAGTGATGTTCCGAGACGAAGCGCACTTTGCGCGTGGTATGCCGTCCGGCCTCGATCACCAGATGCGGCGTGATCGAACCTTCAAGCCTCGCGAAGGCCTGCGCCAATGTGCGGGCCGCCTCGTCCTTTCCGATGAGCCCGACGAACACGCAATGCGCGCCGAGCGCGCCGATGTTACGCGCCACATTTCCGGCGCCGCCAATTTCGATCTCGCTGCGCGCGACCGCAAGAACCGGAGTCGGCGCTTCCGGCGAAATCCGCGTCACTTCGCCATAAACAAAATCGTCGAGCATAAGGTCGCCAATGCAGAGAACGGTCTGCTTCGGCACGAGCTTCAACGCGTCTTCAAAATCGAACATGCGTGTTGCCGCCGGTTCCAATTCTTGCGACCGCGCTCAGCGATAAGGATTGGCGCGGTCAAGATAACATTCGACGTAGCGTTTCACCGCCGCATCGAGCGGCGTGAAATCGGCATTATAGCCGGCGCGGCGCAGGTTTGCCGTCTCGGCTTGCGTAAAATACTGATAGCTGTCGCGGATCGAGGCCGGCATGTCGATATATTCGATCGCCGGGGCGCGGCCGAGCGCGGCGAACATGGCGTTCATCAATTCCCGGAAACTGCGCGCGACGCCGGTGCCGACATTGAAAATGCCAGACACCGCCGGCGTCTCCACCAGCCAACGCACGACGGCGATCGCGTCGTCGACGTAAATGAAGTCGCGCCTCTGGTCGCCGTCGGCGATACCGGGGCGATGCGATTTGAAAAGCCGGACCGTTTTGCCGGCCTTCGCCTCGTCGAATCGCTTGGCGACGAGACTCATCATCTCGCCCTTGTGGTACTCGTTCGGGCCGAACACATTGAAGAATTTCAGCCCGGCCCATTGCGGCGGCAGCTTGTCCTTGCGGCGAACCCGTTCGACCACGGCCAAGTCGAAAATCTGTTTGCTCCAGCCGTAGAGGTTCATGGGCTTCAGCCGTTTGAGCGCGTCTTGCGTCCAATCGTCGGAATAGCCTTGCTGGCCGTCGCCGTAGGTCGCCGCCGACGACGCGTAGATGAACGGCGTGCGCGCTGCGGTGCACCAGTCAAGCAAATGCAGCGACAACCTGAAATTATTCTCGATCACCGCGTCCCCATCCGTCGCGGTCGTCGACGAAATCGCGCCGAGATGAATCACGGCTTCGAGCTTGCGGCCGTCGAGCCAGCGCCGAAGCTCCGACGGCGAGACGAAATCGGCGATCTGCCGGCGGGCGAGATTGCGCCACTTACCGTCGCTGCCGAGCACGTCGCTGATCGCGATATCGGCGCGGCCGGCCTCGTTGAGGCTCGCAACCACGTTCGACCCGATAAACCCAGCCCCGCCGGTGACCAGCAACATCACGCTCTAAGACCGGTTGAAGAGTTCGATCGGCCCGTCCCAATCGCTAGCGTTCCTTTGCCCCAGTCTTGCACATTGAGCAACTCGGATCGCGGATACCCAGCGTTGGAATAACTAATTAATGAACATATATTCATTTTATGAACCGCTCAGTAGGACGAGAAACAAAATTCGGTTCGTTCGCAAAGGAGCCCTGGCGTTCGCTATATACTGTAATCGCGTTCCATCTGGGGTCCTCCCGACCCGCCTACGATCGCTGCCGACATGCAAACCGCCGCCTTTTCCGAACCGCGCCCGAATGCGCCGCCAAGCTCAAAGCCGTCGCGGCAGCGTAGTGCGGGCGATCAATCCTCCCAGAATCGACGGCACGCCCGGCGTTGCGACGCCGCTTGCAATCTGCGACGAAAGCGTTGCGGAATAAAATGAACCTATATTCATATAATCGCGATCGCGGCAGCCCCGTCCTCATCGTCCCCTATATGTGGATCGGCGATTTCGTCCGTTGCCACACGGTCGTCAGACTTTTGAAAACGCACTTTCCGGATCGCCCCGTCGACATGCTGTCGACCACTCTTTGCGCGCCGCTGACCGACTATATGTCAGGCCTGCGCCAAGCGGTCGTCGTGGATCTGCCCCGCAATCGCCCAGCATTTTCGCATCAAGTCGCGCTCGCACGGCGCCTCAGGCGCGAAAATTACGGGACTGCGCTGATCATGCCGCGAACGTGGAAATCGGCGCTAGCGCCGTTTTTTGCGCGAATTCCCGAGCGCATCGGCTTTTTCGGCGAGGTGCGGCTCTTCCTCCTCAACGACCTGCGCTACGGTGAAAAGCGCTTGCCGCGCATGGTGGATCGTTGCGCGGCTTTGGCACTACCGGCGCGCGCAAAGCTTCCACCCGAATGGCCTGCGCCCGAACTGAAAGTCGCGCCCGCCGAGGTCGAATCGTGGCGGCGGGAGCATGGGCTTGCCGAGGCCAAGCCGGCGGTTGCGCTAGCGCCGGGCGCGGTGGGCCCATCCAAACGCTGGCCGGCGGACGCTTATGCCGCGCTCGTCCGCCGCCTTCTCGACACCGGTCTTGAGGTCTGGGTGCTGGGCGGCCCGCAAGAAAAAAATCTGGCGAAAGAGATCATCGGCGACACCAAGGCGCGCGATCTCACCGGCAAGGATTTGCGCAACGCCATCCTTGCGCTCGCGGCCGCGGCCGCCGCCGTCTCCAACGATTCAGGGCTCCTGCATGTCGCGGCGGCGCTCGGCACGCCCTCGATCGGTATTTTCGGCCCGACCAGCCCCTGGCATTGGGCGCCTCTGAACCCGCTTGCAGCGACGATCGAGACGACGACCGAACTTGCCTGCCGGCCGTGCCACAAACCGGTCTGCCGCCTCGTTCATCACCGCTGTATGCGCGACATTCATCCTGAACAAGTCTTCGCCGCAGTGGACCAAGCCTTAACCGCGCTTGTCCCCGCCGAATAAATCGCACGTGGCAGTCTAACGACGCGAGCGTCGAATCGGTGTAGGCGAAAAGAATGTCGGTTCAATCGCATCCGAGGTTGCATCCATGACGGTCTTGGTCACCGGCGGTGCGGGTTATATCGGCAGCCAAATGGTCTACGAGCTGGTCGATGCCGGCGAGCGCGTCGTCGTACTCGACAATCTCGCCACCGGACATCGTTGGGCCGTCGCTGCTGGCGTGCCTCTAATCGTCGGCGAAACCGGCGATCAACCGCTCGTATCGCGGCTCATCCGCGAGCATAGCGTGGAGGCCATCATTCACTTTGCCGCCTCGCTTATCGTGCCGGATTCGGTGCGCGATCCGCTCGGCTATTATCGCAACAATACCGTCAACTCCCGCGCGCTGATCGAGTGTGCGGTTCAAAACGGCGTGCGCCATTTCATTTTTTCTTCCACTGCTGCGGTCTACGGTAATCCGCCGGCGACCCCGACGTCAGAGGACGCGCCGACATTACCGATTTCGCCATACGGCTGGTCGAAGCTGATGACGGAAATCATGTTGCGCGATGCGGGCCATGCGCACGGCTTAAGGCATGTCACGCTACGCTATTTCAACGTCGCCGGCGCCGACCGGCATGGCCGCACCGGGCAATCGAGCGCTGCCGCCACGCATTTGATCAAGGTCGCCGCCGAGACCGCTTTAGGGCTGCGGCCGAAACTGCAAGTTTTCGGCACCGATTATCCGACCCCGGACGGCACCTGTATCCGCGACTACATTCATGTCAGCGACCTTGTCGGAGCGCATTCGCAAGCATTGCATTATCTGCGCTCCGGCGGACCCTCGGTGACTCTCAATTGCGGCTACGGCCACGGCTTTTCGGTCTTGGAAGTAGTCGATACGGTCAAACGCGTCTCGGGGGTGGATTTCAGAGTCGAGCACGCGCCGCGGCGAGAAGGCGACCCCGCCCGCCTGGTTGCGGCGAGCGAGCGCGTGCGCAGCGCCTTGGGCTGGCGTCCGCGCTTCGACGATCTTTCGCTGATTGTGACCGATGCGCTCGCCTGGGAGCGCCAACTCGCGAAACGGTTCCAAGGCGGCGGCGGAAGCGACCACAATCGCGCCGAAATCTCTTGAAAATGACCGCCTGTCCAGGCATGCAACGACGGGCTGCGCGCTCGCCGTGGTGGGGTTAGAATTGATTATGAAAGCCGTTACCGCTGAACCTTCGGAAGACTACTCGACCTCGGCTCTCGTACGGCGCCTTCTGGTCGACGAAGCGCTCGGCTACTGGCCTCGCTATGCCATCGCCTTCGCGCTGATGGGAATTGCCGCGGCGGCTACCGCGCTCACCGCCTATCTCCTCGGCTCGATGACGAACGAGGCCTACGTCAACCATAATTTTCACGGCATCGTCGTCATCGGCGTGATCGCGGTGGTGATCTTCGCCGTGAAGGGATTCGCCACCTACGGCGCGGCCGTCATGCTGTCGTCGATCGGCAACAGTATCGTTGCCAGCAATCAACGGCGCTTGTTCGATAAACTGTTGCAGCAAAATGTAGGTTATTTCGCCGATCGTCACTCCTCGGAATTCATTGCCCGCCTCACCACCGGCGCCGCCGCGGTCGGTCAGGTGATCAATCTCCTCATAACCGCCATCGGCCGCGATCTGATGTCGCTGATCGGATTGACGATCGTCATGGTCATCCAGGATCCGGTTATGTCGTTGATCGGTTTTGTTTCGGCGCCGCCGGCTTTCTTTTTCCTGCGCAAGCTGATCCGGCGCGTGCGCAATATCGCGCGAATTCAATTTACCGGTGGCACTCAGATCATCGAGACAATGCAGGAAGCTCTTCAGGGCTTGCGCATGGTCAAAGCCTTCGCTCTCGAAGATGAAATGCAGCGCCGGCTCAATAAAAGCGTCGCCGACGTCCAGCACGAGTCCAACAAGATGGCGCGGGTTTCGAACCGTGCCAGTCCTTTGATGGAAATGCTGGGCGGCATCACCGTCGCGCTGGCGACGATCTACGGCGGATATCGCGTCATCGAGACCGGCGCGACGCCGGGCGAGTTTGTTTCCTTCCTGGCGGCGTTTTTGCTTGCCTACGAACCGGCAAAGCGGCTTGCCCGTCTCAATCTCGATCTCAGCAACAATCTTGTCGGCGTGCGTATCCTCTACGAAATCATCGACAGCCCGTCCGGCGAGCCGACCGACGACAATTTGCCGGCGCTGAAGC
Organism: Xanthobacteraceae bacterium; assembly: GCA_035623195.1. GTDB lineage: Bacteria > Pseudomonadota > Alphaproteobacteria > Rhizobiales > Xanthobacteraceae > BOG-931. Next base: position 85,569 of record DASPTX010000062.1, on the reverse strand, counting down.
TGACGCGAGCCCGCGTCGAATTTGTCGAAGTCGGTTTTGCCTATCGCGGCGACGCGCCGGTATTACGCGGCATGAGTTTTGTCGCCGAACCGGGCAAGGTGACCGCGTTGGTCGGCCCTTCGGGCGGCGGCAAGTCGACGGTGCTCAATCTCCTGCTGCGGTTCTATGACGTCGATTCCGGCGGCATCCTGGTCGACGGCCAAAATATCGCCGCGGTGTCGCGGCGCTCCCTTCGCCAGGAGATCGCCTATGTCGGCCAAATCGTGCATTTGTTTCGCGGCACGATCCGCGAAAACATTGCGCTCGGCAAACTTGGCGCGACCGACGCCGAAATCATCGGCGCGGCAAGAGCCGCGCACGCCCACGATTTCATCATGAGCTTTCCGGCCGGTTACCACACGCCGGTCGGCGAGCATGGCTTGCAATTATCGGGAGGGCAGCGCCAGCGCATCGCGATCGCGCGGGCGTTGGCCAAGAATTCCCCGATCATCTTGCTTGACGAGGCGACTGCGGCGCTCGATTCGGAATCCGAGCGGCATGTCCAAGAGGCGCTGACGGAATTGTGCAAGGGCCGCACGACGCTCGTCATCGCGCATCGGCTTTCGACGATCATGCACGCCGACTGCATTCTTGTCGTCGAGAATGGAACGGTCGTCGAATCCGGCCGCCACGACGAGCTCTTACGCAAGGGCGGCCGCTACGCGTCGTTCTACCGGCTGCAGCTTAAGGAGCAGTCGCCGCCGCTTGCCGAGCGCGAAGCGATAGCGGCCTCGTCCGGTTGAGGATCCTGACGCTCGCGGATTGACGGCGCGATCCGTGGGTTATAAGTCCAGCCCCTTCGCCTTAAAGCCTCGCCCATCCCGCGAACGTGAAATGTCATCATGAGCACCGACGGCAACGCCTATGTTATTCCGCAACCGCCACAGGCCGCTATACCGGTCGCCGGCACCGGCAAATATTTCCCGGTCCGCCGCCTGTGGTGCGTCGGCCGCAACTATGTCGAACATATCAAGGAGATGGGACAGGACGTGCGCGAGCCGCCGTTCTTCTTCGCCAAACCCGCCGACGCGCTCGTCCCCGACGGCGGTACCGTGCCCTACCCGTCGTTGACCAAGGACATGCATCATGAAGTCGAGCTTGTGGTCGCGCTCAAGAGCGGCGGCCGCAACATCAAGACGGAAAAGGCGCTCGATTGCATCTACGGCTACTGCGTCGGCATCGATCTTACCCGCCGCGATTTGCAAATCGCGTCGCGCGACATCAAGCGTCCGTGGGAGATCGGCAAGGCCTTCGACCACTCGGCGCCATGCGGGCCGCTGCGGCCCGCGGCGGAGATCGGGCATCCGTCGAAAGGCCGGATCATGCTGAAGGTCAATGGCAAAGTGCGCCAGGACGGCGACCTCGATCAAATGATCTGGAACGTGCCGGAAATCATTTCCAAGCTTTCGGAAATGGTCGAGCTTGCGCCGGGCGACATCATCATGACCGGCACGCCGTCCGGCGTCGTCGCCACCGTTGCCGGCGACAAGATCGAATGTGAAGTCGAAGGCGTCGGAACGTTGCGCGTCAGTATCGGCACGCCGCTGAAGTAGGGCCGCGCCTTTCGCGGAGCGCCATCGGGCCCGGGCCGGCCCGATGGCGCCGCAACCGGCGTCGCGCAATGACGCTTACTGAATAAGGCCTTCCGCCTTCATCGCTTCTTGCACTTTCGGCCGCGCCGCGACGCGATCCATATAGGCTTTGACGTTTGGCCACTTGGCGAGATCGAGCTGGATACGCGGTGTCCAGCGCAGCACTGTAAACAAATATGCATCGGCGACAGTGAATTTGTCGCCCATCAGATATTGTTTGCCGGCAAGCTCTTCATCGAGCCAATCCAAGCGCTTGCCGAGATTTTCCCTGGAAATTTTCTTGTATTCCTCGGGGGTCGTCGGCCGGAATATCGGGCCGTACGATTTATGCAGTTCGGACGTAACGAAGTTGAGCCATTCCTGAACGCGATAGCGGTCGAGCGATCCGGCCGGCGGCACGAGCCCGGAAGCTGGCTTCTGGTCGGCGAGGTATTGCACGATGACCGGGCCCTCGGTCAGCCGCTGACCATCGTCGATCTCTAAAACAGGGACCTGGCCCTTCGGATTGATGCGCCAAAAATCCTGGCCGGTCTTAGTCTTCTTCTCACGATTGTCGACTTGCTCAAGATCGAGATCGATGCCTGCCTCGCGCGAGACGATGTGCGGCGACAACGAGCAGGCGCCGGGCGCAAAATACAGCTTCATACGCGTTTACCTCCCCCGATAAGGCCTTGCGGCCTTTTGCGCTATGTCAATGCGCGTCATTTTGCGCAAGGCATAAAGGCGACAATCCGGCGGTTTGACGGAAGGAACTGGGACGAACCTGCCGCGTTAACGGGGCACTTGAGGGAGATTGATATGGGCGCTGACCGTCGCGTGACTTTGCGTATAAGATCACCCCTACCGTTCGGCGATGTCGCCATGGTGCCGGCGCGGCTTAGCGGCCGCTCCGAAGCCGAAATGGCGCGCGCCATCGCGGCTGCGCTCGCGGCCGACGACCTGGCTACCGCGGCCGACGTTTACGGCAGCGCTCCGCAGACGTTTCCCCTTGAGCAGTCCGGCGCGCGCGTCGGCGGCTCGCGACGCTGATGGATAAAATCCGGCGTCCGCTGCATTGACCGGCGATATTTCATAGTCCAAGATAGGCGGTGCGGACACGATCGTCCGTCAACAAATCGGCGCCTGCGCCCGACAAAGTCACGCGGCCATTTTCCAGAACGTAAGCGCGGCTTGCGAGTTTGAGCGACAGCGCGACGTTTTGCTCGACCACCAAGCAGGTGACGCCGTCGCGGTTGAGGTCGCGAATAGTGTCCAGCACTTTATAAACGATCGCCGGCGCAAGACCGAGCGAAGGCTCGTCGAACATAATGAACTGTGGCGCGCCCATCAGACAACGCGCGATCGCAAGCATTTGCTGTTCGCCGCCCGACAGGGTTCCCGCCGGCTGACCGGCCCGCTCGGCAAGAAGAGGAAAGAGAGCAAAAGCGCGGTCGCGGTTTCTCGCTCGGGCCGAACGCGCCCGCGGCAGCATTGCGCCGATGTAGAGATTCTCGTCGACCGACAATGTCGGAAATATTTGGCGACCTTCCGCAACTTGTCCAATGCCGAGATTGCAGATGCGATGGCTCGGCCAGCCCAGTATGTTTTCGCCGCGAAAGACAACGCGGCCGCGCGCCGCGCGATTCATGCCGGCGATGGCGCGAATAAGCGTGGTCTTGCCGGCACCGTTGGCGCCGACGATCGCGACCATGGCGCCTTCCTCAACATCGAGCGATACCCGGTCGATGGCCTGAAGATCGCCATGAAACACATCGAGATCCTCAATGCGCAGCATCGACCGGCTCCGCACCGAGATAGGATTGCACGACCGCGGGATCGCGCACGACCGCTTCCGGCTTGCCCTGCGCGATCGCGGTCCCGTGATCGAGCACCAAGACCTCGCACGCGAGCGCCATCACCGCCCGCATGACGTGCTCGATCAATATGATGGTCAGTCCGCCGCCGCGATTGAGATCCCGCAATATCGCGACCATCCGGTCGCTCTCCGTCGGGCGAAGTCCGGCCATGACTTCGTCGAGCAACAATAGCCGCGGCTCCGTCGCCAGCGCGCGGGCCACTTCGAGACGTTTGCGATCCGGCAGCGTCAGCGTCGCGGCAATCCGATTGCGCTGATCGAAAAGATCGAGCCGCCGCAACATGTCCTGGGCGCGCCGCCGCGCCGCGCCGACATCGTGACTGTGCAGCAGCGCTCCCACGAGCACGTTGTCCTCCACGGTCAGGGCGGGGAATGGCCGAACGATCTGAAACGTGCGGGCGATACCGCGTCGGCACACCACATCGGCCGGTAAGCCGGCGATCTCCTCGCCGGCAAAGGCGATCGAGCCTTCGTCGGGCGCGATGGCGCCGGCAATCATGTTGAACAACGTGGTCTTGCCGGCGCCGTTCGGGCCGATAATGGCGAACAACTCCCCCGGCGGGACATCGAAGCTCACGGCGTCCACGGCAACTAAGCCGCGGAAGCGTTTGCTTACTCGTTTGAGCGAAAGAAGCGCCGTCATCGCAAGCGCTCCGTGACGCCGATCCGCCGGGCAAGCCAAGGCCATATGCCTTCCGGCAGCGCGATGACAACGAATAAAAGGCAAATACCGTAGAACACCTGCTTCGCGCCAGGCAAGTCGAACCCGAATGCCGCCATCGCGGCGTTGAGCGTTTCGGCAAGGCCGGTGAGCACGAAAGCACCGAGAATCGGTCCGAACAGCGTACCGAGCCCGCCGATAATGGGGCCCAGGATTATCTCGATCGAGCGCGAAATGTTGAACACTTGTTCGGGAAACAGGTTGTTATAAAAGAAGGCATAAAACACGCCACCAAACGACGTTACCGCCGCCGAGATCATCACCGCCGACATCTTATAACGGAACGTGTCGACGCCTGTGGCGCGGGCGGCCTGTTCGTCCTCGCGGATCGCGAGCCAAAAATAGCCGACACGGCTCATGAGCAGCGCGCGGCAAAATAGGAAAGCAATGACGGTCGCGGCAAGGATCACATAATAAAACATCGTGGGGTCGCCGCGCAGATGCCAAAGATCGTTATGCGCGTATTGCGCGACCGGTAGAAACAAACCCGCCGATGCATTGACGATCGCAAGGTGATCGAAGCCGATGCGTGCGAACTCGGCGAAAGCAATCGTCAGAATCGCGAAATAGACGCCGGCAACGCCGAAGCGGAACGCGAGAAAGCCGATGATCGCGCCGCACGCCGCCGCAACCGGCATGACGACGAGAAAACCGAGCCACGGGGCGACGCCGAATCGCGCGAACAACAAGGCCGCGATATAGGCGCCGAGGCCTGCATAGATCGCGTGACCGAGCGAAAGCTGTCCGGCAAACCCCATCATGATGTTCCAAGCCTGGCCGGTGAATGCGAGATAGAGGATGACGATGAGGACGGTGATCAGATAATCGCTCACAAGCCACGGCGCGATCAGCAGCGCCGCGAGTAAAACGCCGAGCAATGCTAACGTCCGGCGCGAGACACCTTGCAAAAGCGAATCAAGCACGCGCGCGCTTTTGCCGGCGCGACTGTCGAGGGAGCTGTCGGCGATCTTGCCGGTCATCAGGTCGATCTTTTGCCGACGATGCCTTGCGGCCGAAACAGCAGCACCAGCACGAGAATGGCGAAGGCGAACATGCTCTTGGCGGAAGGTGTGAAAAGCAATCCGGCGAGCGCTTCGGTCACCCCGATCAAAAGCCCGCCCAGAAGGGCGCCGGCCATCGAACCGAGCCCACCCGTAATGACAATGACGAAAGCAAGAAGCGTATAAGCGGGCCCGATCATCGGCGTCACATCGACAATCAGCGTCATCATGACGCCGGCTGCGCCGACACAGGCGGCGCCGATTCCGAAGGTAAGCGCATAGAGGCGCTTCACATCGAGGCCGACCACAAGCGCCCCGGTATAATTATCGGCGCAAGCACGAATTGCCTTGCCGACCGGCGCGAAGCGGAAAAACGAAAACAGCAGGAGCGCAAAAGCGATCGCCGCCACCCCGGCATAAAGCTTGGTCGCGTCGACGATGAGCGCGCCCCATTGAAAACTGTCGAACGCGTAGGAGGTCTGCGCGCTGCGCGCGTCCGGACCGAAAATGATCAAAAGCGTGTTGACGATGATGATCGCCAGCGCAACCAGCAACAGAAATTGGCTGTGCTCAGGACGATTGATGAATGGATTGATCAGACCGGCCTGCAGGACGTAGCCGAACACGAACAGAACCGCGGCGATCGGCGCCATCATGACCAGCGGATCCAGATGCAGGCCCGAAAACAGCAGTACGGCGAGATACATCGCGATCGACATCATCTCGCCATGGGCGAAATTGACGACGCGCACAACGCCGAAGATGACGGAGAGCCCAAGCGCCATCAGGCCATAGACGAGGCCCGTCAAGATTCCGCCGACAGCGACGTTCAGGTAGACATCGGCCGCCACCGAGCGGCCTCAGACGCGGTTCTGGTATGGTGTCATCGGCCATTCGGGTTTGGCGGTCGCCGCATCCTTCGGCGCCAGTGTCACGAGCTTGCCACCACGATTCTGGATGGTGCCTTCCTTGAGTTTGTCGTTCTGGCCCTTCGCGTTGAACTGGATTCCCGGACCGATGCTCACATTGTCGGTGATGTTCGTGGTGCGGATGGCGTCGGCCAGCGCTTTCGGGTCGGCCAAACCGGCGCGCTTATAGGCGTCGGCGGCGACCAGGAGCGCCTCGAACGTGTAGACGTGATTGGTGCTGAGATTGATGCCGGGATAGGCCTTGGCCAATTCGGCTTCGAGCACCTTGGCGAGCCTTTTATTCGGATCTTGGAACGGATCGAAGCTGATCGGTCCGTCGGACAGTTTGCCGAGCGTCTTGAGATATTGATCCTCGTACCAGCCTGGCCCCATGCTCATGATGGCCTGCGGCGTCCACCGCTGCTTCACCAATTCACGCGTCAACAGCATGGCGTCGTTGAGCCGGCTGACGACGAGCAGCGCGTCGGCATTGGCGGCCTTGGCTTTCGCCACCTCGACCGACAGGTCGCGCGCCGCCGGATCGTAAGCGATCTCATCCACGATCTTATAAGGTAGATTGAACTTCGGCATCAGAGCGCCGATGCCCTTGGTCATCGCAGTTCCGAACGTGTCGTTGACATGCATGTAAACGACGGTTTTCGGCGCGGTGCCGATGATGTCGAAGAGCTCGAGCTGATTGGTGAAAGCGCTCGTCAGCAACATCGGCGCGGTGGGGAAATTCCTGAAGACGAACTTGTAGCCTTGTTCGGTAATCTCGGGCGCCGCCCCGATATTGATGACAAGCGGAATGCCTTTCTGCTCGGCGACCTGCGCGATCGCGGTAGTCTGACCGGAATCGAAAGCGCCGATAAGAAGCTCTGCGCCGTCGTTGATGAGCTTTTCCGCCCGCTCGCGCGCGACATCGACGCTGGACTCGGTATCGCCGTTCATGATGGAGAGTTCCGGCAACCCCAACGACTTGAGGATCGCCGGCGCGACGTCGACGCCGCGCTGGCAATCTTGGCCGATCCCCGCTTCGAAACCCGATCGCGGCAAGAGTACGCCGACCTTCAGAGGCGCGCTATTGCCGGCGCCCTGCGCGCGAACGATCGCCGGCACGGCCAAGCCCGTCGCCCCGGCAGCGGCAGCGGCCAAGAGACGACGTCGGTTCAAGCGGATGTTGCGCTGCATAGCGACCTCCTCCCTCGGATTTGGCAAAATGCTAGAAAATGGGTGCGCCAACCGCAAGTCGCGATCATGCAGCGAGCAATTCCATTACGGCCGCCGCAATACGCAAAAGACGCCGGTCGTGGCCGTTGCGCGCCACCAGCATGAGGCCCACCGGCAGCGCAGCCGAAAGCGGCAGCGAAATCGCGCACAGATCGAAGAAATTCACGATGCTCGTGTTCCGCAGCACGGCGGTATTGCGGGCGGCGAAGGCCTTCGCATCGGCGACATCCGCGAGCACCGGCGCGACGATTGCGCAGGTCGGCATGACAAGCGCATCGATGCCAGCAAGCCGCGCATCCATGACGTCAACGAGCCGAGCGCGCTCGCGCAGCATTTCGGCATAGTCGGCTTCCGCGACTGCGCAACCGCGCTCGATGCGGAAACGGACATTGGGATCGACGTCGGCGGCGCGCCGGCGCAACCGGTCGCGATGGAGCGCGCAAGCCTCGGGCGGCACGACGCCGCCCCTTTCGTTGATCGCCACCATGTCGTCGAGCGGCGTCAGCGTTTCACGGCTGATTCGCACTCCGGCATCGCCGAGCCGGCCGATAGCCGTGGCAAATGCCGGCGAGACGATTTCATCGAGTCCGCCAAGCGGAAGACCTTCGGCGATGCCGAAGCGCAGGCCGACGAGCGCGAGCGGCTCCAGCGCCACGAATTTCTCGCCGGCCATGATGGCGTCGGCTTTGGCGCAATCGGCGACGCTGCGTGCGATGGGGCCGATCGAATCCAGTGTCTTACTCAACGGAAAGGCACCCTGCGTCGGCACCCGTTGTCGGCTTGGCTTGAAGCCGACTAGACCGCACAAGGCGGCCGGAACCCGCACCGAGCCGCCGGTATCGGAACCGATCGCGATGTCACACATGCCGTCGGCGACCGCGACCGGCGCGCCCGCCGAAGAACCGCCGGGCGCACGCCGCCGGTCGCGCGGATTGCCCGGCGTGCCGAAATGCGGATTGGCGCCGATCCCCGAAAAGGCGAATTCGGTCATGTTAGTCTTGGCGACAATGACAGCACCGGCGCGCCGCAGCCGCTGCACGACGGTTGCATCGGCCACGGCCGGGGCCGCTTCTTCAGCGAGGATTTTCGATCCGGCGCGGGTCGGCTCACCGGCGACATCGAACAGATCCTTGATGCTGACGACGGCGCCGTCGAGCGGTCCGAGGCTCGCGGCGCGCTCTTTTCGTGCATCGGCGGCATCGGCGGCGGCGCGGGCGGCATCGGCGTAAACCGAAAGGCAAGCGCGCACCCCCTCTCCTTTCGGATCGGCAATACGCTCCAGTGCCTGTTCCAGACGATTGCGGCAAGATGGAGCTTTCATGATGGATTGGTCGACCTTTTCGTATGCGGGAAGGCTACTGCCATGGCGGCGCAGCGGAGGATGGCTGCTGCATTGCGGAGTATATATCAAACCTGTCATCATTCGCGCCATGATCGTAAAAATGAGGTGAGGGCCGTGGTGGCGAGCGGGACTGTGCCAATGGCAAACGGTAACCCGGCGGTGACTTTCATCGGTTTCGGAGAAGCCGGACAAGCGATCGCCGCTGGACTGCATGAAGCGAAAGCGGCCGAGATGACGGCATGGGACATTTTATTTCCGCACGGCGAGGGCGACGACCTTCGCCGGGCGGCGAAGGAAAGCGGCGTGCGCTGCGCGCTGTCCGCCGCCGACGCGGTGCAGCGCGCGGAGATCGTCATTTCCGCCGTCACCGCGGCGTCGAGCCTCGAAGCCGCGCAATCGGTCAAGGCGCATCTAACCACAATGCCATTCTTCCTCGATATCAATTCGGTGTCGCCCGGCCGCAAACAAGACACCGCGAAACTCCTCGGCGATAGCGCCCGCTATGTCGACGTCGCGGTGCTGGCGCCAATTCATCCGTCGCGGCACCAAACGCCAATGCTGCTTGCCGGACCCCACAGCGAAACAATCGCGCCGGCGCTTGCCGCGCTCGATATGCGCACGAGCATCGCCGGCGCCGAAATTGGCGCGGCGGCGGCGATCAAAATGGTGCGCAGCGTCATGATCAAAGGGATCGAAGCACTTACGCTCGAATGTTTCCTGGCCGCTGCCCGCGCCGGCGTTATCGATGAGGTGGCGGCGTCGATGAAGAACAACTATCCGGGGCTCGATTGGGCGAAGATCGTGCCCTACAATCTCGAACGAATGGCCTCCCACGGCGAACGCCGCGCCGCCGAGATGGAGGAAGTGGCCGCAACGCTGCGCGAACTAGGCGTCGAGCCGCTCATGACGAACGCCACCGTCAAACGCCAGCGCGAAATGGGTCAAATCGGCCAGCAGCAAACCGTACGCAGCGTTCTTAAAGATGATCGCGCTGCAATGCTCGGCGCCATCAGCGCCGCGGCACGCGACCGGCATTAGGGCGAAACTGCTGCTCCGGCGGCTGGAAGCTTTATTTCGCTTATCGCCTTCGCCCCTTGCGCCGTTCGCGCACCGTGGTGCGGTTGGATTTTGGCATCGCGCGGCGCGCCGTCTTCGCGGCGCGGCGGCGCGGCGGCATGGCGCCGCTCACTTCCAATCGCATGCTCCAATATTCCCAAGTCCTGGTCACCACATTCGCCATCGCGCTCAATGTGCCGGCAAGCTTGATTTCGCCGCGATGCAACACGTCTGGCTTGCCCAGTGCAAGAGCGCGCAGCTGATAGTCGGCGTTCTGACACATGAAAATCGAGCGCGCGACGAGCTCCTTCAAGCTCTTACCGACGACGGTCGCACCGTGCCGATTCATCAGAACGACCGAATTTTGTCCGAGCGCCAGCGCCAGCGATCGCCCCTCCTCCGGTTTGACGACAAGAAGATTGGTGTCGCCGAACTCGTCATATTGATCCCAGAACGGCACGTCGTGGCCGATCGCCGCGCCAAGATGGAAGACCGGCACGATCGGCTTGCCGGCGACGCAGAACGGCATGATGGCCGGAGCATGGTGATGGCACACGGCCATGGCGTCGCTGCGCGCCCGATAAATGCAGCCGTGAATGACGCGCTCCGCGTATAGAAGTGCTTTCGGCGGCCGCACCGGCTCGGAGTCGAGTGTGTATTCCAAGATATCGTCGGGCTCGATCAGGAGCGGCGAACGCGACCGCGACAGCAAATAACGGCCGGGGTCGGTCGGATGGCGCACGCTGACATGCCCGAAGGCATCCAGCACACCTTCATGCGCGAGGATGCGGTTGGCGAGCGCCAACTCCTCGATAAGAGCGGTAATTCCGTTGAGCACAATTTCCCCCTTGCGGCAGCCCGATCCGTGACCGCCTTCGAAAACGGCCGGCCGCTGTGTCAAGTGGTGAGTTCACGAACGTTGAAGGCACGGATGGGCCGATGCAAGCCTTTCAAGTCAAGCTCGCCGAGCGGCTCCGTCTTCGCAATCGATTCGACGGCCACCTGGACTCTCCCGTCGATCAGGATTTGTCCGTGGGCGGCTTGGGAGCATAACCGCGAACCGAGATTGACCACCGTACCGGTCGCCAAATAATGGAAGCGGCCTTCATAGCCCACGTTTCCCAGCGTGGCATGACCCGAGGCGATCCCAATACCGAAACCGAGCTCGTGACCAAAGCGGCGCCATTTGTCGGCTAAAGATCCGATTTGACCGCGCATCTCGACGGCCATCCGCACCGCGCGGGTAGCTGGATCTGGACATGGGATGGGATCGTTGAAGATGATCAGAAGACCGTCGCCGGCAAAATATTGCAGCGTGCCCTCGAAGCGGTCGATCGATTCGCCGAGAGAGCGATAGTATTCCTGCAGGACGGAAATGATGTCTTCGGGCTCGGCCTGTTCGGCAAACGTCGTAAAGCCGCGCAGGTCGCAAAACACGGCCGTGATATCGCGGCGGTGCGTTTCCAGGAGCTTTTGATCCGAAACCACGAGCTTGGCGATCTGCGGCGAGAGAAAGCGCTTGAGCTTGTTCATGCGATCAAGCTCTGACACTTGCTCGTTCACGCGCTGCTCGAGTGTCTGGTTCCAGCTGGAGAGATCCTTCGCCTGAGCCTGCACTTGGTCGTGTAGTTCCTTGATGCGCAGCATCGAGCGCACGCGAGCGACCAGCGCAGCTTGATCAATCGGTTTGGTGAGATATTCGTCCGCGCCGGCATCGAGCCCGGTGACGACATCCTGCGAAGCTGCACGCGCAGTGCAAAGGATGATCGGCATGAACGGCATAGCCGGATCTTTTTTCAACCGCCGGCAAACCTCGAAACCGTCGAGTTTCGGCATTTCCACGTCGAGCAGCATGAGATCGGGCTGATGCTGCGACACGCTCGCCAATGCTTCCTCGCCGTCGGCGGCTTGCAGCGTCTCATAGCCGTGCTTTGACAGCCGGGTGACGAGGATATCCCGATTGGTCTCGTTGTCGTCAACGATGAGTATACGCGCTGGGCTATGCATGCGACTCTGCTACGCCTGTTACGGCAAAAACTCCCTGATCTTGGCGAGAAGCTGCCGCGGGCTGTAGGGCTTGGTGACGTATGCGTCGCAGCCGGCGGCATGTGCTTTGCCATCGTCGCCGCTCAAAGCATAGGACGTGACGACGATGATCGGAATGCTTTTCAGTTCAGGATCGGCTTTGATGCGACGCGTTGCTTCGTAGCCGTCCATAAGCGGCAGTTGAATATCCATGAGAATAAGGTCGGGACGCTGTTCTTTTGCGGCGCTGACGCCCGCCTCGCCATCCCAGGCTTCCGTCATCTCATAACCGGCGCTGCCCAACAGGTCGCGAAGGATTTGCCGATTGTCTTCCTGGTCCTCGACGACGAGTATGCGCTTGCTCATGCCTTGCCTGCCTGTTGTTCGACGCGCAGCGGAACGGTGAAGAAAAACGTCGAACCGCCGCCGAGCGTCGATTCGACCCACAATCGTCCGCCATGCATTTCGATGATCCGTTTCGCGATGGCAAGACCTAGCCCGGTGCCGCCTTTGGCTTTGGTGTGCGTACTTTCCGACTGCTGGAATTCCTCGAAAATCTTGGCCTGATCAGCTTCGGCAATTCCAGGTCCGGTGTCGGTCACCGCAATGGTATAACTGCCGTTGGCGGCGGCCGCTTTCATGGCGACCTCGCCGGTATCGGTGAATTTGATCGCGTTACCAACAAGATTGAGCAGGACTTGCGACAGTCGCCGTTCGTCGCCACGCGCGGTCGGCAGATTGGGCGGCACTTCAAGTTTGAAATTCAGTTTCTTGTTGCCGGCGAGCGGCTCTACCGCGACATAGACGCCCTGCATCATGTCCTTGATCGAATAATCGTTGAGCGAAAGCACGAGCTGCCCGGCCTCGATTTTCGACAAATCGAGCACGTCATTGATGAGGCCGAGGAGGTGTTTGCCGTTGGTCTGGATGCGCTCCAGCACGTTGCGCATTTTGTCCGGCGCGTCGCCGTAGATGCCGTCTAGGATGAGTTCGGCATAACCGAGGATGGCGTTGAGCGGCGTGCGCAATTCATGACTCATATTGGCCAGGAACTGAGACTTGTGTTTGCTCGCCTCCTCGACCTGCCGGCTCTTCTCCTGAATTTCCTCGAACAGGCGCACGTTTTCAATGGCGATCACGGCCTGATCGGCAAAGGTCGTGGCCAGCTCGATCTGCTTGTCGGTGAACGGCCGCACGCTCGTCCGGCTCAAGGCGATTACGCCGATCGGACTGCCCTCGCGCAAGAGTGGAACGCCAAGCATGGTGTGCAGGCCGCCGGCTTTGGCGCCCTCCTGGAATTCGTATTCGGGGTCGGCCTGGACATCGGCGATGTGAATGACTCGTCCTTCGTCGGCGGCGCGGCCGGAAATCGAGCCGCGACGCGAGGGAATCGGGTGTTGCGCCATGAATTCATTGAACTCAGTGGAATAACCATAGCTTGCAACTTGCCGATATTTCTCGCCGGCCTGACGATTGATCGAGGCCATATCCGCGTCACATAACCGGGCGGCCGATTCCACCAGCGTATTGAGTACCGACTGCAAATCGAAGGTCGAGCGGCTGATGATTTTCAGGACCTCAGCGGTCGCGGTTTGCTGTTCAAGCGACTCGGCAAGTTCGCGGGTACGCTGCTGCTCGGCTTCGAACAATCGCACGTTCTCGATCGCGATCGCGGCCTGATCGGCGAAGGTGGTGAGAAGCGCAATTTCTTTCTGATCGAATGGCCTTACTTCGGTTCGGCGCACCAGAATACATCCCAATGCGCGCCCCTCGCGCATCAGCGGAACCGCGAGGATCGTGCGATGGCCAAATTTGCGTGCGAATTCGCGCCCGCGGGCAAATTCGTCACCAGCGACCTGCTGATCTTCCAGTTGTATGGGCTGCATGTCACAGATGGCGCGACCCATGACCGTGGCACGATCGAGCGGCACCTCGCCGATGTCTCGTCTCATCTCACCGAACGCAGCACCGCTGCGGAGAATATTGCCTTCCGACAAAATGATGTCGACGACCTTGGCTTTGCAAATGCGAGCGGCGTGCTCGGCCACTGAATTGAGCACCGGTTGCACATCATTGGGCGAATTCGATATCACCCGTAGGATTTCGCTAAACGCGGTTTGCTGCTCGAGCGACTCGCTTAATTCGTGGGTACGCTGCTCGACCTTCTTTTCCAGGTCGGCATAGGACTCTTGCAGCTTGCCGGCCATGTCGTTGAACTGATTGGCGAGCGCTTCGACCTCGTCGCCGGTCTTGATCGCGATGCGCTGGCCGAGGTCGCCGCTGCCGATGCGCGCGGCGCCAGTGCGCAGCGCCTGGATCGGCACCACCATGCGTCCGGCGAGGAACATGCCGGCGATGAAGGCGAGCGCCAGCGCGCCGAGCAGCACATAGCCGGTGCGCTGAATCGACTTGTACAGCGGGGCGTAAGCCTCCTCGATCGGGGTCTCTACGAAAACGAACCAGCCGAGCGGGTTGACCGGGGCATAGGCCGTCAGCACTTCGTGGCCGCCGATATCCTGCGCTTCGCGCACGTCTTCGGTCGAGGAGCCTTTCCGGGCGCTGCGGACTTGGGCGAGGCGCGACATGTCGGTGTTGCGCAACACCAGGCTGATATCGGGATGCGCGATGAGCCGGCCGTCGGCGTCCACCACATAGGCGCGGCCGTGCTCGCCGACTTTGATCTTGGAAACCACGTCCCAGATGAGCTTCAAGTTGACTTGCGCGATGCTCACCCCCGTGTCGCGCCGCGTGCCCGCAAGCGAAAGCGTCATGTAGGGCTCGGATTCGCGGCGGAAATAAACCGGGCCGTAATAAACCTTATGGGCTACGGCTTGGGTGAATTCCGGCTTGTTCGAATAGTCGATGCCGCTGCCGACCACGTCCATGGTGAGCCGCGACACTTTGAGTTGCTCATGGCCCGACGCGTCGATTTGCGCGAGCTCAGTGATAGCCGGCACTTGGCGCAGGAGCCGCAGCGCATCGAACCGGCGCTGATCGAGCGTGCCGTCGGTCCACGGCAGTTGCGTGGTCCAGCCCACCTGGCTTTCGATCTGTGTGACGAACTCTTCGATTTTGTCGGCGGCCGCAACCGCCTGTTGTTCCTGGACGTCGATGAGAGACGACTTGTGCTCCTGATAGGAGAACCAGACTTCGAATGCGCCGTTGGCGACCAGCGCCAGAACGACGACCGCGACGAACAATACGGTGTATTTGACAAACAGCCGGCTGCGCACGGTCGATGCGCCCATCGTCGAACGCGCTTGGCCGGAACCGCCCGCCGCGCCGGCGCCGAGCCCACCGCTTTTTTGGTCGACGTCTGCTTTCATTGAATCATCTTAGCATTTGGGGCAGCGTTATTCGATGACCTCGTCGGCGGTGGCCAGCAGAGTCGGCGGGACGGCAAGACCAAGCGCCTTTGCGGTCTTGAGATTAATGACCATTTCGAATTTGGTCGGCTGGACGACCGGCAATTCGGCCGGTTTTTCGCCCTTGAGAATCCTACCGACATAAACACCGGCTTGGCGGTAACCGTCGGCAAAAACCGGCCCATAGCTGATCAACCCGCCGACCGCGGCAAATTCCCTTTGCCAATAGATCGCCGGGATCGAGCGGCTGGCAGCGAGCGCCACAATCCGCTCACGCACGACACTGGAGAGCGGATTTTGGGTAACGAGAAGCGCACTGGCTCCTTGCTGAACCGCATCCGCTAATGGCTTTTCGATATCGCCATCCCCGGGCAGGTCGTCTTGGATCACTTTCACGCCAAGCCGCGCAGCGGCCTCCTGCAATTCGTGCATCTGGATCTTGGCAGCCGGATAGTTGGGATCGATCAGGACCGCGATCGATGAGGCCCCGGGCAGCAGTTCATGCAACAGTTCAAGACGCTTGGCCTCTAGCGCAGACCCGATCAAGCTTACGCCGGTAACGTTGCCGCCAGGACGATTGAGACTGGAGACGAGGCCCAATTGGACTGGGTCGGCTGCGCTGACGAATACGATGGGAATTGTGCTCGTCGCGGCCATCACGGCGCGCGCGGGTTCCGTGCCGCCCGCCGCAAGTATCACAGCCACGTTGCGCTTGACCAAATCGGCGGCGAACGCCGCCAGGCGCTCAGTGTGACCGTCAGCCCAGCGATATTCGATCGTGACGTTTTTGCCCGCGACAAAGCCCGCATCTTTCAGGCCCTCGCTGAATCCGGGCCCGCCGACTGTCTGGACATAGCCGGCTGACGCGCTGTGGAGAAACCCGACGACCGGAATTTGTTGCTGCTGCGCATGGAGGGCCAGGGGCAAAGCGGCCACGGTCGCAGCGCCCAGAAGCGCGACAAGGCCCCGATATTTCATTCGATCACCTCGTCGGCGCGGGCAAGAAGCGCGGGCGGGATATCAAGGCCGATCGCACGCGCCGTTTTCATATTGATGACAAGCCCGAACGAGACTGGCTGCTCGATCGGAAGATCGCCCGGCTTGGCGCCGTGGAGGATTTTATCGACATAGCGGCCGCCGCGCCGAAACAAATCCGAGAGACTTGTGCCATACGACATCAGTCCGCCGTCGACGACATTTTGTCTCAGTTGGAACATTCCTGGAATCCGATTCTTCAATAGGAAATCGATGACCTCGGTCATATGCATTAGATGCAAGGCATCGTTGGTCGTGAGGACGACATCGGGCCGCTCAGACAACATTTGTGCAAATACATGCTGGAAATCGTCGGCGCTACGCGCCTCCAGGGGCAAAAGGTTCATGCCGAAAAATGGCGTCGTTCTCCACAACTCATTGAGAACGGCGACGCTGGATACATTGTTCGGGTTCCAAAGGAAAGCCACGTTCTTGGCCGAAGGAATAGCGTCCCGCAGGATCTGTAGCCGCTTGGTCACCACGTCAGGGCTGAGAATGGTATTGCCGGTGATATTGCCTCCGGGGTGCGCGAAATTCTCCACGAGACCGGCGGCAACGGGATCGCCGACCGCGATAGCAACAATGGGTATGGATTTGGTTGCGCGTTGCGCCGCCTGGGCGGCGGGTGTGCCGTACACGGCGATCACATTGACCGGAATCGCGGCCAACGCGCCGGCTGCCGCCGCCAGCCGATCGGGTACGCCGTCCGCGCGGTAGTATTCGAATGCGACGTTTTCACCTTCGGCATAGTTCAAATCGCGCAGTGTCTGGCGGAACGGTTCCCAATCCGGACCATCATCAATGATGCCGACGCGCGCGATCTTTGCCGCCGCCCTAAGCTGCAGGGGCCATGTGCCTGCTACTCCGCCGGCCACTACGCCACCGAGCAACGATAGGAACTGTCGGCGCCTCATGGTTTCGCCTTTCCCGGGCCTTGGCTCAAACTAGCACATCAAAAGTCATCGCGGGGCTGGAGTCAGGCTCGGAAACCGAGCGGTGCGCCGTCGCGGTGCGATATTTCGATGACGCGGGCGCGCGCGGCGAGCGTATCGACCAAGGCATCCGCTTTCGCCTTGTTCATTGCATCGAGATTGGCGTCCCATTCGTCGAGCAGATAGATTTCCGCATCGGTTGCGTTGACGATTTCCTCCAGCGATTTGAGCTGCCGCTCGCCGGAGGAGAAGCCGAGCTTCTTGTCCATGGATTCGGCGACAACGACGACGCTATCCTCGTCATCGCCTTCGACATCGACCGGCACGACTCCACCGGCAAACTGAAACGCCAGCCGGTCGGTCGTCGGCCAATAAAATGCGCGCTTCTTCATCTCGGTCTTGAGACTGGCAAGCAGCGACGACTTTCCCGTGCCGTTAGCGCCGCGCACATTGATGCGGCCGGTCGGGTGCGCAAAGGCGATGCGCAAGGCGTCGCCCAGCGACGACACGACGTTGGCGTGATCGCCCTCGCGCAGAACCAGTCGGTCGAACTTGATGCGCTTGTCGAAGTTGGGATCGGGCTCCGGCAGCATGTTGGCGGCGACGCCGCCGAAGCGCGTCCAGATCGCGATGAAATCGTTCCAGCCGGTCGCGAGCAGATGGAGCTCGTAGGTCATCTCGATCTGCCGCGGCAATGTGGTCGCCAGTCCGACCAACAAGACGGTATTGCCGGCGTTTTGCATCGCGACGAACGTGATGGTGGCGAAGACGATGGCGAGACTGACGATGCCGCTCATCGCGCTCATGCCTTCGCGGGCGATGATGGCGCGGATCTGCGCGACCAACCCCTCGCGCAAACGGCTTTTGAAGCCGGACAGCCATAGCCTCAAATTGTAACTGTTCCCGGAAAAGACATTGTCCCACGCGGTGTAGCCCTGCGCAGTGATGCGGTTGTTCATGCGCTGATTTTCGAGATAGGCCTGTGAGATCGGCCGTTGCAGTATCCATTGCATCAACAGCAGCGCTGCGAACGCGCCGACATAGGCAAACGGCAGGCTCGCATCGATCTGAGTTCCCAGTACAAGCGCGTTGAAAACCAAGCCGAGGAACAGTTTGAGGGCGAATTCGAGTTCGTACATCACGTTGAAGAAACATTGGAAGGTCTCCCCGGTCAGGAACGGCTCGACCTGTTCGCGCGCGGGCTTTTCGTTGAGCAGCTTGACTTTGTCGCGGTTCTCGCGCGCAAACCGCAACATGAATTTGCCGAAGCCGCGATAGCCGGCGCGCTCCGCGAAAATCCAGCTGATGACGCCGACAACATAGGATGCCGATTGCGCGGTCAGTATCCAAATCAGATCGGAGAGCAGGAATTGACCGATCGCGACCTTGCGCCCGGCATTGATGACGAGCCATGTCGTCGCGGCGGCCAACATGGCCTCGACGACCATCAGCGTCACCATCACGAAGAGCGCCGGTGAGAGCAGATAGCTTGCGAGCTCCAAGCGTGAAATGTGCCGCCGTTGCATGGATGTCCCGGATTGAGGGCGCGGCACGCAAGCCGCGAGTCGAAGCCGCAGTTTAACGGCATATGGCCGGAAATTTAAGCGTGCGCGTGCTACACTCGCGTCGAAAATTTAGCGCCTGATCAATGGGTTTGCCCGAGACTCGACCGACCGGGGCCGGCAATTTCGGCTGGCCGACTGGGCCGTGGCGGCGTAATCATGGAGCGTTCGTGAAACCCGATCCAAGCGCCACGGGGTTGGAAGTGAGTTTCAAACCCGTCTTTGGAAAGTTTGCCGGTCTGGCCGCGCCGATGCGCCGCTTTGGCGCATCAACCTCGGCGCGGACGGCCGTACTCGCCTTAGGTCTGGCCGCGGTCACGGCCTATACCGTCCCCGAATTGCAAAGGGCGGCGGGCGGCTGGCTCGCTGCATGCCTGTGGGCATGCCTCGGCTATTTCGCGATCGACAGCGGTGTACGCGCACAAGCCGCCATCCAGGCCGGCAACGGCCTTGCGCATATTTTCTCCATCTCGGCGTTGATCGACCTCCTTGGCGTCGTAGCGGTGCCGATCGCGCTCCTATGCGGCGTGCAGGCGCCGACGGCCTGGCTATTGGCCTCGTTTTGGGTGCTCAAGCTGGCGCAAGACTCGCCCGGCTTTGCCCAGCTCCAGCGCGTATTTGTCGTCGAGGCCAAAGCGCTGGCGAGCGTGCTTGCGCTGTTTCTGATCGTACTCTTCCTGTCGTCCGCCGCGATGTATGTGATCGAGCGCGCAGCCCAACCCACGGCGTTCAGCTCGATGCCGCAAGCCTTATGGTGGGCGGTGGTGACGCTCACGACCACTGGCTATGGCGACAAAGTGCCGATCACCTATTTGGGGCGCTTGCTCGGCGGCTTGGTCATGATTTGCGGCATCGCGACCTTCGGTCTGTCGACGGGTATCCTCGCTACCGGCTTCGCCGCGGAAACGCGGCGGCGCAATTTCATTCGCACCTGGGATCTTGTCAGCAAAGTGCCGTTTTTCCAATCGCTCGATCCGGCGGCGATCACTGACATCACCCACATGCTACGGCTTTTGGAAGTGCCGGAACGAACGGCGATCATCCGTCGAGGCAAGGTCGGCGATTGCATGTATTTCATCGCGGCGGGGGAAGTGCAGGTTGACGTGAGACCGACGCCGGTGCGGCTTGGCGCCGGCGCCTTTTTCGGCGAGCTCGCCCTCCTGGGCGACTCGGTGCGCACGGCCAATGTCACCACCACGATCCCTTCAACGCTTCTTATTCTTGACCTCGCGGATTTCCGCACCTTGACCGCCAACCATGCCGACCTCAAGCGCGCCATCGACGATGAAGGTCAGCGCCGCATGAAGGAGAACCTACAGCAATATGAGCGGCAGCATAGCGACGGCGCGGCGCTCGGTTAAATTCGGTAAAATACGGCGCGCGGATACCGCAAAGACATACCGTAAGGCTTGACGAACCTAAACCTTTAGCCCTCAATCCGGCGCTTTTCGACCGGGATCGACGGCCGCAATCTCTGCAAATTCCAACCGGCTTGGACCCTCTCATGTCAAACCGCATTGCACTGATTACCGGAACGACCGGTCAGGACGGAGCGTACTTGGCCGAATTTTTGCTCCACAAGGGTTACGTGGTGCATGGCATCAAGAGGCGATCGTCGTCTTTCAATACCGCGCGGGTCGATCACCTTTATCAGGACCCTCACGGTCCCGGCGTGAGATTCTTTCTTCATTATGGGGATATGACCGATTCGACCAATCTCATTCGCATCATCCAAGAGGTGCAGCCGACAGAGATCTACAATCTTGCCGCACAAAGCCACGTGCGCGTCTCGTTCGAGACGCCCGAATACACCGCCAACGCCGACGCGCTCGGCACGCTGCGATTGCTCGAAGCGATCCGAATTCTTCGCCTCGAGAAAAAGGTGCGCTTCTATCAGGCGTCCACGTCCGAGCTGTACGGGATGGTACAGGAAGTGCCGCAGCGCGAAACCACGCCATTCTATCCGCGTTCGCCCTATGCCGCCGCGAAGCTCTACGCCTATTGGATCACCATCAACTATCGCGAGGCCTATGGCATGCACGCATCAAACGGCATCCTGTTCAATCATGAAGGCCCGACGCGCGGTGAAACCTTCGTGACGCGCAAGATCACCCGCGCGGTCGCGGCGATCGAACTCGGGCTGCAAAACAAGCTCTTTCTCGGCAATTTGTCGGCAACGCGCGATTGGGGCCACGCCCGCGATTATGTCGAGGGCATGTGGCTCATCGTTCAGCAGTCGGAACCGGACGACTATATCCTGGCGACGGGAGAAGAGCACTCGGTTCGCGAATTCGCCGAGAAAGCCTTCGCCTGCGTCGGCAGGACCATCGAATGGCGCGGCTCCGGGATCGCCGAACAGGGCATCGACAAACGCGACGGCCGGGTACTCATTGAAATCGACCCGCGTTACTTTCGGCCGACCGAAACGGACGCGCTGCTTGGCGATCCGAGCAAGGCGCGCCAGCGGCTCGGCTGGCGGCACAAGGTGACATTCGACGAACTGGTGCGCGAAATGGTCGAGTCGGATTTAGCGGAAATGCGCCGCGACGGCGTCCGTCGTAACGTGCACGACTAGACGGCGAAAGCCATGAGTACCCCGGTCATTTTCGAATTGCGCGGCAAGCGCGTCTTCGTCACCGGACACGCCGGCATGGTTGGCGCCGCGATCGTACGCCGGCTCGAGCGCGAGCGCTGCGACATCCTGTGCGCGCCGCGACTCGAGCTCGACCTGCGGCACTCCGAAGCGGTCGAGCGCTACATGGCGCAAACCAAACCCGACGCCGTATTTGCCGCTGCGGGAAAGGTCGGCGGCATCAGGGCCAACAGCACCTTTCCCGCCGAGTTTCTCGCCGACAATCTCGCCATCGCGCTGAACACGATCGACGCCGCCCATCGAAGCGGCGTGAAAAAGCTCGTCTATCTCGGTTCCTCGTGCATCTACCCGCGCCTAGCGCCGCAGCCGATGACCCCGGAAATGCTGCTGTCCGGCCCGCTCGAACCGAACAATCAGTGGTACGCGGTCGCGAAAATCGCGGGCATCAAGATGTGCGAGGCTTACCGGCTTCAATACGGCGCCGATTTCGTATCGGTGATGCCGACCAATATCTACGGACCCGGCGACAATTACCATCCGCTGGACAGCCACGTTCCCGCCGCCCTGGTCCGGCGCTTCCACGAGGCCAAGATCGGCGGCGCCGGCAGCGTGACGGTTTGGGGTACCGGTTCGCCGCGGCGCGAATTTTTGGCTGCCGACGATCTCGCCGACGCCTGCGTGTTCGTCATGAAATGCTACTCCGATCTCCAATTCCTCAATGTCGGAACCGGCGAAGACCTGACCGTCGCCGAATTTGCCCGCCTGGTCGCCGACGTCGTCGGCTTTCATGGCAAGATCGACTTTGACACGACGCGGCCGGACGGCGCGCCGCGCAAGCTACTGGATGTCTCGCGCATCAACGCGCTCGGCTGGCGCGCGACGACGCCGCTGCGCGAAGGATTGCAGCGCATGTATGCCGATTTTCTCACGCGCTATCCCGCGGTGCGCGCGCGAGCCGAAACATAGGGCATGATCCGGAAAAGTGGAAACCGGTTTTCCGAAAAGATCATGCCTCATCAAAAATACTCAGAGCCGCAATCGATTCGACTTGAAACGATTGCGTTCTAGGCGCGCGCGGCCGCGCCTAGAACGCGGTCAGTGAATCTCAGGCTCCGCGATCGCCGCCCGGCCTTGCAGAAAATCGAAGTCGCAGCCCTCGTCCGCCTGGCCGATGTGGGCGGAAAACATCGCGCCGTAGCCGCGCGGATAGCGCGGCGGCGGTGGCTTCCAGGCGTCGCGCCGGCGCGCGAGTTCCTCGTCGCCGACATGCAAATGAATCCGCCGCGCGGCAACGTCGACCTCGATCTCGTCGCCGGTCTGCACCAGCGCCAACGGACCGCCGACGAAACTCTCCGGCGCCACGTGCAGGATGCAGGCGCCGTAGCTGGTGCCGCTCATGCGCGCATCGGAAATACGCAGCATGTCGCGCACGCCGGCCTTGAGGAGCTTCTTCGGGATCGGCAACTGGCCCCATTCTGGCATGCCAGGCCCGCCTTTCGGACCGCCGTTCTTGAGCACCAGAACATGATCGGGAGTGGCGTCGAGATCGTCGCGCTCGACCTCGCGTGCCATATGGTCGTAATTCTCGAACGCGATCGCCTTGCCGCGGTGGTGCAAGAACCTTTTGTCGGCGGCGGCCGGCTTCATCACGCAGCCGCGCGGCGCCAGATTGCCGGTCAGCACGGCGGTCGCGCCTTCCGGATAGAGCGGGTTGTTCAGCGAATGAATGACATCGGGCAAATGGACCTTACCGTCCGCAATCGCCTCGCCGAGCGTGCGGCCGGAAACCGTCATGCAGGATAGGTCGAGGAGCGCGCGCATCTGCGCCATCAGTCCGCGCAAGCCGCCGGCGTAGAAGAAGTCCTCCATCAAATATTTTCCGGACGGCGTGATATTGGCGATGACCGGCACCTGTCGGGAAATCTCGTCGAACCGCGCCATGTCCAGCGCAATGCCGGCGCGTCTCGCCATGGCGATGACGTGGATGATGGCATTGGTCGAACCGCCGAGCGCCATATGCGCGCGGATCGCATTGTCAAACGCCGCGGGCGTGAGAATCTTGTCGGGCGTCAAATCCTCCCACACCATTTCCACGGCGCGGCGCCCGGCGGCGGCGCACATGCGCGGATGATTTGAGTCCGGCGCCGGAATCGACGACGCGCCCGGCAGCGCCATGCCGAGCGCCTCGGCGATCGCCATCATGGTTGCCGCCGTGCCCATGACCATGCAGGTGCCGAACGAGCGCGAAATGCCGCCTTCGATCTCGTTCCACTCTTCGTCGCTGATGCGGCCGGCGCGCTTCTCGTCCCAATATTTCCAGGCGTCGGAGCCCGAGCCAAGGACGTTCCCGCGCCAATTGCCGCGCAGCATCGGCCCTGCGGGAACATAGATAGCTGGTATGCCCATGCTGATCGCACCCATGATCAGGCCGGGTGTGGTCTTGTCGCAGCCGCCCATCAGCACCGCGCCGTCGATCGGGTGGCTGCGGAGAAGTTCTTCGCATTCCATCGCCAGGAAATTGCGGTAGAGCATCGTGGAGGGTTTGACGAACGGCTCGGCGAGCGACATCGCCGGCAGTTCGATCGGGAACCCGCCCGCCTGATAGACGCCTCGCTTCACGTCTTCGGCCCGGTCGCGCAAATGGCCGTGGCAGGCGTTGATCTCGCTCCAGGTATTGATGATGCCGATAACCGGCTTGCCGACCCAGTCGGCGCGGTCATAGCCGAATTGCCGCAGCCGCGACCGATGGCCGAACGAGCGCAGATCGTTGCGGCCGAGCCAGCGATAGCTGCGCAGTTGTTCGGGCGATTTTGTCTTGCTCATGAGATTCGATCGCGACTATTCCGCGGTGGCGCCGGTGACCTTGACCACCTTGCTCCACTTCTCCGTTTCCTCGGCGATGATCTTGCCGAAATCTTCCGGCGTTCCGGGAATCAAAACGCCGCCGAGTTCGGCAAGTTTCGCCTGCATCGCCGGATCGGCCAGCGCGGCGTTGACCTCACGATTGAGCTTGTCAATGACGGCGCGAGGCCTTCCTTTCGGAACCGCCATGCCGAACCAAGCGCTCGCTTCGTAGCCCGGCACGGTTTCGCCGACACTCGGCACGTTTGGCAAAGCCTTGGAACGTTCCGCCGTCGTCACCGCGAGCGCGCGCAGCCGACCGGCCTGGATATGCCCGATCGACGACGGCAGATTGTCGAACATCACCTGGACTTGGTTGGCCAGCAAATCGGTGAGCGCCGGCGCGGCGCCGCGATAGGGCACGTGCACCATCTGCACTCCGGTCATCATCATGAACAATGCGCCCGACAGGTGCACCGAAGTGCCTATGCCGGAGGAGGCCATGTTGACCTTGCCCGGATTGGCTTTGGTGTAATCGATGAATTCCTGCACGGTATGCGCCGGCACGTTCGGATTGGTTTCCATCACGTTGGGCACGCGGATGAAGCCTGCGACCGGCGCCATGTCGGCGATGAAATTGAACGGCAGATTTTTATAAAGGCTGGCATTGATGGCGTTGGCGGGGTTGACCAGGAACAGCGTATAGCCGTCCGGCGGCGCATGCACCGCCATCTCGGTAGCGAGATTGTTCCCGGCGCCGGGCTTGTTCTCGATCGCGAACTGCTGGTGCAAATGCTCCGACAAATATTGTCCGATCAAGCGCGCGCAAATATCGGTCGAGCCGCCCGGCGGATAGCCCACGAGCCAGCGCACCGCGTGACTGGGATAATCGTCGGCGCGCGCCACGCCGCCAGCGCCCGTGGCCGCCGCACAGGCCAGGCCGAATACGACAAATGCGCTCATGCGCCGGCTTAAGCCGCCCATCCCGATCTCCCCATCTTCCTCGTTTCTCGGTCCTTATCGTCCCGCCCGGAATCCTACGCGGCATTGCCGATGCCGCACAAGTGATGGCTCCGATATTCATCGTCGGCGATCGGCATCTTGTCGGCGTCGATCGAGGCAGTTAGGTTCGCCGCCTTCGCAAATCTTTCGAAGAGGAGTTCGAGGAAGTCGCCATGATCGACCTTTATGCTTTGACCAGTCCGAACGTACAGAAAATCTACATCATGCTCGAAGAGACGAAATTGCCTTACAAGGAGCATTTCGTCGATGTCTGGAAAGGCGAGCAGTACAATTCGGATTTTATTAAGATCAACCCGAATTCGAAAATTCCCGCGATCGTCGACCACGACGGCCCTGGCGGCAAGCCCTACGCCGTGTTCGAATCCGGCGCGATCCTTCTTTATCTCGCCGAGAAAACTGGAAAATATCTGCCCAAGGACATGGCGAAAAAATATGAAGTCATGCAATGGCTGATGTTTCAGCTCACCAATATCGGCCCGATGTTCGGCCAATTCACGCACTTCAAGATGTTCGCGCCGAAAGACAGCAATAACAGCTACTCGATGACGCGCTATCAGACCGAAGTGAAACGGCTCTACGAGGTGATGGAAAAGCGGCTGGCGCAGTCGCCCTATCTCGGCGGCGACGAATATACGGTCGCCGACATCGCCACCTTCCCATGGACGCGCAATCACGACATGCAGGGCGTCAAGTGGGAGGACAATCCCAATCTGGCGCGCTGGTTCAAGGCGATCGACGAGCGGCCCGCGGTGAAGGCGGCGCTCGCCAAAATCGCGGTCATCAAATCAAACCGCGACACGGCGACCGAAGATCAGAAGGACCGCTTCTTCAACCGCGGCCGCTACGCCAGGGCGTAAGGCGCCTGCCACCAGCGCTGTCACTGCAGGAGCGGTAGCGACGAAGCAATCCAGTGAGCGCTGTCTGAGCTGGATTCCCGCTTGTACGGGAATGAGCGGAAAACTTACTTACGACCGCTCGTGCCCGCGCAGGGATCCCCATCGCGCGAGCGCAATGGGGTGCCCCGCAAGCGGGGACCCACACTAGGTTCGCCGCACGACGGCGGGTTTCGCTGCGCTCAACCCACCCTACGCGCCTGGTTTGGTGCAAAAATTTCACTTCTTTAAGTTCTTTGGAATCGTTGACGGCAGAGCGAATTCGCGGAATGCTTGGTCGTGCCTGGGAATGGGAAGCCAAGCTATGGATTTGGCAATTCGCGATCTTACCGCTGACGAACAGGAACGCGTCGCCGGCGGCGACTTTGTAAATGGCGCCGGTTGCGGCGCCGACACGAGCGACGGCGCGGCAAATGCCGTGATGGTATTCAGAACCGGAAATGGCGTGCCGGCTCTGGTCATAATCAAGCCGGCCATCTGCTGGTGGTAGGACCAGTGTGTAGGATGGGTTGAGCGGAAACGAAACCCATCATCAAGCTTCGCCGCAAGACGGCGGGTTTCGCCGCGTCTGGAACAAGCAAGTCTTCAGTCGTTCGTCTTTTCCAGCATCTCCCGCATGAAGCGCACAGCGCCCGGGCCCTTGAGCGCGCTCGCCCAAAGCTCGCGCGCCATCTTCTCGTGCAGCGCCAGCGCCTCCGGTGCGGATGTGATCATGGCCACGCCGACGCGGATATTTGGCTCCTCGCCGAGACGGAACGGGCTGAGCGCCAGAATGCGCCGGTCGGGCTGACGGAAAATCTGAAAGCTTGTATGCGGCAGCGTGTCGCGCACGATGCCGATCTGGACCCCGATCGGCTCCTCCTCCATCAAAGCGGTGAAGTGCTCGGCTTCGGCGCGGGCGAGGCGTCGGCGTTCACGCCGCACCGCCTCGGCAAGATCGATCCGGCCGACCAGCCCGTTGCGCAGGAAGCGCTGCATTTCCGCGGCCGCGATCAGATTGACGATGGCCGGCCGGCGGCGGCGATAGGTCTCCTTGCGGCTGCGCAGCACCGCCATCAATTCATCGACCTGCGCCAGTGCGCGCGCGTTCTTCGCGGCGTCCGGGACCGATTCGCGCAATACTTCGCCGAGTGCGCGATCGAAGCCATCGGACGCGAGCACGTAGGAGATCGGCCCCGCCAGCACGATGACGTGTTCGGCGCTTTCCTCGATCTGGCGCATGCGCTCGAAATAGCTGACCGCGGACGCGATATATTCGACGCCGACGCCGAGCAAGGTCGGCACCGACACTCGTAGAAGCTCGGCGAGCTTCTCCAAGGTTTCGATCTTCGCCACCTCGCCTTTCTCGAAGCGATAAAGCGCGGTGCGCGAAATGCCGAGCTTGGCGGCGATGTCCTCGGCGGAAAGCCCGGAGCCGAGACGAAACGCCTTCAGGCGATGGCCGATATCGTCAAAGCGAATGGACATTCACGAACAAGAGCATGCGTTTCACGGCGCTGGCCCCGCCGCGCGAAGCCGTTTCGCCGCATCCAATGCGGCGAGGACGATATTCTGATAGCCAGTGCATCGGCACAGATTGCCTGAAATGCCGACGCGAATATCGTCCTCGGTCGGATTGGGATTGTCGCGCAAAAGCTCGACCAGCGTCATTAGGATTCCCGGCGTGCAGAAGCCACATTGCAGGCCGTGATGATCGTGGAACGCCTGTTGCAGCGGGTGCAGCGCTTTGCCGTCGGCGGCGAGGCCTTCGACCGTCATGACCTCGCAACCGTCGGCCTGGACCGCCAGCAGCAAACAGGAGCGCGCTGAACGGCCGTCGAGCAGGACGGTGCAGGCGCCGCACACGCCATGTTCGCAGCCGAGATGTGTTCCCGTCAGCAGCAGTTCATGGCGCAAAAAATCGGCGAGCATGACGCGCACCGGCACGGTCGCTTCGCGGCGCATCCCATTCACGGTCAGCGCGATTTCGCGCGTCTCGCTCACGTTCCCCTCTTTGCCATGGCGCGGTCATGCGCCTTAAGGAGCGCCCGGCGCGACAGCACGGTCGCCAATTGTTGCCGATAGGACGCGGGCGCGTGGATGTCGCTGACCGCTTCGAGTGCACGAAGGCTTTCGCAAATCTCGCGCATCCGTTTCTCTTGCACCTTTTCGCCGATCAGTGCGCGCTCGACGCCGTGCGCGCGCGCCGGCGCCGGCCCCATGCCGCCAAGCGTCAGCGACGCGCGTGTGACTTTGCCGTCTTTGTCTTCCTCGATCAGGGCCGCCGCGGAGACGATGGCGAAATCGCCGTGGCGGCGGCAAAATTCGACAAAGGCGAAGCCGTGGTCGGGGCGCCAGCACGGGAATGTCACGCCGGTCAAAAGCTCGTCCGGCTCCAGCGCCGGCGTCATGTAGGCGACCGGAAACGCCGCGAAATCGATTGCGCGCGCGCCGTTGCCGCCGGCGATCGAAAGCTTGGCGTCGAGCGCGGCGGCGACCGCGACCAGTTCCGCGGCCGGATCGAGATGGCAGAGCGAGCCGCCGAGCGTACCGCGGTTGCGCGTTTGGCGGTGTCCGACCTGCGCGACGGCCTCGTGCAACAGCGGACAGCGCCGGCGCACGATTTCGGAGAATTCGATATCGCGCTGCAGCGTCATCGCGCCGATTTCGACGGCGCCGATCTCGACGGCGCCCTCGCCTTCGCGGATATAGCGCAGCTCCCCGACGCGGTTGAGATCGATCAGATGATCGGGCAGCACATAACGCATATTGAGCATCGGCATGAGCGATTGGCCGCCGGCGAGCAATTTTGCATTCTCAAGCCGACCAAGGAGCGCGATGGCGTCGGCGGTCGTGCGCGGATCGTGATACGAAAATGATGGGGGTTTCATGCCGGTATTTGCAACGACGCGTGTGTCTTATCAATTTTGACTCTGTGCCGAAAACCGTGCATCAATCAAAAACATAGACCAATCGCCCCGTCGAAACCAGCCGATGAAATCAGCGCGATGAAACCCGCGGCGTTTCGCTATCACGCGCCGAAGACGATCGACGAGGCGGTCGCGCTCCTCGCCAAGGTCGCCGGCGAGGATGGCCGCGTGCTCGCCGGCGGACAAAGCCTGGTCCCGACCATGGCGTTCCGGCTCGCCAAGCCGGCGCATCTCGTCGACATCAATGGCGTCGCCGCGCTTAATCGCATCGCCGCCGACGACGGCAAACTCGCGATCGGGGCCTGCGTTCGTCACGCCGCATTCCATCGGCCGGTTTGCGAGGGGCCGTTGGGAAAATTTCTCGCCGACGTCGTTCGCCACATTGCGCATTACCCGATCCGCAACCGCGGCACGTTTTGCGGCAGCCTAGCGCATGCCGATCCGGCCTCCGAATGGTGCCTCGTGCTCACCGCGCTCGACGGCGAGGTTGTGGCCAAGAGCGCGCGCGGCGAGCGCACCATCGCGGCACGCGACTTCTTCAAAGGCGTCATGACGACCGCCTTGCGCGATGACGAACTTCTAGTCGAGGCGCGGCTACCGCTTCTGCCGGCGGACATGCGCTGCGGCTTTTACGAGTTCAGCCGCCGCGCCGGCGATTTCGCGCTCGCCGCGGCGGTCGGCGCCTATCGCCTCGAGGGCGGCAAGATCACCGAGCCGCGGCTCGCGATCGGTGGTGCAGAGGCTAAGCCGCGGCGCATTTCCGAGGCCGAGCGCGCGCTCGCCGGCGCGGCGCCGGACGACAAGGCGTTTCGCGCCGCGGCCGAAGCGGCGATGGCCGCAATCGATCCCATGGAAGATATCGTCAACAGCGCTGAATTTCGGCGCGACCTCGTTCTAGCGGTCACGCGCCGGGCTCTCGAACGCGCTGCGGCATGAAGTCCCCGCCGAAAACGACGCGCGCGGCAAAAGCGCCGTGGATCGGGCAATCGGTCGAACGGCTGGAAGATCCGCCGCTCGTCACCGGGCGCGGCGCGTTCGCCGGCGACATCAATTTCCCGCATCAGCTCACCATGCGGATCGTGCGCTCCGCACATGCTCACGGCCGCATCGTGTCGATCGATGCGGCGGCGGCGCGCGCGTTGCCCGGCGTCTTCGCGGTGTGGACCGCGGGCGACATTCCCGACGTGCCGCCGATCGATTTTCGCGAAGGCAGCATTCCGGCGCTCGATCCCTATCGCCAGCCGGTCCTAGCGAAGGAGCGTGTGCGCTATGTCGGCGATCTCGTCGCCGCGGTCTTTGCCGCCGACGCTTATGTCGCCGAGGACGCGGCCGATCTCGTCGCCATTGAGATCGAGGAACTGCCGCCGCTCCTCGAGGCGCGGGCGGTGCCGGCCGAATTCTCGCCCGGCCATTCCAGCGAAGCGGCGCTGATCCGCCAAGGCTATGGCGACGTCGAGGCGGTATTCCGCGACGCCGCGCATGTCGTCGAACTCGAATTGACGATCGGGCGGCATTCCGGCGTGCCGCTGGAAACGCGCGGCGCCATCGGCCGCTACGACGCCGCGCGCGGCATTCTCGAATTGCACGGCGCGGCTAAGGTGCCGCATCGCAATCAGGAGCTGCTTTCGCGGATGCTCGCCCTGCCGCCGAGCGCGATTCACGTTCATGAATCCCATATCGGCGGCGGCTTCGGCGTGCGCGGCGAGCTTTATCCCGAGGACGTGCTGGTCTGCGTCGCCGCCAAACGGTTCAACCGGCCGGTGAAATGGATCGAGGATCGCCGCGAGCACCTGATCGCCGCCAATCATTCGCGCCAGCAAGTGCATAAAATCCGCGCCGCGGTGGACGAAAACGGCGTGATCCTCGCCATCGACGACCGTTATTTTCACGACCAGGGCGCCTATGTGCGAACGCACGCGGCGCGTGTCGTGCATATGACGGCGGGGATATTGCCCGGTCCCTACCGCGTACCGGCCTATCGTGCGATCGGACATTTCCGGCTCACCAACAAGACGCCGGCCGCGACCTACCGGGCGCCCGGACGCTACGAAACGACCTTCGTGCGCGAGCGGCTCGTCGATGCGATCGCGCATAAGCTTCAGATCGATCGCATCGAATTACGCCGCCGCAATGCGATCGCGGCTGAGCAAATGCCCTATCCGCGTCCGCTCGAAGCCCTCGGTGAAGAAATCCACTACGACAGCGGCGACTATGTCGGGCTGCTCGACAAGCTGTTGGCGAAGATCGGGTGGGACGCGCTCAACGCGATGGTGAAGAAGCGCAAGGCCGCCGGCGAACTCGTCGGCATCGGCATTGCGATGTTCGTCGAGAAGAGCGGGCTTGGCCCGACCGACGGCGTGAAAATTTCCGTCGACACGTCCGGCATGGTCGAGGTCCTTACCGGAGGCGCTTCGCTCGGCCAGGGCTTCGAGACCGTGATGGCGCAGGTCGCCGCCGATGCGCTCGGCGTCGACTATCGGCGTTGCCGGGTGATCCACGGGCAGACCGACCGTATTCCTTTCGGCATCGGAGCACACGCTTCGCGCGCCACCGTGATGACGGCGTCGGCGACGCATATCGCGGCGCTGAGCGTGCGGCGCAAAGCGCTCGCGATTGCCGCCGAAATGCTGCAGGCTTCGCCCGATGTGCTCGATATCGTCGACGGCGAAGTGATGCGCAAAGACGGCAAATCCGGACCTTCGATCGGGCTTGGCGCGATCGCGCAAAATCTCTCGCCCACCGCGAAAGCGCGCGGCGACCGCGAGCCGGGCCTCGTCGCCGAGGGCTGGTTTAAGACCGAGCATCAGGTCTACCCCTACGGCAGCCATGTCGCCGTGGTGCGGGTCGATCGCGAGACCGGTGGCGTCCAGATCGAGCGCTATTGCATCGCCTACGACATCGGCCGCGCCATCAATCCGGCGCTGGTTCACGGCCAGATCGTCGGCGGCTTCGCCCAGGGGCTCGGCGGCGCGCTGTTCGAACAGTTCACTTACAGCGACAGCGGCGATCCGCTGGCGGCGACGTTTGCCGATTATTTGCTGCCCACCATGCACGAAACGCCGGCCCCGGAAGTCTTGCTGCGCCAGGACTACACCTCGCCGCTCAATCCGCTCGGCATCAAAGGCGCCGGCGAGAGCGGCATCACCGCGGTCGGCGCGACTATCGCCTCCGCCATCGACGACGCCATCGGCATGCCGGGCGCGGTGCGCGAACTGCCGGTGACGCCGCAGCGGCTCAAACAGCTCTTGGCGCAAAAATAATTTAATCTAGCCGCACGCCGATCGCCTTGACCAGCGGCGTCCAGCGCGCGATGTCCGCGTCCATGAATTCGTCGAATTGTTTGGTCGTCCAATCCGGCACCGGAATGACCGCGGCATCGACGAGCGATTGCCGATAGGCGCTATCGGCCATCGCTTGGCGATTGGCGTCGTCGATCTGGTCGACGATCGGTTTCGGCGTGCCGGCCGGAGCGAACAGCCCGAGAACCTGCCGCGTCACCAGGCCCGGCACGCCCGCTTCGACCGCGGTCGGAATTTCCGGCGCGGTGGCGATGCGCGTGGAATTGGTGATCGCGAGCAAGCGCAGCTTGCCGGTACGATGAAATTCCAGCACCTGATTGGTCATGGCCGGGATGACCATCGGAATTTGCCCGGCGATGGCGTCGGCGATGGCCGGGCCGGCGCCGCGATAGGGCACGTGCGGCAGGTCGGTGATGCCGGCCAGCGATTTCAAGAGCTCGCCGCTGAGATGATTCAAAGTCCCGGTGCCGGCGGAGCCGTAGGACATTTTGCCGGGATTGGCTTTCACATAAGCGATCAGCGCTTGCAGATTTTGCACCGGCACGCCGGGATTGACTGCAATCCCAAAGCAGGTAATCGCCACCATCGAGACCGGCGTCAAATCCTTCATCGGGTCGAGCAGCGGGTGCTCGCGCAGAATCATTTCGGCGAGATGGATCGACGAACTGCCGAGAAAAATCGTGTAGCCGTCGGGCGGCGCATGCGCGACGAGCTGCGCCGCGAGCGAACCGCCCGCGCCCGGCTGGTTGTCGACAAAGACGGTGCCGAGGCTTGTCTTCACCTTGTCGGCCCACGGCCGGCCGATGATGTCGAACACGCCGCCGGGCGGAAATGGAAGAACGAGCCGGATGGGCCGGTCGGGATAGGCCGCGGTGGCGGAGCGCATGCGCACGCCAAGCGCGGCGGCGCCGGCCGCTAATGCCAAAAATTTTCGCCGTGGAAGCCTCATGGCATCCCTCCCTGCGGCGCTAGAGCATGATCCGGAAAAATGAGACCGGTTTTTAGAAAAGATCATGCCTCATCAAATACCTAGAGCGCAATCGATTCAGTTTGAAACGATTGCGCTCCAGGTTCTATTCGTTCAATCGATCTTGGCACCGGAAAACTTGACCACTTTAGCCCATTTTTCGGTCTCTTCGACGATGAAGCTTGCGAATTGCGCGGACGGCATCGGCACGGTCTCGCCGCCGAG
This sequence comes from Xanthobacteraceae bacterium, assembly GCA_035623195.1. Taxonomy (GTDB): domain Bacteria; phylum Pseudomonadota; class Alphaproteobacteria; order Rhizobiales; family Xanthobacteraceae; genus BOG-931. Next base: position 52,156 of record DASPTX010000062.1, on the reverse strand, counting down.
TTTTTCGATCTGCGCCTTGAACGCCGTGTCGGCGAGGATCGCGGTGATATTGGCGCTGAGCTTGCCGACAATCGCCGCGGGGGTGGCTTTGGGCGCGCCGACGCCGTTCCACGCCGAGGCCTCGAATCCCGGCAAAACCTCGCCGACGGCGGGGACGTCCGGCAGCACTTCGGACCGCGTCGCTCCGGTAACGGCCAGCGCCCGCACTTTGCCGGCCTTGATCGGACCCGTCGCCGTCGACACGGTGATGATGAAGGCCTGGACTTCGCCGCCAAACAGATCGGTGAAGGCCGCCGCCGGGCCGCGATAAGCGACGTGAACGAGATCGATACCGGCCACTAATTTCAAGAGCTCGGCCGCGACATGCATCGGCGTTCCGACGCCCGGCGAAGCAATATTGATCTTGCCGGGATTAGCCTTGGCATAGGCGATAAATTCCGAAAACGTGCCGGCGGGGACCGACGGGTTAGCCAGAAGCACCATCGGGAAGCGGACCAATCCGGCGACCGGCGCGATGTCGCGGATGAAATCGAAATCGAGCTTTTCGTAGAGCGTCGCGTTGATCGCGTTAGCCGTCACCACGTTGAGAAGCGTGTAGCCGTCCGGCAAAGCGGTCACGACCGCTTCGGTCGCGATATTGCTGCCGGCGCCGGTCCGCTCCTCGACGAGGAAAGGCTGGCCCAAGCGCGCCGCAAGCCATTGCCCGATCAGCCGCGACACAAAGTCGGGCGTGCTGCCGCCGCCGAACCCCTCGTGATGCGCACCGGTCGCGTGGGATAATCTTGCGCCTGCGCAAGGCGGCACGCGGGCGCCATCGCGGCCGCGGCGCCGGCCAAGCGCAGAAATTCTCGACGGTGCGGGGTCATTTGCAGGACTGGCCGGGTCTTGTCGGTCGATCAATTGGCCGGTGGGTGCGCCAACCCTATCGCGCCCCAATCGGCGCGAAAAGCCGGCGCGACGATATCTACCGGGCCGGTATTGGCATCATAACAGACCAAAGTGACGGCCGACAAACCTTAGGCCGGTTTCTTCGGCACCTTCTTGCCTTCCTTGCGCGCTTCCGAAAGGGCGATTGCGATGGCCTGTTTGCGGCTTTGTACTTTGCCGCCTCTGCCGCCTTTGCCGCTCTTGGCCGTGCCGCGCTTATAGCGGCGCATTTCGCGCTCCACGTCCAGGCTGACGCTCGGGGAATATTTGCGTTTTCTTCGCTGCACCATCTCATGTCCTCCAATGTGTTGTCTTTCGATGAGTTGACCACGGCTTCTTCTAACAACCGTCATATGCGCAATAGGTTGCCTCGCTCGTTCCGACGGCAAACTTCAGCGTCGTGAGCTGTAGGGTCTCAACGTCCAATTTTGCGTTTTGGCGTCGTCTCCGCAAGGCCATCACGCCGCAGCAGGCAACGCGCGAAACTCCTTCGCGCTCGCCATCGCCCAGGCGGTTCTAAAGCGCGCGTTGCGCGTGCGGGCAATGAGTTCGCGGGCGCAAGCGGCGGATACAAATCGGCGAAGCTTTTGACCTCGTGCGGCGAAACGCGGCGGGAAAAATGCGCCGGCGCTAATTGGCGGGGATGCTCCAATCCCGCCGCCGCTACGAGCTCGGCCAGCGATTCGATCGTGGCGCGGTGAAAGTTATAGACGCGTTCGGCTTTGTCCGGAACGACAAGCGCGCGCTGGCGCGAACGGTCCTGCGTCGAAACGCCGGTGGGACACCGGTCGGTGTGGCAGGATTGCGCCTGGATGCAGCCGAGCGCGAACATGAAGCCGCGCGCCGCATTGCACCAGTCCGCGCCGAGTGCCATGACGCGGGCCATGTCGAAGGCGCTGATGATCTTGCCGCTGGCGCCGAGCTTGATGCGATCGCGCGCATTGATGCCGACCAGCGCATTGTGCGCGAAATTCAATCCCTCGCGCAACGGCATGCCGAGATGATCGGCGAATTCGAGCGGCGCGGCGCCGGTGCCGCCCTCCTTGCCGTCGACCACGATGAAGTCGGGATAGATGCCGGTCTCCAGCATCGCCTTGCAGATCGCCAGGAATTCCCACGGGTGCCCGATGCAGAGCTTGAAGCCGGCCGGTTTGCCGCCGGACAGAAGGCGCATCATGGCGATGAATTGCATCATCTCGATCGGCGTCGAGAACGCCGAATGGCGCGACGGCAAAATGCAATCGAGACCGGCCGGTACGCCGCGCGTGGCGGCGATTTCGGCTGAGACTTTCGCGCCGGGCAGCACCCCGCCATGGCCCGGCTTGGCGCCCTGGCTCAGCTTGAGCTCGACCATTTTGACCTGGTCGCTCTTGGCGCATCTCTCGAATTTCTCGGCGCAGAACGTGCCGTCCGGATTGCGCCAACTGAAATAGCCCGAGCCGATTTCCCAGATGATGTCGCCGCCGTTTTCGCGATGATAGGGACTGTAGCCGCCCTCGCCGGTGTCGTGCGCGAAATTTCCCTTCTTTGCGCCGATGTTGAGCGCGCGAATGGCGTTCGAACTCAAGGCGCCGAAGCTCATCGCCGAAATATTAAAGACCGAAGCCGAATAGGGCTTGGCGCAGTCGGGACCGCCGACGAGCACGCGGAACGGCTCCTTAGCCGGAAGCCGCGGCGCAATCGAATGGTGCATCCACTCGTAGCCGCTGGCATAGACGTCGTTTTGCGTCCCGAACGGCCGCTTATCAAGCGCCTGTTTGGCGCGCTGATAGACCAGCGCGCGCTTGTCGCGCGAAAACGGCGCTCCGTCTTTTTCGCTTTCGAGAAAATATTGACGGATCTCCGGACGAATCTCCTCCAAAATGAACCGGATATGCGCCGATAGCGGATAGTTGCGCAGCACCGAGTGTTTCGTCTGCAGCAAATCGATCGTGCCGAGGACCGCAAGCAATCCGACGAGTAGCAGCGGAACGGCGACATAGGCCGACGGTGACGCATAAAAATCTAGAGCAAGCATTGCCGTCATCAGCAGCACCGCCGTATAGACGGCAAAGCGCGGCTGGAACGGCAAGAGCAATAAACGCATCGAAAGCCTCCCCGGCGCCGCCCGCTCGTCGCGGAGCGAACGGCGATCGCGTTTTGCCCCAATTTTAAAAAGAAAGCTTATTGGTTTGGTGACACCCCGCCCGCACTCGAAATGAACTTAATCGGATACAAACGGCATCGGGGCGAACCCGTTTGAATTTCACCCGTCTTTCGGCTCGGCGTCTAGCCGCGCGACCCAGCCTTCCAGGCCGGCTTTGGCCACGGGGTAACGCTGGAGCACCAAGGGATCGTGACCCGGCACGACGTGGCGCGGAGAGCTGGCGAGCTTTTTCAAGGTCGCGTAGCCTTCCACCACCTCCTCCACATTGTAGGTGATGGGAAATACGCGACCGCCGTCGATATGGGCATAGAGATGCGTCGCGTCGGCGGCGAGCACCACGTAGCCGCGGCGGGTTTTCACCCGCACGCTTTGCAGCCCCTTCGAGTGGCCGCCGATGCGATGCACGGTGACGCCCGGCGCGACTTCTCCCGCTCCGTCGTGGAAGACCGCGCGGCCCGAGAAGACCTTGCGCACCATGGCGACTACGTCCTCGACTTCGAACGGCGCGCGCAGCGCCTGGTGGCACATGCAGCGTCCGGTCGCGTAAGCCATCTCGCGGTCCTGCAAGTGGTAGCGCGCCTGCGGAAACAGGTCGTAATTGCCGCAATGGTCGTAGTGTAGGTGGCTTACGATGACGGTCTTGACCGAGTCGGGCGCGACGCCGAGCGCCGCGAGCCCGTCGCGCACCGGCTTGATCATTTCGCGCTGGCGTTTTTTGCCCATCGCCTCGTCGAAGCCGGTTGGCGTGACCGTGAAAAGGGCTCGGCGGAGACCGGAAAATCGAGCCGCGAGCGTCTGTGTTCGCCGTCCCGTGTGTCGTCGACGGTGCCGTCATCCCGGTGTCATACACCATTCGGACACTTGGCCTTGCGGACCGCCTTTTAGGGCAAGGGAGGAACTCATGGCCGATATTGCATGCCGGGATCGATCGAGCCGGCAGGACGACCCAACCTGGACAGCGGTTTCAATCCTTTGTCGGCGATCATTTTTGCCGGCGTCGTCGCCTCGGCGACATTGTTCGTGGCTTACAGCATCTATTCCGATATCGATGCGACGGGAGAAAAGATATCCGAATACCTGCCGTTCATTCTTCTGTTCGTGGCCTTGCTGATCGCGCTCGGCTTCGAGTTCGTCAACGGGTTCCACGACACGGCAAACGCGGTCGCAACCGTGATCTATAGCCACTCGTTGCCCGCAACTTTCGCCGTCGTATGGTCCGGGATGTTCAACCTCGCCGGAGTGCTGTTTTCGTCTGGAGCGGTCGCGTTCGGCATCATTTCGCTGCTGCCGGTCGAATTGGTTCTCCAAGTCGGAAGCAGTGCCGGCTTCGCGATGGTCTTCGCGCTGTTGATCGCGGCGATCATATGGAATCTCGGCAGGTGGTATTTCGGCCTTCCGGCGTCGAGCTCCCATACGCTGATCGGATCGGTGATCGGGGTCGGCATTACCAATGCGCTCCTGCACGGCCGCAACGGCACATCCGGCGTCGATTTCGACCAAGCTATCTCGATCGGCAAGGCACTGTTGCTGTCCCCCATCTTCGGCTTCCTGCGGCGGGCATCCTAATGCTCGTCGTGAAATTCGTCGTACCTAACAAGGAACTCTTTGCCGAACCGAAAGGCAAAGAACCGCCGCCGCCGTGGATCCGCGGCATCCTCGTGTTGACTTGCACGCTGGTCAGCTTTTTTCACGGTTCAAACGACGGGCAAAAAGGCATGGGCCTGATCATGCTGATCCTGATCGGCGTGGTGCCGACGGCCTACGCACTCAACCGCGCCATGCCGGCAAGCCAGATCGCGCAGTTCGAAGCCAATTCGCAGGCTGCTAGCGCGGTGATCGCCGCCAAGGCCGCGGGCTACAACGTCATCGGCGATCCGCGCCCGGCGGTTATCGCCTATGTCGCGCAGCGAACAGATCAACTAAGGGACCTTCCCGTCCTTGGCCGTCCTGGTGAGCGAGATCGCAAAGCAGGTAACGCAATATGGCTCGATCGCGCGCATGCCGACGGACAAGGTCAGCAATACGCGTAACGACATGTATCTCGCGTCGGAAGCGATCCGTTTCTTGTCGAAAGACAAGGAAAGCGATCTCAGCGCTGCGGACATCGCGACGCTCACTGCTTACAAAAAATCGCTCGACGGCGCGACCAAGTTCATCCCCGGCTGGGTCAAGGTCGTGGTTGCGATCGCGCTCGGGCTCGGCACGATGGTCGGCTGGAAGCGCATCGTCATCACGGTGGGAGAGAAAATCGGCAAGACTCACCTCACCTAGCGCAAGGCGCGTGCGCGGAGATCACCGCGGCGGCCACCATTGCCGCCGCCGACGGCTACGGCCTGCCGGTCTCGACCACGCATGTACTGTCGTCAGGCGTCGCCGGAACCATGTCGGCGAACGGCTCCGGATTGCGGTTGGCCACGATCCGCAACATCGCCATGGCTTGGGTTCTGACCTTGCCGGCGGCGATGGCGCTTTCGGGATCGCTGTACTTTATTTTCGTACACCTGTTTTAGCCCGAATCGAGCAGCTAATTTTCCGATCTGAAGGCGACAGAAATGAAAACCCCGGCGCAATCGCCGGGGTTTTCGCATTGCATTTCACTCAACAAAACGCACTACCGTACAAAAATCCTCGCAAAAATCGTCCTCACAACTGGCCGTATTTGCGGAGCACCGCGCGGCACTGGTCGCCGACGCGCCAGCTATGCGCCGCGAGCGTTGCCCCGCAACGCAACAGGTTGCTCCACGTCATCCCGCCCGAACGGTCGCACAGCCGCGCCGCAGCCGGCCGGCACGGTGCCAGCTCGGCAAGATCGACGGCCTTGGCGGCGGTATCGGAAAGGGTAAGAAGCGGCCCAATCAATAGGCATGCGGCTACCACTGTCTTCATCCTCAATCGTCCTCATAGTTGGCTGGGAAGACGTTTGAATAACGGTTTAGTGACGAAAAAGCCAGGGTTTTGTGCGTCGCACAAATGACAATTATCTTTTTGAAATATCAAATGAACTCGTCAAACAGACGTATGGATTTTGCCCTTGCGCCGCGCTTGCGCCGCAATTGCCAACGACGGCGGAAGCGCCAAAGCGACAATCGACTCAAATCGGATTGGCTAGGCGCGCGGCGATCCGCCCCGCTCAGGCGGCGGCGAGATTGCCGAAGCGCTTGAGATTGTCCTTCTGCTTATCGTTGCGCGGCGGCAGCTTGAACAGCCGCGCCGCCGTGCCGCCGAGAATGTTGTGCTTGGCCTTTTCCGACAGGAACGGCAGATCCCAGATCGTCGACGGCAGGTCGAAATCCCAGTGCGGGTAGTCCGACGAATAAAGCAGCTGCGTCTCCGCATTCATCATGCGGAAGGTGCACTCCATCGCGCCGTAATCCTGGATCTCCATCGGCTGCGAGGAATAATACATGTCACGCATGTAGTCGGACGGTTTCTTCTTCAGAAGCGGCGCCTCCGACGGCCGCAGCATGTATTCGTGATCGAGCCGCTGCATCAGAAACGGAACCCAAGCGAGCCCTGATTCGATCCAGATCACCGACAGCTTGGGAAAACGCTCGCCCATGCCGTTGATCACCCAATTCGTGCATTGCAGCACGTTGTACCAGGTGAAACCGAGCGCATGAGCCGACAAGAAGCGGTTGCAGCTTTTGTAGATCGGTTCGCCCCAGTTCGGGCCGGAATGGAACGACAGCACGAGACCGCGCTCCTCCATCGCCCGATAGAGCTTCATATAGGCGTTGTCGTAAACCGCCATGTGCGAGCGCACCGTCGTCACCATGAAGCCGCCGACATGTTTGCGGTCGCCGAACGTCTCGACATGCCTTAGCGCAGCTTCCGGATCGGAAAACGGCAGGCACAGCATCGAATAGAAGCGGCCGCCGGCTTCGGGGAGAACCTTTTCGGTGAGCCAGCGGTTATAGGCCCAGCACAGTTCGACTTCCATTTCCTTTTGCGGATGCATGCCGATATTGAGCATGCCGGTCGGGAACAGACAGGAATAATCGACGCTCATCGCGTCCATCCAGCGATGGCCGAGTTGAATGTCGCGCAATGAGCCGCCCTCGTCGGTCTTTTCCGTCGAGCGCATCGGGTAACGCGTGACGCGCCCGCCCATGTCCTGATAACCGATCTGGATTGGCGCGACGTTCGAGCGGTTGCGCTTGCGGCCGGAAATGGTGAGCTGGCGCAGCACGTCGTTTTCCATATAGGGCAGGAATTCGTCGTAGTTTTCGTTCTCGTAGTGGTGGGCGTCGACATCGACGATCAGCACGTCGTCGAAATTGCGCCGGTGCGCCTGCTTGCGCGCATGCGCCAACAGCCGGGTGGTGTTAAGTTCCTCGATCGTCACGCGGCGGCCGCGATCAGCGATGAGATCCATGAGGTTTCTCCTAGCGTTGGTCCTGTTGTTTTTCGAGTTGCCGCTCATTCCCGTGTAAGCGGGAATCCGGTTTACGATCGTTAACCTTTGTTCCCGCTTTCGCGGGGACGAACGAATCAAGGCACATTACCGTCCCGTCCAGCTTTGCCACATGCCGAGCTCGAAAACGGCGAGATCGGCGGCGCGCAACAACCCGCTTGCCGTCACCATGACGTCGGTTGCCGAAATCGAATGTCGAGGCACCGGGGTGAATTGTTCGCCCGCTTCGGTGCGCGCGCCGTAGACGCGGCAGGCCGCGGCGATGAGCGCCTGCAGCGCCTCGGCGGTGACGAGATCGAGCTTGCCGTCGACGATGCTGCGCTCGAGTACGGCCGCGAGCCGCTTGGCATCCGCCGAAGCGCCGTTGCCGGAAGCGGCGTGCGGCTTCGGGGCGGCGCGCCGCGCGGCGCCGCGGCGGATCACGGGCTTGCCCGCGGGCTTACCGGCGCGTTTGGCAGCGGTTCGCATCGCACTTTTGGCCGCGCTTCTCAGCGCACGCTTAGGTGACGACATAAAGGTCATCTCCTTTGCGCAGCGTCCTAAATTTCTTGAGCTTCATCTTGCGGTTGGCGATGCACTCGCCGGTTTTCATGTCGTATTCCATGCCATGCCAGGGACAGACGAAATGCATCTCGTCTTCGGAGAAATAGAGTCCCATCGAAGTCTTGTCCGGCCGTAGCCGCTCTTCGACCTTGGCGATGGTCAGCCCCTCGCAGGCGGGGCCGCCCTGGTGCAGGCAGAAATTGCTGTAGGCGTAGAATTCACCCTCGTGCCGGAACACGCCGATCTCGTTGTCGCCGGCAAAGACGATGCGGCGGTCGCCGTCCTTGAATTCGGAGAGTTTTGCGACGAATTTTTCGGCCATAAGCGTTAACCCTCGCCTTTCCTCATCCCGGCCTGCTTTTCATCAGGCTCTTGTTCGTTCTGGTTTCTTTGGCGCGCGACGGCCATTGCCGGTCAAATGAAGCGCTCCGAAAACCTGTACCACAAGCCGGTGCCGCGCGCGACGGGGTTAGGCCATGCCAGCCATTCCTTTAAGACAGGAATGTCAGCATACAATCATCATTCCGGAAGCCGCCAACGGGTCCGGCCCAAAGTGGCCGGTCCGACGACAAGCTCCGCGGCTGTCGCTTTTGCTCGGCCCCGGAATGACGACCGGACACGCTCCGTCCGCAGGCCAGCGAGCCTCACACCATCTGGTTCTCGATCGCGCCGATCTTCTCGATCCAAAGCTTTACGATATCGCCGCCTTTGAGAAACTCACCGCGCCCGGCGCCGACGCCGGCGGGCGTACCGGTGAGGATAATGTCGCCCGGGTAAAGCGTCATGCCGGACGACAATTGTTCGATCTGCTCGGCAAGGGTGAAGATCATTTCGGCGGTGTTGGAATCCTGCTTCAAGACGCCGTTGACCCATAATTTGAGACCGAGCCTTTGCGGATCGCCGATATCGCTTGCCGGCACAATCCACGGCCCGAGCGGGCACGAACCGTCGAAGCTCTTGTGCTTGGTCCAATCCCACCGGAACGGCGAGGCCTCGGGCACGCTCGCCCGGCGGCCCAGATCGCGCGCGGAAAGATCGTTGGCGATGGTGTAGCCGGCGACGACAGCGAGCGCATTATCCCGCGGCACGTCCTTGGCCTTGCGTCCGATCACGGCCGCGAGCTCCACTTCCCAGTCCATCTGCTGCGAGTATCCGGAAATCTTCACGGCCGCCCCCGGATCGGCGATCGCGTGCGGAGCTTTGAGGAAATGCCACGCTTTCAGCCCTTGGCTATGCGGATCGGGCGGCGGCGGACGGTTATCGCGAGCGGCCATTTCGGCGGCATGATCGGCGTAGTTCGAGCCGGCGCAATAGATCGCCGAGGGAAATTGGACGGGCGCCAGCAATTTGGTCTTGGCGAGCGGCTGGCTTTTGACACCGCGCTCTGTGCCGCCTTTGCCGGCGCGCGTGGCGGCCTTTTTCAGTACGGTCGCAGCCGATGTCCAGTCGGAGAGGATGCCGAGCACGGTCGCATAGGCCGGCTTGCCGGTCAGCGCCGCCGCATCGAACACCCGGTCCCCGACGACGAGCGCGGCGCGCGGGCCCCTGTTCGATTTATACGTCGCGATTTTGTAGCCGGCGGCTTTTGCCAATGCTTGCCTCCCCGCACATTTGACGGCGACCAAACCGCGATTGGTCCCGCTTGACAACGATTACGTGTTCACACGTCGTTCCGGAAGCCGCGAAGCTGCATTCTCCCTCTCCCCTTGTGGGAGAGGGAGGCGAGTGCAGCGCGTTAGCGGTGCACGAGCGCGGCGAGGGGTTGGAAAAATAACGCACCCCCTCGCCCGCTCCGCTCGCTTAGCACCCTCTCCCGCAAGGGGAGAGGGAAGCAGAAGCCCAGCCCGCAGGTCAGCGCCCTTGAGTTGCTGTCGGCGCAGTGGTTGATTCGATCTAAGAAAACACCCTTGGAGACAAAGCAATGGTCAAGGCGAGGCGCATCGGACACGCCACATTCGAAACCCCCGACATCGAGCGGATGATCGACTACTATACCGAGGTCGTGGGCCTCGTTCTGGCAGAGCGCGAAAAGGATCGCGCTTTCCTCGCCACCCAGGTCGGCCAGCTCGCCGTTCAGATCGACAAAGGCTCGGCCGAGCGCTGCGCCATGCTGTCGTTCGAAGTGGCGCCGCAGTCGGATTTCGGCGCGCTCGCCCGGGAATTAGAAAAAGACGGCGTCAAGAGCGAGTTGCGCAACGATTCCATTCCCGGCATGGGATCGGTGCTGACGTTTGAGGACAACAAAGGCACGACGATCGCGCTGTTCAAGGAATGGAGCTATCTCGGCAAGCATCTGCAGCATCACGGCATCGGGCCGTTCAAGCTCGGGCATGTCGCCTGGGTGGTCGAGGACCCGAAGAAGACCGCGGAGTTCTACGCCAAAGTGCTCGGCTTCAAAGTGTCGGACTGGATCGAGGACTTTTTCGTCTTCATGCGCTGCAATACCGACCACCACACCGTGAATTTCGTTCGCGGCAAGAACCGCAAAATGCATCACATGGCGTTGGAGCTGAAGGATTTCATTCACCTGCAGAATTCGTGCGACCTGTTCGGGCAGCGGAAAATCCCGATCATCTGGGGGCCGCTGCGCCACGGGCCGGGCCACAACATTTCCACCTATCACCGCAATCCGGACGATCAGGTGATCGAATTTTTCTGCGAGCTAGATCAGATGTTCGACGAAGAACTCGGCTATTTCGAACCGCGGCCGTGGCACCTCGACACGCCGCAGCGCCCGAAGACCTGGCCCGCCGGCGGCACCAGCATCTGGGGGCCCCCGCCGCTGCCGGATTTTCACCGGGCGAGGGATTAGCGGGCGCGGCAAGACGGCCAGCTTAAGCGTCGGTCATTCTCGTCACGCCCGGGCTTGACCCGAGCATCCACGCTGAATTTCGGCGTGGAAGCCGTTCCGGCGGCCGTTGCTGATTCGCCGCATGGATTGCCGGTCAAGTCCGGCAATGACGTTTGAGTAAGCTAAGTCGCCTTTGCGGGCGTCACTGCCAATGATTCGCTCGCCGCCGCCGCGGCACTGCGCGTCAATTCTTTCTGCTCGCCGTAGAGCCATTCCATGCCGGCCATTGCCTCTTCCGGCGTGCGCGAACCGAGCATCATGTTGCGCAGCTCCTTGGCGACGCCGCCGGCGTGATAGAACTCGCCGTAGATGCGCGCCATGATCTGGACGCGTCCGGTGCGTAAGTAGCGCGCCGCTTGATAGGCGCGGAAGGCCGCGGCGTAGTCGCCGTCCGCCTCGACCGCCTTGCCGGCGAGGCAGACCGCGTCCTCGATCGACATGCAGGCGCCTTGCGCGAGATATTGCAGCATCGGATGCGCGGCGTCGCCGAGAAGCGTGACGCGCCCGCGGCTCCATTCCTTGATCGGCGGGCGGTCGCACAACACCCACATGCGCCAGCTTTCGATCTTGCTAAGCAGCGCCCGCACCGGCGCGCAAGTCTGCGCGAAACGCTCGTGCAACTCGGCCGGATCGCCGTAACTGTCCCAGCCCTCTTCGTAGCGGTTGGAATGGAAAACGGCGACGAGGTTGTACAATTCGCCGGTGCGCAGCGGATAGAGCACGAAATGCACTTTCTCGCCGGCCCAGAATCCCATGTTCCACCAGCGGTACCGTTCCGGAATCTCGGCGGCCGGCAGCACCGCGCGATAGGTGATATGGCCAGCGGGCTTCGGCTTGCCGTCGCCGACGACGATCTGGCGGATGGTCGACCATAAGCCGTCGGCGCCGATCAGCGCGGCGCCCTGGTAATTTTTGCCGCTTGCGGTTTGCACCTTAATGCCGTCGCGTGTCTCGTCCACCGCGACGACTTTCTGCGCGGCGTCAAGCCGGATGCGGTTGGATTTGCGGCAGGCGTCGAGCAGCACATTGTGCAGGTCGGCGCGATGGATGAGCGCATAGGGATGATGGAATTTCTTGCGGAAGGCTTCGCCGAGCGGAATGCGCGTGACTTCCTCGCCGGTGATGGAATCCAGCATGACGAGATTGTCGGGGAACACCGAAAGCGCGCTGATCGGCTCGACCAAGCCGAGCATTTGCAACATCCAGAACACGTTCGGCCCAAGCTGGATGCCGGCGCCGATTTCCTTGAACTCGGCCGCCTGCTCGATGACCTGCGACGCAATCCCTTGGCGCGCCAGAGCCAAGGCCGCGGTGAGGCCGCCGATGCCGCCGCCGACGATCAGTACTTGCTCGTCTTTCCAGGATGTCATTTGATCGCTCGGCGACTCGACAGCGCCGCGAGCACGCGCTCCGGCGTGATCGGCATTTGCGTGATCGGCGCGGCGCCGAGCGGGCGCAGCGCATCGTTGACGGCGTTCATGACGCTAGCGGGCGCGCCTGCGGTGCCGGCCTCGCCCGCGCCCTTGGCGCCGAGCTCGGAATCCGCAGTCGGCGTCACCACATGCCCGATTTCGATATCCGGCATTTCGCCCGCCATCGGCACGAGATAGTCCATCATGTTGCCGTTGAGCATTTGCCCGTCGCCGTCGTAGAGGCAATGCTCGAATAAAACCGCGCCGATACCCTGCACGATGCCGCCGCGGATCTGCTCGTCGACAAGCTGCGGATTGATCACGGTGCCGCAATCCTCCACGCACCAGTGCTTGAGCAAATTCACCGCGCCGGTCCTGATGTCGACTTCCAGATAGGAGGCCTGCACGCCGTTGGTGAAGGCGAACGGCCAGGCGCGCGGCACGTAATGACGCGTCACCACAAACTCGGCCTGGAAGCCGGGTGGCAGCGTGTCGGGGCGGAAATAAACGATGCGCGCGACTTCATCGAGGCCCATGCGCTCGCGTCCGCTGTCGGCATCGACGACGACGCCGTTTCGGATATCGAGCGTTTTCGGATCGGCCTGCAGGATCGAGGCGGCGGCGGCGAGCACATTGCCGCGTAGCGCCTTGCCGGCCTGCCAGGCGGCCTCGCCGCCGATGCCGGCGGCGCGCGACGCCCAGGTGCCGCCGCCATAGGGCGTGTTGTCGGTGTCGCCGGTGACGACGCGCACGCGCTCGATCGGCACGCCGAACGACGTGGCGACGCATTGCGCCAGAACGGACTCCGCGCCCTGGCCCTGCTCGGTCACGCCGGAATGACAGAAAATCGCGCCGGTCGCGTCGAGCCGTACCGTGGCGCCGTCTTGCGAGGAAATGCGCGCACCGCCGACGCCATAGAACGCCGCCGACGGATTTGTGACTTCGACAAAGGACGCGAGCCCGATGCCGCGATGCACGCCCTGTTCGCGTAATCGCGCCTGCTCCGCGCGAAGCGCGGCGTAATCCATCAACTGCAAGATCTTGTCGAGCGAAGCGTGATGGGATAGGCCCTCGAACTTCAGCCCGGCGGCACTCGTCACCGGATATTTGTCGTCGGGAAGAAGATTGCGCCGCCGGATTTCGGCGGCGTCCATGCCGATCTTGGCCGCCGCCAGCTCGACCAGGCCTTCGGTCACCGCGGTCGCGATCGGATGGCCGACGGCGCGGTATTGGCACATTACGTTTTTGTTCTGAAACACGACGCGCGCCCGCGCCCGATAGTTCGGGCATGTGTAAGGCCCGCCGACCAGATTGACGACCTGGTTCGCTTCGATGCCGCTCGTGCGCGGATAAACGGAATAGGGCCCGATCCCGGTCAGGTCGTCGATCGCGAAAGCGGTGATCGCGCCGTCGCGCGTAACGCCGATCTTGGCCTTGACGCGATGATCGCGCGCATGGATGTCGGTGACGAAGCTTTCCAGGCGGTCGGCGACGAATTTGACCGGACGCTTGAGCAATTTCGCCAGCGCCACCGTCGCCATCTCGTCGGCGTAGATGTGCACCTTGATGCCGAACGAGCCGCCGACGTCTTTGGTCAAGACCCGAACTTGATGCTCTTCCAAGCCAAGATGCTTGGCGAAGAGATTCTGCGTCATGTGCGGCGCCTGCGTGCCTTGATAGACGGTGAGGCGCTGCTCGCCCGCATTCCAATCGGCGACGATGGCGCGCGGCTCGTTGGTGACGCCGGTATGGCGGCCGAACAGGAACGTCGTTTCCACGACCGCGTCGGCCGCGGCGAAGCCATTGTCGGCATCGCCGACATTGAGCACGCGCTCGAAAGTCAGGTTGTCGCCAAGCTCGGGATGAATGACCGGCGTTTTGGCGTCGAGCGCCGTTTCCGGATCGGTCACCCCGGCAAGCACCTCGTAGTCAACCGCGACGAGGGAGCAGGCGTCCTCCGCCTCGGCGCGGCTCTTGGCGACGACTGCGCAAACCGCTTCGCCTTGCCAGCAGGCGCGCTCGACCGCGATTGCGTGCTGCGGCGCCGATTTTATGCCCTTCAGATGGGTGAGCACGCCGACCCATGGCGTGATCACCTTCGCAAGCTCCGCGCCGGCGACGACCGCGACCACGCCAGGGACTTGGCGCGCCTCTGCCGCGTCGATTCTCACTATCCGCGCATGCGCGTGCGGCGATCGCACGAAGGCGACATGAACCATGCGCGGCAGCACCACGTCGGTGACATAGCGCCCGCGCCCTTGCGTCAGCCGCGCCAGATTCGGCCGCGGCACCGAGCGGCCGATATAGGAATTCGGCCGGTCGAGCGCGCTGAGGCCGGACGGCTGATCCTCGGCGATTTTCATCGCGCAGATGCTACAGGCAGCTCATTCCCGCGCAAGCGGGAATCCAGGAGATAAATTTCGCTATAAAAGGACGAACTGGTTTGATCTGCTGGACCCCCGCCGCCTTCGTGAGCGGGGTGAAAAATTCCGCGGGGACGAGCGGAGAGCGATGACTCGCGCCCCGGAAATGACGGCTCACAAAAACCGCGTCGGCCACATCAGCGTGCGCCACATATGGGCGGACGGCGAATTGTCGAAGCCCAGGCCTTCCCCCGGCTGGCGGAAATTACGGCCGATAATGTCGATGAAATCGTTGAGATCGACCTTGGCGTTTGGATCGAAGGAATAGACGTCGTTCACGCAAATCATGCGCGAAGTCATGTAATATTTATGATTTTTGGCGCGCTCGTACTCGGCGACAATATAGGGTTCCGGCTTATAATCGGCGCCGAAATATTTGATGTACATTTCCGGATATTCGTAGCCGACCGACGAATCCGGAAAGAAGCGCAGCGCCTGGTGTGTGCGCACCGCCCAGCTCACCTCCTCGTCGACATAGGGCTCGATCATTTGCGCGCCCCAATAGCCGTGGTCGGCGCGGATGAAGCTTGCAACGCCGATATCGTGCAGGAGGCAGGCGAGCACGACCTTTTCGCTGTGGCCGCCCTTCAGCGCGTGGGTGGCGCTTTGCAACAGATGATTGAGCGAGGCGAAACGATTCTTGAAGAAGTCGATGAGCGTCGGCTTCGCCGGCATTTTCGGCAGGCGCGGGTCGGCGCCCATCAGAAAATATTTGTCGGGATTGGCGGATTTGAGCGCGGGCCCGCTCGCCATCTCCACTTTGCCGTCGGCGATGTTGAACAATGTCGACTTGACGGCAATCCGCTCGCCGAGCTCATGCATCATGCGCTCTTCCAGCTCGTCGGCGCGCTCCGACAACGGCAGCGGTTTTGCGTGTTCATTCATGGTGAGCCTGCCTTTCGCGCCCGCATTCGGGCGACGGACTCGATGGCATCGACGATCGCCTGGTAACCGGTACAGCGGCAGTAATTGCCGGCTATGTGTTCGCGGATCATATCACGGCTGGGCACGGCGCCGCGGGATAAAAGCTGCGATAAAAATTCCTGGGCGCCGATCAGCATGCCGGGTGTGCAAAACCCGCATTGCAGTGCGTTGCGCCGGCGAAACGCCTCTTGCAAGTCGGCAATCACGCCCGAATCTGAAATTCCTTCGATGGTTTTCACTTCGGCGCCGTCGCATTGCACCGCGAGAACGAGGCAGCCGCGCACCACCTCGTCGTCGACCAGCACCGTGCAGGCGCCGCAGACGCCCTGCTCGCAGCCGACGTGGCTGCCGGTCAGCCCGAGATCGTCGCGCAGGAAATCCACCAGCGTTTTGCGGGCTTCGACGCGTTCGCGCACGCCCTCGCCGTTGACGCGCAGGGTAATCTCGAAAAAGCGCTCGCCCATGGTGGAACCGGAAAACACGGAGCCTGCCACTCAAATAGCATCCGGCCCGCGCGGGCGCCACGCCGGGCCAAGTGGTTATGCTTTGTTCGCGACGATATCGCGCACGATATCGATGGCGCGGCGCAACAGCGTCATCGACGCTTCCAGCGTGCGGAACGCCGCGTGCGCCGTGAGCGTGACATTGGGCATCTTCGCCAGCGGGCTGTCGGGCGCAAGCGGCTCGTGATGAAAGACATCGAGCCCGGCATGGCGGATCCGGCCGCTGCGCAGCGCGTCGATGAAGGCGGTCTCGTCGACCAGCGCCGCGCGCGCCGTATTGACGAAGACGACGCCGGGCTTCATCCGGGCGAACTCCGCGGCGCCAAGAAAACCGCGGGTCTCGTCACCGAGCGTCAGATTCATGGAAATGACGTCCGATCGCGCCAGCAATTCGTCGAGCGGGACGAGCGGCGCGCCGGGACGCGGCGAGCGATTCCACGCGATCGTCTCCATGCCGAGGCCGCGACCCATGCGCAAAACCTCGCTGCCGATCCCGCCGAGGCCGATCACGCCGAGCGTCTTGCCGAGAAGCTGCACACCCTCGTGCGGCACCCAGGTGCCGCCGCGCACTTCGCGATCCATCCGCGCGATGTCGCGGCAGGCTGCGAACATCAGCGCGATGGCATGTTCGGCGACAGCCGTGTCGCCATAGTTCCTGATCGTATGAACCTTGATCCCGCGCGCCGCGAGATCGGCGAGACTCATATAGCTCGCCGGCCCGGTGCCGAGGAAAACAACATGTTTGAGCGCGTCGCACCGGTCGACCAAATCAGTCGGCAGGTAGGAGTGATCGTCGATACATATGTGATAGCCCTTGAGCACAAGCGGCAATTCGACTTGCACATAGGCCTTTCGATTGACGTCGATCGCCGGATCGCCGGGGCGCAAGACGCGTTGCCACACCGGTGCGAGCTGGTCGTTGCAGTCGAGAAAAAGCGATTTCATGCGGGGAGAGGGAATTGACGGTCCGGGCGCCGACTTTTAACACATCGCTCGAAAGGATTGGGGGGATACTACAATGCGTCTTGCAAGCTATGCCCTGCGCGGGCGGCCGAGTTTCGGAGCGGTGTTCGGCGAGGCCATCGTGGATTTACGCCCCCGCCTCCCCCGTTTCCATAGCCTCATCGAGGTCTTCCGGGCGCAAGCGCTCGATCAAGCTAAAGCCGCGTCGGAGGGAGTGCGCCCCGACGTAACGCTTGCCGAGGTCGAGCTCTTGCCGCCGCTCCTCGCGCCGGAAAAAATCCTTTGCATCGGCATCAATTATGCCAATCGCGGCCAGGACTATAACGTCACCGATAATCCCAAATATCCGAGCATGTTCTATCGCGCGCCGAATTCGCTGGTCGGATCCGGCCAAAACCTGATCCGGCCGAAAATTTCCGAGCAGCTCGATTACGAAGGCGAGATCGCGCTTGTGATCCGGCAGGATTGCAAGCATGTGCCCAAGGAGCGCGCGCTCGGGATGATCGCCGGACTGACTTTATGCAATGAAGGGACCATCCGCGATTGGACGCGGCACGGTCAATTCAACGTCACGCAAGGCAAGAACTTCGACGCCACCGGCGCCATCGGCCCTTGGATCGAGACCGACTTGGACCTGGTCAAGCCGCTCGAGCTCGTCGTGCGCAAGAACGGCGAGGTGACGCAGCAGGATTCCACGGCGAGCATGATCTTTTCGTTTGCCGATATCATCGCCTATACGACGAGCTTCATGACGCTCAAGGCCGGCGACATCATCTGCACCGGGACGCCGGTGAAAAAGACGAAATCCGATCCGCCGGTTTGGCTCAAACCGGGCGATACGATCGAGGTCGAATGTCCCAAGATCGGCGTGTTGCGCAACACCGTGGTGGACGAAGCGTGACGAGCGCCGTCCGCGCCGCCTGCGTCATCGGCTGGCCGATCGAACATTCGCGTTCGCCGCTCATTCACAATTACTGGCTCAAGGCCTACCACATCCCCGGGGCGTACCGGCGCGAGGCGGTTCCGCCGGAGCAATTCCGGCCTTTCGTGGAATCGCTCGCCGCGCGTGGCTATGTCGGCGCCAATGTGACGGTGCCGCACAAAGAAGCGGCGCTCGCCTGCTCGGTGCCGGACGACCGCGCCCGCGCCGTCGGCGCCGCGAATACGTTGTGGCTCGACGGCGAGCTGCGCTCCACCAACACCGACGTCGAGGGTTTTCTGGACAATCTCGACGCCTGCGTGCCGGGTTGGGACCGCAATCGCGGACCGGCGCTGGTGCTGGGCGCCGGCGGTGCCGCTCGCGCCGTGGTCTATGCCCTGCTGCAGCGGGGCATCGAAAGCATCGTTGTTGCCAATCGGTCAGCGCAGCGCGCTCAAGCGTTGCAAGAACGGTTTGGCCCCCGCGTTCACACAGCCCGTTGGGACGAAAGCAATGCGCGGCTCGCCGGCGCGAAGCTTTTGGTGAATACGACCACGCTTGGAATGCAGGGACAGCCCGGCCTCGCCCTCGACCTCGAACGCTTGCCCGCCGACGCCGTCGTCGTAGATCTCGTCTACGTGCCGGCTGTCACAAGTTTGTTGCACGCCGCAAACGCGCGCGGCCTGCGCACGGCCGACGGCCTCGGCATGCTCCTCTATCAGGCGGTGCGCGGCTTCTCGCTGTGGTTCGGCAGAAAGCCGCAGGTCACCGAGGAATTGCGGCGTCTGTTGCAGGCGGACCTGTCGGTTCCCGGAGCCCTGGCGCAGGAATAAGGCCGTGCCGCTGGGGTTTTATCCGTGAATGGCCGATCGCTGTCATAAGCCGATCGCACGCAGGGAGATAACGGAGAAAACGATGACACTGTCGAAAGTATTGGGCGCGGTCGCTCTTGCTTTACTCCTCGCCGCGCCGATGCAAGACGTAGCGCGCGCGCAGGCGCCTCAAGTGGTGCGGGTGCGGGCCACGATCGAAAGCGTGGATGGATCGTTGATTACGGCAAAGTCGCGCGACGGCGCCGAAATAAAGGTCAAGCTCGCCGACAACGCGCCTGTCACTGAGATCATCAAAGCGTCGCTCGCCGACGTCAAGACGAACTCCTACGTTGCGGTCACCGGACTGCCGCAGCCCGACGGCAGCCAAAAGGCCATTGCTCTGTACATCTTTCCGGAGGCGCAGCGCGGCCTCGCCGAAGGTCACCGGCCGTGGGACTTTCAGGCCAACAGTACGATGACAAACGCCACCGTCGATAACGAGGTTGCGGGCGTCGACGGCCAAACGCTGACCCTGAAATACAAGGACGGCGAGCAGAAGGTGCTGGTCACGCCGGCCACCGAGATCACGACCGCCGCGAAGAAATCCGCCGCCGATCTGAGGGCCGGCCAGAAGATTTCGGTCTTCGCGGCGAAAAAGCTTCCCGACGGCAGCGTGGAAGCGCCAAACCTCAACTTTGGCGACTACGGCGTCTGGCGCTGACGGCGTGGGTTCATCCGACTTTTCTCGGAGCGTGAGATGAAAAGAACCGCACTGGCGGCTGCGCTTGCGATTGTCGGCGCGTTTGCGGCAACGATCGCGATCGCACAGCAGCCGCAAACCGTCCGCTTGCGTGGCGCCATCGAGAAGGTCGACGGCCACGCTGTGTTGGCGAAATCGGCCAAGGGGGACGAGATCAAACTCAACCTCGCCGACAAGGTTCTGGTCGTCGCGGTGGTGAAGGCGTCGATGGCCGACATCAAGGAAGGCGATTTCATCGGCAGCGGAGCGATGCCGCAACCCGACGGGTCGCAGAAGGCAATCGAAGTCCACATCTTCGCCGAGTCCATGCGCGGCACCGGCGAAGGATTTCGGCCGTGGGACGGCGCTCCCAACAGCACGATGACAAACGGGACGGTCGGCACGAGCGTCACCGGCGTCGACGGGCCGCTCATCATCGTCAAATATAAGGACGGCGAGCAAAAGATCATCGTCACCCCGAACGTGCCGATCGTGCGTTTCGAAGTCGCCGATATAAGCGCGATCGAACCCGGCGCTCCCTTCACGGTGCTGGCGGCGGCGCCGAAGCCGGACGGCAGTTTTGACGTCGCTCGCATCAATGTCGGGCGCGGTGGCGCCTCGCCGCCATAGCCGCGCCGGTCCATTCCAGGCGCTTCGGTTTGGCACGACACTTGCCCGTAAGACGTAGAAAGTGCGGGTAGAACTGCGCCAAACGCTGGAGGTCGTCCAATGACACGAGCCGAACTCACCGAAAAGCTGCTCGGCATCAAGCGCGAAAAAGGCTGGAGCTGGAAATATATCTGCGGCGAGATCGGTGGCATGTCGCCGGTCCTGATCACCGGGGCCATCCTGGGCCAGATGAAGCTGACCAAGCCGCAGGCGTCGAAAACGGCCGAATTGTTCGGCCTGAGCAAGACCGAACAGGCGCTCCTCAACGAGGTGCCGAACCGCGGTTCGCCGATGCCGCCGACAGATCCCTTGATCTACCGCTTCTACGAGCTGGTGATGGTCAATGGTCCGGCGCTGAAAGCGCTGATCGAGGAGGAATTCGGCGACGGCATCATGTCGGCGATAGACTTCGATCTCGCAATGGAGCGTCAGGCCGACCCCAAAGGCGATCGGGTCAGAATTTCGATGTCCGGAAAATTTTTGCCGTACAAATATTACGGCGCCACCGGCAATGCGCAGGCTTACGGCTACAAGGAAGACTAGCGCACTGCGCGATGCAGCTGCGGGCGGCGCGGAATTTCATAAAATACTGTCGGCAAAATAGGGCTTACCATCGGCAAAGCCGCAGGGCCGACGACTACAATTCCGCGCCCGCGTTCGTTGGCCACCGTTCATCGGCCGCTCAACAGAGCGGGCGGATCGTCATCGCCTGCAATGGCGGTGAAAGTCGCTGTCGGTCCAGCAATGGCCTTTGCCGATCGAGGGGCCCCAGAACGGCTTGCCCCAGACCGCGCCAATCACGCCGCCGACGACCGCGCCGGGAGGACCTGCAACGATGAGACCCGTTCCGGCCCCCGTCACGGCGCCCACTGTGTCGGCTCGTGCGCCGGAAGCCGCGATCGCCCCGGCAAAAATTACCGCACCCACCAAAGCTTTACGCATGATACTGCTCCTCGTCGGCATCCGCCGGCTAAACCGGCCTACGCGATGCTCGAATCGCAGATCTTCTAGCACGCTAAACCTTTTCTAAAGGTTGACGGCTTCGTAACAGGTGTGGCGAACCGGTCAGCCCACGATCGCACGGCGATCGATGTCGGCAACCTTACTGACGCCCATCAGCGCCATCGTGGTATCGAGCTCATTGCGCATGATCTCGATGGCGCGCGCCACGCCCGCTTGGCCGCCCGCCCCGAGTCCGTAAATATAAGCCCGCCCGCTCATGCAGGATCGCGCGCCGAGCGCGAGCGCGCGGGCGATGTCCTGTCCGGAGCGAATGCCGCCGTCGAACATGATTTCGATTTCGGAACCAAGCGCGTCGGTGATGGCAGGCAGCGCCGAGATCGAGGACGGCGCGCCATCGAGTTGACGCCCCCCGTGATTGGAGACGACCAAGGCGGATGCTCCGGTCTTGGCGGCGATGCGCGCGTCCTCGATGTCGAGAATGCCCTTGAGGATGAGCTTGCCGGGCCAGAGACTCTTGATCCACTCGACATCCTTCCAGCTCAAACTCGGATCGAACTGCTCGGCGATCCATTTCGACAATACGGTGACGCTGCTCATGCCGGGATAGTGGCCGGCGATATTGCCGAAGGTCTTGCGCTTGCCGCGGGCCACGCTCAGCGCCCAAGCCGGCTTGGTGGCGATATCGATCAGATTCTTGATTTTGATCTGCGGCGGCACCGTCATGCCGTTCTTGATGTCGCGATGACGCTGGCCGATGACCTGCAGATCCACCGTGAGCACGAGAGCACTGCATTTGGCGGCGGCCGCCCGCTCGATCAGAGCGCGAATATAGCCGCGATCCCTCATGACATAGAGCTGAAACCAGAATGGTTTTTCCACAGCAGTGGCGACATCCTCGATCGAGCAGATCGACATCGTCGAAAGCGTGAATGGAATTCCCGCTTCATGCGCGGCGCGGCAGGCGAGAATTTCCCCGTCGCCGTGCTGCATTCCGCAAAGCCCGATCGGCGCCAGCGCCAGCGGCAGTGCGGCCGGCTCGCCGAGAATGTCGGTTTTCGTGCTGCGATTGCTGACATCGCACAAGATGCGCTGGCGGAGATTGATGCGCTCCAAATCTGCACGATTGGCGCGCAGCGTCTGCTCGGCATAGGACCCCGCTTCGGCGTAATCGATGAAGGCGCGCGGCACCTTGCGGTGCGCCACCTGCCGCAGATCCTCGATGCAGGTCATGGTTCTCATGGGAATTGTCCCGGCTTTTCCGACAAAGTGTTGATAGCACAGCGCGGCGCGTTCTTCCCCTTGGCATTGACGGCAGGAACGTCGGCGCCTTCCGGCCGTTATCTTAAAACGGCGGCTCCGCATTCCTCCGTCAGCGCCGCCCCGGAAAGGGGGACATGCATGAGCAAGTCGATTAAAGCTCGAAAGCCGCAGTCGGCGGGCTCACAACGCCACACCGGAGGTCGCCGCGGCAAGGGCCGTGCGTCCGATCATAGGGCGGACCTCGATGAGGCGCTCGAGCGCGGGCTGGAGGATACGTTTCCGGCCTCTGACCCGGTCTCGGTCGTTCAGCCGCCTCCGAGCGCACGCGACAAGTACGAGGCGCAAGAAGGCTAGGAAAGGCTCGAACTGGGTGGGTGAAGACCGGCTATCCTGTTGATTTCAAGCGCGCTTAAGCCGAACTTGGCACCGCACGGAATAGTAAGATTATTCAATATTTTTGCAGCGGTGGGAACGCCGAACGGGTTATTATCGCCAAACCGGAGAGTAATGCGGTAGGCCCACACATCATGGTTCGCAAGTATTTCGGTACCGACGGTATTCGCGGCCGCGCCAACGGTGCGATCACGCCGGAATTGGCGCTCAAAGCGGGTCAGGCGGCGGGGCTGGTGTTCCGCCGCGGCGATCATCGCCATCGGGTGGTGATCGGCAAGGACACGCGGCTGTCCGGTTACATGATCGAAACGGCGCTGGTCGCCGGCTTCACCTCGGTCGGCATGGATGTGCTCTTGCTCGGTCCGATGCCGACGCCGGCGGTAGCGATGCTGACGCGCTCGATGCGCGCCGATCTCGGCGTCATGATTTCCGCCTCGCACAATCCATACGACGATAACGGAATAAAACTGTTTGGGCCGGACGGCTATAAGCTTTCCGACGAGGTCGAGCACAAGATCGAGACCTTGATGGATGCCGACATGACCAAGCGGCTGGCAAAGAGCGCCGAGCTTGGCCGTGCCAAACGCATCGACGGCGTTCACGACCGTTATATCGAATTCGCCAAGCGAACCATGCCGCGCAACCTTTCGCTCGAAGGCTTGCGCGTTGTCATCGATTGCGCCAATGGCGCGGCCTACCGGGTCGCGCCCGGCGCTTTGTGGGAGCTTGGCGCCGATGTCGTCTCGATCGGGGTCGAGCCGGACGGCTTCAATATCAATCAGCAATGCGGCTCGACCGCGCCCGATGCGCTGTGCCGCAAAGTGCGCGAGATGCGCGCCGATATCGGCATCGCGCTCGATGGCGACGCCGACCGCGTGGTGATCGCCGACGAGCACGGCCACTTGATCGACGGCGATCAGCTTTTGGCGGTGATCGCGGAAAACTGGGCCGAGGATCGGCTCCTCACCAAGCCCGGCATTGTCGGCACGGTGATGTCCAATCTCGGGCTCGAGCGGCATTTGCAATCCCTCGGCCTCACGCTCATTCGCACCGCCGTCGGCGATCGCTACGTGCTCGAATATATGCGCGAGCACGATTACAATGTCGGCGGCGAACAGTCGGGCCACATCATTCTTTCGAACTATACGACGACGGGCGACGGCTTTGTCGCGGCGCTACAATTGCTGGCGGTGGTGAAGAAGAAGAACAAGCCGGTGTCGGAGGTCTGTCACCGCTTCGAGCCGCTGCCGCAAATCGTCCGCAACGTGCGCTATCGCAGCGGCAAGCCGCTGGAAAATTCGCAAGTTCGCACCGCCATCGCCGATGCCGAAAACCGCCTCAACGGTCACGGCCGGCTGGTCGTGCGGCCCTCGGGCACCGAACCGGTCATTCGCATCATGGGCGAGGGCGACGACAAAGCCATGGTCGAAGAGGTCGTCGACGGCATCGTCGATGCGCTCACCACGCACGCGGTCTGAGCCCGCGCGATTTACCCGCGCGATTTGAGAAACTGCGCGAAGGCCTTCAGCGTGTTCTCGGAAACGTAGTGCTCGATACCCTCGGCGTCGGCTTCCGCCGATTCGGTCGAGACGCCGAGGGCGAGGAGCACGTCCACCACCAGCCGATGCCGCGTCCGCGCCCGGTCGGCCAAGGCGCGTCCTTTTTCGGTCAGAAACACCCCGCGATAGGGACGCGCGGTCGCGAGACCGGCGCGCTTGAGGCGCGCGATGGTCTTGATCGCGGTGGCGTGCGACACGCCGAGCCGGCGGGCGATATCGGTCGGCCGCGCCTCGCCTTCTCCTTCGAGAAGATCCGCAATCAACTCGACATAGTCCTCGTGCAGCGCGGTCGATTGCGCCGATCGCGTTTTGCCGAAGCGGCGCGCCTGGGTGCCTTCCGCTGGAAGCTTGCCCATAGATTTCGTCAGCAACCGAATTTCACCCGCAAGTCAATTTCGCTCGCAACGGCAACGCGGGCTCCGCGTCCTTATTTCCGATCACAATACTCCCGCCGTGTCAAAATGTAGCTTAATCTACACTATGAAGCCGTTGACGCACGGTGGCGCAGCGCCTATGTTGTAGCTGATGCTACATTTTCGAGTAATGGCTTCGGCGGCCGCGATGCAGCAAGACCTGGCGACTGAAGCGGCAACGATTGAGCCGGCCGCGCAGGCAACGTCGCTGACGGAGCGCACGGTCGCCAAGGCGCGTCGGGTGCTCGTCGGCGATCATCGGGGTTTACGAACTGCCGCGGCTTTCGCCGGACCCGCGGTGATCGCCTCGATCGCCTACATGGATCCGGGGAATTTCGCCACCAATATCCAAGCCGGCGCGAAATACGGCTACGGTCTGCTCTGGGTGGTGGCGCTTGCCAACATCATCGCCATGCTGTTTCAGGGCCTCTCGGCCAAGCTCGGCATCGTCACCGGGCGCAATCTGGCGGAACTGTGCCGCGATCGCTTTTCGCCCCCGATCGTGTGGGCGATGTGGGTCGTTAGCGAAATCGCGGCGATGGCGACCGACCTCGCCGAATTCCTCGGCGGTACGATCGGGCTGTCACTGCTGTTTCACCTGCCGCTCTTCGTCGCAATGATCGCGACTGCCGCGATCACCTACGGCCTATTGATGTGCGACCAATTCGGCTTCCGGCCGCTCGAACTCATCATCGGCGCGATCGTCGGCCTGATCTGCGTTTGTTACCTTGCCGAGGTGTTCATTGCGCCGATCGATTGGACCGCGGCGGCCTATCATACCGTGACGCCGCACCTCACCGATGCCGGGGCGCTGTTGCTCGCGGTCGGCATTATCGGCGCGACCGTCATGCCGCACGCCATCTATTTGCATTCGGGGCTGACGCAGGCGCGCGTGCCGGTTCGCGACGACAAAGAACGCCGCATCCTGCTGCGTTTTTCCAATCGAGAAGTCGTCATCGCGCTCAGCGTCGCCGGCCTCGTCAACATGGCCATGATGATGATGGCGTCGAGCGCGTTTCATGCCGGCCATCCCGAAGTGGCGGAAATCCAGACCGCCTATCACACGCTCACGCCGCTCCTTGGTGCGGCCGCCGCGGGAATCTTCCTGGTCTCGCTCATCGCCTCCGGTATTTCGGCGTCGACGGTCGGAACCTTGGCCGGACAGATGATCATGCAGGGCTTCGTCGGGTTCCGTATTCCAATCTGGCTGCGGCGTCTGGTGACCATGCTGCCGGCTTTCGCCGTGCTGGCGCTCGGCGTCGATCCGACCAAAGCCCTGGTCATCAGTCAGGTGGTCCTGAGCATCGCGCTTCCGCTGCCGATGATCTCGCTGATCATCTTCACCAGCAGGGCCGACGTCATGGGCGTATTCACAAACGGCGCGCTCACGCGCGCCTTTGCGGTCGTCGCCACCGCGGTAGTGCTCGGTCTCAACGCCGTTTTGATCGTTCAGACTTTGAATTTAATGTGACCGCCCAAAAATGCGATTGCCCCAAGCAAGAGCGCAACCCGGTCGGCTGTGGACGATAAATCCCGGCAATTCGTGAAACTGGAAACAAACAACTCCGGAGTGCGGACCTGCAATCCGGAGTCGAAAAATTGGTGCGCGATCGCTTCCGCGACCGCGCCCAATCATCAGACGGTTCTCAGATTCTCAGCCGCCGACTTACCGGTCTTGCGGTCCACCACGACTTCAAAGGAAACGCGCTGACCTTCCTTTAGTTCGCGCAGGCCGGCGCGTTCGACGGCGCTGATATGGACGAAAACGTCCTTGCCACCGCCTTCGGGTTGAATGAATCCATAACCCTTCTGCGCGTTGAACCACTTCACGGTGCCGTTGTTCACGGGTCTCTCCTTGTAGACATGCATATATGAGCCGCGCGAATGTGCCCGGCTCGGTTCGCTCGAGATTTTGGTGAAAGATCGTCAGTCAGGCGCGCTTATCAGTCGCTGCAAGGCCAAGTCATTCGGCCGAAAACTCGATTGCAGATATTTAGCCGCAACGCGCGGCCTCCGCAAGACCATGCACGCGCCGAATATGACAGTCGTGCGATGGTCAAAAAGCCTTAACAAGATGATTCGGCGCGGCAATCGGCGGCGCCCGGCCGTCAATATCCTTGCCGAGCAGCGTTATCGATGCGACAAGGCCGGTGCTGGGGCGGCGCAGACGATCCGAAGCATATCGGGATCAGTGATCGCAAAATTCGTATGACAGTGTGACCTGCAGCGCCTTACCGATCCCGGACGCTAGGACCACTGCGCCGGTTCACCACACGGAGGAAATCTTTCATGCGTACCGTTGCCCTTGAGGAACACTTCTCGGCGCCCTCGCTCACCCAGCGCATTGCCAAAGACATTATCGCCCGTCGCGGCTTTCGGCCGCGAAACATTGCACCCGGCGCGCCAAACCCCATGGAGCTATTGCCCGAGATCGCCGAGATTCGATTCAAATCGATGGACGATGCCGGCATTACGGTACAGGTGCTTTCGAATGCCGGGCCGGGTCCCGACCTTCTTCCCGGCAACGACGGGATCGCGCTTGCCCGCGAGATCAACGATCATCTGGCCACGGCCGTCGCACGCCGCCCCGATCGTTTTGCCGGCTTTGCCTGTTTGCCGATGCAAAGCCCCGACGCGACGGCTTTGGAGCTCAAGCGCGCGGTGAAAGAGCTCGGCTTCGTCGGCGCGATGGTCAATGGCACGACGGAGGGTCATTTTCTCGACCACCCGAGTTATGACGGCTTGCTTGCGGCAGCGGTCGAACTCGACGTGCCGATCTATATTCATCCGCATATTCCTCCCGAGCCGGTGCGCCAGGCTTATTTTTCCGGGCTGCCGGAGGGCGCCGCCCGCGTGCTTGAGACCGCCGGTTGGGGCTGGCATTCGGAAACCGCGGTGCATCTTCTTCGCATGGTTGTCGCCGGCACGCTCGACCGCCATCCGCATCTGCGCATCGTCATCGGTCACATGGGGGAAATGCTGCCGATGATGATGGCGCGGATCGATCAGGTCTTCACCCACGATATCGGGCATCTCAAGCGTCCAGTCACCCGCGCTATCCTCGACCAAGTCTGGCTCACCACGAGCGGAATATTCGACCAGCCGCCGTTCCTGACGGCTTTACTGACTTTCGGAATCGATCGCATCATGTTCTCGGTCGATTATCCCTTCGCTCCGAACGCGGCGGGCCGAAAATTCCTCGATCGCGTGGCGCTGGCGCCGGCCGACAAGGCCAAGCTCGCTCACGAGACTGCCGACAAGCTGTTGAAGCTGAAGCCCGGCAAGGCATAGCGAAAGGGCACCGCGGGCCCGCAAGCGCCGAGGCGCGGAAAATCGGCGCGACGGGCTTGTGGCTCCGCCCGCTATTCTTGCCCGCGCAGAGGCTTGATCTGGATCAAGGTCGGCCGCTGGCGCGCCGTTATATCTGCTTGCCTCGGGATTCGACTTCAGGCTACTCAGATGGGGCAGACGATGACGCAGCAAAAATCGTATTCCAATACGGATGACATTTTCATCCTGTTCTTCCGCCTTACGATGGGTTGGACCTTTCTGTGGGCCGCTATTCATCATTTCGGCGACGACAAGTTCGTTCTCGGCTTTCTCAGCCATGTTAAAACGTTTCACGATGCCTATGCGCCATTGACCAACCCGACAATCGTTCCCGCGCTGACTTTTCTAGTGGAATACGGACATCTCCTGATCGGACTGTCGCTGATCTCGGGCCTGTTCGTGCGGATCAGCGCGCCCTTCGCCATCATGTTGATGTTGCTTTATTGGACGGCGCATATGGATTTCCCCTACATCGAGAACGTCAATAATTATCTGATCGATTATCACATCGTTTACGCAGGCGTCCTGGTTTATCTGATCGTCAAGCGAGCGGGTCACGTCTTCGGCCTCGACGGCGTGCTGGAGAGGCTGCATCTGGTCGAGCAATATCCGGCATTGCGCCCGCTGGTCGGCTGAAGCTCAAATATCGCGGCGCGAGGACCGACCAAAGTGCCCGGCGCAATCGCCGGGCATTCTGTCTTGAGACCGTTAGCGAAGCCGTTTAAAGCGGACGAGTCGGTTCGAAAAATTTGGACGAGCGGCCGAGCGCCGAAAGGCAAATGTCGACTTATCGTCTCGACAAGCTGTTTGCGCCGCGATCCGTCGCTGTCGTCGGTGCCAGTCCGCGCGACACGTCGCCGGGTCGCGCGGTTTTGAGAAATCTGCGCCGCGGCGGCTTTAGCGGCCGGATCCATCTCGTCAATCCGAATTACGACAGGATAGAAGGCGTTGCCGCCGTCAAATCCTGTGACGCCCTGCCCGACGCGCCCGATATCGTGGTGATCGGCGTCCCGCCGCCTGCCGTGCCGTCGGTCGTGAGCGCCGCGGCGGCAAAAGGGGCAGCCGCCGCCATCATTCTGACCGCGGGTCTCGGCCGCGGAATAGGTTCGCTGGCCGACCAATGCGAGAAAGCCGCGCGCGCGGCCGGAATGCGGCTCGTCGGACCTAATTGCATCGGACTATTGGCGCCATCCGCCAAACTCAACGCCAGTTTTGCCGCCTCGATGCCGGAGCCCGGCGATCTCGGTCTCGTTTCGCAATCGGGCGCGATCGCGGCGGGGCTGATCGAATGGGCTGCGCTGCGCGGCATCGGCTTTTCCGGAATCGTTTCGATCGGCGACTGCATCGACCTCGATTTTGCTGACCTGCTCGATCATTTCGCCATGGATCGCGGCACGCGCGCGATCCTGCTCTACATTGAGTCAGTCAAGGATGCGCGCAAGTTCATGTCGGCAGCGCGCGCCGCCGCGCGAGCCAAGCCCGTGCTCGTCATCAAATCGGGTCGCCATGCGGCCGGCGCCAAGGCGGCCATGACGCATACCGGAGCGCTTGCCGGTTCGGACGCCGTCTATGACGCCGCGTTCCGCCGCGCCGGATTTCTCCGCGTGTGCGATCTTGACGAACTGTTCGCCGCCGCGGAAACGCTGGGTCACCTGACCGCGGTTGGTGGCAACCGGCTTGCGATTTTGACCAATGGCGGCGGCATCGGCGTCCTTGCCGTCGATCGACTTGCCGATCTCGGCGGCGAATTGGCCGGCATTTCGCCCGCGACCATGAAAAAGCTCGACACGGCGCTGCCGCCGATTTGGTCGCGGGCCAATCCCGTCGACATCGCCGGCGACGCCGACGACAAGAGATACGCCGCCGCTCTCGACTGCCTGCTCGACGACGACGCAAATTCCGCCGTTCTGGTCATGAACGTGCCGACCGCGCTGGCATCGGCCGCCGACGCGGCAAAATCGGTCATCGCCGCGACCGAGCGATATCGCGAGCGACGCGTCCCGGCAAAGCCGGTTTTCGCCGTCTGGGTCGGCGGCGGCGACCGTGCCTCGGAAGTTTTCGACAGCGCGGGCATTCCCGATTATCCGACCGAATCGCATGCGGTGGCCGGCTTCATGCATCTGGTGCGATACCGGGAGTCCCGTCAGCAGCTCATGGCGACGCCGCCGAGCCTGCCGCGGGATTTCGCGCCCGACGCTGCGGCGGCACGGCTCATCATCGATGCGGCATTGCGCAACAGCGGCCGGGATCGGCGTGCATGGCTCGATCCGGTCGCAATCGGCAAAGTCTTGGCCGCTTACGGCATCGCCGCGACTGCGGCCAGCCTCGCGCACGATCCGGACGAAGCCGCCGCCGCGGCGAAGCCGCATCTCGCCAAGGGTGACGCTGTCGTCGTGAAAATTTTATCGCCCGACATCGTGCACAAATCTGAGGTCCGCGGCGTGCGGCTCGGTCTCACCGGCGAACAAGCAGTGCGCGAGGCTACGGCGGAAATTCTCAACCGCGCTCGAGCCGCCAAGCCCAGCGCGCGGATTATCGGCGTGACCATCTTCCCCATGATCGTTCGCCCCAAGGCGCGCGAGCTTATTGTCGGGCTCGCCGACGATCCGACCTTCGGCCCCGTTATCGTCTTTGGCCAAGGCGGCATGGCGGTGGAAGCGATCGGCGACAAGGCGCTGGCGCTGCCCCCACTCGACCTCGCGCTGGCGCGGGACCTGATCGCGCGCACTCGCGTCTCGCGCATTCTCAAAGCCTATCGCAACGTTCCGGCGGCCGACGAAGCGGCCATCGCATTGCTCCTGGTCAAGCTTTCGCAGCTTGCAGCCGACTTTCCGGAGATTCGCGAGATCGATCTTAATCCGGTACTGGCGGACGAGACCGGCGTCATCGCCGTCGACGCAAGAGTCTTGATCGCCGCCGTCGAGCAAGGCCGCCGTGGGCCGTCCGGCCATCCCCGCTTCGCCATACGGCCCTATCCGGCGAACTGGGAGCGGCACATCACATTGCAGGATGGAATGATGATTTTCGTGCGGCCCGTTCGCCCGGACGACGAAGCCCTATATCCGCCGTTCTTTACCGCCGTGACGCCGGAGGATTTGCGGCTTCGCTTCTTCGCTCCGGTCAAGGAATTCAGCCACAATTTCATCGTGCGATTTACCCAGATCGACTATGCGCGTGCCATGGCGTTCATTGCCATTGACGAGGCGACCGGCGAGATGCTCGGCGTCGTGCGCATTCATGCCGACTCCGCCTACGAAAGCGGCGAATATGCGATTCTCATCCGCTCCGATCTGAAAGGGCACGGTCTCGGTTGGCTCTTGATGGAATTGATGATCGAATATGCGCGCGCCGAGGGATTGAGGTTCGTTCGCGGCCAGGTTTTGCGGGAGAATACGACGATGCTGCAGATGTGCCGTCAACTCGGCTTCGAGATCGCATCCGATCCGGAGGACTCCTCCATCGCGGTCGTGACTCTGCCACTCGGGAGCGCGCAGCCGGCGCCGAAAAAGGCTTAGGGCATGATTCGGAAAAAGCCTGCCCCGGACGCGATCCGTGGTGGAAACCGCTTTTCCGAAAAGACCATGCCCGTCAAAAATCTAGGGCCGCACGATTCAGTTTGAAACGATTGCGTTCTAGCCGTTTTAGTATTGCAGACCTTTATTCGTATCGCTCCCGCCCGCAGTCAGTGTTCGAGCGATTTCAAATACGCGATGATGTCGCCGACCTGCCCCGGATCGAAGCGGAACTCCGGCATTGTCGGATGACCCGTGATGATCCCCTCTGCGAGCGGCTCTTGAAGATCGTCAACGGGGTAACGCTCATGGAGCGTGCGGAACGGCGGCGCGATGCTGAGCGGACTCTCTCCGACCTTGCCGATCGCATGACAACGCGAACAGTTGGTCCGGACAATGACCAATCCGCGCTGCGCGGCCGGCGATAGCACATCCTCGCCCCTCGCGCTCGATGGCGCGAAAACCAGAAATATCGCTACGGCATTCGCAACGCAGGCGAGGCCAATACACAATTGCACTATTCTTTGCATTTCGATTTCCCCCGTCTTTCCTCGGACATTCCGCGTCTTCGCGCCCGCTTTAGGGCGCCGCGCGCTTTGTTTCGTCTTCGGAGGAAGGAAACGCCATGCCGGATATCGGTTCCACCCAAACCAACCGATCGTGCACCTTTTTAACCCCGGGGACGTTCTCAGCCGCGACGACAAGGCCTTGACGCTCGCGATCGTCGGTGACGACGCCGTGCAATTCGGCGACCCCGTCCTTGACAATCACGTTGATGTGCGGCGCCCATTCCTGTTTCGCGATCGCCGCCAGAATGTTGGCGCGAATCGCCGAATCGCCGCCGGCCGGGGCGGGCAAATCGCGGGCAAGCGACGCGAGCGCATGCATCAGATTGGCGCGGCTGACGATGCCGATCATACGGCCGCCGCGGGTAACGGGAAGCCGCTTGATGTGACGGCGCTCCATTGTTTCGACGACCGCCTCCAGCGATTCGTCTTCGCGAATGGTCCACGGATCGGGAGTCATAACCTCTTCGACTTTTCTGCCCGACGTGTGCACGTATTCCTCGGCGAGCTTGCCGGGCCCGATGACGAACTCGAGCCATTTCGGCCGGCGCCGCTGCGTACCCAGTTCGCCGCGCCGGAGAAAATCGCCTTCGGTGACCATCCCGACCAGTTCGCCCTCCTTATCGATGACGGGCAGACCGCTGATGCGGTTCTGCAGCATCAAACGCGCAGCCTTCACGACCGGCTCGTCGGCGCCGATCGAAATGACATTGGTCGTCATGATGTCTTTAACTTGCATGGTACGATCCCACCCCAGGTTATTAAGGCCCCCAAGAACATTTCGTTTGCAGGCGCGTCAGCCGTTCATGCGCGACAGCGCCGACCGGTTGCGCAAGACGATGCGCCGCGATGTCGGCACCTCGATCGCCGCCGCGCATTCCAGCGAGGTCAGCGTGCGAGACACGGTCTCAATCGTCAACCCGAGATAATCGGCAATGTCCTGGCGCGACATCGGCAACTCGATCGAATTGCCCGAAACGCGCTCCGCCATTTCCAAAAGAAAGCTCGCGACCCGCTCTTGCGCGCTCTTGACCAAAAGCAAAATGCGGTCTTGCACGCGGCACAACTCGCGGCCCGTCAGCGTAAACAACTGCTGCGCAACCGACGCATCGCGCCCGGCAAGCGCGGTGAGCGTGCTACGCTTGACGACAAGGACTTTGGTATCGCTGATCGCCTCCGCCGACAGGGTGTGCTCATCGGCGAATTCGAGACCGAAAATGTCGCCGGGCAGATAGAATCCCCCGACTTGCCGGCGTCCGTCGCTTAGAATTTTGTAGGTCCGTACGCTGCCGCTGACCACTTTGTAGAGGTAATCGGCGGGTTCGTTCTCGCCGAAGATTTCGGTGTTGCGCGGGTACACCATCGTCGCGCCCATGAGGTTCATCGATTGGCCGAGCGGATCAACGACGACCGCACCAGCATCTGAACGACCCTCGATAGCCGGCTCAGGGCGGCGGGCTAAGGCCGTGGGATGGATGTCGTCGATGTGGGCTGACGCGCGCATTGGCTTACCTCCGGGGGAATTTCTGGAGATATCGCTAAGCCTTGCGTGGGGTGCGGAAAATTCCGGTATTGACCCTAAGGGGTTTCCCTTAATCGGCGCGGGGGTTTGCGTCAAACCGTTGAATTGGCGATTGTATTTCTGATTTAATGGGCAGGCTTTGGATAGACAGCGGCTCGCTTTTGATGGCTGACACGGTTCATCGTTCGCAAAGCTATGCGCCTGGCGCAGCGCTGCTGCGTACGTCCTGGCGCCGCATTGCATGGCAATACGGAATCGCGGTCCTGGCCGTCGCTCTCGGGCTTGCCGTGAAACTCGCTTTTGCGTCGGCGCTGGCCGGCGAAGCGTCTTACATATTGTTTGTCCCGGCAGTCCTGATCGCTTCGGCATTGGGGGGCTGGGGACCCGGGTTGCTCGCGACCGCTCTCAGCCTTGCGCTTGGGCTTTACTTCGCCGCAGATGCTCATCCGCTCGCCGCCGGGGAAGCGGTGAAGGGTATATTGTTCGCGCTGGTCGGCGTCGCCGTATCCTGGCGCGGCGCAATTCTGCATCGTTTCCGGCGCGCCGCGACCGTGAGCGCAGCAGACGCCGAGGCACGCTCGGTTCACCTGCAATCAGTTCTCGACAGCATTCCCGATGCCACGATCGTCATCGATGAGCGCGGCATCATCCAATCGTTCAGCGCCGCGGCGGAACGGCTATTCGGCTATGCCGCCACGGATGTGGTGACGAAAAACGTCAAGATTCTGATGCCCT
The DNA here is from genome assembly GCA_035623195.1 of Xanthobacteraceae bacterium. Classification (GTDB taxonomy): domain Bacteria; phylum Pseudomonadota; class Alphaproteobacteria; order Rhizobiales; family Xanthobacteraceae; genus BOG-931. Next base: position 17,658 of record DASPTX010000062.1, on the reverse strand, counting down.
CGCCGTACCGGGAAGATCACGACGGTTATCTTGAACGCTACTTGCACACCGGTGAGCGGCGAATTATCGGCATCGGCCGCGTCGTCGTCGGCCAGCGCCGCGACGGCTCGACGTTTCCCATGGAGCTCGCCGTCGGCGAGATGCAGGTGCGCAATAAGCGTTTCTTCACGGGCTTCATCCGCGATCTCACCGAGCGGCAACAGACCGAAGCGCGCCTGCAGGAATTACAGGCCGAGCTCGTGCACATGTCGCGGCTTACCGCGATGGGCGAAATGGCCTCAGCGCTGGCCCATGAACTCAATCAGCCGCTATCGGCAATCGCCAATTACATGAAGGGCTCGCGCCGGCTGCTCGAAAACCCTTCGGACCAAGCGGCAGGCCTGATCCGCGACGCCATGGACAAGGCGGCGGACCAGGCGCTGCGCGCGGGTGAAATCATCCGTCGCCTGCGCGACTTCGTCGCTCGCGGCGAAAGCGAGCGGCGCGTCGAGGACGTGAAAAAGCTGGTCGAGGAAGCAAGCGCGCTGGCGCTGGTCGGCGCCAAGGACAAGGGCGTGCGGGTGCAATTTGCCTTCGCTCCGCGGCTCGATTATGTGCTGGCGGACAAGGTTCAAATTCAACAGGTTCTACTCAACCTCATTCGCAACGCGATCGAGGCGATGGAGAGCGAACCCACTCGCGAACTCGTTGTCTCTACGTCGCCCGCCAGGGATAATATGGTCGAAATACGCGTCGCCGACACCGGCCCCGGAATAGCGCCAGAGATAAGCGCGCAACTGTTTCAGCCGTTCGTAACGACGAAGAGCCAGGGCATGGGCGTGGGACTGTCGATTTCTCGAACCATCATCGAGGCTCATGGCGGTGCGATAGTACAACGACCGAACCCCGGCGGCGGTACGGTGTTCGCCTTCACCTTGCCCGCTGTGACCAAGGAGGAGGCCGGCGATGGCGCCTGAAAAATCGACCGCTCAACGGGTCGTCCATGTCATCGACGACGACGAGGCGCTTCGCGAATCGCTGGCATTCTTGCTGCGCACGGCGCAGTTTGATGTGAAGAGCTATGGGTCCGCCAGGGCGTTTCTCGATTCCCTTCCCGACCAATCGCTGAGCTGCATCATCACTGATGTGCGAATGCCCGACATAAGCGGAATCGACTTGTTACGGCGGCTAAAGGAGCTCAAGATTGCGATCCCGGTGATCGTGATCACGGGCCACGGCGACGTTGCGCTCGCCGTCGAGGCCATGAAGATCGGCGCCGCGGATTTCTTCGAAAAGCCGTTTGACGACGACCTGCTGCTTGCCAGCGTCCGTTCGGCGCTGCGCGAGCAGGAGGGCGAAAAAAAGCGCTACGCCGAACGCGCCGAAATCGAAACGCGGATCGCGGCGCTGTCCCCGCGCGAACGAGACGTGCTCGCCGGTCTCATCGAGGGCCGCGCCAACAAGCAGATCGCATTCGACCTCGGCATCAGCCCGCGAACGGTGGAAATCTATCGGGCGAACCTGATGAATAAAATGCAAGCCGACAGCCTGTCCGACCTCGTGCGCATGGCGTTAATGGCCGGAATGCTCGGCTCCAGTTGAATTCCTTCATAACTACAATCGCTTGGGATTGCGGACTCGGATCTCCCGCTTGATCCATATCAATGCGGATATCCTCGTATTCTTCACGCTTGCATTTGGATCAGCGGATTTAAGTGCAGCTAAAAATGAAGCCGCAATCGGAAACGGCAAGGGAGCCCATCGTCGCAGTCGTCGATGACGATCCTGCCGTTTGTAATGCACTGAAGTTTTCCCTCGAGCTGGAGGGCTTCGCCGTCCGGATTTACCGTAGTGCGGCCGAATTCCTTGCCGCCGGTTGCTTTCGCGAGTGCGGCTGTTTAGTCATCGATCAACGCATGCCCGAAATGACGGGCATTGAGCTGATCGCGCACTTGCGCGAGCGCAAAGTCGCGACTCCGGCCATTCTCATTGTCAGTCACCTCAATGCGGCGCTCAGCGCGCGCGCGGCAAACGCCCATGTGCCGATCGTCGAAAAGCCGCTTTTGAGCAATGCGCTGGTGGAGAAAATCCGCGAAGTCTGCGAGTGCCGGTGAGGAATTATGCTTTCAGTTCCGTGGTTCGCCCCCGCCGCTGCTTCCAAGGGCCTGGTGGAGGCACGCGATCAAAGCGTCCATGTCGAAAGGCTTGTCCAAAACGCTAACCGCGCCGGCCTTCAGCAGCCGGGTTCGTTCCTTTTCGGGACAAACCGCGGTCACGAAGATAATGGGAATGCGGTGGCCGCTGGCGATCAGGCGGTCTTGAAAATCGGCCCCATTCATGCCGGGCATCTGCCAATCGCTGATCAGGCACGACGTCTGCGCCACAAGATCTGAACTGAGATAGTCTTCGGCGGAGGCAAAAGCGGCGACATTGTAGCCCAAGGAAATAATGAGGGCTTCCAGGGCGTCGCGGAAGCACTCGTTATCGTCGACAATGCAAATCAAAAGCTTCTGTGACATGACGCTCGTTACGCCGCAAAAATGAGGGATTGGAAGTCTGCAAATAGGGATTTCGGCAACTGCATGTCGTGTCATCTGACGCCAAAGAATTGATCGCACGCGCCAGCGGCGCGTTTGGACGGATCGCTGCGGGAAGGCCATGCGCAATAGACCGCGGTTCAGCTCAATTCCGACCGCTACCGGCGGCATCACGAGAGCCGCCTATAGCCAGGCTGTCGAGGCGGGCGTGGATGTCGAGCCGCTTCTTAAAGCTTCCGGCTTGACCGTTGGGCAGGTCGAAAATCCCCGCTCTCGGATTGCGGTAAAAAGTCAGATCAAATTTCTTGATCTTCTGGCCGACACCTTGTCGGACGAATTTCTCGGTGTTCATCTCGCCGAGAGAATCGACCTTCGCGAGCTGGGACTGCTTTATTACGTGCTGGCTTCCTCCAAAACGCTGGGCGACGCATTGCGGGCGGGGTCGAGATATTCCGCGATCAATAATGAAGGGATTCAAATCACTTACCGGGAAAGCGATAGGAAGATGTCTATCGTCTTCAGATATATCGGCGTTCCCCGGCTCAACGATCGGCATCAGATCGAATTCTTCGTTGTCACGCTTTTGCGCATCTGCCGTCAGCTTACCGGTCGTCATGTGTCGCCGGTCGCGATCAAACTCATGCACCGCCGCACCCAGCTGCCTGCCAGGCTTAAATCGCTTTTCGGCTGCAAGGTCGTCTTTGGCAGCGACATCGATGAAGTCGCTTACCGGCAACCCTTCAGAGATACCCCGATCGTCGATGCTGATCCCTATCTCAACTCGCTTTTAGTGAAATATTGCGAAGAGGCGCTTGCCAATCGCCGTATCGGGTCGGGGACCTGGCGGTTGAGGGTTGAAAACGCCATTGCCCCGCTGCTTCCCCATGGGCGAGCGGAATTGGCGGAGGTCGCCCACAGGCTCGGCATCAGCCAGCGGACGCTGGCGCGCCGGCTCGCGTCGGAAGGGCAAACCTTTGGCGAAATTCTCAACGGCTTGCGATTTGATCTCGCAAAACGCTATCTGCAGGAACACGACCTGCAGATTTCCAAGGTGGCTTGGCTCTTGGGCTATCAAGAGACCAGCGCTTTTTACCACGCGTTCAAGCGCTGGACCGGCAAGACGCCCATGCAACTCCGTTCGGCCGCGTGAAATACATCCGACACCGCAGAGCCCAGGCGATAGCCACGGGCGATCAGGCAACGCCAGGTCCGGTCGACATGTCCGGTCGATCAGTAAATGCCGCGCAGATCTTCGTTTATCTTCTGAGCGATCGGATCGTCGATTCGATAGGCCACGGTTCCTTGTTTCAGCGGAACGGCGCCCGCCGGCGCCGACTGCGGCGCGCGTCGTGCATCGGCTACGGCGATGGAATCGACGCCGGGCGGACAAGGCCCGCTTGGATCGAGTTCGCCGGTAAGGATCGGATTGAACACATAGCGCTGATCGCACACGGCGACCGTCGGCGGCCGTCCCACCGCGGCAAACGTATCGCTGCCGGTCTTGAGCATTTCCCAAAACGGCATATTGGGATCGCCCGCGTGGCTGGCGAGATTTTCCGCCGTCATGCGGAAGGGAAAGGCCTCCAGCTGGATTTTCAGCTGGCCGCCTTTGAATGCTTCGTCAAGGAGGCCGTAGATTTCCTCCATGGCGTAGTCAGTCATCGCGTAACAGCCGACCGATTGGCAGCCGCCATGCACCATGAGAAAACTCCCGGTGCGCCCAAGTGAACGATCGTAGGCGTTGGGATAACCGGTGTTGAAAGCGAGAAATTCGCTTGAATTTGGATTCATCTGGTTTGGAACGATATCGTAGAATCCTTCAGGGGCTTGGTGATCCCCTTCCGCAATCTTCGGCCCCAAGTGTCCCGAAAATTTGCAGATTGGATATGTATTGAGCAGCGCAAACTTGCCGGTGCGATCCTGCTTCCAAATCTCCAGCGTGCTTTCTTCCTTGTAGATGCGCACAAGGATCGGCGCCGCACGATCGATGTTGAGACTTGCCATGCGACTCAGCGTCGAGGCCCGAACGGTGCCTGTTCTGACTACGGCTTTGGGCTCATAGAGCGCGCTCGAACAACCACCGAGACACGCCACGATGACCGTTAAAATCAAAGCTCTTGCAGAAGCAGACGCGACTTGACTCAAAACGCACCCCACCCGCTCCGTCCTTTAGTACCAGACAATTTCTTTACGGCGTTTTTAGCCCGGGGCGATGGTGCGAGCGTGGAAATGCCCATTATAGGCGCGGGAGCGGCCGCATTTACCTTCTGTTAACCATCCCGGCCTACCAATTGGGCGTATGGACATCGACGCCCCACACCCCCATTGCCCGTTCTGCGGCCTGGCCATGCGGTTTGAGCGCACGAGCCCCAATTTTGGCGCCCAACCCGCTTTGCAGACGTTCGTTTGCAATTGGTGCGGCGTGGTGCTCAACGTTCCGCCGCAAGCCGCCTCGGAAATCGCCACGCCTGTTTTTAGTTTCCGCTGAAGACGCGGCGAAGAAACAGGGCTGGACCGCAAACTCAACCCGGCCGGCGGCGTGCGCCGTTTTCCGTGACCAAATCTTCCGCGCTCTTGAGCGCGCGCATTGCCGCAGTTGGCCCATCGCGCTTACGGCCATGGACCGCGACAAAGATCGCGCAAATGCTATCGTCAACCCCGGACTAAAGCTGCGCCGGCCGCCTGGTGCAAATACGAATAATTCTGCGGATATGCAGATATGAGCAGTTCTCATGGCCGCTTTGTCTGGTACGAGCTGACGACCTCCGACGTGGCGGGCGCGAAGGCGTTTTACGCCGACGTCATCGGCTGGGGCACGCGCGACGCGTCGACGTCAATGGCCTATACTTTGTTCACCACCGGAGGGGAGACCGTCTGCGGGCTGACCGGTTTGCCAGAACAAGCCAGACAAATTGGCGCGCAGCCGCGCTGGATGGGATATGTCAGTGTCGACGACGTGGACGCCGCCGCCGGCCGCATTAAGCAACTTGGCGGAACCGTTCACGTCCCGCCAACCGATATTCTCAATGTCAGTCGCTTCTCGGTCGTCGCCGATTCGGAAATGGCGACGCTCGTCTTGGTCAAGTGGCGGAACCCCGGCCATCATTCGTCTGCCGCAATCGATAAACCGGGCCATGTCGGCTGGCATGAATTGCTCGCCGCCGACTGGGAGCGGACATTTGCTTTCTACCGGGAAATTTTTGGTTGGCAGAAAGCGGAGACAGATGTCGGCCCAACCGGCACGTATCAGCTGTTCGCAGCAGCGGGCCAGACGATCGGCGGCATGTTCAACAAGCCTCCCACGGCGCCGACTGCTTTCTGGCTTTACTACTTCATCGTCGCCGACATCGACGCCGCAGCCCAACGCGTGCGGACAAGCGGCGGCCAGGTACTCGAGGGTCCGACCGAGATCCCGGGCGGCAGAGTTGCGCGGTGCACGGACCCGCAAGGCGCCATGTTCGCGCTAATAGGACAGCGAGGTTGGAAGACCGTCGGATATTTCGAGCACAACCCATCGCGCGATCCCGGCGGGCGCGGCCGGCAATGGTCGTGGTAAGGTTCTAGAGGGCAATCGTTTCAAGCTGAATCGATTACGGCTCCAGATATTTGATAAGGCATGTTTTTTTGGAAAACCGGATCCACTTTTCCGGATCATACTCTAGATTCGACAAATCGACGATCGTTTCGCCGAACGAATTTAACTCGGCGCTGCCGACGTTGCGGCGCGTCCAAGAGCAAATTGTCCGACCGCGCCCTCGACGTAAAATTCGAGGCCCGTCATCCGCGCGAACAGATCGATATTGATACTTCCAATCGCACAGCCGCCCAACCCCATATCGGTCGCTATCATGTAGAACGTTTGCGTCAATACGCCGACGTCTTTCAGAATGAGAGAATAGGCGATCGCACTGTATTTCCACGAAACCCTGCCAAAGCGCGCGGCCATCGTGATGAGAATTTGCGGCGTGGCGGACGCGCCCATGGCAAATTCGGCCGATTTTAAGAACGCTTCGAAGTCGGACGCGCGGACTTCGATCGGCGCCAGCGCGTGTCCGCCGGCATCGTAATGATAGAATCCGCGATCGAGTCCTTGGCATTTATCGACGGCCAAGTAGAGCTCGAGCGCGTGGCAACTGCCGCCCGACGGATAAGGCCTTGTGGTGTAGGCGATTGGCGGGGTGCTGTCGCCGTCGCCGAGGTCGAGCGTCCCGGTCCATTCCGATTGCACGCGCGCGGCGCCGTCGAGAAACCGCGAAAGCTCGGCCGCCGTAATCGGATTATGCTCATCGAAGCTGCGCACCGAATGGCGCTCGCGCAGAATCCCCGCCAGTGGCAAGTTCGTTTGCTTCTCCGCCGCGGTGAAGTCCCCGGAGAACTTCGCAAGTTCGATTGTCTCTCCTGGCCAGCGCGGCCGCACCGCCGGCAGAGGCGGCACGATTCCGGAATAGGGGCAAATTCCACCGAGTGGATTGGCGTGCCGACCCTCGGTGCTGCGCGCGTGGAACAAAAGATCGTGAAAGTCCCAGAGAACAAGACTCTCATCGCCCTCGGTCGGCCGCAAGCCGGCGTCCTTGATCGCGTCGACCTTGAAAAGGATTCGGCAATCCACCAGCAAGCCAAGAAGCGCGACACCCGGGAAGCCAGCGTGCCGGCGCAGTTTCTTGACCGTTTGCGGCGCAGTGAGCAGCGCCAAAAAGGCGGCGATCTTCGGATCGCAAATTCTGAATAATGCTTCAGCGCGCGGCGACTCCAGCACCAAGTCGCTGCCGCGCCGGCGCAAATAAGCGAACCGCGACATGACGAGAATGTCGGTTTCGGCAAGCGGCGAAGTCCGCGGCCAATAACCGGCCGCTTGCGGCTCGATGACGACCTGGTCCGGGCCGCTTCGCGAACGCCCGAGGCGATATTCCAAAAGACCGCGCCTGGCCAATCGCCGAACCAAAAGCGCAATCTCTTTATCGATGTCGGTTATGCCGGATGCGAGTGCAGCGAGCGGCAGTCCGCCGCGCAGGTCTTGCGCGCGATCCACCGCAGCGGCGCTGAACGTCCCCAGCGCGGCGAAATGACCATAGAAGAGCGCCGCGATGTCCCCGTTGGGCTGCGTTTGCAGCGTGACATGGCCGGCGAGCCGGACGGAAAGCGACGGCGGCGCCGGTTTTCGTTCTCTCTTTGTTCGCGAAGCGTGCAAGCCGAGCGACCCCGTCAGGTTTGGGGGTGCAGCGGATTGAGCTCGCCTTCGGTGAGCGGCCGATCACGCCATCCGAGCTTGACCGGAACGTCGTAAAGCCGGCCCGGCGCGAAGCGGCGGTAGAAGTGCCGCAACCCGGGCACGATCACGCGCACGACGGGGACTTCGATGTCGGGCCGGGTCTGATCGAGCACGAGGAAGTCGAGACCTTCCTGCTTGACGAGGTTGACACAGGCCATGACCTGCGCGCGCTTGTCGAGACGGCCGAACTCTGCGCCGAAGTCCGGTCGCATCTGCGCATACCCCTTCGGCATCAAGTATGGATGTTCCCGCAGGCTAAACGGATTGCCGTCCTCATGACTCGACGGGCCGGCGTTGCGGGCGCCCATAAGGCCGATGGACAGAAATTGGTTCACCTCGGTCAGCGCGCGCAGGAGCGCGATACGCGCGTCGAAATGCGAACCGGAACCATACTCGACGAAGTCATGCCCGTTTTGCGTCGCATGCGACAGTGCCACGAAGCTTGGAATTCCAAGATCGCTGGTGATGTCGAGCACCCAGAGCCGGCGGCCCGTCTCGGCAAGCTGGCTTTTAAGATCGCGGACGTAGGGATCTTCGAACTGGCTAAGGTTCAACTCCGTCCGCTGCAGGCGATTGTACCACCAGATCGCGTATGAATCCCGTTCCACCAGTTCCAGGAATCCTTGAACGATAGCTTCCTCGATCGTGTTGCCGGCGGCACAGCCATTGGAATCCGCGTGAATTTGTCCGGCGCCGGGACCGCTCGTGTGAAAAAAGTATAACAGGCTCGTCGGAAGATATTTAAAGCGCTCGTCGCGCAGCGACCAGACCGGCGACCATTCGACTTTGGCCGTTGGATCAAACGGAGGCGACGTCGGCGTCACATCCGGACCGAGGATCGCCACATGCTCGCCGCGGTATTGCGCGCCGCTAAACAATAGGACGTCATTCGGAAGAATGGCTTCGCCGGGCGGAAAATCCGCAAACCGCTTTGTCACCCTGATTTCGTCGCCCTGAAAAATCCCGGAATAGCGCTCGATCGCCTCCATCAACGCGCTCGCTTCTCCCTGTTCGGCGGTGCTGCCTTTGCCGAAACTGCCGCCGCTCAGTCCGGCCCTTAGCTCGTTGACCGACATGGCGGGCGCCGAAAAATTATGCGCGGCATAGTAGTTGGTGTTCAGCGGCAGGTCGGCCTCGATCCGCTCGAGCCGCGAGACCACGCCAGTGAGCGGGCTCACGTGCTTGCGAAAACGCGACACCGTGGCCCGCGATGGGACGGTCCGGTAGCCGCCGCTCGTCATTACCAGTTTGGCGCCGGCGGTCAGCGCGACCGGCGCCGGCGCCCGCCGCGGGTCGCGCAGCCTCTTATGGCCGCATTGCGGACATTGCGGGCGGGCCGCCACATAGTGCCTGGCGATGGTCGAGCCCAAGAGATCGAGACTGACGATGTGATCGTTCAAATCCGTGCGGAAATCCGTGGCGATCGCTTTGGCTATTTCGACCGCTGCGAGCTGAATACCGCTTTGTCCGAGCATGTCTTTGGTAAGCGGCGCAACTGCGACGCGTCGCGCCTGTTTGCGGTCGAGCAGCGCCTTGACTTCTCTGTTTCGTATCATCCGATCGGCGAGACAGTTCCAGCAGGCGCCTTTGCCCGGTCTGAATACGGGACCGACCAAAGGAAAAATGCCCGAAGGCTGAACCACCAGCCAAGGCGTGCCGTCCGACAAATGCTTCCGGTTCACTGCGAAGAGTCGCGCTTCGAGATAGTCGTTCACCAGCGTGACCGTCAGATCGGCTGAGCCTTTCACGACGCGCACGCCGAGTTTGCTCAAAGCGGCGCCAAGCTCCTTTTCACCCTTCACGTCGATCGATTGCAGACGAACGCGGCAGTTCCGGAGATTTTTCTCGGCCGCCTCCGGCGCGAGACCGAGACTGGCCCAATAGGAGGCCGCGGCGCCCGCGGCGGAGCGCCCCTTGACGACGACGTAGCGCCGCTCGAACAAGCGCTTTACGGCTTCGTTGACCTTATCGGCCGGAAACTTTTTTGTAAGTTCGCGAACGATCCGCCCGAAGCTCTTGCCGGCTCCTATCGCCGTCGCCAGCGCCGAATAGAGCTCGCCATGGAGAAAGAACTTCCGGTGTTCGGAATAAAGGCACACAACGTCGTGCGGCAGCAGATAGACGGAGAAATTCGGCGCGAATTGCAGAACGTCTTTGCCGTCAATCTGGGTCAGTGGGTCGCCACGATTGGGGACCGCAACGCCGACGGGCTGGCTCTTGAGCCCGCTCTTTGACCTCTCGTCGCCAGTGTGGACCGCCATCGTAAGACAATATTCTTATTTGTTGAGTTGATATTCTTTGAGTTGACTCATTGCGCCGAGACGCCGCTAGAGCATTTGACGAGCATGATCTTTTTCGGAAAACCGGTTTCCACTTTTCCGGATCATGCCCTAGAGTCGCAATCGTTTCATGTTAAATCGATTGCGGCGCCAAGTTGCGGCCGTTGGTACGGCCACTATCCACGGCGCGGATTTGCAATCCTCGCCGGCCACCGCGTCCATAGAACAAAAACTGGCCGGGTCGAGCAAGACCCGGCCATCCGTCGTTGGTTTCGTAAGGGTCGTCGGAAGACGCTCCGATCTAGCAGGCCCGGCAAAAGCCCCAAGACCAGCAGCAGCCGCCACAGCCGCCACAGCCCCAGCAGCCTCTCCAGCCGCATCGGCAGCCACCGCATCGGCAGCCGCCGCAGCCGCATCGGCAGCCCCACGCGACCTTTTCGCCAACCTTAGGCGTGGCGGCGTTTTCCTTGTCGAAGACGTAGAACGTCGACAAGCTAACGTCAGAGATTTCCTCCTCACCGAGAAAGATTTCGTGATTCGGTGAGACGTTTTGCGGCGCTATATCAGCCGCCGGCCCGCTGGTTGATGCGGACGCTCCACCCGCCAGTGTTAGCGATAAACCGGCAGCCCCCAATACCGGTACGGCTTTACTCCGACGGTTTCGCTTCGAAGCTTGCTTCGGACGCGCCATTGAGAGTTCTCCATACCTTTGAGCAGGTTTCTCGCTCGATCCTATGAGCCTTGGAATTTTACGCTCGGCGCTGCGCACTAGCAAGCCGCGAGCACGACTGAAATCTCACGATACCGTCATGCAATTATTAATGGATGTTAATCATCAAGGCTCGCTCAGCCCCACCTTGCTTTGACCGTTCTGGGATTGAAGCTCGACAAAGCATGTTGCCGACCGATCCCAATTTTGGTCGATAAAATTGTGGCGCCGAAAATTTTTCAAACGATTTTGCCGAACTGCGGAACAGGCGACGGCGGCTCATATCGGTGTGACGCATTTCCAACCTCGCACGGCCTGCAATGCGCGGACCACTTTTCGAGCGTCACGGCCTCTTTTCAATCCTTTTGGCACATAGAGGTCGACAACTGGGAAAACGGGCTCGTTGGCATCGGCCGGTACTTGCAGGCTGATGAGAACGCCACGATCGTCGCCGCCGCCCTGGATAGAGATCGAGGGCTGCGTCGCGTCGGCGAAGGATGCGGTCGCCTCGTACCAGCAGGTCGGCGAAATGCGCAGCTCAAACCGCGCCGTGCGCGCGTCGCGCGCGGATTCGTCGGGCTCCTCGCCCGGATTGGAGAAACTCTCGACAAATTGGTCGTACGATTTCGTGCACAACCCATCGGTGATGAGCATGACCACGCGCCCTATCAGCTTGGTGCGCTGTTCGATCGCGGCCCTGCGTTTGCGGCCAAACATATGGAATTAAAGGGATGTACGAAGGATGCCCATCACCCAGAACGGGAATGCCTTGCGAAGGTTCCACGATGGCCTCCCGCCAAAGGCGGAAAGCGCAAATTTGTGCTCTACGTCACATCTGAACCGGCGGGCCGGGATTTAACTTTTGTTTTGCGAGCCGGGATGATGGCCTCCCGCCGAACTACCACCTGGGCACGTCATCCCGGCTCAGACCGATCACATGGAAGACAAGGCGGGGTGATCGGCCCGGAAATTCACGGCCGGGTCGGCGGCTTTTTTGTGACTTTGGCGGGGACATTTTGCAATATCGCGCGGACATTGATGCGCGAATTAAGAGGCCCAATGTGGGCCACGGGGCCGCTTGTCCGGCCGGGATCAAACTAGTCCCCCTGTCTTAAGGGTATTTCCTCCGGGTCTGCCGCCGATTCGGGGCTACTTAAATTATTTGCTTCCTCCACGACGAGAAAAAGCAAATATCTCAAAAAATGCATCGATGAGCTATCGGCCATCTTTGCCATTTCGCGAGCCATATCGCGGATATACTTGACGAGTTTGGCAGTGTCAGCGGACATGGCATGCAGCTTCGTTTCTGTGCAAATTATCCCGGAAATCTAGGATGGATAGGGGTAACTCGATGCTCATAATGAAATCTCGCCTAACCGGATCGCTTGCGGGATCGCGTGGGGACGACGGAAAGTGTCCAGCTTGCGTTTGGCGTTCTCGATGTGGCTCGCCACCGTAGACGTTCCGAGTCGTCAGGATTTCCCCGATTTCGTCGTCGGTCTTGCCCGCGGCGACCCATTGCATGATTTCACGCTCGCGCGGCGTCAGCGGCGTGTGCGCAACCTTTTCGCGTTGAAGTGCCAGCAGTGCGCGTCTTAGCGCGTGATGCGAATAGATGGCGATGACTTCAAGCGCTGCGCGGGCGCGCGGCGACAAATTCGGCTCAAAACCGCAGGGACAGAAAACCGAGACCGATCCGGATCGCGCGACAATTGGAACCATGAAGCCGTCGCGGGCGCCCCACTCTCGCGCCTCGTCGATAATCGCCTTCTCGGCCTTCTTTAATCTCTGCTTGATACGAATGTCGCCCCAAGAATACGGATGGATATTGCGGCGAAATTCGGTGACGACTGGATCGTGGAGAATGTAGTTTTTTTCGGAATAATGGTCGATGTAGTCCTGCGGACGGTTGTTCATCACAGGCAATTCTTCAAGGTCTGGCCGGCTGTGGGAACTGAAAAACTCGTCACGCAGGTAAATCCGAACCACTCCATTTCCTTGAGAATATGAGCACAAATCTCCTCGTATTTGCGTAGCTGTTGTAGCCGCTCGATGAAATCGAGGGTGCGCACCGCGTAAATATCGTTCCCGTTATTTCTCACTATCGCCCCTCCCCACAACGAGCAATTTTTCCTTGATGGAAAAATATTTGTTGAAGCTCGAACTATCGAGCCCGCCTCACGCGAGGGTTGCCGCGACCGAGCCTGGCTTGAAGAGTGACAAGTGCGCGGCCGGAGACGCCATGAAAAGCGCGCGTTGATTCGAGTACGGACTCGTCGATTGGCATTTTAACCGCCACCGACCACTCACCGCTGATCAGCTCGGGAAGCCCGAGCGGAATGAGTTTCCAGCCCATCGCATGAAAGAGGGGCATCCAGAACATCTCAATGAGCGCCGTAAGGCTGGTAACACCGTTGTCGAGGCAATGTTCGAGCACACCGCAGATCACCATCCCTCGGGTCTGTTCTCCCATCGTGCGGCCCTCACGACGGCTCTTGATCACGAACATCCGCGTCCATTCGTAGATATCCGCGGCTCTTGGCAAACCTCGAACCGATGTCAAATGTAGAAAGACTTCACTGAGAAGATGCGGGGATGTTGTGGGAATAAGTCGGGAGCCCCCTACGACCTCGTCCTTGTCGATCGCCAAGACATAAGTGGCGTTTTGATCGTCGAATTGATCGCGTTCGCACCCGTCCGGGCGCGCAAGCTCCTGCCATTTTCGCTCGACCACGTAGATTTCGTGACGCAATCGAAAGTGCGCCAGCAATTCTGCATCGTAGAGATGCCGATTGGCATTTGTGATAACGTGAATCGTGCTTTCACCCCCGATATTTCCTCGGTGGAGCAAAGCGCGTTTATGTGGATTGGATGACTGTCAGAACTGACAGTTGACAGAATTGAACTTAAATTTCACCCGATCGAAGGGCCTTAATGACAGCTTGCGTTCGCGTCACGGCGTCGAGCTTTCTCTTGGCCTGTTCGACATGCCAGTTCACGGTGCGCTTGCTCAGACCGAGAATGGTCGCAATTTCCCAGCTCGATTTTCCCTCCGCCGTCCAAGCGAGTACATCACGTTCCCTCTCACTAAGAATGCGCCGGCGCTGACCTTCGGATTCGCATCCCATAAGCGCGGTACAACGTGCGTGCGCATACATGCCGATAAGGTGAAGCGCGCGCTTCGCCTTTGGCTCGCAATTGGGTTGCTCGCCCGCCATGGTCACGCAAGCTTGAAATCCGGAGCCGCCGAGGATCGGAACCAGAAACCCTTTATCGAGACCAAATTCTCGCGCGACGCTCATAACCTCGGCGGCGCGCGGCGAGCGCTCGGCGTCGAACGGCGCTTGCGACCATTCGAAGGGATTGACGATGCGGCGGCACCAGGCGGCGACCGGATTCATGCGCATAATAATTCGATTTTATGTAGTGCTCGGTCCAGCCCTTGGGCCCACCCGTTGAGCAGAATGTAAGGTTCGAGCCTCTGCGGCGGCTCGGGGACGCCCGTTATCAGAAACGACGTGAAACCGAATTCGGCAAAGGCCAGCGAAAGGCGCGTCATCACATTCCCGACATTGGTCAGGCTATCCAGATCGTCGATGAGATCGAAGGCGACCTTCGTGTAATTGGGAGGTTGGCCCATCCCGCGCTCGCCCGGCGCCCAGTACTGAACTTTAATGATGCAACTAAAAGGGGAATATGCCAAGGGGCTTATTTTATTGGCTTATTGGTGTTCACAAGGGCGCTGACTCCGAGGAACGCACAAAGAAATGCCCGTCAATTCTCAATATGTGCAATATCGTGCCCGATTATTTGACACCACTATCTTACACCACCAACGATGGTAAAAAACACCGGTGAAGACGTTTCATCGAGCACTCCAATCCACATCACCACTCTGGTGGAGCATCTTCCTGTTCGGGTGCGCTTAAGGCTTGGACATGTCCGAAGCGGAAAATATCGACCTAACGCACCCAGCCGACGTGCTCTGGATGTGCAGGTTGATCGGATCCAGACTAACGCAGTTGGCGGCGGGGAAAAACAGCACTTTTCTGTCGTGGGCATTCTCGATACTTGAAGCCCGTCAAATAACATCTCGCGCGCTTTGTATGGTGCCCGGCAGGAAGAACTCGAAGGCTTGCAGCGTGTCGTTTTGCGAATCGCTGGCTCGATGGTTAAATTCCTTTTTAGATGATTGTGGCCTCTCGCGACACGGGCTTGCGTATAACGTATTCGCGATTCGCATCTCTGGATTTTAACAATGGTCGAAAACGGGAAAGGTGGTCACTGAGCCAACCTGACTGATGAAGAGCTTCTTCGGACTAGGTTCACAACGCATGATCCAGAGAACCTGGACCGTTATCCATCAGGAACCGATCGGCAAGCGGCTAGCTCTTCTGAACGGCGCTCGCGGCCTTGCGGACCACGTCGAGCACCGCCTGGGGCTGAGAAAGCATCGGGACGTGGCTGGTCGCCAGCTCAACAGTCGTGGCGCCCATGCGCTTCGCCACGAAGCGTTCCAGATCGGGATGGACGGTCCGATCATTCTTGCCGATGATGTACCAGCTCGGCTTGGTCTTCCATGCCGTGCCTTCGACCTTTTGCGTAAACAGGTCGGGCACGGGCACGGCCTGAGTCGCCCAGACGAGCTTCTGCTCCGCCTCGGGCAGATCGCCTGCGAAACACCCGATGCCGTCAGGCTTCAGCCAGATCCGCCCATCGGCGACCTCGATGTGGGAGAAGACGTCGGTGACGGGAAACTTCTGCTGCTGGCTTTGCGAGGTTTCGTCGGCATCGGGTGCGAGCGCCGCGATGTAGACCAGGGCGGCGACCCGGTTATCCGTGCCCGCATGCGTGATCAGGGTGCCGCCGTAAGAGTGGCCGACAAGGACCACGGGACCGCTGACCCGCCCGAAGCAACGGGTGACGCAGTCCACATCGCTTTTTAGGGAGTCGAGGCCGTGCTGGGACGCCATCACTTGGTGGCCCTCCGCCTGCAGCGCCGGAATCAATTTGCTGAAGCAGGAGCCATCGGCCCAGAGGCCATGAGCGAAAACGATACTGGGTTTGGCGATAGCGAGCTCCTCTGATTGGCGCGAGCCGCTCAAACTAGCACACCCCAGGGGGCAGAACTGAGTTCGTGGTGCGGCTCGCCATGTCCGCTTTGGGTCGAGCCAGCTGCTGACTTCATCTGCCGCGCCGATTTTGCCTCTGCAGATTCAAGCGATCAAAAGCGAAGAATCTGGGTTACATTAGGCGACCTGTAAATTCTCACGATATTTAACAATTCTGGTGCTGCATTGTCGAGCCAAAGCGTCCCGCGCATAACGGTCAGAGCTTTATTAGTTGGCGATCGCATCGATACGGTGGGTCTCGAACGTCCCGATATTCTGTCAGCCACACCCTTAGCCTTTCGTGCCGAAGGGGGTTCATTTGTGGTGATCTTCCGATATGGCGTTGTTGTTCTGTTCGGTATGACACCACTGCAAGAAGACGAAATAATACAAAGCCTCGCTGGGCGCATCATCGGGCGTTACGCACGTCGCGAGCAGGAAACCACCCAGATTGAGATTGCGCCCGACAAGGACGAACAAATCGCACCCAGCGGTACAATATCGCTCAAGGCACTGTTGCCGGAGTATGCACTTATCATTGCCGATGCAATAGCAACCAACGTGATTTTGGCGCATGATGAAAGAAACGTGAGTGCCGTTTTCGACGTTATTGAGCCACTCGCACGTGAGTTAGCGGATCATGGCCGCACTCCTGGTGGTCGCCGGACGATTTTAAAACACATCGGAAACGCCCTGCTGGTGCAACAGCGCGTGTCTGGCCTTGTCGCAGTCGCTGAGAAGCCGGATGTGCTTTGGGAGCGGCCTGACCTTGAGCGTTTTTATGCCAAGCTCGAGGATGAATACGAGCTAAAAGAACGCGCTGACCTTTTAACTCGCAAGCTAACCGTGATCTCCAACACCGGACAGGCTTTATCAGATATCATCGATACTGAACGTTCACTGCGGCTTGAGCAAATAATCATAGCTCTGATTCTGTTGGAAACCATTTTTATGGGATATCAAATATTTTTTCCCAAGTAGGCTCGAGGCAGCCTGGAGACCAAGGCCATCGGCCTGGATAAGTCCGAGGTGACGCGGGATACCCTTGGACGTCCGTTTGTTGCGCTGAACTGACATCCGGCCATGTCCGCTTTGAGTCCGTTGAGGGCAACGCATTCATCACGCTGACAGGCCGGAATGTCGCTTATTGACCCCTGGCAGACATTGCTGGCCGAATGTGATGTAATGAAGAAGGCCCCTGCTAAACCCGCCATGACGGAGATGTGACAATGAGAAAAAGCACGCTGATCAGTGTGAGTATTTTGGTATCGATCCCCGTCTTAGCCGCCGGTGTCGCGATTTCCGCTCAGGACAAATACACTGTGCAAGTCCCGGGCGGCCTCGCGTTCTCTGAATTCAGGGGATACGAAGACTGGCCGGTCGTCGCGATGAGTGAGAACGGCGGCGTGTTCGCTGTGATCCTGGGGAATCCCGTCGCAATCGCCGCCTTTAGGGAAGGCGTGCCCGGCAATGGCAAGCCTTTCCCAGATGGTGCCGTGTTGGCGAAAATCCATTATGAACCGAAAAAACAAGAGACGTACCCCGGTCAGCCAATGGTGCCGGGTACCCATCTGAACTCCCATTTCATGGAGAAGGACAGCAAGAGGTTCGCGGACAGCGGCGGATGGGGGTGGGCCGCGTTCGAGTATGACGCGGCGTCCGATACGTGGAGGCCTCGCAATGAGTCGGAATCTCCGCCGCAGGGACACGATGCCAAGTGCGGGCTGGCGTGCCACTCGATAGTGCAGAGCCGCGATTACGTTTTCACGGAGTA
>DASPTX010000061.1:0-3473 GCA_035623195.1 Xanthobacteraceae bacterium | reverse complement strand
GCCGGTACAAGTCTATACCGGAAATCTCCTGGTTCCCCGCCGCCCCGCCGAACCGGCGGGCCTGTAGTTTTACCGCAGCGAGGATTGCGCGATGCGCATTCTGGTGGTCGGCGTCGGCGCGCTCGGCGACATCGTCGCCGCCGGCGCCGGCCGGTTCGGTACCGAACTGTTCGCCGACTGCTGCGCCATTGCGACGGCCAACAGCTTTCCGTCCAGCGGTTCGGCTGTCGAGCGCAGCCGCGCCATGATCAGCGCACCGGGCTCGCCGATCGGGCCGTCGATGCTTCGCGACATCGAGCCCGGCGCGCCGATAGAGGCTGATCATATCGTCGGCGATCTGCTCAATCGCGCCGGGGACATGGCCGGACGCTTTCCGCTGCTGCAAATCGCTTACGCGCATTTAAAAACATATGAAGCAAGACGCCTGCGCAAGAAAGGAGCTTCGGCCGCGAGCTAGCTGGAACTTCCTCGCGGCGTTACCATTGTCCCGCAATAAGGAGGACGAATATGACGAAGATCGTTTATCGCATCGTCGAGCACGACGGAGGCTGGGCCTATCAAGTCAACGGAGTGTTCTCGGAGGCGTTTCCGTCCCATGACTTGGCGCGCTTGGCTGCGCAGCGCGCGGCCGCGGAGCAGCACTTGCCCGGCGAAACCCGAACCATCTCGTGGGAAGACAGTAACGGAAAATGGCACGAGGAATTGGCCCGGGGCGATGATCGGCCGGACGCCGAAGTGGAAGGCTGACCGGCGGCTGGAAGTGCCGGCGGTCGCTGATTGCAATAGTTTCAGCGCGCCGTGACGGCGTTGCCGGCAATCCGTCTGTTGATTTGCCGCGTTCGCGGCTATCGTGGCGCCGAATGTCGGGGCCGATGCAGAACATACCCTGTCAATACGTCGAGACTGCGCTGAGCGGCTATGAGCTTCTCAACGATCCGCTGCTCAATAAGGGTACGGCCTTCACGGAGGCCGAGCGGGATGCCTTCGATCTGCATGGGCTATTGCCGCCCCATGTCGCGGAGCTGGACTATCAAGTCAAACGCCGGCTCGACGCCTTTCGCGGACTTCCCAGCGATATCGAACGCTACGTGTTCTTGCGCGGCTTGCAGGATTCGAATGAGACGCTCTTCTATGCCCTGCTGACCCGGAATATCGAAGAAATGATGCCGATCGTATACACGCCGACGGTCGGTTTGGGCTGCCAGCTTTTCAGCCATATCTTCCGCAAGCCCCGCGGGCTCTTCCTCAGCGTCCCGCACAAGGACGCGATTCGGCGCATCCTTTTCCATGCGCGATACGATCGCGTCGAGGCCATCGTGGTCAGCGACGGGGAACGCATCCTCGGCCTCGGCGATCAAGGCGCCGGCGGCATGGGCATTCCCATTGGAAAGCTCTCTCTCTACACCGCCTGCGCAGGACTTCACCCAGCAACCACGTTGCCGATCCTTCTCGATGTCGGCACCGACAATCGGGAGCACTTGCGTGATCCGCTGTACATCGGCTGGCAGCATGAGCGCGTTCGCGGTGCCGATTACGATGACTTCGTGTCGATCTTTGTCGACGCCGTTCGCGAACGCTGGCCGCATGTCCTCCTACACTGGGAAGACTTCGCCATTGGCAACTCCAATCGGCTACTGTCGCGCTATCGCGACCGGCTGTGCACGTTCAATGACGATATTCAGGGCACCGCTGCGATAGCGGTCGGCACGCTTCTTGGCGCCATCAATGTCACCGGCGTTCCGTTGAGCGAACAGCGCGTGGCCGTTCTCGGCGCCGGGTCCGCGGGCACGGGGATCTGTGCATTATTGCTGCGCGCGATGATCGACGCAGGCATGACCGAAAAGCGAGCGCGAGCATGCTTCTATCTTGTCGATAGACCGGGCCTATTGATCGAAGGCACCCCGGGGCTGCAGCCTTTCCAGGCGGATTTTGCACAGAGCCATGATCGCGTCGCCGGCTGGACGCTCGAGGCGCCGGACCGAATCGGCCTCGCCGACGTCGTTTCGAATGCACACCCGACCGTGCTCATCGGCACTTCCGGACAGGCCCATGGCTTTGCCGAATCCGTCGTGCGCACGATGGCCAAGTACGTACGGCGTCCTGCGATCTTCCCATTGTCCAATCCGACCGATCGCAGCGAAGCGAATCCGGCCGACCTCGATGCTTGGACAGAGGGCCGCGCCGTTGTCGCAACCGGCAGCCCGTTTCCTCCAATCAAGCGGAACGGCAAGGAATTCCGTATCGATCAAAACAATAACGCCTATGTCTATCCCGGCATCGGGCTTGGTGCGATTGCAGTGCGTGCGCGACGCATCTCCGACGCCATGTTTCTCGCCGCCGCGAAGGCTATTGCCGAACTGTCACCCGCCAAGCGCGACCCGCAGGCCAACTTACTTGCGCCGCTTGTCGATATCAGAAAGCTTTCGTTCCATGTTGCGCTCGCGGTCGCCCGACAGGCACAAGCCGACGGTTTCGCGGACGCGCTCTCCGAACAGGAAACCGCCGCGGCGATCAAAGCAAAAATGTGGGAGCCTGTGTACGCTCCGTACCGACGAACAGCGCGGACTTGAACACAACAACGGCGCGCAAACCCATTAACAACCGGGGAAAGCTGGCCGCAGCTTGCAAAGCTCGCGCACGCCGGTAAAATGAGGCTTCTGAGGGATGGAGTCCCCCCGTAACCGCCGATGAGGCTGATGACTCCTGCCGGGCGCTTGGCGTCGGTAGGAGTTTTTCTTTGCTCCCGCTGTCTCCAAAGTCCGATTCGGTTTGACGACTGACGCGAGCGCGCCCGCCGGCGCGGGCGGCTCCGATGGAGGACCTTCATGACGGCTGTTTGGGCACTTTTTACTTTGTGGGCCGGTTTGGCGCTGGTTGCCGGACTGTTATCCGCCTGGCTGCGCGTTTCCACCGCGCTCACCGAAATCATCGTCGGTACGGCGGCGCAGGCGACCCTTGGCACAGTGTTCGGCGCCGCTGTGCTCGGAAGCGATGAAGGCTGGATAAAATTCCTGGCCGGCATCGGCGCCATCATGCTGACCTTTCTCGCTGGCGCCGAGCTCGATCCCGTGGTGTTCAAAAAGAAATGGAAGGAGGCGACGGCCTTAGGCGCAGTGGGTTTCTTCTTTCCGTTTCTGGGCTGTGCGGCCGCCGCTTATTTCGTCCTCGGCTGGGCTGTGCGGCCGAGCTGGCTCGCCGGCGTCGCGCTTTCCACCACTTCGGTCGCAGTCGTTTACGCCGTGATGATCGAATATGGCTTGAACCGCACCGAATACGGCAAGACCGTGCTTGCAGCCTGTTTCATCAACGATCTTTTCACCGTGCTCGCGCTCGGATTTATCTTTGCGCCGTTCACCTGGCACACCCTGATATTTGCAGTCATGTCGATCGCGGTCTTTGCGGCGCTGCCGTGGATAACGCCGATCTTCAATCGTGTATTCGGCAATCGACCCTCCGAAATGGAAATAAAGTTT
>DASPTX010000060.1:0-3859 GCA_035623195.1 Xanthobacteraceae bacterium | reverse complement strand
AGCAGGAATTTGTGCGTGAGCACTTTGCCGGCATGCTGAACCAGTACGCGCAGCAAATCATATTCTTTCGGCGATAGTTTGACGTCCTTGTCACCGACTTTCACGATCCGGCGGACGAGATCGACGGAAAGATCGCCGACGTGGAAAATCGGTCGTTCGCCATGGGTCTGCAATTGATGTCGCAGCGCCGCGCGCATCCTTGCAAGAAGTTCATCCATTCCGAACGGCTTGGTGACGTAATCGTCGGCGCCCAGATCAAGCGCCTGGACTTTGCCGGCTTCGTCGCTGCGGCTGGAAAGAACGACGATCGGAACGCTCTCGTTGCGCGCCCGGATCGTCCGTAGCAGATCGAGACCTTGCATATCGGGCAGGCCGAGATCGAGAATGACCAAATTCGGCGCCTGGTTCAAAAGTTCGAGTGCGCTCTTCCCGTTGGCAGCTTCGAGAATCTGGTAGCCGTGCGCTGAAAGTCCGACGCGCAAAAGCTTGCGGATCGGCGGCTCGTCATCGACCACCAGCACGCGGAGCGGCGCGGCACTCATGCGGCGGCGTCCAGCTGCTGCGGCTCGCCGGCGACCGGCAGTCTGATGGTGAAGATGGCGCCGGAGCGGTCGGCGCGGTTGGCCGCCACGATCGTTCCTTTCATGGCTTCGACAAAGCCGCGGGAAATGGCAAGCCCGAGACCGGTGCCGGGCCGCACTTGGTCAGTCTTCTGCACGCGGTAGAACTTATCGAATATATGCTCGAGATCGCCCTGCGGAATGCCTTCGCCCTCGTCGGCGACCTGCAGGACAACCGAATCGCCATCGCGCGCCATGCGGATGAAAATGGTGGTGCCCGGCGCCGCGTATTTCGCGGCATTGTCGAGCAGGTTGAACAAAACCTGCTCGAACAGGACCGGGTCAAGCGAGACCATCGGCACCTCGGACCCGAGGTCGAGCTGAACTGAATGATGCCGCAAGATTTTCGCCGTCCGCTGCAAGGTCGAGCCGACGATTTCCGACAGATCGTGCGGCGCTAGTTTCGGCGTGACCGCGCCCGATTCGAGCCTGGTCATGTCGAGCAGATTGACGATGAACCGATTGAGCCGCTCGGACTCCTCGATGATGGTGGCGAGGAGCTCCGCTTTTTCGTTGTCGGTCAGCTTATCGGATAGATCGCGCAACGTGCCAGCGGAGCCGAGCACCGAAGCAAGCGGCGTCTTGAGATCGTGCGATATCGAGGTGAGAAGGGCCGTACGCAGGCGCTCAGTTTCAGCGGTACGCTGCACACGTTCCATATCCTCGACCAGCTGCACGCGCTCGATGGCGAGCGCGCCCTGGTCCATCAGTGCGTCGAGGAGCCGCCGCTGATCCGGCGTGAGTAGCGGGCCGGCTTTATCGCTGTCGATGCCGACGACGCCGATGGCGCCGCGACCGGTCCGCATCGGCAGGAACAAACGCTTGGCGCCCGGCAGCGTCTCCGATCCGCGTCCGGCGGAACGATCGTTTTCAAAGGACCATTTCGCCGCGGCAATATCCGCATCGTCGAGCATGTCTTCCGGCGGATAGCCTGCCCTGACCGCGATTGAGCCATTGGTCGGCAACAAGATCACAACCCGCACCTTCAGCATTAGGGCGGTTTGATAGGCCGTCGCCCAGAGGACGTCATCGAGGGTTCCCGCGCCCGCAAGCTTGCGGCTGAACGAATAAAGCGACTCCACGGTGCGCACGCGCGTTTGCGCCGTTATTGCCTGGACGCGGGCGCGTGCGGCGACATGGGAGACGAGCACGGCAACGAGTGTGAACAACGCGAAGGCCGCAATATTATGCGGATCGGTGATGGTGAAGGTATAAAGCGGCGGCAGGAAGAAAAAATTGTAGCACAGCGCCGAAGCGACGCTTGCGAACAGCGACGGCCATAGCCCGAAGCGGACGGCGACGCCAACGACCGCGGTCAAAAAAACGAGATCGACGTTCTCGACGCCGATCCAGCGGTTGACCAGTTCCGCGCCGCCGACTGCGAGCGCCACCGCCGCCAACGCGAAAGCATAGGACCTTGCATCAAAGGGTTCGTAGCTGTCCGCCGTGCGGACGGTTTTCTTCGGGATAGGACCACCGGGAAGCTGGTCGCCGGCAATGACGTGGACGCTAATATTTCCGGAGCGGCGAACGAGATCGTGCACCACCGAGCCGTGGATCATCTCGAACCAGCGCGAACGCCCCGATTTTCCGATGATGATCTGGGTCACATTGTTTGCGTGCGCGTAGCCGATGATGTCGTCGGCGATGCTTCTGTCGGAGGTTGGAATGGTAACTGCTTCGCCGCCAAGGGCCTCGGCAAGCCGCAGCGTATCGGCGATGCGGTCGCGCTCGACCTCGCTCAATTGCAGGCTGCGCCGTCCCTCGACATAAAGCGCCGCCCAGGGGCCGTGCAGCCGGTCGGCGAGACGCTTGCCGTACCGGACCAGTCCGGCACAGCGCGGATCTTCGCTGACGCACACGACGATGCGTTCACCGGCCGCCCAAGGGCCTTGAATCGCGTGGGCCTGCATTTCCGAAAGCAATTGCTCATCGACTCGCTCTGCGGTGCGGCGCAACGCAAGCTCGCGCAGCGCGGTCAGATTGGCCGGCGAAAAGAAGTGTTCGAGCGCGCGTTCGGCCTGTTTCGGGACGTAAACCTTTCCTTCCTTGAGCCGCTGAATGAGGTCGTCGGGCGTCAGATCGACCAGTTCGACAGCGTCGGCGCGATCGAATACGGCATCGGGCACCGTCTCGCGCACCCGCACATGCGTGATCTGCGCGACCACGTCGTTAAGGCTTTCGATATGCTGAATGTTGACTGTGGTGTAGACGTCGATACCGTGGCTCATCAGCTCTTCGACATCGAGATAGCGCTTCGGATGCCGACTGCCTTCGGCGTTTGTGTGCGCGAGTTCGTCGACGAGGACGATTTGCGGCCGGCGGGCAATCACCGCATCAAGGTCCATCTCCTCGAGCACTTGGCCGCGATAGTTGATGCGGCGGCGCGGGATGACTTCGAGACCCTCCAGCAGCGACTCGGTTTCGCGGCGGCCGTGAGTCTCGACAATGCCGACCACGACGTCATAGCCGTCTTTCAGACGGGCGCGAGCTTGCTGCAGCATTTCATAAGTCTTGCCGACGCCAGGGGCGGCGCCGACGAAGATCCTGAGCTTGCCGACGCGTCGCTCTTCCCGGCGCGCCGCTTCGAGCAGGGCCTCCGGCGAGGGTCGATGTTCGGAATCGCGCCGCTGATCTACCATTATCAATAAATATAGCAGATAAGCCGGCCGGAAAATGAATCCTGCTGCCAGCCTATCCTATGCTATCCGAAGCCCCTTTCGATCGCGGCGCGGGAATGCCTTTCGGCACCGCGTTATCCGGCCAATTGATCGAGCGCGAGATTGAGCAGGAGCACGTTCACGCGCGGCTCGCCCAAGAGCCCGAACAGGCGGCCTTCGGTATGGTCCGTCACGAGTTGGCGAACACGATCCTCGGACAGATTGCGCGCTTTGGCGATGCGCGGGACCTGAAATAGCGCGGCTTCCGGCGAAATATGCGGGTCGAGACCGCTGGCTGAAGTGGTGACGAGATCGGCAGGGACCGGCATCGACGGGTTCTCGGCTTTCAGTTTCTCCATGTCGCCCTGGACGCGGTCGATCAGCGCCTTATTCGATGGACCTAAATTCGACCCACCCGAGTTTGCCGCATTGTACGGCGCGGAAACAGTTTTGGTCGGATCCTTGGGATCCGGCGCCGTCGTCGCCGACAGCCGGCTGTGGAAGTATTTATCGCTGTCAAATTCCTGGCCGATCAGCTCCGATCCGACCACCGTTCCATTGCGCTCGATTAGGCTGCCT
>DASPTX010000059.1:0-21374 GCA_035623195.1 Xanthobacteraceae bacterium | reverse complement strand
CAGATGCGGAATTGCGCGAAGAAATTGATCGCCATGCCTTCGACAAGCTCGTCGTCGGTCACCTCGAGAAAGGGCTTGTAGGTGCCGGTGCCGGCGTTGTTGACGAGAATATCGATGCGGCCGAGCTTGTCTTTTACGATGCTTGGGATCATTTCGATCTGTTCGACCTTGGTCACGTCCAGCGAGTGAGTCTCGATCTTCGTCTGGGTGGTCCGCATAATGTCGTGAGCCGCATCGGCGAGCGCTGCCTCCCGGCGCGCGCAAATAAGAACTTTCACGCCCTCGCGCGCGAGCGCGCGTGCCGTCTCAAGGCCTATTCCTTTGCTCCCGCCGGTGACCAGCGCCGTCTTGCCCGCAAGTCCCAGTTCCATCGCGCCGTCACCTTTCAAAAAATTTCTCGCATGAGTCCTCAAAATCGCACGCGACCGACATTTTTGTTTGAATTTTCCCTTGGGACAGGGTGCTTTGCGGGCCGCTAAGCCGAGGGTATAGTAGCCTGCAAGAGTTTGACAGAAGACGACACGATAAGAGCGCACGAAGCAAAGGGAGGAAATCAAAATGCGACTGACTCGTCGTCAAGCGCTGGCTTCCGCTGGTGCGGCTGCGATTGCAAGTAGCCTTTCCAAGCCCGCGATCGCCGCGAATGAGCCGATCCGCATAGGCTATCTGCCGGCGCTTACTGGTCCATCGTCCTCTACCGGTATTGGAATCAATCGTGGCATCCAATTAGCGGTGCAGGAAATCAACGCCGCCGGCGGCATCAATGGGCGGCAGATCGAGCTCATCACCCGCGATACGCAAAGCGACCCTACCAAGGCGGTTAACGGAGCAGCGGAGCTCACGCACGGCGAGAAGGTGAGCGTGGTCTTTGGTCCGGTCAACTCCGGCGAGTCACTCGCGGTTGTGCCGCTGCTCGCACGCGCGAACACGCCGCAAGTCCATCCTTGTTGGGTCGACAGCCTGACTGACCCGCAAAAATATCCGATGTGCTTCCGTAACGCGCCCACCAATCAGCAGATCGGCGGCGCCGCAAACCGCTATGTGGTGGATGTGCTCAAGCGTAAAAAGATCGCAGTGATCAGCGATACCACCGGCTATGGCACCGCGTCTGTCAACGCCTACGTGCCGATGCTCAAGGCGAAAGACGCCGAAGTCGTCTATCAGGGCAACGTGGACGCTGCCAATCCGGACCTCAAGCCCGAGCTTTTGCGCATGCAAACGGCGGGGGCGGAAGCGATTATGCCCTGGAGCGTGAATGCAGGCTTCCTCTCCCGGATCATCAACACGCGTGGCGACATGGGATGGGACGTGCCGATTGTCGGCCAGACCACCCTCGGTTCCGGCCAGACCAAGGCGTTGTTGGAAACGCAAGACTATTGGGCAAAAGTCTATCCAAATAATTTCCGCAACGTTTGCTATGCCCCGGGCGGCAAGCTTCCGGACCGAACCACCGCTTTCCTTGATCGTCTGAAGAGCGCCAAGATCGACATGGGCGACACGCTCTTGTGGTGGATCGCGCTCGGCTACGACAGTCCGCGGATGATCGCCGAAGCCATGCAGGCTGTCGGCACCGAGCCGGAGCAGATCGTCGACTATCTCAACAAGCTCAAAGGCTTCCCAGGTGTCTACGGCGATATCACTTTTAGCGCCGATCAACACAACGGGTATCCGGACGAGGAAGTGGTGATGGTCGAAGCCAATTCGCTCAAGGATGGCGCATTCAATCTGGCTCCCGGCTACACCGCCTGAGCCGATGGTCGAATCAATTGTCCTAACCGGGTTAGCGATCGGCTGCATCTACGCACTGATCGGTATCACTTATAACGTGATGTTCTCCGCTTCGCGTGTGTTCAGCTTCACGGCGGGCACGCTTGGCATGTTGGGCGGCGTGCTGGGCTCGCTGTTCATCGCACAGATGGGCATGCCGCTTTTAGTCGGGTTTCTCCTGGTGCTTGCCGCCGGCGCGCTTTTCGGGATCGTTACCGAAATCGTCGCCGTGCGGCCGGTGCTCAAGAGCCTGGACCAACATCTTTACGTGCTCTCCACGCTGGCATTGGCGCTGATGGTCCAGCAATTCACAGCGATCGAGTGGGGTACGGAGGCGCGACCGTTTCCGCGCCTCTTCGATATTGCCCGTGGCGGTTTCGATCAGCAGTTTTGGTTGCCAATGCTTGCCTGCGCGGCGGTGATCGTCTGCTTGGAGCTGCTTTATCGTCACACGCTGGTCGGTCGGGCCTTCCTGGCGATTTCCGAAGACAATTATGCAGCGCGCGCGATCGGGTTGCCGGAACGGAGTTTGCGCATCGCCAGCTTTGCGCTTGCAGGTGTGATCGGCGCATTGGCAGGCTTTGCCGGCGGAGAGATGCTGCTCGCCTTCTTCGGCAATGCGCCGCTGCTGACCTTCTATGGCTTTGTCCCCGTCGCGCTCGGTGGCATGGGCAACAACCGTGGCGCCGTTGTTGCCGGTCTCTTGCTCGGCCTGTTTCAGCAGACCGCTAACTTTCTGGTAGGCGGAATCTTCGCTTCGGTGGCAGTGTTCACGGTGTTCATTATCGTCCTGCTGGCGCGTCCCGAAGGGCTCGCGGGCGCGTCTCCACAGCGCCGCGTTTGATGGATACGGCGGCAAAATTTCGTCCGAGCCGTGCGAACGTGCTCGGCTCCGCGAGTACATTGGGCGCGGCGTTACCTTTCCTGGGGCTGCTGCTCGTCGGCATCGCATTTCCGTTGTTCGGCGGCGGCTATTGGGGCGTGATCGCGACCCGCGCCTGCGTTTATTGGGTACTGGTATCCGGTCTCAATTTGGTCGTCGGATTCGCCGGTCAAATTGCGATAGGCTGGGTGGCCTTGTTGACGCTCGGGGCCTACACCACCAGCGTGCTTGTGGCAGGTAATGCCACACCGGAGGTACCGCCCTATCCCGCGTTGGCGATTGCGGCCGTAGTTGGCGCCGTCTTCGGCTTGATCATCGGCTTGCCGGCGCTACGGCTGCGCACATTCTATTTTGCCATCACGACACTTGGCTTCGCCACGATCGTCACCCAGGTGGCGCTAGCCTGGCAGAGTGTCACCGGCGGCGGCGTCGGTGTTTCGGGACCGATTTTCCCGCCACCGTTCTCCTCGCAGTGGGGCTTTTATTATTTTTGCTTCGGCCTGGCCGCGATTTGTACGTGGATGACGGCGAATATAGCCGCCAGCCGTTTCGGCCGTGCGCTTACCGCGATCCGCGACGCGGAGGTCGCGGCGGAAGCAAGCGGCATTTCAAAAGCCGCTTTGCTGGTGCCGGTATTTTTATTCAGCGGCGCCGTCGCTGCAGTGGGCGGCGGACTTTTCGCCGCATTGCAATCCTACATCACGCCAGATGCGTTCACCCTCGACCTGTCGGTCCTGTTCTTCATCGCCATTCTGATCGGCGGGCGCGGCTCCATACTCGGGCCGCTGCTCGGCACGATTCTTTTGACGGTGCTGCCGGAATTGGCAGCCCCTTTGGTCGCATGGTCGACGTTCCTCTATGCGGTTCTGCTCCTCCTCATCGTGCTTGCGGTGCCGGGCGGAATTGCCGAGCTCCTAGATTTCAAGAACCGCCGGCCGCTTGAGACCGGCCGTGCGATCATTCCCCGGCCGGAATTGCTCCAGCAGTTGCTCAGTGCTCCGCGCGACGCCGGTGCCTTAACGCTGCAACAGGTGGCGCTCAGCTTCGGCGGGGTGAAAGCGATCGACGGTCTCGATCTGGAGATCCGGCCCGGTCAGGTGCATGGACTGATCGGTCCCAACGGCAGCGGCAAGACGACGACGCTCAACGTCATCTCCGGATATTACGTGCAGCAGCGCGGCGCAGTCAGGCTGAACGGCGTCGCGCTGCCGGAGTTGGCGCGCCACCGGCGCGCACATTTGCGCATTGCGCGGACGTTTCAAACGCCTCGTATTGTCGGCTCCGCGTCGTTGCTTGAGAACGTCATGATCGGCGGCACGATCGACGGCGAAGGCACCTTTGTTGAATCATTGCTATCGCTGCCGCGCCATCGACGGGACGAAGCCATGCTGCGCAAGGCCGCCACGCTGGCCTTGGCGGTGGTCGGTTTAGAGCGGCTCGCACAGGTGCGTGCCGATCGTTTGCAACACAGCGAATTGCGCCTCACTGAAATCGCTCGCGCCTTGATGTTGCGCCCGGCCTTCCTGCTGCTTGACGAACCGGCAGCCGGCCTTTCGGCGGAGGAGATCGAGCGGCTTGGCGCCTTGCTGCTGGCAATCGCCCGGGCCGGCACCGGTGTGCTCGTGATTGAGCATCATCCCGATCTTATTTTCGACATTTGCCACCATGTTACCGTGCTCAATCTCGGCAGGATGTTGGCGGCCGGGTCACCGGCTGAAATTCGCTCGCATCGAGAGGTGGTCAATGCCTACCTTGGCGGCTGAACCGCTATTGGAAGTAGCCGGCCTTTCCGCCGGCTACGGTAAGATTCGCGTGCTGCGTGACATCGATCTAACGGTAGGCGCTGGCGAGGTTGTGGCGCTGCTTGGTCCTAATGGTGCCGGCAAAACCACGCTATTGCGCGCGGTATCAGGACTGCTGCACTGGTCGGGAAAAGTGCGCTTCGCTGGTCGCGATCTCACAGGGGTCGGCCCGCGGGATACCGTTAGAGCAGGGTTGGTGCATGTCATCGAGGGACACCGGGTCTTCACGCAGCTTACGGTGCTCGATAACCTGTTGCTGGCGGGCTACGAAATGCCACGCGGCGAACGCGCCGCGCGCGTTGAGGAGGTGCTCGAGCTCTTCCCCGAAGTCGCTGCAAAGCGCCACGAGCGCGCAGCTTCGCTTTCGGGCGGTCAGCAGCAGATCCTGGCGGTGGCGCAAGGTTTGATTCGACGACCGCAACTGCTAATGCTGGACGAGCCCTCCGCTGGCCTGTCACCGGTCTTGGTAGATCGCGTCCTCCTGGTCGTGCAACGGATGCGCGAAACCGGAACTGCGGTGCTGCTAGTGGAGCAGTTGATTGCGAAGGCCTTGGCACTCGCCAATCGTGTCTACGCGCTTTCGCGCGGATCAATCGTGCTCGAAGCCGAGACCAGCGAGGCCGATCTGCCACAGCGGCTGGAACACGCCTATTTGGCAACCGTGAGGTGAAACTCTCGGTCGGGCTGATTTTTGCAACTCGTTTGACGCAGCCAACCGTCGAAAAGCTTTCCTGTCGAAAGACTTCGCAATGGACCTTGGTTTGAAAGACTGTAAAGCCTTTATTGCTGGCGCCAGCAAGGGACTTGGCAAATCCTGTGCCAAAGCACTGGCCGACGAAGGGGCTCGCGTTTTCATTTGCTCCCGCAACATGGAGGAGCTCAAGCGAGCAGCAACGGAATTAAGCGCCGCCGGCTATTCCGCAGCCGATGTCTCGCGGCCTGGCGAGGTAAAGCGCGTTGTGGCGGAAGCCATTGCCGCGTTGGGTGGTCTCGATTGCCTCGTCACTAATGCCGGCGGTCCGCCGACCGCTCCTTTCGAAAAAGCCGACGATGGCGACTGGGAAATTGCCTACCAGCTCAATTTGATGAGCGCCGTTCGACTCATACGTGCGGCATTGCCGGCTCTGAAGGCTTCGGGGCGCGGCCGTATCGTCAACCTCACCGGTTACGGCGTGAAAGAGCCGATGACCGATCTTGTCGTGTCAGATTCGGTTCGCGCCGGCGTCACGGTCATGGCCAAAACCATCGCGTCGGATCTCGCGCCCTACGGCATCACCGTCAACAACATCGCGCCCGGTCCTATCATGACCGATCGCCTCGCGGAAATACTTCTCGCGCGGGCGAAGAGTTTGGGCATAACGCCCAACGAGCAATTCAAGCGCTTCTGCGAAACCATCCCGGTGCGCCGAATAGGACAACCCAGCGAAATCGGCAGTCTCTGCGCCTATCTCTGTTCGCCGCAAGCCGGCTATCTCACCGGCCAGACGATCGTCGTGGATGGTGGCATCAACCGCTCGATCTAGAATCGCCGTCACCGAGGCGCCGTTCATTCCGCCCATCGAATTGCTGATGATAAGCCACACGTGATGAATGCCGAGGCCTTCGGACAAAAGCTGGTATTGGGCGTCGACCGTGGCCGCCGCGGCGGCGGACGGCAGTACCAGAGCGAGCGCGGCACTAGTTCTCAAGCGTGCCACGACTATTTTCGGATCTGGCGATTTCTAGACCTGACGACTTCTCAGAAAATTCACGGACAGGGAGCTGACTGGCCGGAGGGACCGAAACAGAATTTTCGTCCGACATTGATGAGCTGAACGCGCCGGTTGACCGCCGCGTCGGGGTGGCGCGGATCCTGCAACTGCTCCTCACCGAGCCCGACCGCCTCGAGAACGCCGGGGTTCACTCCAAATGGATCGATCAGCGCCGCCTGGATGGCTTCGGCGCGTCTCTGGCTCAATTGCAGATTATATTCGCGTCCGCCGACGGCATCGGTATGTCCGATGACCAGGAATCCGTAGCTCAACAAAATCGGATTATGCAGCGCATCGGCAATGGCGCCGACGGTACGATAGGATTCCGGACGGATGGCCGCCGAATTGAAGTCGAAATTGATCTCGACGGTGAATTGCGCAAGCTTTTCAAGCTGCGGGAAAGACAGCGGATGCGCCACGGCGGTTGGGCCCGGATAATTGCGGATGTTGTCGATCGCGGCCTGACGCATTGCCGCCGCCGTGAGCGTGATCCTGCCGCCGCTCACGCCCTCCAAGCTCCTCGCAATTTCGCCCGAGTTCAACTGCGTCTGCGCAAGCGCCGCCGCCGCGAGCGACAAAAACGCGAAAGCGCAAACCGCGGAAACGTGATGAGGCTTCATCGCTGAGCCCTTTCCGTACGCCAGCCGGTATCGGTAAAGGCCTGATTGCAGGCCGGGCTGATTGCCGACGGCGCCACGCCGAGCAGACAGACGACGAGATTGTTGTCGACCGGCACAACGCCGCACAAGCGGTTGATATCGGCGCTGCAGATATCGCCGATGTTCCGCTGCGCCGCGATGCGGCGTCCGATGGATGCGTAGACCTGGGCGCGCGTTTGCTGGCAACGCGCGGAGACGACATTCTGATGCGCATCGAGACAGTCCTTCAGGCGTCCGCCGCCGAGCTCGATGCCCTTGCAGTATTTTTGCAGATCGGCGCGGCAGGCGACGGCGAGTTGATCGATCGCATCGGCATAGCTCATTGTCTGCGCCATTGCCGGAACGGCCGCGGCGATAGTGCACCACAATGCGCAGCCGGCGGATAATCGCTTCATCATGTGACCCCTCCCCTGGCGCTGGTGCGCCCGCACGGTGTTGGGATTTCCACCGTGGCGCTCCATGATGCTATCGGATGCCGCCGACTTGCAAGCCTACAGCGAATTGCCATTGCGGGCGGCCGTCTCGTATGGCCTGAGCCATTTCTGTAAAGTCGGCCGGCATGTCATCATAAGGTCAGTATAATGGCCATGTCCCAGAACAAAGCTTTGGCGCGCGCCGCCGCATTCTGCGAAACGTTCAATCTGCGCGCACCGATCTTGATGGCGCCCATGGCAAGCGCCTGTCCGCCGTCGCTGGCTATCGCAGTCGCCAATGCCGGCGGGCTCGGCGGCTGCGGCGCGCTCGTCATGCGGCCGGACACGATCAAAAAGTGGGCGGCGGACGTGCGGGCGGGGAGTAACGGTGGGTTTCAGATCAATCTGTGGATTCCCGATCCGGCGCCCAAGCGCGATGCCGCCGCGGAAGATGCGGTGCGGAAATTCCTCGGCCAATGGGGCCCGCCCGTCGCAGCCAATGCCGGCGACGTCACGCCGCCCGATTTCGCAACGCAATGTGACGCGCTGCTCGAAACCGGGCCGCAGGTCATCTCCTCGATCATGGGTCTGTTCCCCGACCGCTATGTCGCGCGCATGAAGGACAAGGGGATCAAGTGGTTCGCGACGGCGACGACCGTGGGCGAAGCAAAAGACGCCGAACGCGCCGGTGCCGATGTCATCATCGCCCAAGGCATGGAAGCCGGCGGCCATCGCGGCGCCTTTGACGCAACGCAAGCCGAGGCCCGGATGATCGGCCTGTTCAGTCTGCTGCCTGCCGTCGCCGATGCAGTAAAGGTCCCGGTCGTGGCGGCCGGCGGAATCGCAGACGGACGCGGCACGGCGGCGGCGCTGGCGCTCGGCGCTTCCGCAGTCCAGATCGGGACTGCTTTTCTGCGTTGCCCGGAAGCGAAGATTCCTTCGGCCTGGGCGGACGCGATCGGCAAGGCCGCTCCGGAGGATACAATGATCACCCGCGCTTATTCAGGACGTCCCGCGCGCGGCCTCGCCACCGACTACGCCCGGGCAGCGGCGGCTCCCGGCGCTCCGCCGCCCGCACCCCATCCCGTGCAGCGCGGACTGACGCAGGCAATGCGCGAAGCGGCGGCGAAAGAGAACGACATTCGTCGCATTCAAGCCTGGGCCGGCCAATCGGCTCGATTGGCGAAGGCGGAACCGGCCGGCGACGTGGTTCGACGATTATGGGACGAGGCGCAAGCGCTACTCGGCTAGCGCTTTAGTATTCGTAAACCCGCAAGCCGACGGCGCTGGACTCCTTCAACTCAAAGCAACCCGGGGTGCGGCACGGCAAAACATTTGACGAGACGCCGGCCGGTCCGGCGTCTCGTCGGAAAATTCAATTCAGTCCGACAGTCCGGGCGAAAAGAACGAAGCCAAGACCAGTCTCGCGACGAGACTTACGCCCGCATGCTGGGGCAAGTGTCGAGGCCGGAGCAGAAAGCGAGCGTGAAGGCTCCAGCCTTCTCTTTTACCGATCCCGCCGCGGCTTCGAGCGCCTCGTCGGAAACTTCAAAGCTGAGGATCTCTTCTTCCCTCTCGATGTACTTGTCAGTCATTGGCCTTGTTCCTCTTGTTCACCAGGCAGGACGAGAAATCGGTGCACCCCCCGCCAACAATCCATTAAATCATCGGCGGCGGACAGTGTAAAGTCTATCCAACGACCGATACATAACTGAAATATGAAGATAAAACTGCGTTATGGCCGGGTTGCTTTGATCCGTTAACCATACCCGGAAAATGGCCCTGCAATCGATCTGTTGCCGGTCATGAAACACCCGGCGAAGCATCTCGGATAAGGGGCCCGACACGCGAGGAAACGTTGGACTTATCGTTTCAGCGCTTGGGTCTGCGCGCCGCAACCATCGACGAACTACTTTCCGATGCGTTTGAAGCCTCGCCGAACTCCGACGGCGACGCCGATTTGGCCGCGCGACGCTTGGCGGCCTGGCGCCACTCTTGCGCGGCCGGAGACCCGTCTTTGTTCACGCGACGTCTCGAAAGGGACGACCTGTCGCCCAAGGAGATCGAGCGGCGATTTACCGCAGCCCGCCTCCGGCCGGCCGGCCCTTGCCCATCACCGCTCAACGAATTGCTGCGCGACGCCGTTTGGGTCGAAGCGGCGTTGAACGAAGAATCCGCCAAAGCCGCGTCCGCCGGCAGTCCGGCCGGAGAGGCTTACCCGTTCGAAAACCTCTTCGCGGCGCTGATCGAACGGGCCGACGGGTTCGCCTGGTCCGACGCTGATGCCAGCGTTTCCGATATTTTTGCCGAATCCGCCGCCGCCAGCCTGCGGCAATTGCTGCGCGCGGGGATAACCGAACTTTGCGCGCCCGCCCTTTACGAGCGTTTCGCAAAAATGCGCCATGGCGATGCGACGCCCGGCGACGGCGCGCCGCCGGCGCGAAGCGCCGCGACTTCACGCTACGAGCAATTCGTCTCCGCCATGAGATGCGGCGGTTTCCGGCGCCTGTTCGACGATAAACCGGTGCTACTGCGGCTGGTCGTAACGCTCACGCGGCAGTGGATCGATTCGACAAGTGAATTCGTCGCACGCTTGGCGGCCGATCTGCCGACGATCCGCCGCGACATTCTGCAGTCATCCGCCAGCGCCGCGGTGACCGAGATCCAAGGCGGCGTCGCCGACCCGCACAATGGCGGGCGTTCGGTCCTGATCGTGCGTTTCGCCGATGACGCGCGGATCGTCTACAAGCCGAAGGATTTGCGGGTCGACGCCGCTTGGCATGACTTGGTCGAACGGCTCAACGGCGCGGGCGCGCCGGTTGCGCTGAAGACCGCGCGCACGCTGGCGCGAGACGGTTACGGCTGGACCGAATTCATCGAACATACCGGCTG
Source organism: Xanthobacteraceae bacterium (assembly GCA_035623195.1). Taxonomy (GTDB): domain Bacteria; phylum Pseudomonadota; class Alphaproteobacteria; order Rhizobiales; family Xanthobacteraceae; genus BOG-931. The sequence continues at coordinate 11,207 of DASPTX010000059.1, read as the reverse complement.
CGCCGACATGGCGGGCTGCGCGAGGTTTTTCCGCCGGGCCGGCGCGTGGCTCGCGCTGCTGCATTGTTTTGCGGCGACTGACATCCATCAGGAGAACATGATCGCGGCCGGCGATCATCCGGTGCCGATCGATCTTGAAACGATCCTTCAGCCGTCCGCCGAGGAGCACAAGGCTCGCGAGCCCGAGGGCGAGGCCTTCGATGCAGCCATGGAGATCATCGGCAATTCCGTGATGACGGTCGGGCTGTTGCCCGCCTATGGGCGATCCGTAGATAATAATGTCTTTGCGATGGGCGGGCTAACCGCCGAATGGGGCGCTCGAACGGTTATCAGGTGGAACGACATCAACACCGATGCGATGCGCCCGGCGAGAGTGGAGGAGGCAAGCACCGCGACGCCGAACTTGCCGCATGTGGACGGCCGTTACGCCAAATTTGGCGAACAGGTCGATAGTTTCGTTTCGGGTTTTGCGGATTACGCAGCATTCCTATCGCGCCAAGTTCGGAAGACGACACCGGCAGCTTTGTTACAGGGCTTCGCCGGCCTCGAGGTCCGCAAGGTCGTGCGGCCGACCCGGTTCTACTACATGCTGCTGCGGCGGCTGAAGAACCATCGCAGCATGACCGACGGCGTAGTCTGGTCGGCGCAGGCCGACTTCATCGCCAGGCTCGCGGATTGGGACAAACGAACCGATCCGCTTTGGCCTCTACACCGCGCGGAGCGCGACGCGCTGGTTTCACTGAACGTGCCGCATTTTCTTACCCCGACCGACGGCACGGTCATACATGACGCCTGCAACATTACGGTGCGAACAGCGGCCGTTCCCGGCCTCGAACGCGCGCAAGCGCGGCTGCACGATCTCGATGAAGCGGCGATCGACTGGCAAATCGAGGTCATCAGGGAAAATACCAATGCGCAGGCCCAGGCACCGAGACGGCTTCGGGGGAATGAATCGTTCGGCGATGCGCGTCCGGCGCCCGACAAGCAATGGACCATCGCCGAAGCGGACAAGATTGCTGCCGAACTGGCGCATTACGCGATCCGCCGCGGGCCCGGCGCGGCCTGGATCGGCCTCGATTGGCTCGGGGATTCGGACGTTTTCCAGCTCGTTTGCCTCGGCCCGGATCTCTATAACGGCGCAACGGGGATTGCGTTTTTCCTCGCCGCGCATGCGGCGGTCACGGCGAGCGCAGCCTCGCGCGGGCTCGCGCTTGCGAGCGTCGCCCACATTCGCAAAAATCTGCAAAGCCGCAATGCGCCGCGGCTGGCGCGCTCGCTCGGCATCGGCGCGGCCACTGGTCTGGGCTCGGTCGTTTACGCGCTCGCCGTGATGGCCCAGCGCCTCGGCGACGCCGGGTTGTGCGCGGACGCAACAAATGCCGTCCGCCTTTTTACCGATGAATTGATAGCAGCCGACAAGCAGTTGGACGTGATGGGCGGCAGCGCCGGCGCGATCCTGGCGCTGCTGCGGCTCCATGGCGACTTTCAATCGGACGACGCGTTGGCGCGCGCGATCAAATGCGGCGAACATCTTCTGGCGCAAGATCGCGTCGGGCCGGTGGGGCGCCGCAGCTGGGCCGGCCAGGGCATCAATCGATCGGCGCTCAACGGCATGTCGCACGGCGCGGCCGGATTTGCTTATGCGCTCGCGTCATTGGCCGCGGCGAGCGGCCGCGAGGACTTTGCGGATGCCGCGGCGGAATGCATTGCATTCGAGGATGCAAGCTACGACGCCGGTCACCACAACTGGCCGGACTTGCGTAACCCCGAGCAAGCGTTCTGGCCGTGCCAATGGTGCCATGGCGCCCCCGGCATCGGACTGGCCCGCGTCGCGACTGCGCGCCGTATCGGCGCGAACGCGGCGCTTACGGCCAGGCTCGGCGGCGAACGCATTGCCGCGGATATCGACCATGCCGTTGCAGGCACGGAGCAAAGCTGGCCCAACCAGCTCGACACAATGTGCTGCGGCGCACTCGGTGGCATCGAACTTCTCTGCGAAGCGGCGACCGTGGTCGGAAACGAAAAGCTTCGCGCGCTTGCTTCGCGGCGCTTGGCGGCGATCCTCGACGAAGCGGCGGCGACCGGCGACTATCGCTGGAACAGCGGCAAGCGCCAATTCAACCTGGGCCTGTTTCGTGGTTTAGCCGGCGTCGGCTATAGCCTGCTGCGACAGGCAGATGCATCGCTGCCGAACGTGTTGATCTGGGAATAGCGCGCGTGGCGCAGGCGGCCGCTTTTTATCACTCGACGACGAGCGTGCCGCGCGTCTGCTGATGAAAATCGTCGAAGAACTCATACTTTCCCGGAGCGAGCGGCCGAATATTGACGACGCCCTCACCGCCCGGCACGATTACTTTTTCCACGCGCAGCGAGACACTTTCGAATTCCATCGCGGCTTGGTCAAGATTCTTCACCCTTATCGCCAGCGACCGATTGGCAGGCGCATGAATTTCGGCCGGTTGAAAGCGGTGATCCTTGACCGAGATCGCAACAGCCGCACCCTGCTCAGCGCGCGCGGTTTCGCCACCAAGCAACAGCGCGGTTCCGGTCAGCGCCAACGCTACCACGATCGAACCCACTTTCACGAAATACGTCCCCATTGATTCCTCCATGACGCGCGTTTCTCGCCCGCCGCAAAGCCACCGCCATCTAGAGCGCAATCGTTTTCAAACCAAGTCGACTGTGAGCTAGATGTTTGATGGGGCATGATCTTTTTGGAGAACCGGTTTTCATTTTTGGATCATGCCCTAAAATTCGAATTCCAGCAGCAATCTCGCGCGCTCGCGGGAAAAATCCGTCAGGTCGAGCGCGGAACTGACCCCGACTTCACGGCCGGCGATTTGCGCCTCCCAAGCCGCGCTCATGAGAATCTTGGGGGTGATCTCCCAGTAGAAGGTCGGTCCGAGATACACTGCGTCGCCTGTGAATGAATTGAACGCTACTCCGCTATAGTGGCTCAAATACCAGAGATCGGCGCCAATCGCGACCTTGGGAACCATCTGGAATGCGAGCGCGGACGACACACCGAGGGTCGATTCGTTCTCCCACACTCCGACATCCGCCCGTGTCGTCTCTGGCTCGTAGAGGACATTAAAGCCGAGATAGAGACGGTTCTTGATGAGTTCCGTGTCGGCTTCGAGCTTCGTCTCAAGTCCGTAATTAATGACGTTAGCGCCGCTCGTCTCGTCACGACTGTGGAATTCAGGCTCAAGGGACAACGTGACAGCAAACGGCGACGGATTACGGTCGATCAGAACCGACCTTATGTCAGCCTCAAAGCCGTTGATGGTCCCCATATTGCGGTCGTCGAGGCCAGGAACGTTATGGATGTTGTAATAGGAGACGGTGGGACCAAGTTCGATTTGCATAAATTGGTTCGGCGTATATTCGTATTCAAGTGCGGTTTGGCCGACACCGTAGCTGCCCCCGCGCTTGCCGAAATCGGCTTCCGTCTCAGGCTCGAACGCCTTTTCGCCTTCGATTCCGGTCGACGAGCCGACGGTGAAATTTCCGAATATGTATTTTGTTTCGAGTTCGTGGAATCCTTCGTCGCTCTGCGCGCGCGCGACGATCGGTTTTAAGAAAAAGACCGCCGCGGTCATCGCCAGCGTGACGAATAGCCGACAGGCCGAGCGTTCCATACAATCTCGCGTCAGCGCTTTTTGTTTGCTCCGAGACATCTCCGCCCATCCCCTTGATCGGAGGCCGCCGCAAACAGAACGCCAAAATGTATCGCGGCTGTCAAGAAAAAATGACAATGCATCAATACATTAGAGCGTTTCCAGTTCGCAGATTTTCATTATTCCAAAGTGAACCCACGAGCCGAAAAACTGGAATGATCTTAAAATAGTGGGATTTTATTTGTTCCACCACGTGGTTGCAGTAACGGCTACAGTTTACGCTCAGTTCGCGGAACGACTACCGCCCCCCGGGACTCTGCTTAGCTCATTCCCGCCCTTGCCAGACGACGAGTGCGATCCAAGCGCACCTCCGTTTTCACGATCCCATCTCGCGCAACGCGCCCCGGTGCGATAGCCTTCTGCGCATGCGCTCGCAATGCCAGCGGGTCGCAACGGCTGTTCCGAGGAGGGCATCCATGCAGATCAGGGTTTCGCCGACCACTTTCGAATGCAGCGCCGAGGAATGGCAAGCGCGAATCGATCTTGCCGCCGCACATCGACTCGCATTCATGCACGGCTTTAGCGAAGGGATATTCAACCACCTGACCTGTGTCGTGCCGAGCCGCCGCGATCTCTACTATCAAATCCCGTTTGGCATGCATTGGTCCGAAGTTACGGCATCGTCGTTCATGGAAGTCGGGATAGACGACGGCAATGTTAAGCGCGGCACCGGGGACGTGGAGCGTTCCTGCTACTGCATACACGCGCCGATTCATAAAGCACTACCGCAAGCCAGGGTGGTATTTCACACGCACATGCCCTTTGCCAGCGCGCTAACGCGGTTAGACGATCCGCGCATCAAGGAGATCGGCCAGACCGAAGTCGGCCTGATCGACGCGATTGCCTATGACGACCAATATACTGGCCCCGCTCTCGACCCCGCTGAAGGGGAGCGCCTCGCCAAGGCCATCGGCAATAAGACCGTATTGTTCATGGCCAACCATGGCGTCACCACGCTCGGTGTGACGGTGGCCGATGCCTACGACCGGCTCTATTATTTGGAGCGCGCGGCGCAGGTTCAAATCTATGCTATGTGGACCGGCCAGCCCTTGAAGCGGTTGCCGCCGGCGGTAATCGAGAAGACCAAGCGGGATATCGGGGGAGCGCGCTTCTACGACGGCCCTACCCCGGCCGAGCGGCACTTCAATGCCTTAAAGCGTATCCTCGATAGGACCGAACCCGATTACAAAAATTGAAGTCACGGTCCCGAAGCAGCGATCGCGTCGGCGGCAGGCTTTTCGGGATCATGCGGTTTTTCGATGGGCATGTCTCATCGGAAACCGGCTTTCACCCCGGATCACGCCCTGTCAACGATCCGGCTATTTCGTTTTCGCTCCTGAGCAGGCGGCGACGAGCGTGGCTTTGAACACGTCGAACGATTGCACCGAAAGCTGGCACTGCGTCGTCGGATCGGCGGCAATGCCGATTGTTTGGCCGGCCGAGATCGATTGCAGTTTACCGTTGACGTTGAGCAGGATGCTTTCGTTTCCGGGAGCGCCGACCAACCCGACCGTTAAATGGCCCTCGCCGACGATCAAAGTTTGATTGGGATTGATGATGTAAGTGTTGGCCGACGGCATGATCGAATTCAATGCGGCCTGAACGCCTTGCAGTTTGGCCTCCAACGCCGTGAGCTGTGCGCTTTTTGAGTCGAGCTCTCTTTTTTGCCTCTGGGTTTCGGCCCGCAATTGCTCAATGGCGTTTTCGCGGCCGCTCAAATCCAGCGCCGCAAGATAGCGGCCGTACAAATGTCCGCCGACCGCGATGCCGAGAAACGTAATGACGCCGGCCGTGATCATGAACAGCCGATACTCGGCGGCAAACAGGCGCCGCCGCGAACTTGCCGGGACGGCGCGATCCGGTTTCGTCCTGTCGGTCACCTCATCCCCCGTTCATTGCTTCGGCTGCGGTCCGGGCGACGTCAGATCTGCGCCCGTCCGTAGCACACCGGAAATTCCGGACAGAATGGACCGGACTCCGGGAATGTCCATGACCGTCGCAGGCTGCGCGGTCTTTTCCGGCGGCGCAGCGCTGCCCGCTGCAGCCGCATTCGCTGTTTCTTCCGAAGCCGCCGGCGCTGCCGCACCGGACGTTCCCGGCGCCGGCTTGCTTGGCGGCGGCGCGGCGGGCGCCGTCGATGCGTTGGGCGGCGCATTGGTCGCCGGAGCCGGCGGCGGCAGGGCGCTGGCCGGCGCGCCGGATTGCGGCGCCGCGGGCGGCACCGTCGGCATATCGGCATTGCCGAGAATGACCGGCAGGCCGTCCTTGCCGGTGCCGATCACTACGATTTTGGCGTTGGGCGATTGCGCGAGCAGCAGCGTCGCCTCGATGCCGCGCCAGCGCAGATAAGACTCCGAAATACCCTGGCTGACTGTCTTTTGGAAGGCGGCGATGCCGTCGGCTTCGATCTGCTTGCGTTTGGATTCCTCGGCTTCGCGCGCGACGCGGAATTTGTATTCTTGAATCATATAATATTGTTCGGTTTGCCGATTGATCGCGGCAACGATGTCCGGCGGCAATTCGATGGAGAGCACGAGCGTATCCAGGATCTGAATGGAGTCCTGCAAAAAGTCGTTGTAGTGTTTCGGATCCGGCTGCTCCATCGCCTCGGGTTGCACGAGCTTGTTCAGATTCGCTGTCAAGCTCTTTTGCGATGCGTCGCGAATTTGCTTCTGAATCTGGTCGCGCGATGTGTAGACTTCTTCCGCGGTATATTCGGAAATCACCTGCCGCGCCTGGCTGCCGATTTCGGGACTGAGGACCGAGTTCAGATAATCGGGGCCGATGAACTTGTGCAGCACCGCGACCGAATTGTGCAGCAACTGATAGCGCACGCTGATCTGCGCCTTGACGTTGACGCCGTCCTTGGAGATCGCGTTGTAGGTCTGCGTCGAGGATTGTAGCCGCAAATCGTAAAGATAGAGCTTGTCCCACGGCCAGATGATATGGAGGCCTTCTTCGCGCAGCTCGCGCGGGTCGAGCACGGTGCCACGGCCGACCCAGCACCAGCAGTAGAGATCGAGCCCGTTGAAGCGCTTCCACAGCACGCCGACATTACCGCTCGGCACCGTAATCACGACGTAGGGCCACAACACGATGGTAATGAGCAACGACAACAGGGCGAGAAACGACAGCCCCGGCAGGTGCCGGCCGACAAAACGCCACCAGCTCCGCTTTCTCGGCGTCGGCGGCATCAAATCGTCAATGGATTCCGGATAGCTTGCCATTACTCTACTCCGCCCGCCCCTATCATCCACCCATTGAACGCTGCTCGACAATACGGCCTTCATCCATCCTGATGCGGCGGGCCGGCAGGCGTAACTCATCCAGGTAGCGGTCGTCGTGCGTGATCACGACGATCGTTGCGCCGGCCCTTAGCATTTCCGGCAGCAATTCGTCGTAGAATTTGCGCCGGAACTCCGGATCCTGTTCGGCGGTCCACTCGTCGAGCAGCATAATCGGCCGCTTTTCCAGCAAGCTGACAATCAGAGCAAGGCGCCGGCGCTGCCCGCCGGACAGATCGAGCGTGCGAAACTCCCCGTCGGTCAGCGCGGTCTTGTCGGCGAGGCGGAATTGCGCCAAGAGCCGGTTGACGTCGGCCGGCGCGGCATCCGGTATGCCGTAAAGCCGCTTGAACAGATGGTAGTCGAAGAAAATCCCCGATATCAATTCGCGATATTCGTCGCGATTAGCATTGGTGACCGCACTGCCGTCCAGCAGAATCTCGCCGGAATCCGGCGGATAGAGGCCGGACAGCACGCGCAGGAACGTGGATTTGCCGGAACCGTTGCCGCCGGTAATGAAAACAAGCTCGCCGGCGCGCAGCGTGAAATCGAGCGGCCCGATTTTGAATACGGTGTCGGAGAACTTGTCAACGTAGCGGAATACGATATTGCGCATTTCGATGCGCTCAAAGCGCCGCGGCGCGCCGATGGCGGGCCGCTCGCGCGGCACGAGGGTGGCTTCCAGCGCTTCCTCCAACCGATCGATCCGGCCCGCGGCGGCATTCGCATTCAAAAGGATCGGGATCGATTGCACGAGCCCGAAACAGGCGCCGACGACGAACAGAAGCGCCGTCGTCGTTTTGGCGATCGACGAGCCGCCAAGCGAGCTGCTCAGGTTGGGAGCGATGAAGACGACCGCGCCGAGCAGGATGTACATCGAGATCTGCGAGGTCACGATCATCTTGAACGTTTCCGCCTGGGTGCGAATTTTGATGTTGGCGGCGGTCTTCGAAACCTCCAAGGCGTCGGCGAACAGGTCGTCGCTGCGCGCGGCGTTGAGTCTCACTTCCTTAAAACCGTCGAGGAAGTCGGTCAGCCGGTCGAACAGCCGGCGCTCCCAGGCCGCCGATTCGCCCTTTTGCTCGCTGAGCCTGCGGTTTTTGTAGTGAAAGATCGTCGCCGCGCCGGACACGATTACGACCGTCAGCAGGAAGGCGGTGAGCGACAAATAGGCGACGTAAAGGCCGACGAAAAAAATCAACACTGCGCCCTGAACGGTGAAGCAGAGCATGTTGCTCGCCTGCGTCAGCACCGCCGTGTCGCTGGTGACCGCGGCGACGATCCGCGCCCGCCCGATCTTCTCCATTTCCAGCAGCTCCGAGCGCCTGATCAGATCCATGAGCCGCAGCCGCAATTTATGGATGATAGCTTCGATTTCGGCGGTGGCGGTGATGGTGACGAATTGCTGGGTCTTCATAAAAAGAAAGAGCGCGACAAGAAACAAAGACGCCGCCCACAGTCCGGGTTTCTGGCCGCTGCTGGCGTCCTGCACGCCGGAATTGATCGCGGCGAGAATGCAAGCGTTGCTGATGCCGCCGAGGCTGGACATGAAGATCAGCTTCGGCATCGAGCCGTGCATTTCGCGGCGAACGAGCTGCAGGAAGGACATAACGTTACGCGCGTCCGTCTACGTTGCTACGGGCACCGCCGGTTGGCGGCGGTGCATGCGCCTGCCGGCGGCGGTGAGAAGCCGATCTAGTCGCGAGGGTGCCATTCGAAACGCCGGGAGGGCCCGGTTATGAACAGCACCGGCAACACCACCAGCGGGGTCGTAAACAGTGCGAGGAAGAAAGTCCCCCAAAACCCCATGCGACGGTGAGTGCCGCAAAACCCCGTCAGCAGACATAGGACGACATAAGCGAGGATGGCTGCTGCGGGCATTGGTTTACTGCCAAGGGTCTACTGCGAAACGTCCGGTGCCAAGCGTTTACTGCCAAGCGTCTACTGCAAGCGAGCGCCGCCGGCTTCGTGACGCTCGGCTGCATCCCCGTCACGCTTTTCGTCCAACGACCCTTAACCGGTTCGCAGAATAAGTTAAGGAGCAGTCGTCGTCGCGGTCGTCGCCGTCGTCGAGCCGGAACGGCGAGCGGACGAGCGCGATTCCCACATTTCCTTCTGCGCCTTGACGAATTCGCGATAGTCAGGGGGATTGAAGTCGAGCAGCGTGCCGCCCGATTCGAAATGCTGAATGAAAGCCTTACCGATAGCGAAGGTGGCGCCGGCGGAGAGCACCGGCATGACGAAGCCCGCGGCAAGGATGTTAAGAACCGGGACGGCCTTGAGCGCACTCGCCGCGCCCATGCCGCTGGTGGCGGGAATCATGCAGCCGGCGAGCGCCGCGATCAGCGCCTTGCCGCGATTTTCGGAAAACTCCACGCTGTAGATTTGCGAGAGCCGGCGCAACATCTGCAATTGCAGACCGCCCACCGCGAGCACGTCGACGACCGGCAACGGCACTAACCCGGCGACGCCGGACCAGATTGCGAAGCGATCAACGAGTTTCGAAGCCACTTGTTCGCGGTTCTCGGTAGCCTCTGACGATGTCGACGCGATGGCATCGTGTTCTGGAAGCGTGGAACCACTCGGTCTGTGTGCCATGGCGTATCGTCTTTCCTTTCTCGTCATCCTCGGGGAGCTGTCGGCGCGTCTCCTTTGCGAAGGCGCCCGCCGGCTCGCACATAATCTTGGCTCCAACCGGTATCTTGGGATCAACCGCCTGGTTATCTAGGGCTCAACCGAAGGAGCACAAAAAGGCTAGCATGGCACTTTGCCGGTGCCAAGCGGCGTCAGCCGCGCGAAAAGTCGCTTAACCATAGGGTAAATCGCGACAATTATGACCGGGCTGCGACGGCGTTGCGTTGGCTTTTCAGGGATGGCCGGAGATTAGGGAGGGGTCGCCCAATGGAACGGAAGACAACATCATCCGGCATGGATCGCCGCGCGCTGGTTGCGGGCATGGCGGCAGTGCCGGCTCTCGTGTTTACCCAAGGATCACTGCTTTCAACGCCGGTGCGGGCGCAAAACGCATCGAGTGCGCCGCTGGCGTCGTGGACTGATGGTCCGGCGAAACAGGCGATCATCGATTTCGTGCGTGCAACGACGGATCAGTCGAGCCCTAAATTTGTCGCGGCGGAAGATCGTATTGTTTGTTTTGACCAGGACGGCACGCTCTGGGTCGAGCAGCCGATATACACTCAGGTTGTCTACTGTCTGGACCGGGTGCCGGCGGTGGTAACACAGAAGCCAGAACTCAAAAGTCGAGAACCGTTCAAAACCGTGATGTCTGGCGACAAAGCGGCGATTGCGGCGCTGCCGCTTCCCGCTCTTGAAGAAATCCTCACTGCGACGCTAGCCGGGATGTCGGTAGATACGTTCGAGGCCGACGTCGCAAAATGGCTCGGCACCGCAAAACACCCGCGCTGGGCTCGTCTCTATACCGATCTCACCTATCAGCCGATGCAGGAAGTCCTGCAATTCATGCGCGACAGCGGTTACAAGACCTATATCGTCACCGGCGGCGGTCAGGATTTTGTGCGCGTCTATGCGCAACGGGTCTATGGCATCCCGCCGGAGCAGGTGGTCGGAACAATGGGCGGGACAAAGTTTGGCTACACTAAAGACGGCAAGCCGTTCCTGACCAAGGAGCCCAAGTTGCTCTTGAACGACGACAATGCTGGCAAGCCCCAGGGCATTCATCTGATGATCGGCCGTCAACCGCGCGCCGCGTTCGGCAACTCGGTCGGCGACCGGCAGATGCTGGAATATACCGGTGCCGGCGACGGCGCGCGGCTGATGATGCTCGTGCTGCACGACGACGCGCAGCGTGAATATGCCTACGGCCCTGCGAACAGGCTCCCCGACAGCAAGGGCGGCACCTTCACGCAGGCGCTATACGACGAAGCCAAGAAGGATGGCTGGACGATCATTAGCATGAAGAACGACTGGAAGCGTATTTTCGCATTTGATTAGACCGTTCACGATGAGCGCCTTTGGCACTGAGCGGACATCGCAGCTCGGACGTGCGGCGATGTCCGCCGATGACCCAAAGCGGACATCGACAGGTGTCTAATGTCCTTGCCGCTTCTGCCATGCAAGGAACTGTTGGAACAGGGCGTCTTGGTCCTCCGCGCGCACGTCCCCGCCATCGCCCTGTTCGGTGAGAAACTTCGCGAAGCTGTTCCGCAGCAGCGCTGTCTGATCCGTGTGCTGCGCGAGCCAATCTTGCGCCGGTTTGAAGCGGGTC
>DASPTX010000058.1:0-10113 GCA_035623195.1 Xanthobacteraceae bacterium | reverse complement strand
AAGTACACGATCAAAAGTTTCAAGGCGCTAGCGCAGGGGGCGGGCTGGTCGCCATTGAGCGTCTGGAGCGACGGACGGTTCAGCGTGCACGCGATTCGGAGGACAGAGGTCAGATGACGGACGACGGCTGTAGACTAAGCTGCTCTGCCCTTCGTCGTCCGCTGTCCGTCCTCTGATCGATGCCCATCTGCGAAGCCGATCCCTGGCGGCTACAATATTTCGCCCACGTAAAAACCGCCGCCAACATTCCGACCGAAGACAGCGACGCCTGGCAGTGGTGTCTGGCGCATCGCTGGGTCTATGACAAGCTCGCGGTAGCACTGAGCCAAGGGCTCGCCGCCGGCCCGCACGGCACGCCGCCGCCGCGATTTCCGGTTTTTTCTAAGCCGATCGTCAATCTGAAGGGCATGAGCGTCGGCAGCCGCGTGCTGGGTTCGCAATCCGAATATGACGCCCATTACACGCCGGGCTACTTTTGGATGACGCTGCTCGAGGGGCGGCATGTTTCTTCCGACGTCGCGGTGGTCGGCGGCGAGCCGCGCTGGTGGCGGCATGTTACCGGCAAGCCGGCGGGCGAGGGCACGTTCGACTACTGGATCGTGCATGCCGAACCCGACGTCGCGATCGAAAGCCGATGCGGCGCATGGATCGAAAAGCACCTTGCCGGCTATACCGGCATGCTGAACTTGGAAACGATCGGCGAAACAATCATCGAGGCGCATCTGCGCTTTGCCGATCAATGGCCCGATCTTTACGGTGCGGGATGGGTCGATGCGCTCGTCGCGCTCTACGAGCGCCACGATTGGAATTTTTCCGACGACGACCGCTGTGAGGGCTACAGCGTCGTCCTGTTTGGCCCGCGCGGGCGCCGCTATCGCCATCCGCCGCCGGCAACGGTCGAAAAGATCAGAGCCATGCCGGGCGTCACGAGCGTGCAGATCACCTTTCACGAAGATCGCGCCCCGGAATGGCATGCCATGCCGCCCGGCGGATTTCGCCTCGCCATCGTCAACGGCTTCGATCTGCGCGCGGCGCTGACCGCGCGGGAGCGGCTGAGGGAGTATTTCGAGGTATAGTATGAGGTCGGTGTGTCGCCGCCGGCTTGCCGGATCCCGCCGCGACGATTTCGAATTTCACTTTGGCCGGTCCGGGCGAGCGACTATAGTCCCGCGCTCCAATAGCGCGGTCAAAGGACTTAATTCATGAAAATCGTTGCGTTCGAAGGGCAGGGCGGCCCGCGTTTTGGCGTCGTCGAGGGCGATCAAGTCGTCGATCTACAGGCGGCCGATCCGAAGGTGCCGACCGACCTCGGCGAATGGCTCGCAAAAAATAACGGCGATACGAAGCAGCTTGCCGAAATCGCAAAGCGCGCGCCGGCCGCCGCGCGCAGGCCGCTGTCGGCGATCAAATACGCGCTGCCGGTCGGCCGGCCGGGAAAAATCATTTGCCTCGGCCTCAATTACCTCGAACATGTCAAGGAAGGCTCCCAGCGCGACAATATTCCGAAATTTCCGACGATCTTCATGCGCGGGCTAACCTCCATGGTACCACACGGCGAGCCGATCATCCGGCCGCGAGTCTCCGAAACGCTTGATTACGAAGCCGAGCTCATTCTGGTCGTCGGCAAGCGCGCCAAGCATCTCACGGCGGCCAATGCCACCTCGTGCATCGCCGGCTATTCCTGCGGCAACGAGGGATCGGTGCGCGAGTTCCAGCGCAAGACGACCCAGTGGGATATGGGCAAGAATTTCGACCGCACCGGCGGATTCGGCCCTTGGCTCGTGACCGCCGACGAATTGCCCGACGCTGCGAAGGGCCTAAAAATACAAAGCCGGCTCAACGGAACCGTGATGCAGTCGGACAATACCGACAATATGATGTTTCCGATCGTGGAAATGCTGGTCTACATCACCCAAGGCATGACGCTCGATCCCGGCGACGTCATCTTTACCGGCACGCCCTCGGGCGTGGGGCACGCGCGCAAGCCTCCGGTCTGGATGAAGAACGGCGACACGATCGAAGTCGAAATCGAGCGCATCGGAACCTTGCGTAATCCGGTTGCAGACGAGAAAGCCGGCTGAGTGGCCAGTTTTTCGCGTAGCCTGACTTTGCTTTTGGCGCTTTGCAGCGCGGCCGTTCCGGCGCTTGCGCAGGAGCAGGTCAAGATCGCGGTTGGCTCCGGCTTTGCCTTCCTGCCGCTTTATATTTGCGAAGATCTAAAGCTAATCGAGAAGCAGGCCAAGCTCGCGCATATTGATGTGCAGGCGCGGTTTGAGCGCTTCGTCAATACCGGCGCGTTGCACGATGCCCTCGCCGCGGGGCAGGTCGATATGGGTCCGTTCGGTACCGCGCCGTTGCTCGCGGCTTGGCAGCGGACAAAAGGCACGGCCGACGAAATCCTCGCCGCGTCCGGAATTTCGTCTGTGCCGCTGGCCTTGCTCGGCAACCAGCCGGGAGAGCGCTCGTTCGCGGAGCTCGGGGCCGCCGACCGAATCGCCGTTCCGACGCTGACGTCGCCGCAAATGTATCTTCTGCAGATGCAGTCGGAAAAAACCTTCGGTCAGTTCGACCGCCTGCGCGGACAGATCGTCGTGCTGTCGCATCCGCAAGCCATTGCCGCACTCGCTGAAAACACCGGGCAAGCGACCGCATATTTTTCATCGCCGCCGTTTACGCAGCTCGCGTTGCGCTCCGCGAACGTCCATGTCTTGCTGAGATCGTCCGATGTAATGGGCGGCAAATCGTCTTTCCTCATCATGGGCGCGCGGCGATCTTATCTCGAAGGGCAGCCGCAGATCGCGCAGGTGATCGAGAAAGCGATCGACGAGGCGGCGCGCGTCATCCGCGACGATCCGCGCCGCGCGGCGCAGATTTATCTTACCCACGAACCGTCAGGCACATTTAATGACGCGGCGATCGAAGCGGTCGTCCGGGATGTCAAGGACGAGTTCGGCAGCCCGGTCTACGGCGTTCAGAGCTTCGCCGATTTCATGAGCCGCCACGGCGAGCTAAAAACGCCGCCGCAAAGCTGGAAGGAGATCGTGGCGCCGGCCTTGTTGAATTCGCCGAGCACGTGAGGCCAAGACCGCCCGAGATAAAACGCGTTTTCGCAATTTGGTTCTCTTCAGCAGAAGGGTTGTGACATGCCGGAAAAGATACTCAGCGTCGCCAGCATTTGCGGCAGCCTGCGCAAGGGCTCCTACAACCGCATGGTCATGAATGCGCTGCAGGGTTACGCGCCCGACGGCATGCGCATTACCGAGGCGCCGCCGTTTGCCGGCTTCCCGCTCTATAACGCGGACGTACAAAATTCGGCCGGCTTCCCCGCGCCGGTTCAGGCGCTTGCGGAGGCGATCCGCGTCGCCGATGGCGTCATCTTCGTATCCCCGGAATACAATTACTCGATCCCCGGCGGATTAAAGAACGCGATCGATTGGGTCTCGCGCCTGCCGAACCAGCCCTTCGTGGGCAAGCCGATCGCCATTCAATCCGCGACGGGAGGCGCGCTTGGCGGCGGACGCATGCAATACGATTTGCGCCGCTGCATGATCTTTCTCGACGCTTTGACGATGAACCGGCCGGAAATTTTCATCGGCAATTGTTCGCAGCGGATCGACGAAAAGACCGGTCAGATCAAGGACGAGCAGACGATCGGCTTCATCAAGCAGCAGCTTGCCGCTTTTGCTAAGTTCATCGTGCAGCACGGCGGCAAAGGCTAGGGCATGATCCGGAAAAGTGGAAACCGGTTTTCCGAAAAGATCATGCCCATCAAAAACCTAGAGCCGCAATCGATTCAATTTGAAGCGATCGCGCTCTAAGGTGAGTGCGCCGGATCGAAGTTTAGGAGAAAAACGATGGCGCGTCTTGACGGCCGCGTGGCGATCCTAACCGGCGGCGCCAAAGGAATAGGACAGCACTATGCGCGCGCGCTTGTCGCCGAGGGCGCTCGCCTGATGATCGCCGATATCGCCGACGGCAAAGAGGTCGCCGCGGCGCTCGCGCGCGAGCACGGCGCCAATTCGGTCGAGAGCTCCATCACCGACGTGAGCGACGAGGCCGCCGTGAAGGCGCTGGTTGCCAAAACCATGGAGCGGTTCGGCAAAATCGACATCCTCGTCAACAATGCGGCGCTGTTTGCGCCGCTGCAAGAAACCAAATGCACTGAAATCGATGTCGGCCTGTGGGACCGCGTCATGGCGATCAACCTGCGCGGACCGTTTTTGCTGGTCAAGCACGTCGCGCCGCATATGAGTGCCCAAGGCTACGGCAAGATCATTAATATCGGGTCCGGCACCGCTTATCGCGGCATTCCCTGGATGCTGCACTACGTGACGTCGAAGGGCGGGATCATGGCCATGTCGCGGGCGCTGTCGCGCGAACTCGGCGAGCATGGCATCCGGGTCAATACGCTCGCCCCGGGTTTTACGATGAGTGAAACGGTGATTGCGGAAAATCCGGGTCACGTGGAAACCGCGCGGGCCCGCGCCGTGGCCGCGCGCGCCCTTAAACGCGACGAACACCCTGAAGATCTGCTTGGTGCGCTCGTTTTCCTGGCCAGCGCCGATAGCGATTTCATCACCGGCCAGACCATTGCGGTGGACGGCGGCAACGTCAACACGTGAGGTGGCGGCGCTACGAATAATTGACACGCATCCGGCTCTGATCCATTTTCGAAGCTTCAATCATCGCCCGACAGGATAAAAGTCCCGATGCTTCAAACAACGGCCGCTGGCAAAGCAACCGAACTTACCCGAAAACAGCTGTTCATGCTTTTCCCGACTCCCATGTTCACGGGAGTGCTGCCCGATCTGAGCATTTGCGACCGGGCCGAGAAGGTTATTCGGGATTTGCAGAAGGCGGGAAAGGGCCGCTCGTCCCCGCCGGGAGCGACCCTTGCCTATATGACGCCGGACGATATCCACACTCTTCCGGAGATGAAAGAGCTGGTCGACATTGTCCTGCGGGAAGCCGCGCTGGTGCTTGATGCCTTCGCGGTGAAACGGGACTCGCACTACATTACCAATATGTGGGGAAACATCGGCAATCCGAATACCCGCGGCAATATGCACGTGCATCCGAATTGTCTGCTCAGCGGTCTCATCTATATCAAGACGCCGGTGAATTGCGGGCCGACAATGTTCGCTTCGCCACGTAAGTTCCTGAAAAATCTCGAGCCGAGTTATCGGGAAAGGAACGATCTCAATTCGGACTTCGTCGTCATGCCGGCCGAGAAGGGTCGCATGCTGATCTGGCCGAGTCACATTCCGCATGCGGTCGAGCGGGGTACGGCCAATGAATCCGAGGATCGGATCACGCTTCCCTTTAACATTATGATCCGAGGCATGATCGACCTCTTCACGGCGCGGCTTGATTTGACGTGACGGCTTGCGTCTGGCGTCGGCGTCGCCGAAAACACCCGAACGATCTTCTATGGTGCGCCGGTTGAGCCGCCTTCGCCGTATTGGCCGATAGTGTGCCCTTGCAAACGATCGCGCGAGCACTTCCCCGGCAGACGAGGTGGGTTGCAGATTTACGCTGGCGTTTCGCTATCCGCCGCTGTGCGCTTTGATTATATTGGCGTAAAGCTTTAGGGCATGATCCGGAAAAGTGGAAACAGGTTTTCCGAAGAGATCATGCCCATCAAACATCTAGAACCGCAATCGATTGAACTTGAAACGATTGCGCCCTAGTCGCAGGAGGACGCCATGGCGGTCGCGGCCGCGAACAAAGCCGGCAACGGCAAACCAAGCCCAAAACACAATATCGAGGCGGTTCGGCAAGCCTATTACGACCGCATCGCCAAGCGCGACATGCGGCCGCTTTGGAAGGTCATGGACTCGATCGTCACCAAGGAGCCGGTGTCGCGCTGCCTGCCCGCGGTCTGGCACTTCGACGAGGTCAAATCCCTGGTCATGGAATCGGGGAGTTTGATCACTGCGGAAGAGGCCAAGCGCCGGGTGCTGATCCTCGAAAATCCGGCCTTGCGCGGCGAATCGCGGGTCACCAATACGCTGTTTGCCGGTATCCAAATGATTCTGCCGGGGGAGGTCGCACCCGCTCATCGTCATGCCGCCGCGGCCATTCGCTTTGTGCTCGACGGCGAGGGCGCCTATACGGCGGTGGAAGGCGAAAAGGCTTTCATGTCGCCCGGTGATTTCGTCATCACTGCGAACTGGGCGCCGCACGATCACGGCAATAATTCCAAGAAGCCGATGCTCTGGCTCGACGTTCTCGACGTTCCGGCCGTCAATTTCTTCGAAACCTCATTTGCCGAAAACTTCGACGCCCCGACGCAAGAGACCAAGCGCCAGGATGGCGATTCGCTAAGCTTCTACGGTTCGGGCGTACTGCCCGACGGCACCGCCGTTATCAACAGAACGCCGGTCATCAATTACACTTATGCGCGCACGCGGCCGATCGTCGAGCGGATGTTGCGCGCGGGCAATATCGACAAGCGCCACGGCGCGCGCGTGCATTATGCCAATCCGGTCACGGGCGGTTCGGTGCTTCCGACTATGGGAGCGTGCCTGTCGATGCTGCCCAAGGGCTTCAAGGGCGCGCCGTACCGCTCGACCGACGGCACAATCTTCGTCTGCGCCGAAGGTGCCGGTTCGACCAATGTCGATGGCACGGTCATCGAATGGGGGCCTCGCGACGTTTTCGTCGTGCCGCCATGGAAGCGTTACGCGCATAACGCAGTAAAGGAATCGGTTTTGTTCTCGATTTCCGACCGGCCGGCGCAGGAGGCGCTCGGCCTGTGGCGTGAAGAAAAATAAACCGCGAGCCGAATTCCTTTCCACTGGTCGCGCGCTGCCCTTGCGGATTCGGCGTGCATAAACGCTGCCGTTAGCACCGCGTCCCGATTGCATCGCCCGCGTCTGCTAGGTTAAAGATAAATGCGCGAGCGCGCGAACAAGGGGGATTATTATGCGTGTCATGTCGGTCGTTAAAGTTGCCTTGGCAGTTGGGGTGGCATTGCCGCTTGCGTATCGGTTGCTTCGGCCAAGATGATGAAATTGCCGGCCGGCGCCTGCGCCTTCGAGAAGAAGGCCGTGGCCAACGGCACCATCTGTTCTTATCAGTGCAACGCTCAAGCCAATTGGTGCGCGCAGCAGCTTTGCGTCAACGGTGCATTGAGCCAGGTCGTGCCCTGCTTCGGCGGCTATTGCAGTCCGAAGTGCGGCGGCTGAGCGCCCGATCCTTCAATTGGGCGGATGCAAACCCACCCGCTCCGCTAGGGCGCAATCGTTTCAAACCGAATCGATTGCGACTCTAGAAATTTGATGGGGCGTGATCTTTTCGGAAGCCCGGTTTTTATCCCGGATCGCGTCCGGGGCAGGCTTTTCCAGATCACCCTAGCCGGGAGCGGGACTTGCCGCGCGGGTGCGAAGCGCGTAACCGAATCGTAAGAACGACGGTTCGGTGCAGGATGGACGCTAGCCCGCGGAACTCAAAGCTCATCAGGGGCGCGACCGGCGACTGGGAAGTCGTAATCGGCATGGAGGTCCATGCTCAGGTCAGTTCCGAGGCCAAGCTGTTTTCGGGCGCTTCGACCGAATTTGGCGGCGAGGCGAATACGCATGTCTCGCTGGTCGATGCCGCCATGCCCGGCATGTTGCCGGTAATCAATGCCGAGTGCGTGCGCCAAGCGGTGCGAACCGGTCTTGGTCTCAAGGCGCGCGTCAATCTCAAATCCGTATTCGACCGGAAAAATTATTTTTATCCCGATCTGCCGCAAGGCTACCAGATCAGCCAATACAAGTCGCCGATCGTGGGAGAGGGCGAAGTCATCGTCGATATGGCCGACGGCGAGATGGTGCGGATCGGCATCGAGCGCCTGCACCTGGAGCAAGACGCCGGCAAATTGTTGCACGACCAGAATCCCAATATGTCGCTGGTCGACCTCAACCGCTCTGGCGTGGCGCTGATGGAAATCGTGACTAAACCCGATCTGCGCTCGGCGGAGGAAGCCAAGGCCTTCGTCGCCAAACTGCGCAGCGTGCTGCGCTATCTCGGCACCTGCGACGGCGACATGGAAAAGGGCAATCTGCGCGCCGACGTTAACGTTTCCGTGCGCAAGCCCGGAGCTCCATTCGGCACACGCTGCGAGATCAAGAACGTCAACTCGATCCGCTTTATCGGGCAGGCTATCGAGCATGAAGCGCGCCGCCAGATCGAGATCGTCGAGGATGGCGGAAAGATCGAACAAGAGACGCGGCTGTTCGATCCGGTCAAGGGCGAGACGCGGCCGATGCGCACCAAGGAGGAAGCGCACGATTACCGCTATTTCCCGGATCCCGACTTGCTGCCGCTACAGCTTCGCGAGGAGGACATCGAAAAGCTCAAGGCTACCCTGCCTGAACTGCCGGACGAGAAAAAGGCGCGCTTCATGCGCGACTACGCGCTCTCCGCCTATGACGCCGATGTTCTAGTCGCGGAGCGGGAGACGGCGGAATATTTCGAGGCAATGGTGGCGGCCGGGGCGGAACCCAAGGCCGCGGCCAATTGGCTCATTAACGAATATTTCGGTCGCTTGAACAAGGAAGGGCTGACTGTCTCTTCAGGACCGCTAAGCGCACAGGCCAATGCCGCCATCCTGCGGATGGTTGCGGAGAATGTCATCTCGGGAAAAGTCGCCAAGGACGTGCTTACGATCGCCTGGACCGAAGGCGGCGATCCGCGTGAGATTGTGGAGCGGCGCCGACTAAAGCAGGTCAGCGACATCGGCGCGCTGGAAAGGATTGTCGAGGACATCGTCGCCAAGAATCCGGACAAGGTCGCCGACGCCAAAACCAATCCGAAGGCGATCGGGTGGTTCGTCGGCCAAGTGATGAAAGCATCCGGCGGCAAAGCCAACCCGCAGACCGTCAATGAGCTTCTCAAGAAACACATCGGCGGCTGAATGCGGTGCCGTCTAGAGCGCAATCGTTTCAAGTTGAATCGAATGCGGCTCTAGGTATTTGATGAGGCGGTGATCTTTTTCGGAAGACCGGTTTCCACCCCGGATCACGTGCGGGGCAGGCTTTTTCCGGATCATGCTCTAGCGAGGCGCGCGGCAGCGTTGCCGGGGAAGACGATCGGCTTCATGCTGTCTTCCTTTTGAGATACGGTCGCCGGCGAGTTGGAGTTTTTATGAGCGACGCGGATCGCGATCGATTTCGCACGGAGGCCATTCTTCAAAATGCTCTCGCCCTGCATCAGCGCGGCCAATTGGCCGAGGCGGAGCGGATCTATCGAGAAATATTAAAGCTCGATCCCGGCGATTTCGATGCGACGCACCTTCTCGGCGTTGTTTTTGTGCAGCGTGGCCAATTGGCGGAGGGAGAGCGGCTGATTGCGCGCGCCATCGAACTTGATCCAAACGAACCGAACGCGCCGTACAATCGCGGCGGCGTGCTGGTGGACCTGCAACGCTTCGACGAGGCGTCGGCCAGCTACGATAGGGCCATCGCCCTCAAGCCGGATTACGCCGAGGCCTTTGGCGGCCGGGGCAATGCGCTCAAGGGCCTCAAGCGCTACGATGAGGCGCTGGCAAGTTACGACAAGGCCATCGCGCTGAAACCCGACTACGCCGAGGCTTTCAGCAATCGGGGCAACGCGCTCCAAGAGCTCGGGCGTTTCGACGAGGCCCTGGCGAGCTACGACGCCGCCATCGCGCTCAAACCCGGCTACGCCGAGGCCTTCAGCAATCGGGGCGTTTGCCTGGAAAAGCTCAAGCACTTTGACGACGCCTTGGCGAGCCACGATAGGGCCATTGCTCTCAAACCCCATTATGCTGAGGCCTTCAGCAATCGGGGCGGGTCTCTGCAAAACTTCAAGCGCTTTGAGGAGGCCTTGGCGAGCTACGACAAGGCCATTGCGCTGAGACCCGACTACGCTGAGGCCTTCAGCAATCGGGCCGGGTCCCTGCAAAAACTCAAGCGCTTTGACGAGGCCTTGGCAAACTACGACAAGGCCGCCGCATTAAACCCAGGCCTCATCGAGGCGTGGATCGGCTCCGGCGAGATGCTGGCTCGGCTCAAGCGGCACGAGGAGGCGGCGCGCGCCTATGCCCGCGTGCTTGAGATCGATCCGCAGCGGCCGTTCATGAAGGGCAATCTCCTTCACCAAAAA
>DASPTX010000057.1:0-43566 GCA_035623195.1 Xanthobacteraceae bacterium | reverse complement strand
ACACGGCCGAACGGCTAGGCCTTAAGCCGCGCGCGATCATTCCCGTCGATCTGTTCGGGCTGCCCGCCGATCACGATGCGATCTCCGCTATCGCCGCTACGCACCGGCTTGCGGTGCTCGACGACGCGGCGCAGGGGTTGGGCGCCACCTACCGCGGCAAGAAACTCGGCGCGCTCGCGACCGCGACTACGACCAGCTTCTTCCCCGCCAAGCCGCTCGGCTGCTATGGCGACGGCGGCGCCGTTTTCACCGACGACGACGCCCTGGCGGCGCGGGTCAAAAGCATCCGGCTGCACGGCGAGGGCGCCGACCGGTCCGAAGCCGCGCGCATCGGCATTACCGGCCGCCTCGACACCATCCAGGCGGCGGTGCTCCTCGAAAAGCTGAAAATCTTTCCGGAGGAGATTGAGGCACGCGATCGGATTGCGGCGCGCTATTCGGACGCCTTCGCCGATATCGCAATCGTGCCGCGGACCGCAAATCAATCGACCTCGGTATGGGCGCAATACACCATCCGGCTCAAGCCGGGCCAGCGCGATGGGATGGCGGCTGCGCTGAAAGCGGAAGGAATTCCGACCGCGATCTATTACACCAAACCGCTGCATCGCCAGCCGGCTTATCGCGACTTTCCCGTGGCCGACGGCGGCGTGCCGGTGAGCGAGCGGCTTGCCGAAGAAGTGATCAGCCTGCCGATGCACGCCTATCTCGAGCCGGTGGTCCAAGATCGGATTGTCAAGTCCGTTCGCCGCGCCCTCGCGCGCTAAAACTCGCTCATTCCCGCGCGCGTCGGGGTCCAGCCGAAGATGGCAACAACACCTGCGTTCGCGCCTTCGCGCCTTCGCGGCGACGCGCGATTAATGCTAATGACGCGCCAATGATCGGCAAGATTCTCACCGTCGGCGGCTACACGCTACTCTCGCGGCTGACCGGCTTTTTGCGCGACATCATGCTTGCGGCGATTATCGGCGCCGGTCCGGTCGCCGACGCGTTTTTTGTCGCCTTCCGGCTGCCCAATCATTTTCGCGCCATTTTTGCCGAAGGCGCCTTTAACGCAGCCTTCATTCCGGCCTATGCGCGTATTCGCACCGAGGGCGGGGCTGCGGCGGCGAGCCAGTTCGGCGACCGTATTTTCACGCTTCTGTTCGGCTCGCAAGTTGTTCTGCTTGCCCTAGCGCTTTTCTTTACGCCACAGGCCATCGCATTGCTCGCTCCCGGCTTTTCGCGCGAACCGCAACAATTCGCGCTTGCGGTTTCATTGACGCGGATCACCTTCCCCTATCTCCTGCTCATTACGCTCGTCACGCTGTGGGGCGGAATTCTCAATGCGCTGCATCGATTCGCCGCCGCCGCCGCTGCCCCTATCCTGCTCAATGTCGCGATGATGGCGACCCTTGCCTTGGCCTATTGGTTTCCGAGTGCCGGCTATGCCGCAGCTTGGGGCGTACTGATATCCGGTGTTCTGCAGGCCGTCTTGGTCGGCGGCGATATTTACCATGCCGGGGTCATGACGTGGTTCCGCGCGCCCCGCTGGGACAAGGACGTGCGGTATTTCTTCAGGGCGCTTCTGCCGGCGACAGTCGGATCGGCGGGCACGCAGTTGGCGCTGTTTGCCGACACGATCATCGCCAGCTTTTTATCTGCTGGCGCGATCTCCGCCTTGTATTACGCCGATCGCATCGATCAGTTGCCGATCGGCGTGATCGGGATCGCGGTGGGCACCGTGCTGGTTCCCGAGATCACGCATCGGCTCGCCTCGGGGGACGAAGCCGGAGCCCACGTGGCGCAAAATCGCGCTATTGAATTTGCGCTCCTTCTCGCATTGCCCTGCGTCGTCGCCTTCTTGACGGTGCCCGGCTTCATCATGCGGGGTTTGTTCGTGCGCGGCGCCTTTACCGCCGCCGATGCCCACGCGGCCGCGCTCACGCTGATGGCCTATACGATCGGGCTCGTTCCGTTCATTCTCATCCGCAGCGTCGTCGCGCCGTTTCTCGCGCGCGGCGACACCGCAACCCCGGTCAAGGCTGCCTTGATCGGCACCGCTGTCAATATCGCCTGCAAGGTCGCGCTGATGGTGCCGCTGGCGCAGGTTGGATTAGCGCTGGCGACGTCGATCGGGGCCTGGATCAACTTCATTCTGGTCCTGTATCTCGCCATGCGATCGCGCGTTTTCGCGTCCGACGCGGAACTTAAGGCCTCGCTCGCCAAGCTCGCGGCGGCGGCCGTCGTGCTCGGGGTCGTCTTGCTGACGGCTGTTCCCTTTGTCACGGCTCTGTTATCCTCGTGGTCCAGGTTTCGCAACGAATCGGAACTGGCGCTGCTGATGCTGATCGGCGGCTTGGTCTATGGAGGGCTTGTGATCGCGCTGTTTGGCCGCCGCGGGCTTTCGCTGATACGCCGCAGCGCAACGACCGCGACCGCGCCGAGCCAGGATGAGCGGAACGGGGACGCCGTTTCCATCGGCAGCGGGCTTGGATCGAACTGAAAAGCTCCAATCGAATCTTGAAATGACGCAGGAACACCAATGCGCGTGACTATGATCGGCGCCGGCTATGTCGGCCTCGTTTCCGGCGCCTGCTTTGCCGATTTCGGTCACCAGGTGACCTGTATCGACAAGGATGCGAAGAAGATCGCAGCGCTCAGCCGCGGCGAAATCCCGATCTTCGAACCCGGGCTCGCGGACCTCGTCGAATTCAACATGCGGCAGGGACGGCTCGAATTCGCGGCCGAAGCGTCCCACGTCGGCGACGCCGAGGCGGTGTTCATCGCGGTGGGCACGCCGTCGCGTCGCGGCGACGGGCATGCCGACCTGAGCTTCGTCTACGACGCGGTTCGGGAGATCGCGCCGCTGCTTGCCGGCAGTGCCGTCGTCATCACCAAATCGACGGTGCCAGTGGGTACGGGCGACGAAATCGAAAACATCCTGCGCGAAAAGCGGCCGGATGCCGACATCCAGGTCGCCTCAAATCCGGAATTTTTGCGCGAGGGCGCCGCGATTCAGGATTTCAAGCATCCCGACCGCATCGTCGTCGGCACCGACGATGATCGCACGCGCAAAATCCTCGCCGAGATTTACCGGCCGCTTTATCTGAACGCGCCGCCGATCATTTATGTCAACAGGCGGACCGCCGAGCTGATCAAATATGCTTCCAATGCCTTCCTCGCGACCAAGATCACATTCATCAATGAAATGGCCGACCTGTGCGAACAGGTCGGCGCCGACGTGCAGGAAATCGCGCGCGGCATGGGGCTCGACAATCGCATCGGATCGAAATTTCTGCATGCGGGGCCGGGATTCGGCGGATCGTGTTTCCCCAAGGACACCAGCGCCTTGATTAAGACCGCGCACGATCACGGCGTGCCATTGCGGATCGTCGAAACCGTGTCCGCCGTCAATGAGCAGCGCAAACGCGCGATGGCGCGCAAGGTTGTTTTGGCGCTGGGCGGCTCGGTCCGCGGTAAGACCATTGCCGTCCTGGGCCTGACCTTTAAGCCGAATACGGACGACACCCGCGACTCGCCGGCCATTCCGCTGATCACGGCATTGCACGACCTCGGCGCGACCGTGCGCGGTTACGATCCAGCCGGGATGGAACAGGCTAAGCCGCTTCTGCCTGACGTCCACTATTGCCAGGACGCCTATAATGCGGCGGAAGGCGCCGACGCGGTCGTGATCGCGACCGAATGGGAACAGTTCCGCGCGCTCGATCTCGCGCGGCTCAAGCGTGTGATGGCGCAGCCGGTGATTGTCGATTTGCGCAATATTTATCGGGCCGATGAAATGAAGCGCGCCGCGTTCCGCTACGTGCCGATCGGCCGGACCGGAGTAGAGTAGCCCGGCCGGGCGCGTCTAGGGCATGATCCGGAAAAGCCTGCCCCGGACGCGATCCGGGTGGAATCCTTTTCCGAAATGATCATGTCCCATGAAAAACCTAGAGCCGCGATTCAATTTGAAGCGACTCCGCTCTAAGCGCGCGCGACCGGTCCCGCCTGGGCGCGCGTAAGATTGCCTTCGACGCTCAGGCCGAATACCGGGCGCAAGTAGGTGCCGAGCACGCTGCCAAGGAACGCAGCGACAAGCCATAACCAGCCGTGGACGCTCGACGACGCGATGCCACTGAAATAAGCGCCGATATTGCAGCCATAGGCGAGTCGCGCACCATAGCCGAGCAGCAAGCCGCCAAAAATCGCGGCGACGAGCGAGCGCGGCGGGACTTTCCAGCCGGGACGGAACTTGCCGGCAAGGCCTGAGGCCAAAAGCGCGCCGATCATGATGCCGAAATCCATGATCGAGGTGATATCGGCGAAGACGCTTGCGTGCAGCGCCTTGGCGCGTTCCGCCGACTGCCAATAACCCCAGGACCCGACATCGACGCCGGCCGCGGCGAAAATCTTCGAGCCCCATAGCGCAAAAGCCGAGGTAATGCCCCACGGCCGTCCGGCGAGATAAAGCGTCGCAAAATTTCCAAGGGCAAGCGCTACCGCGCCGGCCAGAAGCGGCCAGGGTCCGTGCAAAAAGCGCCGCCAACCCCGGCGATCGGTCACAACGCCGGAACGCAATTCACCGTGCCATTGCCGCTCGATCATGATCGTGAGGCCACCGATGGCGGCAAAGCCGCCAAGGCTCAGCACGAGCGCCGGCAGCCAGCCTAGGGATTTGATGAGCGAGATCGAACCAATATTGGGCGTCGCCGACCACCACGGCAGGTGCCAGGCGCCGAAGGCCGAGCCGATGATGAAGAAGGCCAGCGTGACCAGCATGCGCGTATTGCCGCCGCCGGCCGTGTAGAGCGTGCCGGAAGCGCAACCGCCGCCGAGCTGCATGCCGAGGCCGAACATGAATGCGCCGACCAGAACCGAAACGCCGACCGCGCCATATTCGCCGTGGACCGGGTGACCGAACAGCGTGCCATGCGCCAAAGCCGGAAAGAACAACACCGCGGCGGCAGCCAACATCACCATTTGCGCGCGCAAGCCGGCGCCGCGGCCGTTGGCGATGAAAACCCGCCAGGCCGAGGTAAAACCGAACAGCGCATGATAGAGCACGACGCCAAGCGCGCCTCCGAGTACAAACAGGGCGCCTTGGCGCCAGCCATAGGCTTCGGCGAGCGCGATCGCGCCGGCGCCGAGCACGGCCGAAGCCAATAAAACGATCCGGCTATTGATGTTGGGCGCAGCGCCACGTTCGCTGGCGAGAAGGCGTGCGTCGACCGAAAGATCCGTCATGGCAATACTCTTTTGGCTCGAAATACCGGACGATATGGCTATATGATTTAGGGCCGTCGCCCAGCCGTTCCAAGCGCCCGGCATTTTTTTGTTGAGCCGGCGGCGACCGACTCCTTCTCCCTTACACCGAGGTTGGAGAATAACTGTTCCGAATGCAATCCTCTGCACCTCCGGAGCAAAAAACCTGGGGGAACATAAAAACAAGGCCGCCCGAAAACCGGGCGGCCTTTTTTTGAGAATCAAGCCAACGGTTGCATTTAGCCCCACCGGATCGCGATTGCGCCCGCGATCGAGCGGGCCCGGGTGCGCAGCGCATGGCCGTCATTGCCGGATTCGATGAGCCATTGGCCGTTTTCTTGACCGACGATTTTGCCGACGTGATGCGCCCAGACGACGACGGCGCCCACGCCCGCAGCCCCAGGCCTGCCCCAATGCGACCAGTTGCGCGCAAGATTAAACGAAGGCCCCGGGTCGCTGCCGACGAGCTGCCGCATCTGCCAGCCACACCATGCGGCAGGACGTCCCCGTTCGCGGCCGCGATATGTCGGCTGATTTGAATAAGCGAACGCGTTCGAAGTCCAATCGGAACTTCCTTCAATTGTGCGGTCGGATCGCGACGCCGCCAAGCTGCCATGCCGTGCGATACGATCGTGATAACCGTGGCGATGATGATGCTCCCGCGCGTGAGCGGATGGCGCGAACATCATGATGGCCGCAGCGGCGACCGCAAAAACCGTCGATTTCATTCGATAACTCCTACTCGTTGCACTCGATCTTTCTTGCTTTCGTCAGCAAATAAAAACCTCGCCAACGACGACGAAGGCGAGGGTCAAGCAAACCAAAAAACGCCTCATTGACGTGGCGAGGCGCGGGCGCTTGATAGCATCACTGAGATTTTTTTCGTATTCCGAAATTGCATGGCATGTATTTGTTTGGTGCGGCTACGCGCCAGATTTTCGCCTTGTTCTCGCAGGTTGAAATGCGGCGATTGTTTGTTGATTATTTGTTTGATGATTAATTCCGCTCGCGGCGGTCACTGGTTGCAATTGACTTTCACGCCGTCATGGGCGGTAAGCCTGGCGGCTTTCGTCCGCCACGCCTTGATCGCGAATGTGCGGCGCGATAGCGTTTGATAAAAATTACGCGGAGGAACGGCCGATGACATCCTTCACAATTACGCCGCTCACGGGACACACCGGCGCTGAAGTGGTCGGTCTCGATTTTCGCAAACCGATCGATCGGGAAATCAGCGACGCGTTGAACCGCGCGTTCGTCGAAAATCACGTCCTGGTCATGCGCGATCAAGAGTTCGCGCCGAACGAGTTCAAGGCCGCCGTTCAACTTTTCGGCGAGCTTCAGCCGCACGACAAAAAGGAGCATCACGTCCCCGGCCATCCCGATGTGTCCTATGTCTCCAACGACGAATTCGTGAACGGTCGGCGGATCATTCCCGGGGAGACGTTCCATACCGACCATTCAAACCATCCGCGTCCGCCCAAAGCCACGACGCTGTTCGCGGTCGAACTGCCGTCGCATGGCGGCGACACGCAATACGTCAATATGCACGACGCCTATGACGATCTGCCCGCCGAGACCAAACAGAGAATCGACGGGCTCAAAGCCGTGCACGTCTATCTGAGCAAATACAGTCCACGACCGCTGGGTCATCTGACCGAGGAGAGCCGCCGCAACCTGCCGCCGCCCGGCGTTCACCCGCTGGTGCGCACCCATCCCGAGAATGGCCGCAAGGCGCTGTTCCTTAATCCGGTTCGCATGGAATCGATCGTAGGCATGGAGGATGAGGCCGCGCTGGAATTGATCGGCGAGCTCATGCGGCATGCGACGCAGAAGAAATACGAGTACCGGCACAAATGGCGTCATGGCGACTGGGTGCTGTGGGACAACCGCAGCGTCATGCACCAGGCCAATCCGGACTACGACATGAACGAGCGCCGCTATCTCTATCGGCTCATGCTCAAAGGCGAGGTACCCCAATAGGGCGCCCGCGCCGGGTTGGCGCAATCGGGTCTCAGCTTCGTCGCCGTTCCTGCGGCACTACGGAAAGTGTGAGCCGCTCGGTGCCGCGCAGCACGTCGAAGGCGACGCTGCGGCCGATTCTATCGCCGGTGAGCGCGCGTACGAGATCGTCCGCGCCGGCGATCGTGGCGCCGTCGAGCGCAACGATAATGTCGCCCGCTCTCAAGCCGGCGCGCGCCGCCGCCGAATCCGGCTCGACAGTACCGATCATGACGGCGCGGTCCTGCGTCAAGCCAGCGGCGCGCCGTCGCAGCGGGGGGATCGCGGTTGCCTGCGCGGCAATGCCGATGAAGGCGCGGCGCACGCGGCCGTGCCGCACCAATTCGCCGAGCACAAAGCTTGCGCTATTGGCGGCGACCGCAAAGCAAATGCCCTGCGCTCCCATGATCACCGCGGTATTGATACCGACAACCTCGCCGCGGGACGACACCAAAGGGCCGCCGGAATTTCCGGGATTGAGGGCGGCATCGGTTTGAATCACATCGTCGATCAGCCGGCCATTGCGCGAGCGCAATGAACGACCAAGCGCGGAGACGACCCCGGTAGTCACCGTCGATTCAAACCCCAGTGGATTGCCGATCGCGATCACGAGTTGGCCACGTTTGAGGCATTTGGAATCACCGAGCGGCGCCGCCGGCAGCATCACCGCCTCATCGATGCGAATGAGCGCGAGATCGGTGTCCGGGTCGTCGCCAACAAGGCGTGCGTGTAAATCCCGGCCGTCGGCGGTGGTGACTTCGATGCGCGAGGCGGCCCCGGCGACATGGCTATTGGTGAGGATGAGCCCATCCGGCGCCACGATAACCCCGGAACCGGTTCCACCCCGTGATTGGCCCGCCCGGCCGCTATTGCCGCTACGGACAGCCAGCCGGACGACGGCAGGGCCGATCCGGTCAACAACGTCGATAACGGCTCGCGAATAGGCGTCGAGGAGCTGATCGTCCGGGGGAATAGCCTGCACAGCGGCGTTTCGCCCCGGGCGGAGCGCGTCGGTTAGTGGGATGATTGTCATGCGATTATTGGTGTCCTTGCCGTCGGCCTGCGCCGGGGGAATTTTGTGGATGTCGGAATGAGAGGCTGATATGGGGAGCGCGGCCCGATGCGAAAAGGGCGAGGACCGACAGGTCGAGAATAGGGCAAGAATGCGCGTGCGCTGGTGTGACTGCCAATTGCGGGGCGCATAAGATACGCGCGGTCCAAAGGGAAGACCATGAAATTCGCCAATATCGCGCGTCTTGCTGTTTTGCTGGCGGCGGCTTTCTTGGCCAGTTGCGGTCAGAGTCAGCAGCAAAGCACGGCGCAAGCCCTGCCGTCGGTTACCGTCGCGAAGCCGGTGCAACGCACGGTGGTCGATCAGAACGAATATGTCGGCCGTTTCGTTGCGGTCAACGCGATCGAGATACGCTCGCGCCTGTCCGGCTATCTGGCTGAGATCCATTTTACCGACGGGCAGATGGTGAAGCAGGGTGACCTTCTATTCACCATCGACCGGCGGCCGTTTGAAATCGCGCTTGAGCAGATGCGCGCCAATCTCGCGCAAGCCCGCGCCAATCTCGCCTTCGCCAAAGCCGACCTCCAGCGCGGTCAAAGCTTGCTGCAGAACAAGACGATTACCGAGCAGACTTACGACCAGCGTACGCAGGCCAAGAACGTTGCCGAGGCCTCCGTCGCCGCGCAGGAAGCGATGGTGCACTCCGCCGAGCTCGATCTTGAACAATACAGCGAACTTCGCGCGCCGATCGACGGCAAAATCGGCGATCGCCGCGTTTCGGTCGGCAATCTCGTGACCGGCGGCACCAGCGGCAACACGACGCTCCTTGCGACCATCGTGTCGGTTGATCCGATTCGCTTCGAGTTCACCTTCGACGAAGCGTCCTATCTGCGCTATCAGCGCTTCGCCAATAAAGAAGGCGGCATTGACGGCGGGGTCCCGGTGTCGCTCAAGCTGCTCGACGAAAAGGATTTCGTCCATACCGGCAAGATCGATTTCGTCGATAACGCTATCAATCAATCATCGGGCACTATTCGCGGCCGGGCCGTCTTCCCGAACCCCAATGGCACACTCACTCCCGGCATGTTTGGCCGTATCCGGGTGCCGGGATCGCCGCCCTATCAGGCTTTGCTCATTCCCGACGATGCGATCGGCTCCGAGCAGGCGCGCAAATACGTGCTTGTGGTCGACGACACGGACGTGGTGCGGCAAAAATACGTGACGCTGGGTCAGCTCGACGACGGATTGCGCGTCATCAGCGATGGTCTAACTGCATCCGACCGTGTGGTCGTCAACGGCTTGATGCGTGTGCGGCCGGGCATCAAGGTCAACGCCCGCGAACAGCAAAACGCTCCCAGCGCGCCGGCGACGCCGCCGAAATCCGGCAATGAGGCCAAAGCCGGTTGAAGAAGGGCGGATGAACAGCCGGATGAAGACGCCGGTGAATGACCGGTATCAGACGTAGAGATTAAATGCGCATCTCGCACTTCTTCATTGACCGGCCGATTTTTGCCGCTGTGGTCTCGATTGTTTTCGTCATCCTCGGCGGCGTATCGTTTTCACGTCTGCCGGTCGCGCAATATCCCGAGATCGCGCCGCCGATCATCAATGTCTCCGGCCAATACCCCGGAGCGAGCGCCGATGTCGTCGCATCGACGGTGGTTACGCCGATCGAGGAGCAGATCAATGGCGTCGAGAACATGCTCTACATGTCGTCGAATTCGACGGCCGATGGACGCTTCTCGATCCAAGTCACCTTCGATCTCGGCACCAATCTCGATATCGCTCAGGTCCAGGTTCAGAACCGTGTCGCCATCGCCCAGCCGCGGTTGCCGGCCGACGTCCGCAATATCGGTGTGACCGTCACCAAGGCTTCGCCCGATCTTATGATGGTCGTGCACCTTTACTCGCCCGACAAGTCGCGCAATTCGCTGTTCATCTCCAACTATGCCACGCTCGAAGTCACTGATCCGCTCACGCGTGTCGATGGCGTCGGCTCGATCACAGTGTTCGGCAGCCGCGACTATTCGATGCGGATTTGGCTCGATCCGGATCGCTTGCAATCGCTTGGTTTGACCGCAAGCGATGTCACCGCCGCGCTGCAAGCGCAAAACATCCAGGTCGCTTCCGGCGTACTCAACCAACCTCCGGTCGCTCATCCCGGCGCGTTTCAGATCGCAGTGCAGACGCTCGGCCGGCTGAATAATCCCGACGAGTTCGGCTCCATCGTCGTGAAAGAGACGCCCGGCGCCGTGGTGCGGCTGCGCGACGTCGCCACCGTCGAACTGGCCGCACTCGACTATTCGTCGAATTCTTATCTCGACCACGATCCCGCGGTGGCGCTCGCCATCTTCCAGCGGCCGGGCTCCAACGCGCTCGCCACCGCTAAGGGCGTCACCGACCTGATGAAGGTATTGGCGAAGCGGTTTCCGCCAGGGGTTAGCTATGCGATTGTCTATAATCCGACGCAGTTCATTCAGCAGTCCGTCGACGCGGTGATCGACACGATCGGCGAGGCCATCGTGCTCGTGGTGCTCGTCGTTATCTTGTTCCTGCAAACCTGGCGCGCCGCGATCATTCCCTTGGTCGCGATTCCGGTGTCGCTCGTGGGCAGCTTCTTCTTCATGGCCGCGTTCGGATTCACGCTCAACAATCTCTCGCTGTTCGGCCTGGTCTTGGCGATCGGCATCGTGGTCGACGACGCCATTGTCGTAGTCGAAAACGTCGAACGCAATATCGCTTCCGGGCTGGCGCCGCGCGAGGCAGCGCGCAAAAGCATGGACGAAGTTGGCTCAGCCTTGATCGCGATCGCTTTGGTGCTGTGCGCGGTGTTCGTGCCGTCGGTGTTTATCACCGGCATATCGGGTCAGTTTTATCGCCAGTTCGCGCTGACGATCGCGGGCGCCACGATCATTTCGCTCATCGTTTCGCTCACTCTGTCGCCGGCGATGTGCGCGCTTCTGCTCAAGCCGCACGACGACACTCGCAGCGAGTCATGGTGGACCCGGCCGATTGATCGCTTCTTCGGCTATTTCAATCGCGCATTCGAAAAAGTTGCATTCGGGATTTCCTGGCTTGCCTCGCGAACGGTGCGCCGCGCCGTCATGATGGTTGCGATTTATCTAGTCGTCATCGGGTTCGGCTTGAGCGCCTTTCGCGCGACGCCGGTCGGTTTTATTCCGCAGGTGGACCGCGGCTATATCATCGTTGTGGTGCAATTGCCGCCCGGCGCTTCGCTGGCGCGCACCGACGCGGTGCAACAGCGCGCCCTCGATATCGCATTCCAGGTCCCCGGCGTGGCACATGCCGCGAACATCGTCGGCTTTTCGGGCGCGACCTTCACCAATGCACCCAATGCCGGCGCGCTGTTTCTGGTGCTCGACGACTTCCAGAAGCGCGGCCGCGCTTCCGGTCAATCCGCGGCCGCCATCCAGCGGCAGCTCTTCGCGCGCCTGTCCACGATCGAGGACGCATTCATCATTCCCGTACTGCCGCCGCCAGTCATAGGTATCGGAACCGCCGGCGGCTTTCGCATGATGGTCGAGGATCGCGCCGGCCAGGGCTCGGAAGCCTT
Source organism: Xanthobacteraceae bacterium (assembly GCA_035623195.1). Taxonomy (GTDB): domain Bacteria; phylum Pseudomonadota; class Alphaproteobacteria; order Rhizobiales; family Xanthobacteraceae; genus BOG-931. The sequence goes on along the minus strand of DASPTX010000057.1, from coordinate 31,741 downwards.
GCGGTCAGCGACCGAATCGCTTGTCGCGCGCGCCGCGCAGACGGCCGGCATCGCCGGAGCGTTCTCTTTGTTCGAGACGTCGACGCCGCAAATCTATCTCAATATCGATCGCACCAAGGCGCAGCTGCTCGGCGTAAACGTGCAGGATGTTTTCAACGCGCTGCAAATTTACATCGGCTCATCCTACGTCAACGATTTCAACTTGTTTGGTCGCACTTTCCGCGTCACTGCGCAGGCGCGCGACGAGGATAGGCAGCATATAAGCGACGTGCTCAAGATCAGGGTGCGCAATTCCAGCGGCGATACCGTTCCACTCGGCTCCTTCACCACCGTCGACAATATAGCGGGGCCGTATCGCGTGCCGCGCTACAATCTATATCCGGCGGCCGAAATCGACGGCGCCGCCGCGCCGGGCTATTCGCAAGGTCAAGCAATTGCGATTATGGACAAGCTTGCCGCCGAGACGCTGCCGGAAGGTTTCGCCACGGAATGGACGACGCTTGCGTTCCAGCAGATTAGAGCCGGCAATACTGCGACGTTTGCCTTCCTGCTGGCGGTGGTCTTCGTTTTCTTGGTGCTGGCGGCGCAATATGAGAGCCTAACTTTGCCGCTGGCGGTCATCATGATCGTGCCGATGTGTCTCGTCGCCGCCATCACCGGAGTCATTGTGCGCGGCATGGACAACAACATCCTGACGCAAGTCGGGTTTGTCGTGCTGATTGGGCTGGCAGCCAAGAACGCAATTCTGATCGTCGAATTCGCGCGCCAGCTTGAGGATCGCGGCCTTGACCGCTGGCAGGCGGCGACCGAAGCCACGCGGCTGCGGTTGCGGCCGATCCTGATGACGTCTTTTGCTTTCATCCTCGGTGTGACCCCGCTTGTTTGGGCAATCGGCGCGGGCGCGGAGTTGCGTCAGGCGCTTGGAACAGCGGTATTTGCCGGGATGATCGGAGTGACGGCGTTCGGTCTGGTGTTCACGCCCGTCTTCTACGTTGTCGCGCGATGGATTGCGCAGCTCGGTCCACGCCGCGGCAAGGCTCGGCAGAGATCCGCGCAACCGGCTGAGTAGCGGCCGGTTGAAGACCGTGGCAACGGTGCCGATTTTACTGGAATAACGCGGTGATTCTGGGGTTTGTCGTCAAGGCGTCCGCGGTAGGGTAGGCTGCAGAGACGGGAGCGAGCACATGATCCGAGCGGTATTTGCGACGATCACGATCATATTCGGCCTGAGCGTCGCCGCCGCGCAGGAGGATGTCATCAAGCAGCGCAAGACACTGATGAAGGCCAACGGCGATCAAGGCAAGATTGGCGCCGATATGATCAAGGGGGACAAGCCCTTCAATCTCGCAGCCGTTCATAAGATTTTCGCTACGTTTCAAGATGCGGCGGCAAAAATGCCGAATCTCTTTCCGGAGAACTCCAAGCCAGCCGAAAATAGCACAGACGATTTCAATGCCAGTCCCAAGGTCTGGCAAAATATCGCCGACCTCAAAGAGCGGTTCGCAAAATTTGGGCAAGATGCGAAAGCGGCCGATGCAAGCGTGAAAGATCTCGCAAGTTTCAAGGCCGCCTTCACCAATATCGGCAAGAACGATTGCGGCGCCTGCCATGAACTGTACCGGCTAAAAAAGGGCTGAGCGCGGTTACGCGAGCCGCAGCGGGCCGTCGGAGCGGACGGCCCGCTCTTTATTTGGGTAGAGCCTCGCGCTCGGCGCGCACGCTGTCGCGCGGCCCGCACTCCAAAGACGGGGTATGCGCGAATGACGCTGCAACCCATCGGAGAAACGTGTATCACCTTTGCCACCGCGCCGGAGGCCACGGTATGTCTAAGCTGCGAAAATTCGCGTTCATCGTTGCGGCTGGCGCCATTTTCGGGCCGGCGGCGGTTTGGATTTTGACGCTGCCGGCCGTCGTTCCGGCCGCGGCGCTGCCGGGACATACGCCGAATCTCGCCAATGGCGAAACGATGTTCAATATCGGCGGCTGCGCGTCTTGCCATGCCGTGCCTAACCAGAATCCCGAAAAAGTCGATCGAAGGCGGCTCGGCGGCGGCTTGGCGTTGAAATCGCCGTTCGGCGTTTTCTACGTGCCGAACATTTCGCCCGATCCCGGGGACGGCATCGGTAGCTGGTCGGAAGCGAATTTCGTTACCGCATTGTGGAAGGGGACCTCGGAGCACGGCACCAATCTTTACCCCGCGTTTCCCTACACCTCCTATCAATACATGGAGCTCGCCGACGTCCGCGATCTCTTTGCGTATCTGAAGACCTTGCCGCCCGTGCAAGGGCGAGCGCGCCGCCACGAACTGTCGTTTCCGTTCAACGAGCGGCGCCTGCTCGGGGTGTGGAAGCTTTTGTTTTTGCATGGCGGCCCCTTCGTGCCCGACCCCGCCAAGTCCGAACAATGGAACCGCGGCGCCTATCTCGTGAACGGTCCGGGCCACTGCGCCGAATGTCACAGTCCGCGCGACGCGCTCGGCGGCATTGTCGAAAGCGAGCGCTTTGCCGGCGGACCGACGCCGGACGGCAGCGGCTGGGTGCCGAACATCACGCCGTTCGGTCTTCGCGGCGGCGATCCGGTTTGGTCGGAAAAAGATATCGCGAATTTTTTGGAGGACGGCATGCTGCCCTCCGGCGATTTTGCCGGCGGCGCCATGGGCGAAGTCGTCAGGAATACGTCGCTGCTCACCGCCGAAGATCGCGCCGCCATCGCCGCCTATGTCGCCGCGCTGCCGCCGGTCCAAGGGCCGGCCCCGCCGCCGAAGAAGAAGTGATGTGCAATGCCGCAGGCCTTTTCGTGGTCCGGCGCGAGCGGCAGCTCGGTTTGGCGCGACGCGGCGACGGACGACCGTCCGGCCCGAGGGACGCCGCTACGAGCCTCCTCCGAACGCCTTGAAGGTGATGATGGTTCGCGTGTCGGCGATGCCGGGAATGGTCTGGACCTTTTCCGCGATGAAATGGCCGATATCCGTCGATGTCGCGACATAGAATTTCGCCAAGAGATCGAAGTCTCCCGCCGTCGAGTAAATTTCAGAAGCAATCTCGGCGTCCGCAAGCTTGTTTGCGACCTCGTAGGATTTGCCGAGTTGGCATTTAATCTGCACGAAGAAAGGGACCATGAGCGCCTCCGAACCGGTCGAAATAAGCTTATACCAAAGCCGTTAGGCTGCACGAGCCCGGCCAAGCGGTGTAGAATCACATCAATGCATGCAGCTCTCGAACTTGCCGACCTCGCCGCTGACGTGCTCGCGCGCATACGCGAGCGCGGACCGCGGGTGCATTGCATAACCAATTCCGTGGCGCAGCAATATACCGCGAACATGCTGCTCGCGGCCGGCGCGGTGCCGTCGATGACGATTTCGCCGGAGGAAATCGGCGCCTTCGTCGCCAGCGCCGACGCCGTCTTGGTCAATCTCGGCACCTTTGACATCGAACGCCGTTCCGCAATCGATGTAGCGGTTCGGACCGCGGCCGAGAAAGGATTACCGTGGCTGGTCGATCCGGCTTTCGTCGATCGTTCGCCGCCCCGTGCGCGGTTCGCATGTGCGCTCCTCGAGGGCCGGCCCTCGGTGCTGCGCCTTAACCATGCCGAGTTCACGGCCGTTTCCGAACACGAGGCCGATGCCGGCGCGGCAGCCCGGTTCGCGCAGGCGCATGCGACCGTTGTGGCGCTGACGGGCGGGGTCGATATCGTGACCGATGGCGAACGCAGCACTGCGGTTGCGAACGGCGATCCGCTGATGAGCCTGGTGACCGCCATGGGCTGCGCCGGATCGGCGCTTGTGTGCGCCGCGCTCGCTGTTGAGGCGGATGCTTGGCTGGCGACGCTTGCCGCCTTGGCGGCGTTCGGCGTCGCCGGCGAAGTCGCGGCGCAACGGGCGCAGGGGCCGGGCAGCTTCGCCGCCGCGATGATCGATGCGCTGCACGGCATCGATCGCGGCACGCTGCACGCGCGCGTAAGGGCATCGTGATGCGGATCGATCTTCGTCTCAACGCCATCGTCGACCCCGAGCGTGCCGGCGGCCGCGAGCTTGCCGATTTGGCGCGGCGCTGCGCGCGCGGTGGGGCGACGCTCATCCAATTGCGCGACAAAGTGAGCGCGACGCGGACAATGGTGGAGGAGGCGAGGGCGATCAAACAAGCCCTGACGCCCTTCGGCATTCCCTTCGTGGTCAACGACCGGATCGATGTGGCGCTAGCGGCCGACGCCGACGGCGTCCATCTCGGCCAGGAGGATATGGCGGTCGAGGACGCGCGGCGGCTCCTTGGCTCCGAGGCGATCGTCGGATTGTCTGTCAAATCGGTCGGGGAGGCCGACGCGGCGCCGGTCAATCTGATCGACTATGTCGGCAGCGGCGGGGTCTTTGTCACTTTGTCGAAGCAGCAGAAAAACGCGCCGATCGGTCCGGCAGGGTTGGCGCGAATTATCGCCGCGGTTCATCGCCGCGCGCCGGAATTGCCGGTCTGCGGCATCGCCGGCATCGATGCCAGCAACGCCGCCGCGGTAATTGCCGCCGGCGCTGACGGCGTCGCCGTCATCTCGGCGCTGTCGCTCGTCTCGGATCCGGAAGTCGCGGCGCGCGGGCTGCGCGAAATCGTCGACGGGATGCTGGCGAAACGAGGCACGTGATGAGCGTTCCCGTCGCAGTGACCATCGCCGGCTCGGATTCGGGTGGAGGCGCCGGCATCCAGGCGGACCTGAAAACTTTTTCCGCGCTGGGTGTCTACGGAGCTTGCGTCATCACTGCGCTCACGGCGCAAAACACCAAAGGCGTCTTTGCCATTCACGAAGTGCCTGCGGATTTCGTCGCCGCCCAAATGGACGCGGTGTTTTCCGATTTCGACGTTGCGGCAGTGAAGATCGGAATGGTGGGCAACGCGGCGGCGATCGGTGTTGTCACCGGCGAACTTCAAAGCCGCCGCGCCCGCAATGTGGTGCTCGATACCGTCATGGCGGCGAGTTCCGGTGAGCCATTGCTGCGTCCGGATGCGATCGGCGCCTTGCGCGAGTTGATCGCATTGGCAAGCTTGGTCACGCCTAATCTCGCTGAAGCAGCGGCGCTGGTCGGCGAGCAGGCCGCGCACAACGAAGATGAAATGTATTCTCAGGCGCTAAAGCTTTTGGATATCGGCGCCGGCGCGGTGCTGATCAAAGGCGGACACGCCGGCGGACTGGAGAGCGTCGATCTGTTGGTCGAGCGCGGCGGCGCGACGCGATTTGCCATGCCGCGCATCGAGACCCGCAATACGCACGGTACGGGCTGCACGCTCGCTTCGGCGATTGCCGCCTGCCTCGCCAAAGATCTTTCGCTCGGCGACGCCGTACGCGCCGCCAAAACCTATATCAGCGCCGCGATCGCCGCCGCTGACCGGTTGCAGATAGGATCCGGCCCCGGGCCGGTGCATCACTTCCATGAATGGTGGTAGGCGTATAGCGCGGTCGCTTCAAGCCAAATCAATTGCGACTTCAGGTTTTTGATAGGGCATGACATTTTCGGAAAACCGGTTTCCACTTTTCCGGATCATGCCCTAGGCCGCCGCCGGCGCGCCCGGTTGTTTGAGCGGATGGGCGCGGGCGAAGGCGTCGATCGACGCCAAGGCATTTGCGATCCTCGAAAAATTGGGAAACGGCGCCGTGTCGACGTTGAAGAATTTCGCGCCGGCTGCCTGGCTCGCGAGGCAGATATCGGCGAGCGTGATCGTATCGCCGTGACAATAGCGACCGGTCGCGGGATCTTTCAGATGCGCCTCGAGCGCGGTCAAAGCAGCGGTGTGCCAATGCTGGCACCATTTCATCCTCGTCGCCTCGTCGAGCTTCAATTCGTGTTCCAGATATTCGCGCACGCGCGGGACGATCAGAGGATGCGAGTCGCAGGCGACGATTTGGGCAATTCCGCGAACGCGCGCCCGTCCGCGGGGATCGCGCGGCAATAACGGCGGATTCGGATGGGTCTCGTCGAGATATTCGATAATGGCGAGCGACTCGAACAAGGCCGGTCCGGCGCCGTCGACGAGTGCCGGGATGGCCATCATCGGATTGACCGCGCGATAGGCCGCTTCTCTTTGCTCGCCCTTCATCAGATTGACCTGGATGATCTCATCTGGCACGAGGCCCTTGAGGTTGAGCGCAATCCGCACGCGGTAAGTGGCGAGTGAACGCCAAAACGAAAAAAGCTTCATGGATGCCTCCTGCCCAATTTTGTTTTTCGCTATCGATCTAAGGAACGCCTAATCCGTCCCCGGATCGGCTTTCAATCCGGCGGCTTCGATGCCTGCGACCGCGCACATTTCGTCCTTATCCGAGGTATCGCCGGAAATGCCGCACGCGCCGACGATGTCGCCGCCGGCGTCGCGGATCAAGACCCCGCCCGGATTGGTGACGATGCGCCCGCCGCTCGCCGCCGCCAGCATGGTAAAGAACTGCGGGGTCTTCGCGGCGCGGCTCGCCAGCGTGCGCGAGCCGAAACTCATGCCTAGCGCGCCCCAGGCTTTGGCGAATGCGATATCGAAGCGCAAAATACCGGATCTGTCCTCGCGCTTGAAGGCGACGAGGTGTCCGCCGCCATCGAGCACGGCAACGGCCAGCGGCGCGAGATTACTCGCGCGCGCCTTCTTCAGGGCGGCATCGACGATGGTGGAAGCTTGCGCAAGCGTGATGGCGGACATAGCGGCTCCGGTTCGAATGGAAGGTTCAAGCGCGATCGCGGTTAGCCCAATAGACCGAGACCGCGGAAATTTCGGCGTCGCCCGAGCGATGTTGCTTGGTCTCTTGGTAGCAGGCGAGCGTCCGTTCGACCAGCGGCAGTTCGATGGCGCGCGACTTGGCTTCGGCCAGCATCGATTGCATGTCCTTGATGCCGCCGTCGACGTTGAACGTGACCGGGCCGGCATCGCCGCCCTTAAGCATCGCCGCGATCCCCGGCGCGCGCACTTTGAGGACGGCGGCCGCCCCGGACGTGTCGCTGAGGAGATCCAAAAGCCGCTCCGGCGGAACCGCAATAAAGCGTGCCAGCGCCAGCGCTTCGCCCAGCGCCTGCCAATACACCATCAGCGGCAAATTGACCGCGAATTTTAAAATCGCTCCCGAACCCACAGGGCCGGCATGCTCGATCCGGCGGCACAGTTGCTCGAGGATCGGACGAGCGCGTTCGGCGTCGGCTTGTTCGGCGCCGACAAGCCCGATGAGCTTTCCTTGCCGCGCCGGACCCGTCGACCCGCCCACCGGGCATTCGACGAAGGCCGCTCGTTTCGCGCGCACACCGCGAGCAAGCGCAATCTCCGTGGCCGGTAAAACCGTACTCATGTCGATGAACAGCTTTCCGGCGACATCGCCGTCGAGCAGTCCCGATTGGCCGTTATAGACGGCATCCAGCGCCGTCGCATCGGTGAGCATGGTAATGACGGCTTCGGCCTTTTGCGCGAGCGCAGCCGGCGTCGCCGCGACAGTCGCGCCGGCGACGCTCTTTGCCTTCTCAGCCGTCCGATTCCATACCATTACCTCGTGCCCGACTTCGATAAGCCGCGCCGCGATGGCCGCGCCCATTTTGCCGATACCGGCAACACCCACTTTCATGCCGCGTTCTCCTATTTCGCGATCGTTTTAGACCAGCATTCCCGCGCGTGTTGCGCAAGCGGTGTGTTGGATGAGGGCGCGTATTCGTATGTGAGCCAATGTCCGCTTTAGACAAAAGCGGAAATCCCGCGTGAGATCGCGAAAGCGCTTAGCCTGACGGCGCCGCCCTCGCTGCTCGGCCGCGCCGACGAGATGATCGAATAAAGCGGCGGACGTTTGCTTTTGGCGCTGAGCGGACATCCCAACAGTGCTACGCGATGGCTGTTCGTCAGACGGGGCGTTTTGATAAGAACTCGACAATGAGACTCGCGATCTCGTCGTTCTTCTCGTCGAGGGCGAAATGGCCAGCATCGAGCAGATGGATTTCGGCGTCCGGCAGATCGCGCCTATACGCCTCTGCCCCAGGAGCTATGAACGACGGATCATTCCGCCCCCAGACCACCAAAGTCGGCGGCTTGCGCTCCCGCAACCACGCTTGCCACGCCGGATACGAAGCGACGTTCGTGCGGTAGTCGTACAACAGACTCGCCTGGATCTCGTGTTGGCCGGGTCTCGATAGGTGGGTGAACTCGTCAGTCCAGGTGTCCGGGTTGTAACGGTCGCGATGCGAGGTACCGAGGGTATGACGCTGTTCGGTCGCTGCTAGTGACACAAACGTTTCGAACACTTCAGGATGCGCTTTCGGATCGGCCCAATATTGCGCAATACCAGTCCACTTGGTGCCCAGGCCTTCCTTGTAGGCATTGGCGTTCTGGATGATGAGAGCCTGCACACGCGCCGGATGCGCCAACATGATGCGAAAGCCAACCGGCCCACCGTAGTCATGAAGGTAGAACGTGTATTTATTGATCTTAAGTTGCTCGAGGAAATCGTTAGTTGTCTTCGCCAAGCGGTCGAATGTGTACGCATATGACGTGGCGGAAGGGGCGTCACTCTGACCGAAACCCGGGAAGTCCGGAGCTATCAGGTGGTAGCGTGTGGCAAGCAAAGGAATGAGCGTATCGAACTCGCGGGAGGAAGAAGGGAACCCGTGCAGCAGCACGATTGTCGGCGCGTCGTTCGGGCCAGCTTCGCGGTAGAAGACGCCGACGCCGTCAACCATCACACGATGATAGGTCGTCGTAGCAGAAGTAGACTCCATCGGCGTAGCCCGCGCAGCATGGCCAACGACTAACGCGATCGCAGCCACCAGAAGAATTCGAGTTTTCGTCTCTTAACGAATTGCGCGCTCTGACTTAAACGCACATTAGGTCGATCTGCGAGCGCGGTTCATGGGCGACGCGACGACGGTTGCGCTGTAGGCGTGGGCTTGCTCGCCGGGGCTGCGGGCGACTGCAGCGGAGGCGATGGGGTCTTCGCAAGAATTTCCATGTCGACGGCCTGCAATTTCTCGACCTCGCGCGTCATCTGGTCTTGACCCGCGGCGAGCCGCTCGACGGTTTGCCGCAGCGCCGCAAGATCCAGCGCTATTTGATGCACCTGCTCCGGGTCCAATGAGGGGGCGGTGGGAGTTGTCGGCGCCCCTGGCGCAATCTGCGCAACGTGCGCAGCCTGCGGCGCCTCCGCCACCGAGGGCCGAACAGTACCGTCCGACGGCTTGGTCCAGCCAAGCTGCTGGATGAAGCTGGCGATTGCCTGCTTAGTCTCGGGCGACCAGCCAAGTTCGGGAGCCCGTGTCGCGACGATCCGCTTGGCTGCCTCGCCGTAAGATTGCCAGGCCAAGGTAGCTGCAGCGCCAATGCAAATCGCGAGCACATAGCGAGCGAACCTTCGCGGGCGCCGCTTGTTCATCCCGTTTTCTATCGCCACGAGACGATAATAAATCGCCCTTCGCTCCGAAGTCTCGTAGTCGAGGTGATGATCGATCCGCGAAAGAAGACTTTGTAAATCCTCCACAGGCTTCCACTGATCGCCCGCACGCTGAAAATCCTTGACGGTGGAACGTAACTGTTCGTCAAACTCGTCAAATTTATCATCGGGATTTGGAGCAATGCTGCTTGACTGGTGTTCAGCAGTCTCCAGGTGTGCAGCCATTTCATCAGCAGTGCTCATCGGCGTTTCCCCGCTCGGATCATAGTTGTTACGATTTCAGCAGATTATCACGGCTGCAAGGCGCATTGATCTAGATCAATTACGGATGGGCCGCGTTCAAGATTTTTCGTCGCAGCCTGGACGTGGGACGGGACGAACATTTACCATTTCATCGCGCCAGGAGCAGAAAATGCAAGATATTTCTGACCTGCTCGTCATGCCCATTCAGCGTTCCGCACGGCGCAACACGGTCGTGAGTTCGGCAATTTTGCGCCGCTGGTCGGTTTTGCTGCCGGACGCAATGGCCTTTTCAATGCAGTGCGCGACATGATCGGCGAGAATTTCCTCCTCCGCACGTCGGAGCGCCGCCTGCACTGCAGAAATCTGCGTTACTATGTCAATGCAATAACGATCTTCTTCGACCATCCGAGTAAGGCCGCGAACTTGACCTTCAATTCGTTTGAGTCGCTTGAGAGACGTCGCCTTGATGTCCTTGCGCATTCGTCCTATATACCCCTACCGGGTATCCGTTTCAAGAGCGCCTGAGGCCAATTGGTGTCATGTCCCTTCTGTCACAGACGAAAAGTCGAGACGCTACGCCGATGCATCGGCAGGGCTCACACCAGGACGATGATGCTAATCACGCCGATCCGGCGAGCCACCCGAAGCCAAGCGGACCAATGGCGAGCGCGACCGCCGCGAAAGGCGCCATCTACACCTGCCCCATGCACCCGCAGATCAGGCGGACGGAGCCGGGCAATTGCCCGATTTGCGGCATGGCGTTGGAGCCGATCAGCGCCGCTGAAGAAACCGGTCCGAGCCCCGAACTGATCGACATGAGCCGCCGCTTCTGGATCGGCGGCGTGCTTGCAGTTCCTACCGTGATTTTGGAAATGGGCGGGCATTTCCCGGGCCTGAACCTTCACCATTTCATCTCGCCGCAGTTATCGGTTTGGCTCCAATTTCTGTTCGCTACGCCGGTTGTCGTGTGGGCCGGGTGGCCGTTCTTTACGCGAGGGTGGGCGTCCGTTCGTAGCCGCTCTCTCAACATGTTCAGCTTGATCGCGCTCGGCGTCGGTGCCGCCTATCTTTACAGTCTTGCTGCCACCTTCGCACCCGGTCTGTTCCCCGCAACCCTGCAGCAAGATGGCGTCGTCGCCGTCTATTACGAAGCAGCGGCAGTAATCACAGTTCTAGTCCTACTTGGACAGGTTCTCGAACTGCGGGCGCGCGAGAAGACCGGCAGCGCCATCCGCGCACTGTTAAATCTCGCACCAAAGACTGCCCGACGCGTCGGCAGCGATGGCAGTGACGAAGAAGTGCCAATGGAGCAGGTCCAGATCGGCGATCACCTGAGAATCCGTCCGGGCGATAGTGTGCCGGTCGACGGCGTCGTCGAGGAAGGGAAAAGCGCCGTAGACGAGTCGATGGTCACGGGAGAATCGATGTCAGTCGAGAAAGAACCTGGCGCCGAAGTAATCGGCGGCACCATCAATGGTACCGGCAGCCTTGTCATGCGCGCGGAGAAAGTCGGCTCGGATACAGTGCTTGCACGCATCATCCACATGGTCGCCGAAGCGCAGCGCAGTCGCGCTCCCATCCAGCGACTTGCTGATACCGTCTCCGCTTGGTTTGTGCCGGCGGTTATCGTCGTTGCCATCGTGGCATTCATTGCTTGGTTGTTTTGGGGGCCGCCACCCGCCTTCGCCTATGCGCTTGTGGCGGCCGTCTCGGTCGTGATCATCGCGTGTCCCTGTGCGCTCGGCCTGGCCACTCCGATGTCGATCATGGTGGGCGTCGGCAAAGGAGCAACCGCGGGCGTCCTGATCAAGAATGCGGAGGCATTGGAGCGCTTCGAGAAGATCGACACCCTCGTCGTCGACAAGACCGGAACCTTGACCGAGGGCAAACCCCGCGTCGTCGCCGTGGCGCCCGCCGAAGGTTTCGACGAAGCCACGATCTTATCGCTCGGCGCCAGCCTCGAACGATCCAGCGAACACCCGCTCGCCGCCGCGATCGTCGCTTCCGCAAAGGAACGTGGCGTGAATCTCAAGGACGTGACTGACTTCAGCTCAATAACGGGCAAGGGCGTCACCGGACAGATCGATCAACATCAGGTCGCGGTGGGTAATACCAAGCTGCTGAAGGACCTCGGCGTTAGCAGCGCTAGCGTCGAAGCCCGAGCCGATGAACTTCGGCGCGAGGGGGCGACAGCAATGTTCGTTACCGTTGACGGCCGGCCCGGCGGAATTATTGCGGTGGCCGATCCGATCAAGGCGACCACGCCCGCGGCGCTTGCGAGTCTCCGGGCCGACGGGGTTCGCATCGTCATGCTGACCGGCGATAACCGCACCACGGCCCAGGCGGTCGCTGCCACGCTCGGCATTAGCGACATCGAGGCCGAAGTTCTCCCCGAGCAGAAGAATGCAATTGTTCGACGTTTAAAAAGCGAAGGCCACGTGGTCGCCATGGCCGGGGACGGGGTCAACGATGCTCCAGCGCTCGCGGAGGCTGACGTCGGCGTGGCGATGGGTACAGGCACTGATGTGGCGATGGAGAGTGCCGGTGTGACGCTGGTGAAGGGCGATCTCGCCGGCATCGCGCGCGCCCGCGCTCTCAGCCGCGCGACGATGCGTAACATCCGGCAAAATCTTGTGCTGGCCTTCGTCTACAACGTGCTTGGGATTCCGTTGGCGGCCGGCGTGCTTTACCCCGCTTTTGGTTTGCTGCTCAGCCCAATTGTCGCGGCAGCCGCGATGAGCCTCAGCTCGGTATCCGTTATTGGCAATTCACTGCGGCTGAGGTTCGCGCGGCTATAAATGCCACGCCCTCGGGCCCGGCGGGTCGCGCGGCACCGCATCGGCCAGCCGGGCCAGCGAAGACGCTTGCGCGCCTAGCGGGCGAGTGCGATAGCGTCAATCGGCGAAGAACTGAAGGTGAGTACAGGATGGCTCGGCAAAACAAAAGCCAATGCAAGGGGGTCGTCGGCATTATTGGGCTCGGTATTATGGGCGGCGCGTTTGCGCAAAATCTCATTGCCGCCGGCTGGCGCGTGAGCGGCTACGACGTCGCGCCGGCGCGCCGCCGCGCGCTCGCGAAACTGGGTGCGCAAATCGCGGCCGGTCCGGCCGACGTGGCGCGCTTGGCCAAGACGATCATCACGAGCTTGCCCAAACCGTCCGCGCTCGCCGAGACGGCCGCAGCCATTGCCAAAGCGGGCCTACCGCGGCGGGTCGTCGTGGAAATGTCCACCTTCACGCTGGAGGATAAAGCCAAGGCCGAAGCCGTATTGCGCAAGGCCGGGCATGTAATGCTCGATTGTCCGGTCAGCGGCACCGGCGCGCAGGCCAAGGTCAGGGACCTCGTCATTTATGCGTCGGGCGACAGCCGTGAAATCAAGAAATTACGCACCATGTTCGCGGGCTTCACACGCGCCGTCTACGACGTCGGCGGCTTCGGCAACGGCAGCCGGATGAAATACGTCGCCAACCTTCTCGTCGCCATCCACAACGTGGCGAGCGCGGAAGCCATGGTGCTCGGTATGAAAGCTGGACTGCCGCCGCAGCTCATCTTCGACCTGATCAAGACGGGCGCCGGCAATTCGCGCGTATTCGAATTGCGCGCGCCGATGATGGTGCGAAACGACTACGGCGATCCCACCATGAAGATATCCGTATGGCAGAAGGACATGGACGTGATCGGCAGCTATGCGCGCAAAATCGCGGTGCCGACGCCGATGTTCGACGCCAGCAAGGCGATCTATGCGAAGGCGCTCAAGAGCGGCCATTCGGCCGAGGACACGGCCGCCGTTTGCGCGGTGCTGGAAAAGATGGCGGGTGTCAAACGGGGCAAGCGGCGCGGCAAAGCGGCCTGACGGCGCACCGGGCTTCGCGTGGTAACGCGCCGTTGCCGGGCCGCACGCGTCGCCTATAAACTCCTGCCTCTAAATCCACAGGCTTTGCGGATTGCCGGGTTCGTGCTGCGCCCCGATCCGAAGGCGGCGCGGCGGGAGGAAGTGTTATGTCATCTCTTGAAGGCGAAGCGCGCATGGCGGGGGTCGCGGGCGATCGCAAGGCCCTTGAGCAACGCAGCGAAACCCGCGACGGCATGCGGATCGACTGGAACGTGCCGATTACGATGGACGACGGTCTGGTGCTGCGCGCCGATATCTATCGTCCGCTCGCCGAAGGCCGCTTTCCGGTGATCCTCAGCTACGGGCCTTACGCGAAAGGTCTCGCCTTTCAGGACGGCTATCCGAGCGCATGGCAACGCATGGCGGAAAAGCATCCGGACGTCACCGCCGGATCAAGCAATCTCTACCAGAGTTGGGAAGTCGTCGATCCCGAGAAGTGGGTGCCCCACCACTACGCTTGCGTGCGCGTCGACTCGCGCGGCTGCGGATGTTCTCCGGGCTTCATCGATCATTTTTCACCGCGCGAAACCAAGGATTTTTACGATTGTATCGAATGGGCGGGCGCGCAATCTTGGTCGAACGGTAAGGTCGGACTCAACGGAATTTCGTATTACGGAATCAATCAGTGGCATGTCGCGACGCTCCAGCCGCCGCATCTTGCGGCCATGTGCATTTGGGAAGGGGCCGCCGATTGGTACCGCGATATGACGCATCATGGCGGCATCCTCTGTACGTTCTGGGAAAATTGGTACGACATGCAGGTCAAGACCGTGCAATACGGCTCCGGCGAGCGCGGCAAGCGCAGCCGCGTGCACGGCGGGCTGGTTTGCGGGCCGGAATTTCTGTCGGACCAGAAGCTTGCGAAAAATCGCAGCGATTTCGGCGCCGATATCGTCGCGCATCCGCTCGATGACGATTACCACCGGGCACGCTCGCCGATCTGGACCAAAGTCAAGGTACCGTTCTTGTCGGCGGCCAATTGGGGCGGTCAGCCGCTGCATCCGCGCGGCAATTTCGAGGGCTTTGTGCGCGCCGCGTCGAAGCAAAAATGGCTCGAAGTGCACGGCATCGAACACTGGACGCATTTTTACACCGACTATGGACGGAATTTGCAGTTGCGCTTCTTCGATTACTTTTTGCACGGCAAGAAGAACGGCTGGGACAGGCGGCCGCCGGTGCAATTGCAGGTTCGCCACATCGATCGCTTCGTTGAGCGCACGGAAGACGAATGGCCGTTAAAGCGCACGAAATGGACGCGCCTTTATCTCGATCCCACCGGGTGCGCACTTACCGAAAGACCGGCGAAGAGAAAATCTACGATCGAGTTCGAGGCGATGGGCGACGGCGTCACGTTTTTGACGGCGCCGCTCGATCGCGAAACCGAGATCACCGGGCCTTCGGCGGTCAGGCTCTTTGTCTCGTCGTCGACCAACGATGCCGATATTTTCACGGTGCTGCGCGTGTTCTCGCCCGACATGAAGGAAGTGGTCTTTCAGGGCGCCATCGATCCGCATACACCGGTCGGCCAGGGGTGGCTACGCGCCTCGCACCGCGCGCTCGACAAAAAGCTTTCAAAGCCGTATCGGCCGTATCACGCGCATACCAAGAAGCAGCCGCTCAAGCCCGGCGCAGTCGTTCCGCTCGACGTGGAAATCTGGCCTACTTCGATCGTCGTGCCCGTCGGCCATCGCATCGGCCTGACGATCCGCGGAAAAGATTATGTTTATCCGGGGGGAAGCGGGGGACGGCTTTCGAATTTCAAGAACGAGCTGACCGGTTGTGGGCCGTTCCTGCATGACGATCCGCGCGACCGGCCGCCGCAGATCTTTTCCGGCGTCACCGGCTTACATTTCGGCGGCGCGGCGACGCGGCCCTATCTCCTGTTACCGATCATTCCGCCGCGGCGGAATGAAAGACCCGGCAAATGATCGTATAAAGTACGCTTGTAAAGACATGCGCCGGGAATACGTAAAATTCGGCGCCGTAACGGGAGGGCACGATGTCACGTAAAGTCAGTCGCCGCACGCTCTTGGCCGGCACGGCAGCCGGCGCCGCTGTCGCCCTGGGCCGTTTTCCGGCTCCCGCCATCGCGCAGGCTGCGCCGCTCAAGATCGGTCTTCTGACCGTGAAGGTCGGGCCGCTCGCCCAAGGCGGCATCCAGATGGAACAGGGCGTACTGACATATTTGAAGGAAACCAACTACACGATCGGCGGACGCAAGGTCGATTTCATTTCTGCCGATACAGGCGGCGCGCCAGCGGGCGCCAAGACCAAGGCCCAGGAATTGGTCGAGCGCGACAAGGTGGACATGATTCTCGGCCCGCTCGCGACCTTTGAGCTTTACGCCATCAACGACTACATCCAACAGCAGAAGATACCGACTCTCAGCCTGGCCGCGGCAGACAATCTCACCCAACGGCAACCCAATCCTTTTTTGTTGCGCGCCTCGGCCACTGCATCCCAGGCTTTGCATCCGATGGGCCACTATGCGGCCACCGAGATGAAACTCAAGCGCGTATCGGCCATCGGTGAGGATCTCGCCTTCGATTATGAGGAGCTCGGCGGCTTCCAAGCCGCGTTCGAACAAGATGGCGGCTGTGTCGTCAATAAGCTGTGGCCGCCTTTGGTGACGCCGGATTATACGCCCTATATCGCGCAGATCGGCGATTGCGACGGCGTTTGCCAGGGTTTCGCCGGCTCGAATCCACTACGCTTTATGAAAGCCTATGCCGACGCCGGATTAAAATATCCGGTTGTAACCGGATGGACCGGCGGCGATGACGCCCTGCTGAGAAGTTTCGGCGACGAAGCGATCGGTCTTGTCTCGTGCTCGGCCTATTCGCTTGATGTCCAAACCGAGCGCAACCAGCGCTTCATCGACGGGATGCGAAAGAATTTCGACGTCATTCCCGGCTTCTACGCCGCCGGTCTCTACATCAATTGCCAGGTGGCCGATGCCGCGCTTCAGGCGGTCGGCAGCGAGGTCTCCGACAAGGAAAAATTGATCGCAGCGCTACGGGCGGTCGCTCTGACGGACACGCCGCGAGGACCGCTTAAGTTCGACCACTTCGGCAACGTTGTCGGCAATTTCTACGTCAGACGCTGTGGGCCGGAGGGCGCCAAATATGGATTGAAGTTGTGGAATAAGATCATCAAGACCTACGAGAATGTCAGCCAGTTCTGGACTTGGCCGGAGCACGAATTTCTGGCTCACCCGGTTTATTCGCGCGACTATCCGCCGCTGAAGAAGTGTTGAAAAAAGCGCGACAATAGCGGACTTTACTTAAAGGGGGCGTCCAGCCAATGATAGTCGTTAGTGCGCAGCAACGCCCAAAGGCTCGAAGGCGCGCAGCCTTGTGGGCTGCCGCGCGAGGGAGGCTGGAGCGCCCAATCGCCGTGTCTGAACACGCCTTTCCTGTCCGCCGCCTTTGGCGGTCGCATGGCGGGCGAAGAGGGAGGATTATATAAATGACCCGTAAGCTCATATCCCGCAAAGTCAGCCGCCGAACGCTGTTGGCTGGCTCTGCGGCCGGCGCTGCTGCCGCCTTGAGCGGTTTTCCGGCTCCCGCGATCGCGCAGGCGGAGCCGTTTCGCCTCGGCCTGCTTACGGTGAAGACTGGCCCGCTCGCCCAGGGCGGCATTCAGATGGAGCAAGGCGTCCTAACCTATCTGAAAGAAACGAACTACATGATCGGCGGCCGCAAGGTCGAGTTCAGCTCCGCGGATACCGGCGGCAATCCGGCCGGCACGAAGACCAAGGCGCAAGAACTGGTCGAGCGCGACAAAGTCGACGTGATCCTCGGACCGCTCGCCGCCTTCGAGCTCTATGCCATCAGCGATTATATCCGCGAGCAAAAGATGCCGACGCTGAGCCTGGCCGCGGCCGACAACCTCACGCAGCGTCTGCCCAATCCTTATCTGCTGCGCGCGTCGGCGACCTCGTCGCAGGCGATGCAGCCGATGGGGCACTATGCGGCAACTGAAATGAAGCTCAAGCGGATCGTCACGATCTCCGAGGACTTCGCTTTCGGCTATGAGCAGATGGGAGGCTTCCAGGCGGCGTTCCAGCAAGACGGCGGCTGCATCGTCAATAAGCTGTGGCCGCCATTGTCGACGCCGGACTATACGCCTTACGTCGCGCAGATCAGCGATTGCGACGGCGTCTGCCAAGGCTTTGCCGGGTCGAATCCGCTGCGTTTCATGAAGGCCTATGCCAGCGCGGGGTTCAAATTCCCGGTGGTGACGGGAGAGACCGGCGGTGACGATGCCTTGCTCAAGAGCTATAGCGAGGAAGCGATCGGCCTGGTCGGCTGCTGCCCCTACACGCTTGATCTGGAGATTGACGCCAATCATCGCTTCATCAACGGCATGCTGAAAAACTTCGAGGCGATTCCCGGCCAGTACGCGGCCCTGCTTTATGTCAACTGCCAGGTCGTCGATGCCGCGCTCAAAGCGACAGGCGGCGACGCCGGCGACAAGGACAAATTCATGGCGGCGCTCAAAGCGGTCAATCTGACCGATACGCCGCGCGGTCCGCTCAAATTCGATCACCTCAACAACATAATCGGCAATTTCTACATCCGGCGTATCGGGACGGAGGGCGCCAAATACGGGCTCAAGCTTTGGAACAAGACGATCAAGACCTATGAGAACGTCACTCAGTTCTGGACTTGGCCCGAACAGGAGTTCCTGGCGCATCCGGTCTATTCGCGCGATTACCCGCCGCTGACGAAGTGCTGATCACCTGCGCGACGGAAGGGCGCCGGTAATGACATTCTGGCTGTTGCTCACCGTCAACAGCGTGACGTTCGGCGGTCTTCTGTTCCTGTTGTCGGCCGGTTTTTCGCTGATCTTCGGGCTGATGCGGATTCCCAATTTGACGCACGGCTCGATGTTCATGATCGGCGCCTATTTCGGCACCACGCTCCTCTCTGGAGCGCTTGGAATCCGGTTCGGCTTTTGGCTCGCTGCTCTGATCGCAGCGCTTGAGGTTGCGATACTGGGCGCTTTGATGGAACGCCTCCTGTTGCGCCGCTTGGCGGGCCAGCAATTGGCGCAAGTCCTGGTGACGCTCGGCGTTTCCTTCATGGTCGCCGATCTCTGCCTGATGGGCTGGGGCGGCGATCCAATCTCGGTGGCGACGCCGCCAGGGCTTGCGGGTTTCGTGCGCGCCGGCGCGGCGGTGTTCCCGTTGTATCGGCTTGCGGTGATCGCCATCGCCGTGGTGTTTGCCGTCGCGCTTTGGCTGATGTTGGAGCGCACGCGGCTCGGCGCCATGATCCGCGCCGGCGTGGACGATCCGCAGATGGCGCGCGTCGTCGGCATTCGCGTGTCGCAATTGTTCACCCTCGTGTTTGCGCTCGGCGCCGGGCTCGCCGGTTTCGCCGGCATGATCGGCGGGCCGATCCTGTCGGTCTATCCGGGTCTCGACCAAGACATGCTGCCGCTCGCGCTCGTCGTCGTCATTCTGGGCGGCACCGGGAGCCTGCTCGGCTCGTTCGTCGGCAGCATCATCATCGGCTTTATCTACAATTTCGGCCAAGCGCTGTTGCCTGAACTTGCTTATTTCATCCTGTTCCTGCCGATGGTCCTTGTCTTGGTGTTACGCCCGCAGGGTCTATTTGGGGGGCAGATTCTGTGACGAGTCGCAGCGTCGGCCGACGCCTCGCCATCACCCTCGCCATCCTTGCCCTCGTCGCCCTGCCTTACGCGATCAAGGAAGTCTATTACGTCAATATCGCGAGCCAGATTCTGCTTTACGCGATATTCGCGCTCGGGCTCAACGTATTGGTCGGCTATGCGGGATTGGTGTCGCTTGGGCATGCCGGGTTGTTCGGCATCGCCGCATACATCGTCGCCTACCTGCTGGCCTTGGGACATGGCCACGCGCTCGCCATCGTCGCGGCGCTCGCCGGGAGCCTCGGGGCGACAGCCGGATTCGCCGCGCTATCGCTGCGGGCAACAGGCATCAGCTTCATTATGATTACGCTTGCGCTGGGCGAAATCATCTGGGGCTTGGCCTATCGCTGGATCAGCCTCACCAACGGCGACAATGGCATTAGCGTCGCGACGCGGCCGGCGCCGTTCGGCTTTGCGCTCGGCGATGCGCGCGCCTTTTACGTTGCGACATTGATCGTCTTTCTCCTCGCCGTGGCGGGTGCGGCAATCTTCGTGCGTTCGCCGCTCGGCGCGGCGCTGTGCGGCACCCGCGATCAACCGCGCCGGATGAACGCGCTTGGCTACCATGTCTGGTCGATCAGATTCTGGGCTTTCATGTTCTCTGGCCTTTTGACCGCGGTCGCCGGCATCCTGTTCGTGTATTACAATGAGTTCATCAGCCCTCAGGCGCTGGCGCTGACCGCTTCCGCCGAGGGCCTGCTCATGGTGATTTCGGGAGGAGCCGGAACCCTGCTCGGACCCATCGTCGGCGCAGCGCTCGTTGTGATCGTGAAAAACGTCGTTAGCGCCTATGTGGAACGCTGGAATTTCATGCTCGGCGCCATTTTCGTCGCCATCGTCGTGTTCATGCCGGAAGGCCTGGTGCCGGGAGCGGTGCGACTTGCGCGTTCGCTTTGGCGCGCGCGCGGCCGGCGCAAAACCGCCCCCGTCGTCGTAGAGTCGCAGCAATGACCGCGCTTGCTGTCAACAACCTCAGCAAGTCGTTCGGCGGTCTGCGTGTCACCAGCAACGTCAATCTCGCCGTCGAACGGGGCGAGCGCCGGTTGATTATCGGCCCGAACGGCGCCGGCAAAACCACGCTGTTCAATTTGATCACCGGGGAGCTTTCGCCGGATGCCGGTTCGGTGAGCTTGTTCGGGCGCGACATTACGGGGCTGCCGAGCCGCAAGCGCACGCATCTCGGAATGGCGCGGACCTATCAAATCATCACATTGTTCGCGCGCGACTCGATTCAGCACAATGTCACTCTTGCCTTGCTCGGCCTGTCGCCGCTACGCTGGAATCCCTTTGTCACGCTTGCCCGGCAGAGCAATCTGGCCGCGCAGGCGCGCGAAGCGCTCAGGCGCGTCGGCCTCGAGCACTTGGCCGAGCGGCCTTTGGCGCAGACGTCTTACGGCGAGCGCCGGCGCGTCGAAATCGCAATGGCGCTCGCGCAAAATCCGAAACTTGTTCTGCTCGACGAGCCCTTTGCCGGCCTTTCGATCGACGAGAGGCAAGATGTGCGCAGGCTTCTTCTTGCCATTCCACGCGAAGTAACGATCGTCATGATCGAGCACGACATGGACGTTGCGCTCGATCTTGCCGACCGCATCACGCTTCTGCATTTCGGCGAGGTGATCGTCGAGGGCACGCGCGCCGAAGTGGTGGCCGATCGGCGAACGCGGGAGGTTTATCTTGGCGAGTAACGCGCTCAATCTCAGCGGCATCGACGCCTTCTATGGCGATAGTCACGTGCTGCAGAAGATATCTTTTCAGCTTGGCGCGGGGCGGCTGCTCGGGCTGCTCGGCCGTAATGGCGCCGGCAAGTCCACATGCATGAATGTCAGCGTCGGGCTATTGCCCCCGCGCGCCGGCAGTGTGGAGGTTTTCGGCTCGCCGGTGACGCGTTTGCCGCCGGAAATGATCGCCGCCCGTGGGGTTGCGCTGGTGCCACAGGGGCGCAGGGTGTTCAAAAGCCTGACCGCGCGCGAGAACCTCATGGTCGCGGCGCGAAAAGGCTTTGCCGGCGGGCACCATGCGCCGTGGACGGCCGAGACCGTATTCGCCATGTTTCCTCGGCTCGCCGAACGGCGCGGTCAGATGGCCGCCTATCTCTCCGGCGGCGAGCAACAAATGCTGGCGATAGGCCGGGCGCTGATGTCCAATCCGCGCGTGCTTCTCATGGATGAGCCCTCGGAGGGGCTCGCGCCACAGATCGTCGCCGAGGTGATGGCGACTATCCGCAAGCTTAAGGAAAGCGGCCTGTCGATCGTGCTCGTCGAGCAGAGCCCGAAATTGGTGTTCGACATCGCCGACGACATCGTCATTCTCAACAGCGGCCGCGTCGCCGTGGTCTCGACTGCGGCCGCGCTTAAGAACGACAGCGTCGATCTGCGCCAGCATCTCGGGGTGTTTTGACCGCATTAGGCGTTTAATCGATATTTTTCGGCAGGCGGGCGAATGGAACCCCAAACCTGCCCGAAGAAAACTGCGGGTCGAAGCGGCACAATCGATATTGCAAATTGTCAAACTCGCCGTCACCATGCGATTCAGAGGTTGTAGAGGGGCGTTCTTTGATCACCGTACCCGAATTGGCGGCGGAAGCTCTGGGGTCTTTCCTTGCCGAGCAATTGAACCGCAACTTCGGCTCGACGCATGCGCATTTGGCCGAGCTCATCCCGTCGGTGGCGCGGATCGCGTTGGAATGCATCGGCAACAGCGATGCGCTCTACCATAACGTCGAACATACGATGTTGGTGACGCTTGTCGGTTACGACATCATGAAGGGACGCGCGCTGCTTCAGCCGACATATCCCGCCGACGTCGCGCATCTCCTCGTCGCCTGCCTATTGCACGACATCGGCTACGTGCGCGGCATTCTCAATGAAGACGGTCCAGGCGGCTATGTCATCGACAACAAGGGCAACAAGGTCAAACTGCCGCGCGGCTCCTCCGATGCCGCGCTGCTTGCCCACCACGTCGAGCGATCTAAATTGTTCGTGATGGACCGGATCGGCAAGGGCAAGTTTCTCGATGCCGAAAGAATTGCCAATGCCATCGAATTCACACGCTTTCCAGCCGCCCCTTCGGCCGCTGGAGACAACGAGGAAGGGCTGCTGATGCGGGCGGCCGACTTGATCGGTCAGCTCGGCGACCCGCATTATCTGCGCAAGGCCAATGCGCTGTATTACGAATTCGAAGAGGTCGGCATGAATAAGCAGCTCGGCTACACCTCGCCGGCCGATCTCACCGACCTCTATCCGCAATTTTACTGGAAGAGCGTCTCACCTCATATTCAAAACGCGATCCGCTATCTCAATCTCACCTCGAGCGGACGGCAGTGGATTGCGATCTTGTACAGCAACGTGTTTCGCGCTGAGCGCGATCTCAGCCTTAGCGGGCCCCAGCGCTAGATCAAACCATTTCAACGAAATCCGTAGCTCCCCTCGCATGGCGCGGAGGGACAAACGAGGATATCCATGCTCGAACAATGGAATAAATACGCTCCGACCGCCGCCCGCCGCCATGGCAAGGCCGGGCGCGATGCGCGGCCGAACAGCGTAACGATCGACATTCACTCCCACGTCGCCGTGCCGGCCGCCGCCAGGTTTGTCGAGCCTCACCTCGACTGGGCGACCGTCCCGCTCGCTCACTTCGCCAATGCCGAGACGAAGGCGCTCAGCCAGAAGCAGGAGGCGGACATCCGTGCGCGGGCCGGCCATGACCGCAGGCTCGCCGATCTCGACGCGATGGGCATCGATATCCAAATGATCGCGCCGCCGCCGCCGCAATGCTACTACACGATACCGCTCGATATCGCCGTCAAGGCGACGCAAATCGTCAACGACGGCATCGCCGAATTCTGTGCGGTCAAATCCGACCGGCTCAAAGGCTTCGGCGCAGTGCCGATGACGGACGCTGCGGAAGCGGTGAAGGAGCTCGAGCGTTGCATCAGGAAGCTCGGGTTCACCGGCGTGGAGATCTTGACCAATGTTGCCGGCAAAGAACTGTCGGATCCGGCTTTCGCGCCGTTCTGGCAAAAAGCGGAAGAACTGGGCGCGCTGGTGATGATTCACCCCAACGGCTTCACCGAGGCGTCCCGGCTGACCCGATTTTATTTCAATAATGTCATCGGCAATCCGCTCGAAACCACGATCGCGCTGCATTATCTGATCTTCGACGGCGTGCTCGAACGCCACCCCAAGCTCAAAATTCTCGCTGTCCATGGCGGCGGATATCTCGGCGCATATCCGGGGCGCATCGACCATGCCTGGGGAGCGCGTTCAGATAGTCACGGCGCCTTGCCGCAGCCGCCGACGACCTATCTCAAGCGCATTTACGTCGACACCGTCGTCTTCACGCCTTTCCAGCTGGCCGAACTGGTGCGCGTGTTCGGGGCCGATCGCGTCCTTTTGGGAACCGATTATCCTTACGACATGGCCGAGTACGATCCTCTTGGGCATATTGCGGCGGTCAAGGAGTTTGATGCCGCGACCATCGCGGCGCTGGCCGGCGGCAATACCGAGAAGCTGCTCGGACTATGAACCGACGCGCGGACGCAAGTCTATTTGCGGCGCGATTTTCCGGATTTTGGCTTGAATTGGTGGACCGTCGCCGAGGCGCCGGCGCTACGCCTTAACGCATCTCTCAGATCGACCGGTCGGCCGTGCTTCTTTAAGAGATCGCGAAACGCCTCGTCGGCAAGCTCCTGAAAGTCCTTCATCTGGTCGCGGCCGAGGAGGTCGATCTGCCGCCAAGTCTCCTCGTCGAATTGCACGCGCTTGCCCGGCATCAACTCGCCTTCTTCTGGCGCGCATGCGAACGCGCCGGCTTTTTCTGCGATCGCCCGTTAGAACGCGACGATCGGCGGCGCGCGTGGTCGCCTCCACCGCCGCCGGCCTTGACGCTCTGCCGTAGCGCATCCATGAGGTTGATTACGTTGGAGGGCGCAGGCTCATTCGGCCGTTCGATCTTTTCGCCTTTTTGCTTGCGCCGCAGCAGGTCCTTTAGCGCGTCCTCGAAGTCGTCCTTAAATTGCTCCGGCTTGAAGTGACCGGTCTTGGTCTCGACGATGTGGATCGCCAGGTCGATCATGTCTTTGGGAATTTTCTCGTCTTCGATCGTGTCGAAATATTCGTCTTCGTTCCGCACTTCGTATGGATAGCGCAGCGTGACGCCGACCATGCCTTTGCCCCGCGCTTCAAGCGCGATGACGTGCTCGCGCGAGGTGAACACCACTTTGCCGAGCGCGACCATGCCTTCCTTGCGGATGGCCTCGCGGATTACGGCGAACGCCTGCTGGGCGACTTCGCCGTCGGGCACGATGTAGTAGGGGTCGCGCAAATAGAGTTCGTCGATCTCGCTGCGCGGCACGAACTCCTCGATGTCGATGACGCGCTTACTCTCGATGGCGACGGCCTCGATCTCCTCCGGTTCGAGCTCGATATACTCGCCTTTGGCGATCTCGTAGCCCTTGACGATATTGGCGTTGTCCACCTCATCGCCGCTCTCGGCGTCCACTTTCTTGTAGCGGATGCGGTTGCCCGTCTCTTTGTTGAGCTGGTGAAAGCTGATCTTTTCCCTCTCGGACGTCGCCGGGAACAATGCGATGGGACAGGAGACAAGCGACAGTTTGAGATAGCCTTTCCAATACGCGCGCGGTGCCACGACGATACTCCACACTGTGAGGAACGCGCATTCAACGATATCAGGGAACCCACGTTCCACAAAGGAACTGTGGGCTCGGCGTTTCTTCTTTGTTCTAGTTCCGAATGCGCCTACACTTCCGCATTGACGGTGATTCGGACGCAGTAACCATGCCGGCACAATCTGCTTTGAGGCGCGCCAGTAACACCAAAACCCGGCTATTTCATGCGAGGATGCTGGTTACGCGCCTCGAGGAATGGTGCGTCGAAGCCGAGACCGCCGAGGAAGCGCGCATGTTCCTTGCCGCCGGCGCCGGCGAGCGCTGTACGCCCGGCGAAAGCGTCCAGGTCGAGATCGACAGCATTCTTGACGAGTGATGTAACGGCGCCGACACATTCCACTTTAAGTCGAAGACGAACGTTCCGCGCCTCAATATAATGTGCAAGAGGTGTGACCGGTCGTTCGCGCAATGAGGGCGCAATCCGGCACTAAGGATTTTCCGAGCGGGAATTAGCGCTTAGCAACAATGCGGCGACGTATCTTCACCGAACAACCAATTTCGCGGCTTGCCGTTTGGGCGCTGCGCATTGCGTTCTTTTCGCTCGCGGCCACTTTCATCGCCGTGATTGTCGTACGCTCCGGTGCGCTCGACATCGTTCCGGCACTCTCCACGCTTGCCGGCGCGTTGGTTTTAGCTTGCGTCGCGATCCTGCTCGCTTTCGGCGCCGGCGTCGTCATCTGGCGGGACGGTGTCGGCGGCGGCCGACAGGCGATTGCGGCGTTCCTCATCGGCGCTGCGCTGATTGCCTATCCGGCCTATCTCGGCACCGTGGCGTGGCGACTGCCGGCGATCTATGACGTCACGACCGATCCGATCGATCCGCCGCAGTTCGACGCCATCGCAAGATTGCGGCCGCGCGACGCCAATCCGATCGCCTATGCCGGACTTTATACGGCCGAGCTGCAGCATGCGGCATATTCCGATATCGAGCCGGACGATACGACGTCGACGCCGCAGGAAGCCTATAGCGCCGCCATGAAGATTATCGCCAAGCGCCGATGGCGCGTGGTGGATACCCGTCCGCCGCAGGGGCAGGGAGCGCTGCCGCGTGTCATCGATGCGCGCACCGCGAAGGTGAACACGACACAAGACGGCATCATCGAGGCGGTGGCGCGCACGCCGATCCTCGGTTTCCGCGACGATATCGTCGTCCGAATCCGGCCGACCGTCGACGGCGCCCGGATCGATGTCCGCTCCGCATCGCGCTATGGCCGCCGCGACCTCGGCACAAATGCCAGGCGCGTGCGCAATCTCATCGACGAGATTGATGATGCACTGGCGACGCCGCAGCCTGAGAAAAAACCGGCGCCGCCGCCTCGTCCTGCGGCGGGCAAAGCCAATCAGGCCAAACGATAAGTGCCGGCAATTGACGGCGTGCCGTCGGTGACGACGGCGCCGCGTGCGACCAGCTCCTCGAGGTGCGCCAAGACCGACAGCGCCGCCGCGCCGATCAGGCGGGGATCGAGCCCGATATACACGGCCTTGACGATGGTGGGGATGTCAGCCGCGCCTTTGCCGAGTCGATGCAAAATCGACGCTTCGCGTCCGTGGCGATGCCTGATCAGAAATTGCACATAACGCGGGGCTTCGCGAACCGGCGCGCCGTGTCCGGAAAGGTAGGTCGGCTCGCCGCGCGCGGCGAGTTTTTGCAGAGACGCCATATAGTCGCTCATGGCGCCATCGGGCGGCGCCACGATCGTGGTCGACCAGGCCATCACGTGATCGCCGGCAAACAACAGATCGGCCTCCTTGAAAGCAAAAGCCATGTGGTTGGCGGTATGGCCCGGCGTTGCCACCGCTTCGAGCGTCCAGCCCCGTCCGCTGACCACTTCGCCGTCCGCAAGCGCGATGTCCGGGCGAAACTCCATGTCGGCCGAGGCATCAAGTCTCCGAACATCGCCGGTATGCAGCGGCCGGGACAGCCGATGCGGTCCTTGCGCGAAAACCGCCGCTCCAGTTGCGGCCTTGACCTTAGGCACCGCGGGAGAGTGATCCCGATGGGTGTGGGTTACGAAAATATGAGTGACGGTTTCGCCTCGCACGGCGTCAAGCAGCGCCGCGATATGTGTGGCGTCATCCGGACCAGGATCGATAATCGCCACTTGGCCGCGGCCGACGATGTAGCTGACCGTGCCCTTGAACGTAAACGGACTCGGGTTATCGGCGGCGATCGCCCGCACCCCCGGTGCGATCTCCCGGACGCGATCGGGCTCCAGGTCGAAACTCTTATCGAAAGGAATGTCATCGCTCATCGCGGAGTCCGGTTCATTTGTGTAGCCACAATCCGAAGCGGCGCGTGCTGGGCGGATCCCGCCGGGGCCGCACTGAAGACTGTGCCGCCAAACTGGTCATGGTCTCGTTGGCGTAGGCATTTTTTTAGCACAGCGCGGAAGAGGCGCGTGCGGGGCTCTCGTCCGCCCACGTGCCACTGCAGCCTTGCCTCTGGCACCATGTGCGCAGCTCCGGCCGAAACTGCAAGCGGCAAGGCCCTAATCGCAGGCTCGCGTTCAATGGCGACGGTTGAACCGGAAGAACAGGGACGACAAAAAATAGAGCCCCGGTGCCGGGAATGCCGGGGCTCCAGCGATCTCAATTTGTCACGCTGGGGTGAGACCAAGACCGCCAAAAGCTACCATGCAAACGACAGGCCAAGTCGGGCAAGTCGGCGGCAAGTCGGCGGCTGGGTCAGCGACCAAGCCGGCGACCAAGCCGTGAGCGGGGCCCGATTGACGAGATGGTCTTGCAATTTAAGCCGATTTGGCGTTGACGCCCCTGCAAGGCAAGGCTGGGCTGACGGGCTGTTGCTGGCTAAATTGAAGGCAGGCCGTGCAGTCGTCGTCTGTGCGGCTTCGCCTTGAGGCGCTGCGGTGCCGCCTAAAAAGGCGTTCGGCTACGGATCGCGGCGGCGAGCGTACCTTCGTCGAGATAGTCGAGCTCGCCTCCGACGGGGACGCCGTGCGCGAGGCGCGTCACCTTTACGTCCGCGCCGTGCAAGAGGTCGGTAATATAGTGGGCGGTGCTTTGGCCCTCGACCGTAGCGCTGAGCGCTAGGATAACTTCCTTAACCGCCGGATCGCTCGCCCGCTTGACGAGGGCATCAATGGCGAGATCGTCCGGCCCGATGCCGTCGAGCGGCGACAATATTCCGCCCAGGACGTGATAGCGCGCATTAATGGCGTGTGCCCGCTCCAGCGCCCAAAGGTCAGCGACGTCGGCGACGACCACGATCGCCGAGCCGTCGCGCCGCGGATCCGTGCAGAGCGTACAGGGGTTCTGCGTATCGATATTGCCGCAGACCCGGCAGACTTCGATTTTTTCCATCGCGGTTTGTAGCGCCGCCGCCAACGGCGTCATGATCAGCTCGCGTTTTTTGATCAAGAAGAGGGCGGCTCGCCGAGCCGAACGCGGGCCGAGTCCCGGCAGGCGCGCCAAGAGCTGGATCAGGCGCTCGATTTCCGGTCCGGCGGAAACGGTGGGCATGATCAGCACAGCCCCGAGCCGTTTGCAGAGGGCGTCGAGGGCGCAATGGTGCGAGGCGCGTCGGCCATGGAAAATGTGTATGGCGACTGGACGCGAAACAACATCAAAACAGCTTTAATCCGGACGGCAGCGGCAGGCCGCCGGTGAGAGCTTGCATCCTTTCCTGAAGCAGGACCTCGAGTTTCCGCCGCGCGTCGGCGTGGGCCGCGACAATGAGATCCTCGACGATCTCTTTCTGATCCGGTTTCAGCAGGGAATCGTCGATACGCGCGCCGCGCAGGTCGCCTTTGCCGGAAAGCTGTATGACGACGAGTCCGCCGCCGGCCGCGCCATCGACTTCGAGCCGATCGAGCTCGGCCTGCATCTCCTCCATTTTGGATTTGAATTCGGTGGCCTGTTTCATCAAGCCGAGAAAGTCAGGCATGGGGTCTCCTTTTCAAGTCGGGAAAAATGCGTTTGGTTCGCGCCGTCATCACCGATCCTCCTCGTTTTCGCCGGGAGAAGCCTCCTGCGAATCCTCGATCGGAGCGCCCGGCGTGCCGCCTGGCGGTGGACGGACGTCGACGATTTCGGCGCCGGGAAAGCGGTCCAGCACCGCCTGGACCAACGGATCGCCGCGCACGTTGTCCTTCAGCTCGGCCTTGCGCATTTCGGTTTGGGCGCGGATCGACGGCAAACCAGTCTCCGCCGAAACCGCGACCATCCAGCGTCGGCCGGTCCATTCCAAGAGCTTTTTCGATAGCTCTCCGACCAACATCTTGCGCGCGCTGGCCTCGAGTGCGATTTCGAGCTTGCCATCTTCGAAGCGGACGAGCCGCACGTCGCGTTCGAGCGCGCTCTTGATGGAAAGGTCGCGCTTCTCGACGGCGAGCCCGATCAGATCCTCGAAATTTCTCACGACGCGGATTTCGCCGGATTCCGCGATCGGCGTATCGATCGGCGCCGGCGCGGTCAATTGAGTTATGGACGCAACAGGACCGCGCGGAGCTCGCGCTGGCGGCTCTGGGCGCGGCGCGTCCAGACGAGCCTCTTCGGAACGCGTCGGCGCGCTTGCCGGCGTTGCGCCCGCCGCCGCCCCTCCACCATTGCCGCGTTGCGCATCGCCAAGCGAGCGGATCACTTCGTCCGGTGTCGGCAGGTCTGCGGCGTAGGCGATACGAACGAGCACCATCTCGGCGGCGTCGATCGGCCGGCCGGCGGCCTCGACCTCGGTCATGCCTTTGAGCAGCATTTGCCAAGTTCGCGCCAGGATTCGCATCGAGAGTTTGACGGCAAAGGCGCGGCCGCGCACGCGTTCGGCTTCGGTCAGTGAAACATCGTCGGCTAAAGCCGGCACGATTTTGACCCGCGTGACGAAATGGGTGAATTCGGCCAAATCGCCAAGCACCATCGCGGGGTCCGCGCCCGCATCGTACTGGTCGCGCAATTCCTTGAGCGCGGTCGCGATGTCGGCCCGCATCAGCGCTTCGAACAAATCGATCACGCGCGTCCGGTCGGCGAGCCCGAGCATTTGCCTCACGTTCTCGGCGCGCACCGGTCCGGCCGCCAGTGCCGAACCGACGCCGGATTCGGCGCCGGCATGCGCGATCGCCTGGTCGAATAAAGACAACGCATCGCGCACCGACCCTTCCGCGGCGCGCGCGATCAGCGCCAACGCCTCCGGTTCCGCATTGATGGCTTCCTTGGCGGCGATAGCTTGGAGATGTTTCACCAAAAGCGCGGCATCGACGCGGCGCAGATCGAAGCGCTGGCAACGCGACAAGACGGTAATCGGAACCTTGCGGATTTCGGTCGTCGCGAAAATGAATTTGGCGTGCGGCGGCGGCTCTTCCAGAGTTTTCAAGAGCGCGTTAAATGCGGCGCCGGAAAGCATGTGCACTTCGTCGAGGATATAGACCTTGTAACGCGCAGACACCGGCGCATAGCGGATCGCCTCGTTGATCTGCCGCACGTCCTCGACGCTGTTGTGCGAAGCGGCATCCATCTCGATGACGTCAAGATGCCGGCTTTCCATAATCGCCTCGCAGTGTACTCCGAGCACTGGCATTTTGATGGTCGGCGCGGTGATCGAACCGTCCGGCAGTTCGTAATTCAGCGCGCGCGCGAGGATGCGCGCCGTCGTGGTTTTACCGACGCCGCGGACGCCCGTGAGAATCCAGGCTTGTGGGATTCGGCCGGACTCGAACGCGTTCGAGATGGTGCGCACCATGGCGTCCTGGCCGATCAGCTCGTCGAAAGTCGCGGGCCGGTATTTGCGCGCCAGGACGCGATATTCTGCGGGTGTGTTCGTCGTATCGTTCATGAACTACTGGGTGAACTACTTGCTGAAGTACTTAGCGAAGTACTTGGCGAATTGCGCGGCGAAGTACTTCACGACGGACTTGGCGCGTGACCCTCGAAATGCACGCTGGCTCATCGGCCAAGCCTGGAAGGGTGACGGGTGGCCATCACCCTTCGAGGCTCGCTGCGTTCGCCCCTTAGGGTGACGGCGTCAGCGATGGTTCGAAAGGAATGGGTGGGAGGCTGACGAGCGACCCGAACCGCGCTCGTTAGGGCTGCTTCCTTCCGGACCTGACCCGGTTGGCGAGTGGCTCGTCCACCGCCAACCTCCCGTCTCCTATATCGGCCGCGCAGGCCGGGAAAGCAAGCTTCGCCGCTCTTCTGTGGACCGTCGCCGCGCAGCGCACGGCGCGGGCTGCGCTTGCCCGGCACTGATCTAGTGACTGTGAATTCGCGCATTCGCAACGCGGCTCGCGATGGCGACGAGAGGGTATGCTCAGGTGACGCTCATTCGTCTTCAGTTCATTCATCCATCACTTCGCGACGGATTCCATCTGCTGTATTGATTTGATAATCTATGCGCGAAAATTTCGCGAATCGCCTGAAATCCGGAAAAGGAGCTGCCATGTCGTAACGCGCGAAATTGGGCGCGCTTACTATTGCTGCGATTTTTACCATCGGACTGCCGAGTTTGGCGTCAGCGCAGGAAGAGCATCACGAAGGCCAGCGTCCGCCGCCGCCGTATCAAGGCGCCCCTCCGCCGCCGCATCCAGGCGGCGCTCCGCTTAAGCCGTTCGTCGCGCCCCATGGGCCGGTCCCACATCCGGGACCCGTGGTCGTGCATCCCGGCGGCCCAGCAGTGATCGTCACCGGACCGCGGTTCATCTATCGCGGTCACAAGATTGAACGAGGGCTGGGCCTATCGGCAATGGGCTGTCGGCGCCGTGCCGCCGCCACTCTTCCTGGTGCGGGACTATTGGTACGCGGACTGGGCGGCTCTCGGCTTGGCGCCGCCAGCGCCGGGCTTCCAATGGGTCCGCTACGGACCTGACCTGCTCCTGGTCAATGTGACCACCGGCCAAGTCGTCGACGTGGCCTAC
>DASPTX010000056.1:0-54271 GCA_035623195.1 Xanthobacteraceae bacterium | reverse complement strand
GTACGTGTATGAAAAACGCGCAGCCTGAAGAATTCCGCGACGAGGAGCTGCTTGCCGACGTCATCTGCCGGCTGATCGGCGACGCGCGGCATGTTGCGGTGGGCGCCGCGTCGCCCATTCCTGCGACCGCCGCACTCTTGGCGCGCGAACGCGCAAATCTTCACAATTTGCCAAGCCTTACGTGTCGCTCCTCGGCAGCCGGGCGCACAGTTTCTTCACCGACGGCGCGCGCGAGCTGTTCGACTGCGCAGGGCAGGGCCGCGTGGACGTGTTTTTTCTCTCGGGCGGTCAGATCGACGGCGAGGGTAACATCAACCTCGTCAGCGTCGGCGACTACGATAGGCCCAAGGCGCGTTTCCCGGGCTCGTTCGGTTCGGCTTATCTTTACTATGTCGTGCCGCGCGTCATTCTTTTCCGTCTCGAGCACTCACGGCGCACGCTGGTGCCGAAGGTCGATTTCATCAGCCCGCCGGGCGGCAGTTCCGACAACGTTTTTCGTCCCGGCGGTCCGATCGCACTCGTCACCAATCGCTGCTTGTTCGAGTTCGACCGCGCCCGCCGCCGGTTTCGTCTCGTCAGCGTTCATCCAGGCCACACTGCCGAAGAGGTCGTCGAAAACACAGGTTTCGATTTCGATCGGCCTTCGCAGGTGGCGACCACGCTGACGCCGAGCGCGGAGACGCTGCATTTGTTGCGCACGGCTGTCGCCCCGATGCTGGCGGAAGTCTATCCGGAATTTGCGCGCAAGGTATTCGGCTCCGTCATTCCAGAGCGGAGCGAAGCTCCGAACCCGCAATCCATACTCCCTGCGTAACAATTGGTGCCAGTTTGGCGATCGTGGATTCAGGATAGCCCCGGAGCTTGTCATCGGGCCGGCCACTTCGGCCGAACCCGTTGGCGGCTTCCGGAATGATCAAACGACATTTGCGCTGGCTGCGCCGTCGTGGTTTCTATGCACCGACAAAAACGACGGGGAGTTCTTGTGAGAACGGTGGAAGCAGCGGTGATCGGCGTCGGATGGATCGGGGGCCTGCGCGCCGACACGCTCTCGCGCACGGCGCTGGTCGACAAATTGCATCTCTGCGACATCAAGCCGAATCGGCTTGTCGAGGTGGCGAAGCTGTACCGGCCGGCGAGCGCCACGCTCGCCTATAAGGACATCATCGGCAACGACCGCATTTCGGTCGTCTACATCTCGACCACGCCGGAAGCGAACCACTATCCGATCGCTCGCGACTGCCTGAAAGCGGGCAAAAACGTCATGCTGGAAAAACCGATCGCGCTCGAATTGTGGGAAGCCGACGAGCTTATTCAATTGTCGAAGCGCAACAATCTCAAATTCACCATCGGCTATTCGCAGCGCTTCAACCCGAAGGTCGCCTTCGCCAAGAAGAAAATAACCGACGGCACGCTGGGCAATGTCGTGTCCGTGCTGGTCAGCCGGCATCTGTCGCGCGACCTCGGCAAGAAGATCGCAAGCCGGGTGCGCTTGTCGCCGGTCGTCATGGAGTCGACCCACGATCTCGACTTCGTTTTCTGGCTGTTGGAGCCTGCTAAGCCGATCCGCGTCTACAGCCAGGGCGCCTATGGCTACATGAAGCCGGTGAACGGCTCGCACGATATCATGTTCACGACCGTGACGATGGACAATGGCGTGGTGGTGATGATCGGCGGCGGCTGGAACTTCCCGCCGAGCTATCCGAATTACTGCTCGACCTGGATCGAGATCACCGGCACCGAGGGCGCGTTGACACTCGACGACACCCAGCGCGACAATTGGCTCAATACCGCCAAACGCGGCCAAGAATTTACGATGTCGACGATGCCCGGCGAGTGGGTCGATCACGTTTTCGCCGGCGGCATCGGGCCCGAGACGATTCATTTCCTTGAAGCCTGCATCCGAGACACGGCGGTGATGGTGACACCGGAAAGCGCGCGCCGTGTCATGGAAACCTACAGCGCCGCCGACCTTTCCGCCGATCGCAACGCGCCGGTCGATTTACCGCTCAGCAACGAGACGATTTCCGGAATAGCGGAACTCAAGCAGAGAAACCGCGCGGGACTGAACGTATGAAGAAGAACGCCAAGGGCGTCGGTCTTGCCATTATAGGCGCCGGGCGTGTCGGCCTTTTTCGCGGCGAAGTGGCGGCGCGTCATCCCGCGGTGGAATGGATCGGCATTGCCGAGCTCAATCACAATCGCGGCGGCGACGTCGCCGCCCGCATCGGCGCCGATTTCGTCACGACCAGCCATCGCGAATTGCTGGCGCGCCCGGAAGTGACCGCGGCCATCATCGCCACCGACGAGCATCTGCATGTCGATCCGATCCTGGCGGCGGTCGAGTGCGGCGTGCCGATGCTGATCGAAAAGCCGCTCGCCACCGATCTTGCGCAATCGGCGCGCGTGCTCAAGGCGATCACCGATGCCAAGCTCGACGCCGTCGTCGGCTATACCCAACGCTTCCGGCGCAAATGGCTCGCCGGCAAGGAGAAGGTGAGGAGCGGCGCGCTCGGCGACGTTACTATGGTGACATCGCGCGCCTTCATGAATCGGCTTGTCGCGATCGACAATTATAAGCGCACCGACGATCCGGCGGCGATCTCGCCGATGGTGATTTCAGGCACGCATGCGCTCGACATCGTCATGTGGTATCTGGAAGGCAAGCGCCCGGTCGAATGTTTCGCGCGTTCGGTCGACAAGGTGCTCGGCCCGCTCTATGACGGCATCGACGCCACCGCCGGCATGATTATGTGCGCCGACGGCACCATCTATCATCTCAACATTTCCTGGGCGCTGCCCGTGACCTGGCCGGGTGCGGTATATAGTCTAGAAGTGGGCATCAACGGCACCCACGGCGTGCTGACGATCGACGATACCCATCGCGACATGGTGCTTGCCGTTTCCGCGCCGCAGAGCGAAGGCTACGCGCCGGACGCGAGCCGGCTCGTCGATTTTCTCGGCTCCTATCCGCCCGGCGACATGGCGCTCGGCGAGTTGCGCGGGCCAATGCGCGAAGAGACCGATTCGTTTCTCAATCGCGTGTCGCTGGGCTTGCCGACCCAGGCGGCCACCGCCGCCGAAGCGCACGACCGGTTGATGCTGACCAAGGCGCTCGATCTGTCGGCAAAGCTCAAACAGCCGGTCAAGCTGCCGCTTGAAACCGCGGTGTTTGATTGCAGCTAGAGCGTAATCGTTCAACTGAATCGATTGGGGCTCTGGAATTTTGATGATGCTCTAAGCCAAAGCGGCAAGCAGGACCAGGATCTCGCTAACCTGCTCGAGCGCGCCCAAGACGTCGCCGGTCTGTCCTTCGATCTGACGCGTGCTCAGCCATGCCATCAGCGCGACAGCGATCATCAAAACGATCGATGTCATGACGCCGCGCCCGGGATGCAGGCAGAAGAGCAGAACGACAAAAGCGATTGCCGCGGCAACCGCTGCGCTTTCGCCCGGCGGCCGTCCCGCCTCGAACGATAACCCATCGCTGCGCGCCGGCGGCAACAGCCACATGAACACGGGCATGGCGGCGCGCGCCGCGCTGTGCGATGCGATCAGCGCCCAAACGACCAAATGCGTATCGCCGAAGCTCGCCAGCGCGCTCACCCGAAGCAACAGCGACAGGATCAAAGCGCAAACGCCGTAGGCGCCGGTACGGCTGTCGCGCATGATTTCAAGTTTTTGCTCGCGTGTCTTGCCGCCGCCAAAGCCGTCCACTGTGTCGGCCAGGCCGTCCTCGTGCAGGCAACCGGTGATGGCGAGCGTCGCCGCCACGCTCAGCGCCGCCGCCGGCCAAGGCGGCAAGCCGAGCCGATACGCCAGTACGTAAACGGCGGCGCCGATAACGCCGATCGCGAGGCCCGCGACCGGGAAGGCCCATGCGGCTTTGGCGATGACGCCGCCGGCCTGCGGCATTGCCCGCGGGAGCGGCAGCCTGCTGGAAAAAGCCAGGACCG
Organism: Xanthobacteraceae bacterium; assembly: GCA_035623195.1. Lineage (GTDB taxonomy): Bacteria > Pseudomonadota > Alphaproteobacteria > Rhizobiales > Xanthobacteraceae > BOG-931. The sequence continues at coordinate 50,318 of DASPTX010000056.1, read as the reverse complement.
CCTTAAGCTCCTCGGCGCGATCCTCAAACCAAGTGCGTGAAATCGTCGTCATGCGGCGTAGCCCATTGATGGCCGTGGGACAAGCGATTTGCTACATCTCCATTCGCGCCATTCAGCGCGCGGAAACAGCAGTATGGTGGACTTTACCTCATTTTCGGAGCTGCGTGCCCTCTCTCTCGACCTGCCGGGTGGGGATCCGGCGGCCGGCGCCGCGGTCGCCCGGCGCGAGGCGATGCTGACCAAGCCGCCGGGCAGCCTGGGCCGCCTTGAGCAGCTGGTCGGGTGGCTCGCGCATTGGCAGGGCCACGTGCCGCCGCGATTGCAAGCGGTCGAAGTCTTGGTGTTCGCCGGCAATCACGGCGTCACTGGGCAAGGTGTCTCGGCCTATCCGGCCGAAGTGACGGCGCAGATGGTGGCGAATTTCGCCACAGGCGGCGCGGCGATCAATCAACTAGCGCGGACCGCCGGCGCGAGTTTGCGGGTCGTGCCGTTGTCACTGGAGCGCGCCACCGCCGATTTCACCCAGCAACCGGCACTGTCGGAGCGGGAATTTCTGGCCGGGGTTGCGGCGGGCTTCGACGCGGTCTCACCCAAATGCGATCTTGTTTGCTTGGGCGAAATGGGCGTCGGCAATACGACGGCGGCCGCGGCAGTGGCGGCGGCTCTGTTCGGTGGCGGTGGCGCCCGTTGGGCGGGCCGCGGCACCGGCGTCGACCAGGACGGCTTGGCGCGCAAGCGCGACGCGGTTGACCGGGCGCTGTCGCGCCATGCCTCGGTGTTGCACGATCCGCTTGCTATCGCCGCCACGCTGGGTGGCCGCGAACTCGCCGCCATACTTGGCGCGGCGCTTGCGGCGCGGCAGCGGCGCATTCCGGTCGTGCTCGACGGCTTTGTCTGCACAGCCGCGGTCGCGCCGCTGCAAAAGCTGCGCGCCGACGCGCTGTCGCATACGCTCGCCAGCCACGTCTCGGCCGAAGCCGGGCATCGACTTCTTCTCGATGAGCTTGGCTTGGCTCCCGTTCTCGATCTCAAAATGCGGCTCGGCGAGGCGTCCGGCGCCGCCGTGGCGGTCCTGCTCCTGCGCGCTGCACTTGCCTGCCATACGGGAATGGCAACCTTCGGCGAAGCGGGCGTTTCCGATAGACCGGCCGACGACGCAGCGTCGGCCGCGGCAAGCTAGAGCCGCAATCGATTAAGTTCAAAACGATTGCGCTCCAGAAAACCGATTGTCGGGCTGTCGGCTGCCGAATGCGGGCAAACGATCGCGCTCTAGCGGTTGTCTCCGGCGATGGCGTGAAAGAACGTTCCGCTCACGTTGCCTCGCCGCCCGCCGGCCTTACCGAGCGCGCGGCCTTCGCTGTCGGTGAGTTCCGCCAATGCCTCGTCGTCACCTGGCGCGATGAGCGACGCATAATGAAATTCATGGCCGCGCACGATCGCACCTTTCTCGCCGAGCACGCCGTCCGAAAGAAGCCGCACGACGCGGTAGCCGAGGTTGAGCTTGCGCTTGGCGAAGCTTGTTGCATGGCCGAGCAATCCCGTCATGGGGTGATGGCGGCCGTTTGCGTCTTCGATAGTCCGGCCGAGCACCATGTAGCCGCCGCATTCGCCATGCACCGGGCGCGTTTCGGCAAAACGCCGGATACCGTCGCAAAAGTGGCGCGCTGCCGCGAGCGCCTGTGCATGCAATTCCGGATAACCGCCCGGCAGCCAGCAGCTATCGGCCCGTTCGGGCGGCGCTTCGTCGGCGAGCGGCGAAAAGCGAATGATCTCGGCGCCGGCATTGCACCACGCTTCGAGGAGATGGGGATAGACGAAACTGAAGGCGCGATCGTGCGCGAGCGCGATGCGCTGGCCGGGCGGGGGTAGGGCGGTAGGAAAATCGGCGCGCGGCACGACGGCAAGCGGCGCGGCGGCGGCGATGATCGCGTCGAGATCGAGATGGCATTCCGCCGCCGCCGCGAGGCGATCGGTCAGCGCAGCCAGATCGTCATGCTCGCCGGCTTGTACCAGTCCGAGATGCCGCTCCGGCAAAGCAAGGGCCGCGTCGCGCGGCAGCGCGCCGAGAATGGGGATGCGCAGCGCGCCAATCGCGTCGGCGATCAGCGCGCGGTGGCGCTCGCTTGCCGTGCGATTGAGGACAATGCCGGCAATGCGCACGGCGGGATCGTGAGCGGCGAACCCGCGCACCACGGCGGCCGCCGATTGCGCCTGGCGCGCGACATCGAGCGCGAGCAGCACAGGCAAATTGAAATGCGCCGCGAGATCGGCGGTGGCGCCGCGACGGCCCCCGTCGCCCGGTGCGCCGTCGAACAGGCCCATCACGCCTTCGATGACGAAGATCTCGGCGTCGCCGGCGGCTTGCGCGGCCAAGCTGTCGAGCAGCGCCGGCGGCATGGCCCAAGAATCGAGATTGATCGCCGCCGCTCCGGTAGCCGCGGCATGAAATGCCGGATCGATATAGTCCGGGCCTGCCTTTGCCGCGCGCACTTCGACGCCGCGGCGCCGGAGCGCGGCAAGAACCGCAAGCGTTATCGTCGTCTTGCCGGCGCCGGAATGCGGCGCGGCGACGATCAGCCCGCGCGCCGTCATTTCGGCTCCGTGGCGGCGCTTGCATCCGCGCACATGAGTTCATCGCGCATTTTCACAATGTCGCCGATTACGACGATGGCCGGCGGTTCCAGATTTTGCTCGCGCGCGGTGGCCGGAAGCTTTTCAAGGCTAGAGACGAGAACGCGTTGTTTCGGCGTCGTGGCGGACGCGATCACCGCCGCAGGCGTGTCTCCGGCAAGCCCCGCTTCGATCAACGCCGCGGCGATCCGCTCGAGATTGTGCATGACCATGTAAAGGACGATGGGCTGCCCGGTGCGAGCGAGCGGCGCCCAATCGAAGTCCTCGTCGGCGCCGTGCCCGGCGGCGAAGACCACGGCGCGATTGATGCCGCGCAAGGTCGCCGGGATACCGGCCACGGCGAGCGCGGCAAGGCCCGATGTGACGCCCGGAATGACGCGAAACGGCACACCGGCCCGCGCCAGCGTCAAAGCTTCTTCGCCGCCGCGGCCGAAGACGAACGGATCGCCGCCCTTAAGCCGCAATACGCGATTGCCGGCGCGCGCGAGCGCAATAAGTCGCTCGCTGATGTCCGCCTGCAGCGCCGACGGCTTGCCGCCGCGTTTGCCGGCGAATTCCAGCCGCGCTTGCGGGCCGGCGAGCGCCAGCACGCGTTGACCGACGAGCGCGTCGTGAACGACGACATCGGCCTGCGAAAGCCCGGCAAGCGCGTCGAGCGTGAGCAAGCCCGGATCGCCCGGCCCGGCGCCGGCAAGCCAAACATGGCCCGGCGCGAAGACGGGAATTCCGGCTCGCCGTGCCGCCAAGGAATCCCACGCGGTCATGGCGAACGCCCCAAATTGCGCCGATAGTGACGGGTCCGGACGACCGGACTAAAGGAAACGGCATGGCGAAGCAGCAGCGCCCTTTGCGCCGGGGCTGGACTACCGGCACCTGCGCCGCCGCAGCCGCGAAGGCGGCCTTTGTGGCGCTTGTGACCGGCGACTTCCCTGATCCCGTCGAGGTGACACTGCCGCGCGGCGAGCGGCCGAGTTTTGCTCTGGCGATGACGCGCAAGAGCGAAGACGCGGCGACTGCCGGCGTGATCAAGGATGCCGGCGACGACCCCGACGTTACGCACGGCGCGCTCGTCTGCGCCACCGTGCGCTTGGGTACGCGCGGCGGCGGTGTCGTTTTCCACGCCGGCGAAGGCGTCGGAACGGTGACGCGCCCCGGACTTCCCGTCGCGCCGGGCGAGCCTGCGATCAATCCCGTGCCGCGACAAATGATCCGCGATGCCATCGGCGAGGTTGCCGCCGAAAACAAACGAGGCGCGGATGCCGAAGTCGAGATTTCGATTCCCGGCGGCGAAACTCTCGCGGCAAAAACGCTTAATGGCCGGCTCGGCATCGTCGGCGGCTTGTCTATACTCGGCACGACCGGGATCGTCGTTCCCTATTCCTGTTCGGCCTGGATTCATTCGATCCATTCTGGAATCGATGTCGCGCGCGCTGCCGGCCTTAGGCATATCGTCGGCTCCACGGGTGCGAATTCGGAAGCCGCCGCGCAAAAGCTCTACGGCTTGCCGGAGATCGCACTGATCGACATGGGCGACTTCGTCGGCGGCATGCTGAAATATTTGCGGCGGCGTCCGGTGCCGCGCGTCACGATCGCCGGCGGGGTCGCCAAAATATCGAAGCTGGCGCAGGGCCTTGCCGATCTGCACTCTAAGCGCGGCGAGGTCGATCTTGCGGCGCTCGCGGAACTTGCCAAGGTAGGGGGCGGCTCCGGCGATTTGCAAAATCAGATCCTGGCCGCGAATACCGCCGCGCAAGCCTTCGCGCTCGCGAGGGGTGCAGGCATTGCGCTCGGCGATAAGGTAGCCCAGGCCGCGCAAAGGACCGCCGCCAGCGTCGTCGCCGGCTGCGACATTGCCATCGAGATCGTGGTGTTCGATCGCGATCAGAATCTGGTCGGCCGCGCCCCGTTCGACGCCTAAACAATGAGTCATGCGGCGCCTCCGCGAAATCGGCGGCGATAGCCGGCGTCGTAAAGCGCGCTGTCGCGAAAGTCGTGCGCGTCCAGCGCACGGCCGACGAGGATCAGCGCGGTTCGTTCGATCCGCGCCTGCGAAACCTTTGCGGCAATGTCGGCAAGCGTCCCGGAAATGACGCGCTGCGCCGGCGAACTGACCTGCACCACGACCGCCGCGGGACAATCGGCCCCGTAAACTGGCGTCAATTCTCGAACGATGGCGTCGATGGCATGGATGGCGAGATGAATGACCAGCGTCGCTCCGGTCTCGGCAAACGTCGCGAGCTTTTCGCCCTCCGGCATCTGCGAGGCGCGGCCCGACACGCGCGTGAGCACGACGCTTTGCGCAACTTCCGGAACCGTGAGCTCGCATCCCAGCGCCGCCGCCGCAGCGGCGAAAGCCGGTACGCCCGGCGTCATCGTATAGGGAATGTTGCGCCGCCGTAGTCGCCGCAGCTGTTCGGCGAGCGCCGAGTAGATCGAGAGATCGCCGGAATGCAGTCGCGCAACGTCTTGTCCGGCGGCTTGCGCGGCGGCGAACTCGGCTTCGATCTGATCGAGCGAGAGCGGCGCGGTATCGACGATGCGCGCGCCTTTCGGGCAAAAGCTTAGAAGCTCGCGCGGCACGATCGAACCGGCATAGAGGCAGACCGGGCAACGCGCGATGATCTCGCGCCCGCGCACGGTGATGAGGTCGGCCGCGCCCGGCCCGGCGCCGATGAAATGCACGGTCATTGGGTGGCATCCGTGGCGGCGAGCGCGCAAGTCGCCGCACCGACGATGAGACGCGAAACGATAAGTTGCGCCGAAGGCCCGGCAGCAGCGAGCGCCGCGGCCTCCGCGAGCGAAGGCAGACCCATGAGCGCCAATACACGATCGGATCGCGTCGTGGCGCGCTTGCCGGCGGCTCTGAGTTCGTCGTCCGGTATCAGCATCAATCGCACGCCAAGCTTGGCCGCGACGGTTTCAATGCCGCCTTCGCCCTGCTTTGCCTCGCCGGTCGCGATCGCGTTCAAGTCCTCGGCGGTAACGCCGGCGTGCGCCAGGGCGGCGCGGAGCGCCGCTTCGACGTCCTGCGCCGCCGCGCCTCGCCTGCATCCGACGCCGGCAACGATCATGGTTTTCCCCATAGCCATTGGGTTACCGGCATTGCCGGGCGCCAACCCGTCTTTTCGCCGACCGGCAGCGCGCGCGAAACGGCGATGCGCATCAATTCGCCGCCAAAGGCGGCATGCCTGCCCAGTAAGAGCGCTTCGGTTCGCAGCGTCACGGCATTGACGACGAGGCGTCCGCCCGGCCGCAGCGCGCGCGCCGCCGCGTCGAGTACGCCCGCGTCGCCGCCGCCACCGCCGATGAAGATCGCATCCGGCGTCGGCAGGCCGACAAGCACGGCCGGTGCGGCGTCTTCAATAATTTGCAGCCCCGGCACGCCGAAGCGGGCGGCGTTGCGCGCGATGCGCGCGGCGCGGTCGGCGCGCGCCTCGATGGCGATGGCGCGCATCGCCGGATCGGCGAGCATCCATTCGATGGCGATCGAACCCGCACCGGCGCCGATGTCCCACAGGAGTTCGCCGCGGCGGGGCGCCAGCGACGATAGCGTGACCGCACGGATTTCGCGCTTGGTGATTTGTCCGTCATGTTCGAAAAACTCGTCCGGCACACCGGGCGTGCGCGGCACGATGCGCGCGTCCGAATCGGCCTTGACCTCGATCGCAACGGTGTTGAGCGAATCCACCGGATCGAACGCGAAGGCGGCTGCACTTTCGCTTCGGATGCGCTCGCGCGGCCCGCCCAGCGCTTCCAAAATCGTCACCCGCGACTGGCCGAAGCCGGCCTGGGTCAAAAGCCGAGCGAGCGCGGCGGGCCCGTCGCCGTCGGATGTCAAAGTCAGAATCCGCGCGCCCGGTTGCAGATGCGGCCGGATAAGATCGAGCGCATGGCCGTGCAAGGAAAGCAGAACGGTGTCCGGCAACGACCAGCCGAGGCGGGCCGCCGCCAAGCTGAAGGCCGACGGCGCGGGCACCACGATCATCTCGCGCGGATCGACGCATCGCGCCAGTACCGCGCCGACGCCATAGTGGAACGGATCGCCGGAAGCGAGCACGCAGACCTGCCGGCCGCGATGCCGGGTGACCTCTTCGGCGGCGCCGTCAAACGGGCTAGGCCACGGCCGCGCCGCGCCGCGGATGAGCGGCGCCGCAAGCCCAAGATGCCGGCGGCCGCCGAAAACGATTTCGGCAGCGCCGATCAATCCGCGCGCGGCCGCGCTCAAACCGTCGATGCCGTCCTCGCCGATGCCGACGATGGACAGCCAGCGCGGCGATGCGGCAGTGTCGCGGGGAAGCTTGTCGGCAATAGGCTCGTTGGCAACTGGCATGTCACGCGTCCTTATCCTCGGCGGCACCACCGAAGCGCGCATTCTGGCCGAGCGCTTGGCCGAACGCGCCGATCTTGAGGTCGTGTTGTCGATTGCCGGCCGTACCGCGTCGCCCATCCGGCAGCCCGTACCGGTCCGCCGCGGCGGTTTCGGCGGCGCGGCCGGGCTTGCGGATTATCTGACCGAGCGGCGGATCGACGCGATGATCGATGCGACGCACCCCTATGCGACTGTCATCTCGGCGAATGCCGGCGCTGCCGCCCGCGCTTCCGGAGTGTCGTTCGTTGCGTTCCGCCGGCCGCCTTGGCGCGCCGTCGGCGGCGATCGGTGGGATGAAGCGGCCGATGTCGGCGCGGCGGTCCGGATGTTGGGAGACCGCCCGCGCCGTGTCTTCGTCGCGCTCGGCCGCAGCGAGCTCGCACCCTTGGTAAAGGCGCCGCAACACTTTTATTTGATCCGCAGCGTCGATCCGGTCGATCCGCCGCTGCCGCTGCCGCACGCGAGCTATGTGACGGCGCGCGGGCCTTTTAGCGAGGCGAATGACCGCGCGCTGCTGGTCGAGCACGCCGTCGATATCGTCGTCGCCAAGAACAGCGGCGGCGCGGCAAGCTACGGCAAGATCGCGGCGGCGCGCGCGCTCGGCATTGCCGTCATCATGGTGCGGCGTCCGGAGGCGCCCGATGCACCGGGGGTCGAAACCGTCGAGGCGGCGATGGCGTGGCTCGATCATGCGCTCACCTCGGCCGCCGCGCGCGGCGTGTAGACCAGCGGCGGGCGCTCCGGCCGCGCGATCGTGCGGGTCTCGCGCGTACCGACGATCACGAGTGTCGCCATATCGGCGGCGTTGGCGTCGGCCTCGCCGAGCGTCGTGATGGCGACGCGTTCGTCGAGCCGTCCCACGGCGCGGCCGAACACGACCGGCGTGGCGGGCGTCAAATGGCGGCGCAGGCGCTCGATCGCATTGCTGAATTGCCAGGGCCGCGCGCGCGAGACCGGATTGTAGAGCGCGATGACGAAGCCCGCCTGCGCTGCGGCGTCGAGCCGGCGCTCGATCAGCGGCCATGGTTTGAGATTATCCGATAGCGACAGCGCGCAAAAATCATGGCCGAGCGGCGCGCCGATCCGCGCCGCGACCGCGAGCATCGCGGTGATGCCGGGAATGACCACGACATCGAGCGCACGCCACGCTTCGGGGCCGGTTTCGATCTGCTCGCAAACCGCCGCCGCCATCGCGAATACGCCCGGATCGCCACCCGAAACGACCCCGACATTGGCGCCTTGCGCGGCGTGCCCGAGCGCCGCCCTGGCGCGCGCTCCTTCCTCGCGATTGTGGGAAGGGTAGCGGCTTTGATCGGCGCGCGCCGGCACGCGATCGAGATAGGGAGCGTAGCCGTAAAGCGCTTCCGCCGCGGCGAGAGCGCCGGTGGCCTCCGCCGTGAGATAGCGCGGATCGCCAGGGCCGAGGCCGATGACGGCGATACGCCCGCTCATGGCTTGTCTCCCGGGCGTTCCTGCCAGCCCGGCACCAGCACTACGGCGAAATAAGGCGCGTCATCGTCGTGCTTGGCCGCAAGCGGCATCATTTTCTCGTCCGCCAGGGTGCCGCGTTCGACATAGAGAGCGCGTGGCAATCGCCCGCTGCGCTCAAGCGCACGCCGCAGTTTCGGCAGATGCCGGCCAACTTTCATCACCACTGCGGCGTCGGCGTCCGACAGACGCCGCGTGAGCTCGCCTTCGGGAAGCGTCGCGGGAAGCACGGTGAAAACGTCATCGCCTTGGGCAATCGGCATCCCGGCCGCGGACCAGCAGCCGGACATGCCGGTCACGCCGGCGACAATCTCGCTGCGAAAGCGAGCCGCCAGTCGCGCATGCAGATGCATGTAGGAGCCGTAGAACAAAGGATCGCCTTCGCAAATCACGGCGACGACGCGTCCCGCCTCGAGGTGACGCGCTACCTCGGCGGCGGCGCGGTCGTAGAAATTCCCGAGTGCGTCGCGATAAGCGGCGCTGCATTTCGGCAGTTCCGTCGTCACCGGATAAGCAAGCGGCAGTTCGACGATACCTGGGCGTAGATGTTGTTCGGCGCTCGCGCGCGAATGGCTCGTGTTTCCAGCTTTGGCGAAATGCGCGATCACATCGGCTTCGCGCAGTGCGCGCAGCGCTTTCAGCGTCATCAATTCCGGATCGCCGGGGCCGACGCCGACGCCGATAAGCTTACCTGTTTGCGGTGCTGCCGTGCTCATAGGCCAGGTCTCGCCAAGGCGTTCACGGCGGCCGCCGTTATCGCGCTGCCGCCGATGCGTCCGCGCACGATCAAAAACGGCACGCCGCGAGAATTGGCGGCAAGCGCTTCCTTTGATTCCGCCGCGCCTACGAATCCGACCGGGATGCCGAGAATGGCTGCCGGTTTCGACGCCCCGCCGTCGATCAGCTCGAGCAGTCGGAATAGTGCGGTCGGGGCGTTGCCGATGGCGACGACAGCGCCGCCAAGGCGCTCCAGCCACAGATCGAGCGCGGCGGCCGAGCGTGTCGTTTTGGTTTTTTCCGCGATTGCCGGCGTGCGCGGATCGTTGAGCGTACAAATTACGTCGTTACGCGCCGGGAGCCGCGCGCGGGTGATGCCGTGCGTCAGCATTTCGGCGTCGCAGAGGATCGACGCGCCGGCGGAAAGTGCGTTACGGGCCGCCGCGACCAGATTGCCGCCGAACAAAATATCTTTCGCGACGTCGACCTGACCGCAGGCATGGATTATGCGCACCGCAATTTCGGCTTCGTCAGCGGTGAAGCGCGACAAGTCGGCCTCGGCGCGGATGATGGCGAAGGAACGCCGATAGATCGCCGCGCCGTCGCGCAAATAGGCGAAAGTTTCGGAGGTCGGCGGCCGTTCTGACATTCGTTCAGGCCTTTGCTCACGCATCCGATCAGACATTGGCTGCCTCGCGTTCGCGCAAATATCGCTCGATCGCGGCTGGCAATTCGTTCGCTGGCGCCGCCGCGAACGGTGCGTCGCGAGCCGAGCCGTTCGCGACTAGGGCGCAATCGCCCGCGGTGCCGACGACGGTCAACGTCGCTGCCGCGGGATGAGCGCAGCCTTTGGCGCAACCGGAAATGTGGACCGCGACATCACCGGTGAGATGCGGCGCCGCGGCTGCCGCGACCGCCGGCGCCATGGCGCGCGCGGCGATGTAAGCGGATGCGCAGAGCGGCGCTCCGGCGCAGGCCAGCACATGCAGGCGCGGATCGTCGGCGCGCGTGACGAAGCCGAGTTGCTTGGCTGCGGTCACAAAACCCGGTGCGCGTTGTTTGGACAGCCCGATGGTAAGCAGCGTGCGGCTGGGCGCGGCGCGCAAGCCGCGTGCTCCCGCCGTCGCAGCGGCATCGGCGAGCCGTTCGAGCGCGCCGGCGTCGGCGTAGCCGGATGCGAGTCCGAGTCCGTAGGCAAACGAGCCGTCGCGCAATCGGTGCAGCGCGATCGGCTGACCGTCACGGTGCGACTTCCCGCGGTCTTGGGTGTCTCCGTCCCCATCGGTGAACGCGGGCGCATGAAGCAAAGCCGGCAATGAGGATAAAGCCGAGCGGAAAACGGCTACGCCCCCGGCCGCGACAATATCGTGCGCGCGCGCGTGCCGGCCGCGCCTGGCCAATACACCAAGCAGGCGGCAAGCGGCTTCGACGCCATGTTCCGGCGCGACAGAACCGAGCGGGACCGCACGCGCATCGTCGCCGCCGACGGCTACGCGCAACTGAGTCCCCCCGTTCGCCGCTTCCGCCGTGAGGCGAATATCGGCGGGAACGCGTGCAAGATTGAGCCTCGCTCCGCCATCGATGGCGACGGAAATCTTCGCATTGAGTTTCAGAGCCGCGGATCGCTTCGCCAAAGTCCGGCGCAATTCGCGGGCAAGCGGCGTCACATCGAAGATTTCCTCAGCAGCGATGCCCGCGAGCGGATTGCAAAGAATGGGTACCGTGTCGTCGGCCGCGATCTCGAGCGCGGCAATCGCGGCCGCGAAAGGGCGTGCCGAAACGGCGCTCAAGCCGCGAACCTGGATGCTGCCGCGTGCGCTGACCTCGACGATGCCGTTGCCGTGGGTCCTCGCCGCCGCGCAGAAATGCTTGAACGCCGCAAGCGTCATTGTGCCTGCCGGCGCAAAGCGCGCCAATAAGCCGTCGCCCGTCTGCATCGGCGCTGCAAGCCCCGGACAAACGCCGCGCCGCTCCGGCATCCTTTGTGCGTGAGCGGTCATGCCACTTCCCCCGCTACAGCCTGCGCGCGCAGCGTGGTCAAAGCCGCGTCGATATCGTTGCGCCGCGGATGCCATAAGCCGCGCCGCCGCGCCGCCTCGAAACGCTCCGCAATCGCCGCGGCGGCGTCGGGATTTTCGCGCAGCAGGAAGGCGCGCACCTCGGGATCGTCGACATAGGCCTCGTGAAGCAGATCGAACAATTCGCCTGCGACCGCATCGGTTGTTTCGGCGAAGTTGACGAGCCGGTCGACCGTTTCGGCGAGCTCGGCGGCGCCGCGCGGGCCATGGCGCATCTGGCCGGCGATGAAACGCGGATTGATCGCGCGCGCACGAACGATGCGCGCCAGCGCCGCCGACAGCGCGCGCGCCCGCGGGCGTTGCGGATCGGTGATATCGAGCATAACCAGATCGGCCGCGCGGCCGAGCAATTTTGCCGCCGCGGCAAAGCCGCCGACAAAAGCGGCGTCCTCGGCGCCTTCAAGAAGATCGCGGCCAGGGTCGTCGCCGGTATGGACCAGCATGTCGGCGCATGCCACGCGCGCGGCGAAGGCGCCCGGCGCCGCGCCGGCTTGGCCCTCGGCGCCGGCATAGACATGCGAGGCCGCGGCAAGATAGGCCGTGCCGATCGCATCGGTTTCGACGTCGCGGCCGAGCAGGTCTTCGATGCCGGCGCCATAGGTTCCGGGCGCCGTGCCGAAGATGCGATCGAGGCGCGCGCCGCTTTTGCCGTTAACGGCGCGGCGCATCGCGGCGAGCGGATTTTCATCGTCGGCTTCGTCGCGGGCCGCGACCGCCTGCACCGCGACGTCGAGGAGCGCGATCTGCGCCGGAAACAGATCGCGGAACAATCCGGAAATGCGCCAGGTAACATCGACGCGAGTGCGGCCGATGGCGGCGAGCGGCGAGACCTCTACGCCGGTGACGCGGCCGGTCGCGTGCTCCCAGATAGGCCGGCAGCCCATCAAAGCGAGGCCCTGGGCGATTTCCTCGCCGCCGGTGCGCAACGTGGCGCTGCCCCACAGGTCGATCACGACCGCGCGCGGCATCTCGCCATGGCTTTGCAGATGCGCCCGCACCACTTCGGCGGCGGCAAGACTGCCGAGCTCCATCGCGGTCGGGGTCGGCAGCGTGCGCGGATCGGCGGTGAATAGATTGCGCCCGGTCGGGAGCACGTCGCGCCGGCCGCGCGCCGGCGAGCCGGCCGGTCCGGCCGCAATCCGGCGCGCATCGAGTGCCGCAATGAGCGCGGTGCGTTCCGCTTCGGCGCTGTCGCGCCATGCCGGGTCGTCGCAGCCTTGCGCGATACGGCCGTAAATGTGCTGGCCGTCTTTGATGGCGAGGTCTTTTAGATCGCACAGCCAGGCATCGATGCGCCGCAGCGCTTCATCCGGCGCTGCGGTCGCGGCGACGCCGGCCTCGCGCGCCAAGCCGGTGCGTTGCGCGCTCGCGATGATAGCGCGGGCGAGCCGCTCGCGCCGCCGGCGATCGAGCCCTTCGGCCTGAGCGTATTCGTCGAGCAATAATTCGAGCTCATGCGCCTCGCCGCTGATGCCGCCCTTTGCCAACGGTGGCGGCAAGTGGCCGATCGTCACGCCGGCGATGCGGCGCTTGGCCTGCGCTGCCTCGCCCGGATTGTTGACGATGAAGGGATAGATCACCGGCAAAGACCCGGTGACGATTTCCGGAAAGCATTGTGCGGTGAGCGCCACGGCCTTGCCGGGCAGCCATTCCAGGGTGCCGTGCGCACCCATATGGACGATGGCGTCGACGTGCGCGGCCTGTTGCAGCCACAGCCCGAACGCGACAAGCGCATGGCGGGGCGGCAAGAGCGGATCGTGATAGTCGGCCCGCCGTTGCGCGGCGCGTCCACGGTCCGGCGGCAGCGCCACCAGAACGTTGCCGAATCTTTGAGCGCGAAATCGGAAGGCGCCGTCGCGCATATCAGGATCGTCCGCCGGATCGCCCCACGCCTGGCGGATTTTTTCGCTTGCCGCTCGCGGCACGTGTTCGAGCAAATGCGCATAACGTTCAGCGGTAAGACGAGCGTCGTCCGCGCCGTGCGCGAGCGCGGCGAGCAAGTCGCGCGGACTGTTGGGCGCTCCGGTCACGGCGTAGCCGGCGGCGGCAAGATAGCCGAGCGCCGCAAGCACGCTGGCTGGCACGTCGAGGCCCACGGCATAGCCGGCGCGGCCCTTCACGCCCGGATAATCCGGCAGCAAAAATGCGATCCGGCGCTCGCGACGCGGCAGGCGCGTCAGTCGCGCCAGCGCTGCGATGCGTTCGGCAGCCATGACGACGCGATCGGGTTCGGGACGGCTCGAGAGCGCGGTGAAGGCGAGCTCCGGGGAGGGCGGGAGCGGATTCTTGAAGGCGACGACGCCCGTGAGCAGCCGGCCATCCAGTTCGGGAAGAACGACGTGCATCGCGAGGTCGGCGGCGCCGAGCCCGCGCAGGCTGTCTTGCCAGGCGGCGCGTTTGGTCGTGGCGCTGACAATCTGCAAGACCGGAACGCCCGGCGCGTCGAGCGGCGTCGGTTCTCCGCCGCCGCTCGCGGCGAAGGCCGTCATGGTGACGATCGTCGCGGGATCGAGCCGGCTGAAGGCTCTGTCGAGAAATGCTGCAACGTCGGGGTCCTTCAGGCTCGTGACCAGGAGCGGCGCTGCGGCCAAGCCGCGTGCGGCCAGTGCGGCGCAAAGCGCGTCGACGGGCGCGGTGTCGCCCGAGAGCAGCATCGCGCGATAAAACACGATCGGCACAACGGGTCGATCCGGCGTCAGATCCGCGGTCAGCCGGTCGAGCGGGACAGCGCCCTGGCCCGGCCGATAGCCGGCAAATCGCGGCACCGGCGCGGGTGCCCGCAAGTCCAGCGCGCATCCGGCATAGTGCGCTAGCCGGCGCAGCAGGGCGCGCATATTGTCGGGGCCGCCTTCCCTAAAATAGAGCAGCAGCGCGCTAAGTTCGCCAGCTGGCAAGGTGGAAGCTTCCGCAAGGCGCGGGTCGTCGCGGTCCTCGCCGGGTAGCACGGCAAGCGCGGTTTTGCGTTGCCGCGCGACGGCGCTCAGCCGCTCGATGCCGTATTTCCACCAGTCGAGGCCGCCGAGCAGGCGAACCAGAACCACCTTGGCCTGCGCACCGACGCGATCGATCCAAAGATCGACGGACATCGGGTGACGCAAATCGCGCAGATGGGCCAGCCGTACGCTCGGCAGTGCGCTGCGCTCCGCGTCCCAAGCGGCGGCGAGGCCGGCGAGATCGCTGTCGGCAAACGACAACACCGCAATGTCCCCCGGCGGTTGTCCGAGGTCGATCGCTTCGACGATTTCGTCGAGGGCGGTGGAGCTTGTCGTGAGCAGATGCATCGCTCACCTCAATAGAGAGAGGGGGTTACTCGACCAGCGCGTCCGTGATGGCGGCACGGTCGAGGCCTTTTAGCCCGATTACGACGAGCCGCCCTTGGCGCGGCTCCGATGCGCCCCAAGGCCGCTCGTATTGATGCGTTACCCGCGGTCCGACCGCCTGTACGAGGAGCCGCAGCGGCTTCTTGGCAATCGCGGCAAAGCCTTTCACCCGGAGCACGTCGAACCGCTCGGCCAGCGACGCGACGCGCTCAACCAGCGCCGATACGTCCGCCACTTCGTCGAGCGGCACGACGAAGCTGTCGAAATCGTCGTGGTCGTGCTCGGCCTCGGCATCGTGCCGGGTTCGGCGGTTGTCGATATCGTTCTCGGTGCCGACGCCGAGCCCAAGGAGCAGCGTCTGGTCGACCTTGCCTTCGCTCACGGTGAGAACCTTCACGCTCCGCGGCAGCGCGCTTGAAATTGTCGCGAGCGCGCGGTCGATGCCGGCCGCATCCAAGAGATCGCGCTTGTTCAGCACGACCAGGTCGGCGCACGCGATCTGATCCTCGAACACTTCTTCGACCGGATCGTCATGCGCGAGCGCGCTGTCGGCGGCGCGCTGGCGCTTGAGCGCGTCGAGATCGGCGGTGACACGCCCGTCGGCGAGCGCGGCGCCGTCGACGACGACCACGACGCCGTCGATGGTGACGCGGCTCTTGATCGCCGGCCAATGAAACGCTTGCACCAGCGGCTTCGGCAAAGCGAGGCCTGAGGTTTCGATCACGATATGGTCGATGCCATCCTTGGCGAGAATGGCGTCGAGAGCCGGTACGAACTCGTCGGCCACCGTGCAGCACAAGCAGCCGTTGGCGAGTTCGACGATGTTCTCGTCCGGGCAGGCGGCGTCGCCGCATCCTTTCAGGAGTTCGCCGTCGATGCCGACGTCGCCGAATTCGTTGACGATCACGGCGAGCCGACGGCCCTGCGCGTTCGTCAACACATGGCGGATCAGGGTCGTCTTGCCGGCGCCGAGAAAGCCGGTGACGATGGTGCAAGGCACGCGCGTAAGCCGCGTGGCGCTTTCGCCGTTCATAGGTCAGCCTCCATAAAATCCGTGGGCGGCACGCGCGCGATCAAGCCGCGCTTGAGGATTTCTGGCCGACCGCGCCAAGGCAAAATGCCATCGCTCGCGCCAGCGAGGAGCGTTGCGCCTTCGACCAGCGCGCCGGCATCGGCGGCGCCGAGTCCACCGAAAATGTAAGTCCAGGAACCGTTGCAGCGCATCGCGGCGCTCGGCCCGCGCGTGCAATTGGCCAGGCAGCGTAGCCGCCGCACGATCACGTCTGTTCCTGCTGCGGCGCGTTCGGTTGCATCGGCAAGCAGCGCGCCGGTACGTGGTTCGGTGTCCGGTTCGCCGGCGCGCCCACAGGTGACGCAGACATAAATCATTGGCGCCATCGGCAGCTCCTAAACGCGTTCGACGGCTGGCCGGTCGAAACCCTGCCAGCGATAGATAAGGTAGGAGGCGATCCAGCTTGCGACAAAAATTCCGATAACGAGGTAGCCGAAATTAGCGAGCCCGTTGTTGAGATCGCCGATTAAGGCCCAAAAGCCGCCGCCAAGCTCGAACTTGTCGGCGATCAGGCCCAGCGCCTCAATGCCGCCGATCAAGAGCGCGACCAAAGCCGAAATTGCGGTGATGGTGAGGTTGTACCAGATCTTGCGCAGCGGATTGAGGAACGCCCAGCCATAGGCGCCGACCATCAGCACGCTGTCGGTAGTGTCGATCAGCGTCATGCCGGCGGTGAACAGCGCCGGGAAGATCATCACCGTCACAAAATTCATGCCGCCCGAGGCTTGCGTGGCGGCAACCGTGAAGAGCGCGATCTCCGACGCGGTGTCGAAGCCAAGCCCGAACAAAAATCCGATCGGCAGCATCTGCCGGCTTCGCGATACGATCCGAAACAGCGGGCGAAAGATTCGCGCGAGAAATCCCCGGCCGGACAGCAAGCGATCGAGTTCATGTTCGGCAACCGGCTCGCCGCGGCGCGCTCGCCGGAAACTCCGCCATACGCCGCGCAGAATGACGAGGTTGATCGCCGCGATGGCAAGCAGGAAAAACGCAGATGTGCCGGTGCCGATAACGGCGCCGATGACCTTGAAGGGATGAAGCCGTCCCTGCAGGGCAACGGCCGTCCCGACGATCAGCGCGACTGCGATGGTGACGGCCAGCGAGTGCCCGAGCGAGAAAAACAATCCAGCCGATATCGGCCGCTTGCCTTCCTGCATCAGCTTGCGGACGACGTTGTCGATGGCGGCGATATGATCGGCATCGACGGCATGGCGCAGCCCCAGCACATAGGCGAGGAAGGCGGTGCCAAGAAGCGTCGGCTGCCCCGCCAGCGCGACAAAGGCCCAGGTCCAGACCGCCGCGTTGGCGCCGAGCAGCAGCACGTAAATCGCGACGGTCTTGCGACCCTGATGGGCGGACGCGTCGTCGAGCGCGGATGTCAGATAAGTAAGCACGATTAGTCCTCGCGTGACCTACCGTCGGCGCGAGCGAGGACCAAAAGACTTTCGTCTTTCAGATCATCCACAGGCGCACCCCGGCCCGTGTTTGTCGCGTCGACACGGCCGATGGCAGGTCTCCTGGCTCGCGGATCACCGCCTCGTCCTGCCTTCCCGGCGACACGCGATGCGCCAGTGGCTTAACCGGACGAGACTTCCCGCTCACAGTTGCGGGGGCAGCTGCGGAATTGGCCGGCGTTCATGCCTGGCCGCACCGCATTCCCTATTCACCCTCATGAAGGGACCATCGAGGCCGGTAGTTAACGGTGCCGCGGCTTCATTTGTCAACCGCCGCGCCCGGCGATATCCCCTTGAGGCGGAATTGCGATGGACCGGGAACAAAGATGGACGCGGAACTGACGTTGGTCCTCGGCGGCGCTCGTTCCGGCAAGAGCCGCTATGCCGAAAGCTTGATCGCCGCGTTGCCGCCGCGCTTCCAACCGCCTTGGGCCTATATAGCGACGGCAGAAGCGGGCGATGACGAGATGGCGGAGCGTATTGCCGCGCATCGCGCGCGCCGCGGTTCGTCCTGGCAAACCATCGAAGCGCCGCGCGATCTCGCAAGCGCGCTGCAATCGTGTTGTCGCAGGCCTATCTTGGTCGACTGCCTGACGCTGTGGCTGTCCAATCTCCTGCTGGCTGGCGCCGACATCGACACGGAAATCGCGCGGCTCGAAGAGGCGCTCGCTACGGCGGCGGCGCCGACTGTATTGGTGGCCAATGAAGTCGGTTACGGCGTCGTGCCGGATCATCCGCTGGGGAGACGATTTCGCGATTTGCAGGGCCTGCTCAATCAGCGTATTGCGGCGCGCGCCGACCGGGTCGTGCTCATCGTCGCCGGGCTGCCGCTTGCGGTGAAGGGCACATTGTGAGGCGTGCCGGGTGAAACCATGACTCAAGACTCCAACGACCAAGACTCCAACGACCAAGACTCCAACAACCATAATTTCGACAAAGCGAAAGCCGAGCGCCATCGCGCCAAGATGGCCAAGCGCAAAGTGGTGCAGGACGCCGAGGTCGCCGCCAAGACGATCGAGAAAGGCTTGCTCATCGTCCATACCGGCGCCGGCAAGGGCAAGTCGACGGCGGCGTTCGGCTTGGCGCTGCGCATGTTGGGACGCGGCGAGCGCGTTGGCGTTGTGCAATTCATCAAAGGCGCCTGGCATTCGGCGGAGCGCGATGCGCTGGCGCGTTTCGGCGATCAGCTCGTCTGGCACACAATGGGCGAGGGCTTCACCTGGGAAACGCAGGACCGCGCCCGTGACATAGCGGCAGCCGAACGCGCCTGGGCGATGGCCCGCGCGCTGATGACCGAGCCCGGGCTGGCCATGCTGATTTTGGACGAGCTCAACATCGCGCTTCGCTACGACTATCTCGATCTCGGCGCCGTGGTCACGGCGCTCGCCGCACGTCCGCCGGGACTGCACGTCGTCGTCACCGGGCGCAACGCCAAGCCGGAACTTCTCGCCGTCGCCGACCTCGTCACCGAAATGACCTTGGTGAAGCATCACTTCGCTGCGGGAGTGAAGGCGCAGCTGGGCATCGAGTTCTAGCCATGCCGGCGCGCGCGCTGATGTTCCAAGGCACCGGCTCGGACGTGGGCAAATCGCTGATCGTGGCTGGCCTGGCGCGTGCCTTTACGCTGCGCGGGCTCGCGGTGCGGCCGTTCAAACCGCAAAATATGTCGAATAACGCCGCGGTGACTTCCGATGGCGGCGAAATCGGCCGCGCGCAGGCGCTCCAGGCACGCGCGGCCCGCACGCCCGCGACAGTCGACATGAATCCGGTTCTGCTCAAGCCGCAAAGCGAGGTCGGCGCGCAGATCGTCGTGCGCGGCTGCGTGCGCGGCAGCGCCAAAGCCGCAGCCTATCAGGAGATGAAACGCGATCTGCTGCCCGTCGTGCTCGACAGCTATCGCAAATTGTGTCGTGAGGCCGATATCGTCCTCGTCGAGGGTGCGGGCAGCGCCGCGGAAGTCAATCTGCGGGGCGACGACATCGCTAATATGGGTTTCGCGCAAGCCGGCGATGTGCCGGTCGTGCTGATCGGCGATATCGACCGCGGCGGGGTGATCGCAAGCATCGTCGGCACCAAGGCCGTGATCGAAGCCAAGGATGCGGCGCGCATTTGCGGCTTTCTCGTCAACAAATTCCGCGGCGATCCGGCTTTGTTTGCGGAAGGAATGAAACGGATCGCGCAGGCGACCGGATGGCCGGCGCTCGGTCTCGTCCCGTTTTTCCCGGATGCGCGTCTATTGCCAGCGGAAGATGCGCTCGCGCTCCAGCAAAAGCGGCCGGCAAAATCGCAAACGCGCGTCCGCGTCGCGGTGCCGATCCTGCCGCACATTGCCAATTTCGACGATCTCGATCCGTTGGAGGCCGAGCCAGCGCTCGATCTCGTTCGGCTTCAGCCAGGCACCGCGCTTGCAGGCGATACCGATCTCGTCATTATGCCGGGTTCGAAGGCGACGATCGCCGACTTGCACGCTTTGCGGGCCGCCGGATTCGACACCGACATCGCCGCGCATCGGCGCCGCGGCGGAATGATACTCGGCCTGTGCGGCGGCTATCAGATGTTGGGACGAACGATTGCCGATCCGCAAGGCATCGAAGGCGCTCCGGGCAAAGTCGCGGGCCTCGGCTTGCTCAACGTCGAAACCGTGCTCTCCGATCACAAGCGGCTCGAACCGGTCCGCGGCACGACGGATAATGGCGCACCGTTTTTCGGCTATGAGATGCATATGGGCGTCACCGAGGGCGGCGATCGCGAGCGGCCTTTTGCCAGGCTCGACGACCGCTCGCCGGAGGGAGCCATTTCGGCGGATGGCCGCGTGTTCGGCACCTATATCCACGGACTGTTCGCCGACGACCGGCAGCGCGCGGCTTGGCTTGCGCGGCTTGCGGCCGGCGCGAGCGGTCTCGTTTACGAGGAAATGATCGAGCAAACGCTTGACCGGCTCGCCGCGCATCTTGCCGCGCATGTCGACCTCGATCGGCTGCTTACGCTAGCGCGATAAACGTCGTGGCCACGGCGACAAATATCGCTGCAAGCATCGCAATGAGGATCGCGTCGGCGCGCCGGTAGAGCGCAAGCGCGCGGCGGATATCGCCGGCATTGGCGTCGCGGCGGCCGTCTCCCATCAAGGCGTCATCGACGGTGACGCAGCCGTAGCTTCGCGGACCGGCGAGCGACAGTCCGAGCGCGCCGGCCATCGCCGCTTCCGGATAGCCGGCATTGGGCGAACGATGCCGCGCCGCGTCGTGCCGTATCGTGCACCAGGCTTGGGCCGGGGAGGCGTCCTTTTGCAAGGCCGCGCCGGCAATAAGCAAAAGCGCGGCAAGCCGCGACGCCGGCAAATTGACCGCATCGTCAAGCCGCGCCGCCGCCCAGCCGAAGGCGGCATAGCGCGGCGTGCGGTATCCGATCATGCTGTCGGCGGTATTGATCGCCTTATAGAGAGCGGCTCCGGGAAATCCGGCGATGACCATCCAGAAAACCGGCGCGACAATTCCGTCGGAAAAATTTTCGGCAAGGCTCTCGATCGCGGCGCGCGCGACGCCGGCGGCGTCGAGCGCCGCGGTGTCACGGCCGACAATGTGCGATACCGCCGCGCGGCTCGCGCCGATCTCTTTGAGGTCAAGCGCATCGGCAACGGCGGCGACGTGGCGGTACAGGCTGCGTTGCGCGATCATGGTGCTTGCGATGAGGCCGAGCGCGAATATGCCGAATGGCAGGGCAAGCAATTGACGCTGGATCACAAATGCTATTGCGCCGGTTACGCCGAGAACGATCGCGACCGCAGCCATTCCCGCAGCGCGCCGTATCGGCGTTGCGGCGTCCCGGTTCAGCAAGCGGTCGAGACCGGCGATCAGGGCGCCGATCCAGGTCACCGGATGCCCAATTGCGCGTATAAGCGGTTCCGGATAGCCGATGCACAGTTCGATCAGCATGGCAAGAAGTGCGAGCGCGGCCGGCATGATGTTCACGGGCGATGCGGATGAACCGCTCCTCCATGGCGGCGAGCTTGCCGCCGCCCGGCGTTTGTTTCCTGACGCTCCGGAACCTTTCCTCGACCTTTCGACCGGGATCAATCCCAATTCCTATCCGTTGCCGGATCTTTCGTTCGATCTGTTCGCGCGCCTGCCGCAAAGCGAGGCGCTCGCCGCGCTGGCAACCGTCGCGGCAATTGCCTATGGCGCTCCGTCCGAGGCGCATGTCGTGCCCGCGCCGGGCACGCAAATTCTGCTGCCGCTTGTCGCCGGCCTCATCGTTCGGGGACGCGCTGCCGTCCTCACGCCGACTTATCGCGAACACGCTCGCGCCGCGGCGCTGGCCGGGCATCTCGTCGTTGACATCCCCGATATTGACCCGTTGCCCGATGCCGACGTGGTGCTTGTGGCCAATCCAAACAATCCGGACGGCAGGCTGTTCGACAAGCATGCCCTGATGGCTCTTGCCGAACGCTTGCGGGCGCGCGGCGGGCTACTCGTCGTCGACGAGGCATTCATGGATGTCGGTCCGCCCAATGCGAGCTTGGCGAGCGAGGTCGGACGCGGCGGCATTGTGGTGCTGCGGTCGTTCGGTAAATTCTTCGGGCTCGCCGGTATCCGGCTCGGCTTCGCACTGGCGGCGCCCGATGTCGCGGCGCGGCTGATTGCGCAACTCGGGCCGTGGGCCGTGTCGGGACCGGCGCTGGCCATTGGCGCGAAGGCTTTGGCCGATCGCGCTTGGATCGAAGACGCGCGAGACCGGCTGGCGATGGGCGCTGCGAGGCTCGACAAAATTCTCACGGCGGCAAGTCTCGACATTGTGGGTGGTACGGCGCTGTTCCGGCTGGCGCGCACGCATGCGTCCGATTTGTTCCATCATCTCGGCCGCGCCGGAATTTTCGTCCGCGTATTCCCGAAACATCCGGCATGGGTGCGGTTCGGCCAGCCGGCGGCGGAGCATGATTGGGCGCGGCTGGAAATGGCGATGGCCGCCCGCGCCGACAAGGTTTAGGCTCATCAGTATGAGCTCGCGCCTTAACCGGCAGATCGACGGCGCCGCAGCGGCCCGGCCGCAATCGGTGAGCTTCGACGCGGCATTCCGCGCGCGGTTGCGCGATCTTTTGCTTTGGCGCCGGGACGTTCGGCGCTTCCGGCGCGATCCACTGCCGAACGGCATATTGGAAACGCTAATCGATCTGGCTTGTCTGGCGCCATCGGTCGGGCTTAGTCAGCCGTGGCGCTTCGTCGTCGTCGAAGATCGCACGGTGCGGACGGCCGTTCGCCGTAATTTCGAGACCTGCAATGCGCAAGCGCTTGCCGCGCAAGCGCCGCATCGCGCCGGTCTTTATGCACGGCTCAAGCTCGCCGGTTTGGACGAGGCGCCCGTGCATTTTGCCGTCTTTGCCGATCGCACGACCGGGCAAGGTCACGGTCTCGGCCGGCGAACGATGCCGGAGATGATCGAATATTCGGCGGTGACGGCGGTGCATACGATGTGGCTCGCCGCGCGGGCGGAAGGTATCGGCCTGGGCTGGATCTCCATTCTCGATCCAGCCGAAATGGCGGCGATTTTGAACGTGCCTGTAGAGTGGAAATTCATCGGCTATTTCTGTCTCGGCTATCCGCAGGCCGACGACGCGATTCCGGAACTCGAACAAGCGGGATGGGAGCAGCGGCGCCTCGCCGCCTCGGCCATCATCCGCCGCTGATTAACCCTAATGTGTAGCTGGTCGCCGCGCCGGCCGATGTGCCAAAATGGGCCGCATTCGCTGGCATTGCGTTTGCTCGTCTCCTTAACCGACGCCGTGCGTGTCTCGAGCGATTAAAAATTTTAGTCCAAGGCACGTGCAGAGGCGTGAAACGAGGCGTTATCCGATCAAAAATCGATCGGCACGCGTGAGGGGAGAGGTAGCCGTGTTAACCTTGAGATGTGCATACCATGGCGCACGCTTGGCCGCTGCGCTCATTCTGTCCGGTCTGACTTTCTCCGTTTGCGAGGCGGCTCGCGCTGACGACACGGGTACGGTTATCAGCGGATGTGTCGCATCCGTCGACAGCCATACCCTCCATACCCTTTTCCCGATGTGGAGTTCGTTCAATTGCGTCGAGCGATGGGGAGCAAACAGCGATCCCTATGTCAGGCAAGTTCCTCAGCCCGCCAGCGACATTGAAAAAGGAATCTCTACGGAACGCGAACGCCGATGGGAGCAGCGCTGTCATCCGCAGATCGCACTCGATCGCTATGGCGTTCCGCGATACCTTTATTCGGCGCCGGGTTGCGAATACGGCGCCTATTAGCGTTCCTAGTGCAGGGCGCTTGCCGCCTTCGCCGCCGCCTTTTCCTGAGCTCGCGAGGCGGTCATCGCGCCGGGCTTGACCGCGCCCGGCAGGTAGCGAGCGACAACGACCGGATCGAGTTGGCGAACCGCGTTGTCCGGCAGGCGGTGCCAAATCTCATCGCGTCCGAACAGAGCTATGCCGAGATAACCGCGAACGGTCAGCGTCGAGCCGTCCGCACTTACGGTCATCATGGCGCTGTAGATGCTGCCGTCCCGCGGATCGAGAATGTCGCCCCCCTGATAAACCAGTCCGTCGCGCTGCATATTTCTGATCAGCGGCAGTCCCAATAGCGGCTGATTTTTGCGGTCATCGCGGCAGCTCGAACAGATCGGATTGTCTGGATCCTCGGGCCGGCGAAACAGTTTCGCGATCACGCCTTCATAAAGACCGCCATGCTCGACGAACAGGAACCAGCCGACCGGCGCTCCGGTTTGCTCGTCGGTCTTTTGCCACAAACCGGTCGCCGCGGGCTGTGCCGGCGTCATGGAGTAAGCTGCGGATATCGCAAGGAAAGCCGCCGCTAAAGCAATTCCGACTGATTTAGCTGATTGCACCGCCAACGGAATCCTCCATTGGAATCAATGACTGAACTTCACCGGGAGGAATTATTCTTTCAACAATGCGGTGATTTAAGGACGCTGCATTTTGACGGAGCGAAGCCCTTCGGCCGTCCGAAGCCCGCTGTTTTCATTTCGATATACAAGAAGAACTTGTTTGAACCCGCCGCCGCCAATGTTATGGGGAAGTCCGCAAATTCGCGATCGCCGCGATTCATCGCGGTCCCGATCCAACGACAATTTTGTGACGGCGATCTCCGACGGCTGACTCAAGGCATGCGCGCATTCGTCCCAATTTCCGTCAGCGGCTGGGCTCGCCTATTCAGCCGATGGGATATTCTGGCCGTCCTTTTGATTCTGGGTCTCTTGGTTTTCCTGGCGGAAGCAAGTCACAATCTTTTCCAACCTTTGGCCGAATTGCAACGACAGCCGCCATCGCTTGATCCGCGCCACCTGCCCGAATACGCCGCGCGAACCACGCTGCGCATGCTCATCGCCATGGTGTTGTCGCTCGTCTTCACCTTTACCTATGCGACGGTCGCCGCCAAGAGCAAATCGGCGGAGCGGTTGCTGGTGCCGCTGCTCGATATCCTGCAATCGGTTCCGATCCTCGGCTTCATCTCGGTTACCGTCGTATTCTTCATGGCGCTGGCCCCCGGGCGCGTTCTCGGCGCGGAATTCGCTTCGATCTTCGCGATCTTCACCAGCCAAGCCTGGAACATGGCGTTCAGCTTTTATCAGTCCCTGCGCACGGTACCGACCGAACTGGAAGAAGCGTCGCGCAACTTCCGGCTCAGCCCGTGGATGAGTTTCTGGCGGCTCGACGTGCCATTTGCGATGCCGCAGCTCATCTGGAACATGATGATGTCGATGTCGGGGAGCTGGTTTTTCGTCGTCGCCTCCGAGGCGATCAGTGTCGGCAATACCACGGTGACGTTGCCGGGCATCGGCTCCTATATCGCGCTGGCCATCGAACGTCGCGATCTCGCCGCGGTCTCCTGGGCGATCGGCACGATGCTCGTGGTGATTCTGATCTACGACCAGATCCTGTTCCGGCCGCTCGTCGCATGGGCCGATCGTTTCCGCTTCGAGCAGGAGCCCGGCGTCGCGCCGCCGCAATCTTGGGTGTTCGACGTGCTGCGCCGATCGCGCATCATCGAACGGCTGACACGGCCATTTGCTGCGCTGTGGCGGTTGTCACTGCGCCGACCCCCCGATAAGGCGCGGCTTGCCGAGCCGGCGCGGCGATCCATTCGTGGTTGGGCGTTCCAATTGAGCGTGATCGTCTTTGCGCTCGCTGCGGTGGCTTTGTGGCAGGTCATGCGTTTCGCCGTCGAAGGCATTACGCTGCGCGATGTCGGCGCCACGATTCTACTGGGCTTTGCCACGCTGACCCGCGTCGTGGTCCTTATCGCAATCGCCAGCCTTATCTGGGTGCCCGTCGGCATTTGGGTGGGGACGCGGCCGCGCGCCGCCAATCTCGTCCAGCCGGTGGCGCAGTTCCTCGCGGCCTTTCCGGCCAACCTTTTGTTTCCGATCGTCGTATCGGCCATCGTTGCATGGAAGCTCAATCCGAATATTTGGCTCAGCCCGCTGATGATCCTCGGCACGCAGTGGTACATTTTGTTCAATGTCATCGCCGGCGCCGCGGCGATCCCGGCCGAGCTGCGCTCCGTCGCCGTTAATTTGCGCGTCCGCGGCTGGCTATGGTGGCGGCGCGTCGCTCTGCCGGCGGTTCTGCCCTACTATGTGACGGGAGCCATCACCGCATCCGGCGGTTCGTGGAACGCAAGCATCGTCGCGGAGGTCGCGTCGTGGGGCGATGAGCACCTACAGGCCGACGGGCTTGGCGCCTATATTGCCCAGCAGACCGATGCCGGCGATTTTCACCGCATCGTGCTCGGCATCGCCGTGATGAGCCTGTTCGTCGTCGTCATCAATCGCTTATTCTGGCGGCCGCTTTATCACTACGCCGAACGCAAATTTCGGCTCTGACGAGGATCACCATGGGCGCCGCTCTTCTTGACGTTCACGCGCTACGCCAATCCTTTCCGCGCGCCGACGGCGGCGAGCATCTGGTGCTCGACGGCGTCGAGCTTTCGCTTGCTCAAGGACAGATCGTAGGCCTGCTCGGCCGCACCGGTTCTGGAAAATCGACCCTGCTGCGCTTGATCGCCGGCTTGGCGCAGCCTTCGGGAGGAACCGTCACTTATCTCGGCGAACCGGTCAACGCGCCGGCGCCGGGCATCGCGATGGTGTTCCAGTCCTTTGCGCTATTTCCCTGGCTGAGCGTGCTTGAGAACGTCCAGCTCGGGCTCGAAGCACTCGGACTTCCGGAGCAGGAAATCCGTAAACGCGCGCTCGCCGCGATCGATCTGATCGGGCTCGACGGCTACGAATCCGCCTATCCGCGCGAATTGTCTGGCGGCATGCGCCAGCGCGTCGGTTTTGCCCGCGCGCTTGTCGTGCATCCCAACATTCTGCTGATGGACGAACCATTTTCCGCGCTCGACGTGCTCACCGCCGAGACGTTGCGAACCGATTTCCTCGAACTGTGGGGTGAAGGCAAGCTGCCGATCAAGGGCGTCATCCTTGTCACCCACAATATCGAGGAAGCGGTGCTGATGTGCGACCGCATCCTGCTATTCTCCACCAATCCCGGCCGCATCATCAGTGAGATCGCCGTCGACCTGAAGCAGCCGCGCAATCGCCTCGACCCGCGCTTTCGCGATTTGGTCGAGAAGATCTATGTCGCGATGACCGCGCGCACGCCGACCCCGCTGCAGATCGGCACGACGGCGCTGCCGACGGCGACAATGAACACCGTGCTGCCGCGCGTGTCCGCCAACCGCCTAGCCGGTTTCGTTGAAACGCTCGCCGCCGCGCCCTATAACGGCCGCGCCGACTTGCCGGTGCTCGCCGACGAACTTCATATGGAAATGGACGAGCTGTTTCCCGTTTCCGATGCTCTGCAATTGCTTCGTTTCGCCGAGATCGAGGGCGGCGACATCAAGCTCACCGAGGTCGGCAGGCAATTCGCCGAATTGGCGACCGACGACCGCAAGCGGCTGTTTCAGCGCCAATTGCTGGCTTACGTGCCGCTGGCGGCTCACATTCGTCATGTCCTGCAGGAGCGCGCCAACCATACGGCGCCGAAAAGCCGCTTCTTCGACGAGCTTGAGGACCACATGAGCACCGAAGACGCGGACCTTACGCTGCGTTCGGTGACGGCCTGGGGACGTTACGCCGAGGTGTTCGCCTATGACGACGATTCCGGCACGTTCAGCTTGGAAAATCCGACTTAACGCATGATCCGGAAACGTAAGTTGGCGAAATTCCCGCGCTGATCAATTCGGCGGCGGCAGGAAAACCACCTCGTGCTTGGCCGACAGTGCGACGACCTCTTCGGGCTTTTGTTCCTGCATCGAATGGATCGCCCAGAATAGATCGTAAAGCTTACGTGTCGGCGCGACCCAGAAGAAGCATTTCACCGCCTGGTCGGATTTGTTGAAAATTCCGTGCGGAAGGCCCATCGGCAATCGGATCAAATCTCCGGCGGTAGCGACAAAATCCCTGCCGTCGATCAGAAGATCGAAACGCCCCTCGAACATGTAGATGAATTCGTCCTGGGTGGGATGAACATGCGGCGGCACGAACGTGCCGGGCGGGAAGGTGGCGTGCCACGAGAACGACGTCTCGTTCACCGCCTTCGGCACATAGGTCTGCCCGAGAATATTCCAGACGATGCCGTCGATGCCGGTGCCGGCTTTGGTTATTCCCGCCGTCAGCGTTTGCATGCGGTGATCTCCATTTTAGGCGATAACTATTCTGCGTGGTCATTCAAACACGAATATCGCGAACCGAAAACGACACGGCGGATTGCGCAAGAAGCAGTTGGATATCAAGCAGCGCTCCGCCGGCCTTGCGTTGCGATCGCCAGCAAGCCGCGCTCGGCGATCGTGTCGGCCAGCGCCGAATTGCGCCGCGACTCCAAAACGGCGGCGGCGAGATCGGCCATGGCGGCGCTCAGCCGCGCGGCGCTCCAGGCCTTGAGCGCCGCTTCGACGAGCGCCCTGCGGCGGAAATGCAGCGGCGGTTGCACCGCGTCGAGCGAGAACGATCCGCCCTCTTCGATGGCGAGGCGCCATTTGTGTAATTGCGCGAGCTGGCGCTGCGCGTTGAATAGGATCGATCCCGCCGTGGAGCCCGCAGTGCGGGCTTTGGCGAGCTGGGTTTCGAGTTCGGCGGGCCGGCCGGCGAAGGCCGCGTCGACGATGTCTTCGAGCGCGAGCGCGGACGCATCCGAAACCACCGCGGCGACGTCCTCGATGCCCACTTGGCCGCGGCCGCGCGCATAGAGCGCAAGCTTGCGGATTTCGCTGCGCGACGCCGCCCGGTCGCCGCCAAGGAGCGGAATCAAGACCGCGCGCGCATCCGCCGTCAGCGACAGCCCGGCGGAGCGCATCTCATCGTCGATCAGCCGCGCCCGGTCCCGCTCGCTGTCGGCGTAACAGGGGAGCGCCGCGGCATTCTTGGCGCGCTCGCACAGGGTGCGCAGCGGCGCGTTCCGCCGCAGATCGCCGGCTTCGATGACGACGCGGCAGGCGGTTGCCGCTGCTGCGTTGAAGGCGTTCTCGCCAAGCAGCGCTTCGACGGCCGGCGCGATGTTGCGGCTGCCAGCCTTCACCCAAACCGCGCGGCGACCGCCGAACAACGGCATCGTCAGCGCCTCCTCGATCAGGCGGGACGGCTCGGCGGCAAGTTCTTCGCCTTCGAGACGCGCCAGCGCAAACGGATCGTTCACGTCGTCCACCGAGGCCTTAAGAATGGCAGTGACGCGCTCGCTGACGAGACCGGCGTCCGGACCGAACACTAAAACGACCCGCCGCGCCGGATCGGGCCGCGCGACGAAAGCGTCGGCATCGGCGGCTTTGATGGCGACCATGAGGATTAATCGGGTTCGCGCGCGATCGTCGTCGCGGCCCGGCTATCGCCTTTGCCGATCATGCGTCAGGTCCCGGCGACGAAATACGACGCGAGCCTGTTGCGGATCGCCTCGGCGGTGACCTGGACGGCGCTGTCTTGGGCGTTGAGCTGGGCGCGCTGTTTCGCGAAGCGCTGTTGCTGACCGGGGATATCGTAGCCGACATGCGCGAACGTGCTGTCGGTCAGCACGACTTTGCCGGTTGCGATTTCCACGAGCTTGTAGGTTGCGGTGAGGCCGCCGATTTCCTCGGTCGGTCGTCCGCTGACGGGGTCGATGGTGACCGTGATGTCGATGGGCGACACGACAATGTCGAGCCGGTGCGTTGGCGAAACGGCGCCGGCGGCGCCGTTGAGATCGTATTGCAAGGCGTTGCGCAGTTCGACCGCGAGGCGCGCTTGCGGGGTGCCCTGGCGCACCGGGATCGGCGGGATCAGAACGTCGGCCAGCTTGTCGCGGACGCTGTCGCCGCCCACCGACGGGTTGCGGCCGTAGAGCGGCTCGAAGCAGCCGCCGAGAAGGCCGGCCACGCCCAGCACAATGCCGAGCCGCGCCCAGGCGCGAATCCTGTCGCGGTGTTCACGCCACCACATTGACGATCCTCTGCGGCACGATGATCACCTTTTTCGGGCGCTTGCCCTCAAGCGCGCGCTTTACCGCATCGAGCGCAAGAACGGCGGTTTCGATATCGGCATTGCCGGCATCGCGGGCCACCGTGATGTCGGCGCGCTTCCTGCCGTTAACCTGGACCGGCAGCGTCACCGTCTCTTCGACCAGGAGCGCGCTTTCGAGCGCGGGCCATGGCGCCTGGGCGACCAGCGTCTCCTGGCCCAGCATGGCCCAGCATTCCTCGGCGAGATGCGGCATCATCGGATGAAATAATCGCACAAGAATACTAACGGCTTCGCGCATCGCCCAGCGCAAATCCGGCGCGTAAGCGCTCTCCGATCGGGACAGCCCATCTGATCCCCCAAACGAATCCCCTTTTGCCGTCGGTTTCGGCTCCTCTTTTGGCGCCTCTTCTAACCCCTTTTGCGCACCCAATTCGCCGATTATCGCATTGAGCGCGTTGGCGAATTCATAGATATGGGCAACACAAACATTGAAGTGCAGCTTTTCGATGTCATCGCTGACCCGCGCCAAGGCCGTATGCGCCGCCTTGCGCAGCGCGGTCGCTTCGGCGGAGAACCGGGTCGGCCGCTCCTCGGGGGCGCCTCGGGCGATTTCGGCCGCTTCGCCGACGAGCC
Source organism: Xanthobacteraceae bacterium (assembly GCA_035623195.1). Taxonomy (GTDB): domain Bacteria; phylum Pseudomonadota; class Alphaproteobacteria; order Rhizobiales; family Xanthobacteraceae; genus BOG-931. Next base: position 20,090 of record DASPTX010000056.1, on the reverse strand, counting down.
GCCACAGCCGCTGGGCGAACCGCCAAGCCCCCTGAACGCCCTTTTCGGTCCAATTGACGTCGCGGTCCGGCGGCGAATCCGACAGCATGAACCAGCGCGCCACGTCAGCGCCGTAGGTCGCGATGATGTCGTCGGGATCGACCGTGTTGCGCTTGGACTTCGACATTTTCTCGATCGGGCCGATCGCGACCGTTTCGCCGGTCGAGATCAAAGTCGCCCGGCGCGTCTCGCCGCCGTCGGTTTCGACCTTCACTTCCGCCGGCGCCGCCCATTCGCCGTTGGCCCGGCGGTAGGTCTCGTGCACGACCATGCCTTGCGTGAACAGGCCGGCGAACGGTTCGTCGAGGCCGACATGCCCGGTCTGTTTCATCGCGCGGGTAAAGAAGCGGCTGTAGAGCAGGTGCAGGATCGCATGCTCGATGCCGCCGATATATTGATCGACCGGCATCCAGACATCCACCATCGGCCGGTCGGTCGGCGCAGTGTCGATCCACGGATCGGTGAAACGCTCGAAATACCAGGACGAGTCGACGAAGGTGTCCATCGTGTCGGTCTCGCGCGTGGCCGGCCCGCCGCATAACGGGCAAGCGACGTGCTTCCATGTCGGATGATGATCGAGCGGGTTGCCGGGCCGGTCGAACGTCACGTCGTCCGGCAGCGTGACCGGCAGATCTTTTTCCGGGACCGGCACCGCGCCGCAGGTTTGGCAATGCACAATCGGGATCGGGCAGCCCCAATAACGCTGCCGCGAAATGCCCCAGTCGCGCAGCCGGTAGTTCACCTGGCGCTCCGCGATCGGCCGGTTGTTGCGGCGCTCCTTCTCCAGCCGCTTCGCCACTTCCTCCTTGGCTTCTTCGACCGTCATGCCGTCAAGGAAGCGCGAATTAATCATGCGGCCGTCGCCTTCGTAGGCGGTGTCGGTGATGACGAAGGTTTTCGGGTCGGCGCCGGGCGGGCAAACCACCGGGACATTGCCGAGCCCGTATTTGTTGACGAAATCGAGGTCGCGCTGGTCGTGCGCCGGACAACCGAAAATGGCGCCGGTGCCGTAATCCATCACGATGAAATTCGCGACATAGACGGGCAGCTTCCATGCCGGATCGAACGGGTGAACGACGCGCATGCCGGTGTCGAAACCGAGCTTCTCGGCGATGTCGATCTCCGCCTGCGCGGTGCCGCGATGCCGGCATTGCTCGATGAATTTGTGCAGCGCCGGATTGTTCTTCGCCGCGGCCGCGGCGAGCGGATGGTCCGGCGCCAGTGCCATGAATTTTGCGCCGAACAACGTGTCGGGCCGCGTGGTGAAGACTTCAAGCTCGGTTTCGCCTTGCGGCGCGGCGGCCGGATCGAGCGCGAAGCGGATCAGCAAACCTTCCGAGCGGCCGATCCAGTTCTTCTGCATCAGCCGCACTTTCTCCGGCCAGCGCTCGAGGCTGTCGAGCGCTTCGAGAAGCGGGGCCGCGAATTTGGTGATGGCGAAGAACCATTGCGTCAATTCGCGCTGCTCGACGAGCGCGCCCGAGCGCCAGCCGCGGCCGTCGATCACCTGCTCGTTGGCCAGAACGGTTTGATCGACCGGATCCCAATTCACCTTCGACTTTTTACGCTCGACCAGGCCAGCGCGCAGGAAGTCGAGGAACATTTTCTGCTGGTGCTTGTAGTAGGCCGGATCGCAGGTCGCGATCTCGCGGCGCCAGTCGAGCGACAGCCCCATCGATTTGAGCTGTTTCTTCATCGCCGCGATATTCTCGTAGGTCCAGGCCTTGGGATGGACCTTGCGCTCCATGGCGGCGTTCTCCGCCGGCATGCCGAAGGCATCCCACCCCATCGGATGCAGCACGTTAAAGCCCATCGCGCGCTTCACCCGCGCCACCACGTCGCCCATCGTGTAGTTGCGGACGTGGCCCATATGGATGCGCCCCGACGGATAGGGGAACATTTCCAGCACGTAGTATTTCGGGCGGGGGTCGTCGTTGCGCGTCGCGAATATGCCGCGCTCGTCCCAGATCTTCTGCCAGCGCGCCTCAGCCTCGCGGGCGTTGTAGCGGTCGTTTGCCATTGGATTCGCGAGCGTTTTCAGGTGGCCGGACGTGACACGAAAGCGTGCGGGCGGTCAATAACGTGGCTTAAGGCATGATTCGGAAAAGTGGAAACCGGTTTTCCGAAAAGATCATGCCTCATCAAATACCTAGAGCCGCAATCGATTCAGTTGAAACGCTTGCGCTCTAGACAAAAGCGTGAACACCCGGTGCACGGCGCGCGAGAGGCAACGAGTTGCGCAATCCGGCGAACCGCCCGCTCCGTTGTTTTGGCTAGCTTTGCCGCCCCGTTAGAGCGTCGAGGCTATAGCCCCCGGCACCGAAGGCTACGATGCAGAGCATGCCGCCGATGATCGCGAGATGGTTGAAGAAGAGGGCATGCTGCGTGCGGGCCTCCGCGGCCGGCGCCAGCCAATAGGCGTGGAAAATGAGTGCCAGCGCGAGCGTGTAAAGGCCCAAAGCCAGCGCCGCGCAACGCGCAAACAGTCCGGTCAGCAGCAACAATCCGCCGCCGAGTTCGAGCGCGACCGCGCCCCACACCAGAATGTTCGCTAACGGAATGCTGTGGCTTGTCATGTTCGCTACCGTCGCCCCGATCGCGCCGAGCTTGCCGATGCCGGCCTGAACGAAGATCAACGCGAGCAAAATGCGCCCCACCAGTACGATGAAATTCCTCAAAGCGATCATGGAATGTCCTTGCGTCCGCTCTCCGCCGCCCCCGCGGCCAATGTGTGAGATCGGCGGCGCGAGATCAATGGCGCCCGGATTCAATCGCCGTCCTCGCGCCACAGGCTTCCGCATTATTATATATGGCCAACACAGTAGGCTTAAGTCGCGGAGAAAGCTCAATGACGCTGAACACACCCCATGCGATCGGATGGCGGGCGAAAGACTTCGCCCTTCGAGGTACCGACGGCAGAACCTATTCGCTTGCCGATATCCGCGGACGCAAAGGCACGCTTGTCGTATTCATCTGTAATCACTGTCCCTACGTGAAAGCCTCCATCGGCCGCATCGTGGCCGAGGCCAATACGTTACGCGAGATCGGCATCGGCACGATCGCGATCATGCCGAACGACACCGAAGCCTATCCTGAGGACTCCTTCGGCAACATGGAGGCCTTCGCGGCGCGTCACGACTTCACCTTTCCTTATGTGATCGACGCGAGCCAGGACGTGGCGCGGACCTACGGCGCCCAGTGCACGCCGGATTTTTTCGGCTTCAACGCGGAGGACGAGTTGCAATATCGCGGGCGTCTCGATGCGTCGCGCATGACGCCGATTGCGGATGCGCGCCGCGACCTCTACGAGGCCATGAAGCAGATTGCCGAGACAGGCCATGGGCCGAAAGAGCAGCTTCCATCCATGGGCTGTTCAATCAAATGGAGGCACTGAGGGAGCGACGAGCGGTTCGATATGGACCAGCGGGTCAAGTCCTGTCGTGACAAAGCGCGGGAAGCGGGCCCCGCGGCCGGTCACCTTCGCCTTCGTCACGCCTTCCCCACCAGACTGATATCGCTCCCGTCGCGATAAGCGGGATGGCGCCAGCCGTCCTCGTCGTAGTCGGCCATGCATTGCTCGGCGAGCGCTTCCATTTGCTTGAGCGCGCCGTTGCCTTGCGCCTGCTGGAGCTGGAAGACGCGAATGAGTTCATGGCTGCCGGAATAATTCATCTCGTAGAGCTCATGCCGCGCGCCGAATTCGGTGCCGATGGCGTCCCACAAAAGCTTCATGATCTTGATGCGTTCCTTGTAGTCGATGCCGTTCGAGCCGCGTACGTATTTGGCCAAATATTTGTCGATGTCGGGATTTTTGAAATCGCGCGCGTGCGAGGGCAGATAAATCAGCCCGGAAGCAATGATTTTCTCGACGATGTTGCGCACCGCCGGATAGGCCTCGGTCATGAACAGGCGGTAGGTGGCGGAGCCGCGCGCATTGGGTAAGACCGCGCCGTCGACCCACGGGACCGGATTGCAGGCCATCGCGTCGGTCAGCGACCAGAACAGGTTGCGCCAGCCGATCACTTCGCCGATCTGGGCCTGCACGCCGCGGAAGCCTTCGACGCCGGTCGCGCGCGCGGCCTTCCAAAGAAGCCCGATGATAAAATCGAGCTTCACCGCGAGCCGCGTGCAGCCCTGCAGCGTGAAGCCGTTGAAGAAGCCCGATTGCGGATAAAAATTCTTCAGCCGCTCGATGTCGCGATGGATGAGGACGTTTTCCCAGGGGATGAAGGCATTGTCAAAAACGAAAATCGCGTCGTTTTCGTCGAAGCGCGAGGTCAGCGGATAATCCCACGGCGAGCCGGTCGCCGCCGCGGCGAACTCGTAGGACGGCCGGCAGATCAGCTTGATGCCGGGCGTGTTCATCGGCGCGATGAACATCACCACCATGGCCGGGTCGGTGATTTCCTGGCCCATGTTCTGGCCGAGGAAATTGTATTGCGTCAGCGCGGAATTGGTGGCGACCACCTTGGCGCCGGAGACATAGATGCCGGCGTCGGTCTCTTTCTGGATGGTAATGTAGACGTCCTTAACCTGTTCGACCGGCTTGTTGCGGTCGATCGGCGGATTGACCAGCGCATGATTGAGATAGAGCACGGCCTCCTGCGCGCGCTTGTGCCAGGCCCGCGCATTGTCGGCGAACTTGCCGTAAAAGCCGGCATTGGCGCCGAGCGTGTTGAGGAAGGCCGCTTTGTAGTCGGGGCTGCGCCCCATCCAGCCGTAGGACAGCCTCGCCCAGGCGGCGATCGCGTCGCGCTGCGCGATCACCTCCTCTCGCGAGCGCGCCGCCTTGAAGAATTTGTGGGTGTAGCCACCGGACCCGGTATCGGTCGGCGCGGTGAGCGCATCCTTGTGGGCTTTGTCGTGCAGCGCGTCATAAAGCAGCGCCACCGAGGCTGCCGAATTGCGGAACGCCGGGTGTGTGGTCACGTCATCGACGCGCTCGCCGTAAATGTAGACTTCGCGGCCGTCGCGCAGCGATTCCAAAAATTCCGCCCCGGTGAAGGGCCGCTTCTTGCCGGCGACGATCGCTTCGGGGTGCTCGGGCATTACGAACTCCATCGTGAATTTCCTCCCCGGCGCGGGGAGCCATAGGGTTGCGGGGTCGGCGCTTGCGAGCGAATGCGCATGGCGGCGTTCTTAAGCATCACCCTCTCGCCGGGCTAGGGCATGATCCGGAAAAGCGGAAACCGGTTTTCCGAGAAGATCATGCCCCATCAAATACCTAGAGCCGCAATCGATTCAACTTGAAACGATTGCACTCTAGCGCCGTCAAGCTTGGAACGCATCCGGGTCGGCAAAAACGACGGAATATGCGGGCCCGTTATTCGTGCCGTTCCCGCGCCGCCGCCCATAGCGCCAGCACGGCGACGATGGCGACCGCGATGACCGCGCCGCGTATCCCTGTCGTGGCGAAGGCGACCGCGCCCGACGCCGCGCCCGCCATGAAGCCGAGCGCGATCGACAGCACGGTCACAAGGTGTTTGCGGACCTTTTCGAATTCGCGCACGGCCGCGGCATCGTGACGGCTTCGGGCAAACCGCCACCATGCCACGACGATATCGGTCGTCGCGATGCCGAGCTGCGTCATATTCCCGGTCATCACGTTGGTCTGCGGGATGTCCTTCATCAGGAGCCGCACCAGCACGCTTTGCGCGCCCATCGCCATGGCCGCGAACAGGCCGGCCGCGATGCCGTGCCAGTCGCGCGCATTCGTGATCGGCGGACCGAACGCCGCGATCGACGCGAACAGCGCCAGCAGCAGCGCTTCCAAACCGAGCATCCACGGCAGCGCCGCGTGCCCGGCATTTCGTGTAGGCGCGATCAGCGCCGCGGTCGCCGCGGCCGCCGCCAGAAACGCAACGATCGCCAAAAGCTTGCCGGCGATGCCGAAGTCGTGGGTGACGAGCTCGGCGCCGGCAATGACGAAACTCCCGGTGACCTGCGCGACGAACAATCCGAACAGTCCGAGATAGGTGAAACTGTCGACATAGCCGGCGACGAAACTAAGGAGCACCGGCATTGCGCGCGGCAAGGGCCGTTCGTCGCCGCGCAAGGTCGCTTCGGTCATGAATGATCTCCACCCTCTCGTTATTCCGGGGATGCGGGCGTCGCCCGCATCCCCGGAATGACGGTGACTAACCCTCTCCGCGCCGGCAGGCGTCCCAAAGCCGCGGCGCGGTGGCCGGCATGTCGAGGCGGGCGCCGGCGCCGTTCGGAATGGCGTCGGCGACCGCGTTCATCACTGCGGCGATGGCAGCCGTGGTGCCGGCTTCGCCCACGCCTTTGACGCCGAGCGGATTGGTCGTCGCCGGAACGTTGTGCATCGCTTCGCGTAACGGCGGCATATCGAAAGCGCGCGGCATGGCGTAGTCCATGAACGATCCGGTCACGAGCTGGCCGCTATCGGCGTCGTAGACCGTGCTCTCCATCAACGCCTGGCCGAGCCCGGATGCGATGGCGCCGTGCAATTGGCCCTCGACGATCATCGTGTCGAGCGGCCGGCCGCAATCGTCGACGGCGGCATAGGCGACGACCGCCATCGCGCCGGTCGAGGGATCGATTTCGACCTCGGCAACGTGCACGCCGTTGGGGAAGGTCTGCGGCGTTTCCGTCACCGCCTTGGTATCGAGGTCTTCGGCAATTTCGCCGCGCTTCTTCAGCGCGGCGGCGTGCGCCGCCACGTCGAACAGCGAGACGCGCCGGTCGGTGCCGATTACTTCGAACGTCCCGTTTTTGAATGCGACATCCGCCTCGCCGGCCTCCAGCATCGCAGCCGCGATCGGCTTGCCCTTGGCCAGCATCGCCTCGACCGCCTTGTGGAGCGAATGGCTCACCGTCATGCCCGAGCGCGAACCGACCGAAGCATAGCCGGGCAGCTCGTTTGCCGAATCGCCGTGCCGGTGCGGGATTTTTTCCGGCGCAATGCCGAGCTTTGCGCCGATCAGCCGGGAAAACACGGTGGCATGGCCCTGGCCGGTATTCTGCACATTGAGCCGGAATTGCAGCGTGCCGTCGCCGGGGAAAAGCAGCATGGCGCTCTCGGTCGGCGAGCCGCCCGAATGTTCGAGCATGCAGCAGACGCCGAGCCCGCGATATTTACCGCGCTTTTGCGCCGCGCGGCGGCGGGCTTTGAAATTCGCGTAGTCGGCAAGTTCCAGCGCCTTGTCGAGGATCGGCGCGAAATCGCCACTGTCGATCGTGGTGCCGACGGCGGTCTTGTACGGCATGGCGGATTTTTTGACGAGATTGCGCCGCCGCAGCTTGACCGGATCGATGCCGGTCACGCGTGCGGCTTCGTCGACCACGCGCTCCAAGGCATAGCTCGATTCCGGCCGCCCGGCGCCACGATAGGGCGCGGTCGGCAGCGTGTTGGTGTAGACGCATTTCACCCCGATATCGATCGGCTTGATGTCGTACATGCCGGGCAGGCAGCGCGTGAAGCTCAGCGTCGGGATATTGGCGCCGATGGCGCCGAGATAGGCGCCCATATTGCCGACGCTGCGGATGCGCAGCGCCAGGAATTTGCCTTTTTCGTCGAGCGCGAGCTCGACATCCGAATAAATGTCCCGCGCCTGATTGTCGCTGAGAAAGGCCTCCGAGCGTCCGGACATCCAGTGCACCGGGCGGCCGATTTTCTTCGCAGCGACGAGAAGGGCGATATATTCCGGATAGGCCGAGGTCTTCAGCCCGAAGGCGCCGCCGACATCCTCGGTAATGACGCGCAGCTTCTCCTTCGGCCAATTCATGATGGCGAGAACGTTCTCGCACATGGTGCCGGCGCTTTGCGAACAGGTGCGCAGCGTATAAGCGTCGCGCGCGGCATCGTAGCTGGCGGTGGCGCCGCGCGGCTCCATCGAAGCGACGCACAGGCGCTGGTTCATTTCCGAAACGCGCGCGACGTATTTGGCCGACGCAAAAATACGCTCGACCTCGGCCGCATTGGCGTCCGGATCGGCGGCCGGACCCGGCCAATCGACCGCGAGATTGCCCGGCGCTTCCGGCCAAAGCTGCGGCGCGCCGGGTTTGAGCGCGGCGCGCGCGTCGGTCACCGGGGTGAGCGGCTCATATTCGACATTGACCAATTCGGCGGCGTCCTGCGCCGTCATCGCGCGCTCGGCGATCACCATCGCGACCCCCTCGCCGACATGCATCACGCGGTCGCGCGCGAGCGCCGGACGATGCGCGACCGCAAGCTTGGCGCCATCGCGGCCCGGCAGCGGCGGGTGTCGCGAAATATTGCCGACCCCCTCCATATCTTTGTCGGTGAGGACGGCAATCACGCCCGGCGCCTTTGCCGCCGCCACGGTATCGATGCCGACGATGCGGGCGAAGGCATGCGGCGAACGCACGAAATAAGCGTAGGCCTGGTTCGGCTCGGGCGCGTCGGCGATATAGCGGCCTTGGCCGCGGACGAGAACGTCGTCCTCGGCGCGGTAGTGGCGCGCCGCGGTCACGGTCGCGGATTGCGTATCGGCTTTGGCGTCCATGCTGGTCCTGCAACGCTCCTTAAAAAATTCGGTGGCCCCTTATAGCGGAAAGCGACGCTCTAAAAGATCGTTTGTTATCCGGCTTGGGATCATGCCCAGCATCACATGTTGCATGGCTCGGCGAGATATGCGCACAAGACGCCGCCAAGGTCGAAGGAACCATCAATGACGCGAACCATCGACACCCACACCCATGTGCTGGCCGACGCGACCATCAAGCTCCTGCAAAAGGAAATTCCGCGGCTCGGCCTGAAACTGACGGCGATCGACGGCGACAATTCCGTGCTCGAAGTCGCCGGCGTGCCCTACCGGCCGTTTCCGCGCGGAGGCCACGACATTGCGCGTAGGTTCGAAGACATGAATGCGGCCGAGGTGGACATGCACGTGCTCTCGGTTTCGCCGCAGACCTGGCTCTACGGGCAGGACGCCGCAAACGGCGCCGCCGCCGCGGCGATCCAGAACGATGAAATCGCGCGGCTCGTGGAAGAACACCCGAATCGTTTCGCCGGCATCGCGACGCTGCCGATGCAGGCGCCGGAACAGGCCGCCGGCGAATTGCGCCGCGCCATGACCAAGCTCGGCCTGCGCGGCGCCATGATCGGCTCGAATGTCGGCGGCAAGAATCTCGACGATCCGAGCTTCGAGCCGGTTTGGGCGACAGCCGCCGAGTTCGGCGCGTTCATGGTCGTGCATCCTGGCAACGTCGCCGGCGCCGATCGGCTGCGCTCCTATTATCTCGGCAATCTGATCGGCAATCCGCTCGACACCACGATCGCGGCGGCGTGCCTGATTTTCGGCGGCGTTTTGGCGCGTTATCCCAAGCTCAATTTCGTCATGGTGCACGGCGGCGGTTTCATCCCCTATCAAGGCGGGCGCTGGGTGCACGGCTGGCAAGTGCGGCCGGAGCCGAAATTGCACCTGAACCATTCGCCGGAAAAATATCTCGACCGTTTCCTTTACGACACCATCCTGCATTCCAAGGCGTCGCTGGAATTTCTGATCGCCGCGGTCGGAGCCGAGCGCGTTTTCCTCGGCAGCGATTACCCTTACGACATGGGCATAATGGATTGCGTGCGCCACGTCCGCGCGCTCGACATCGCGCCGGCCGACCGCGACAAAATCCTCGGTGGCCATGCCGCGATGATTTTCGATAGCCAGCGGCGGCCGGTGGCGGCGGAATAGCGATGAGGAACGGCGAAATTGACAGCGCCGATATTTTGCGCGCGCCTGCGCGCGCCACGTCTTCGCTGATCGCGGATGCCTTCGTCGCGGCGGGATTGCCCGACGCCGACGCCGCGCGCTGCGCCGAACTGATGACGCAAGCCGATCTCACCGGCGCGGACGGTCACGGCATTTTTCGCTTGCCGCAATATGTCCGCCGCCTCAAAGCCGGCGGCTTCAACAAGCGCCCGACGATCACGGTGTCGCGGACCGCGCCGGCGACCGCTTTGGTCGACGGCGACAACGGCATGGGCCATCTTGTCATGTCGCGCGCGGCCGCCGAAGCGATCGCAATGGCGCGCGACACGGGTATCGCTTGGGTCGGCGTGCGCCGCTCCAATCACGCCGGCCCCGCCGGGCTTTACGCCGAAATGCCTGCGGCGCACGGCATGGTCGGCCTCTACGCCGCCGTCGCCAATGCCAATCACATGGCGACTTGGGGCGGCGCCGATCTTCTGCTCGGCACCAATCCGCTCGCCATCGGCGTGCCGACCGGCGATCGACCGCTGGTCTTCGACATGGCGACCTCGATCGTCGCCTATGGCACGGTGAAGAAATACGCGCTGCGCGGCTTGACCATGCCGGAAGGCTGGTTCGTCGATGCCGCAAGCGGCGCGCCGATCACCGATCCGAACAAGTCCGGCGCGGGGCTGCTTCTGCCCATGGGCGAATATAAAGGTAGCGGACTGGCGCTGATGATCGGGCTCATCGCCGGCGTGCTCAACGGCGCCGCCTTCGGCCGCGACGTCGTCGATTTCAACGCCGACGATATGAGCGCGACCAATACCGGCCACTGCATCGCCGCGATCGATATCGCGCGCTTTGTGCCGCTTAAAACCTTCACCGCCGAAGTTGATCGCCATGTGCGCGACTTGCTCGCGTCGCGGCTGCTGCCGGGCGTCGACGCGATCCGCCTGCCCGGCGACCGCCGCGCCGCATGCCGCGACCGGCGGGAACGCGAGGGCGTGCCAATTCCCAAGCCGCTTCTCGCCCAGCTCGACAGGCTGGCGGCGGAGCTGAAAATAAAGCCGGTGCGCGAACGCCGAACAAATGATTAATAATTGGATCGTCATTGCGAGGAGCGATAGCGACGAAGCAATCCAGCTCTTGTGCTCCGCTCCTGAATTGCTGCGCTTTGCTGGCAATGACGAGGTTCAACCTTAGATCGTCGCCCCATATAACAACTGTCCTCTATTCCAGACAATCCATGCTTCGTCCGGGCTCGTTCGCGCTGACTTTGCTGCTCTCGTTTCTGACCGCGCTCGGGCCGCTGTCGATGGATATGTATCTGCCGTCGCTGCCGGATATCGGCCGGCAACTCAACGCGCCCACCTTGCAAGTCCAACTGACCATTTCGAGCTATCTGTTCGGCTTTGCCGTCGGCCAGATCTTTTACGGGCCGGTCTCGGATCGCTTCGGCCGCAGGCCGGTATTGCTTGCGGCCCTCGTCCTTTACGGCTTTGCCAGCGTCGGCTGCGCGGTGGCGCAATCGATCGATGGGCTGATCGCGCTGCGATTTATGCAAGCGCTCGGCGGCGCCGGCGCCATCGTGCTGGCGCGCGCCGTAGTGCGCGACCTCTATTCCGGCGTGCGCGCGGGCCGCGAATTGTCCCTGATGGGCGCGATCACCGGCTTTGCGCCGATCATCGCGCCGGTGATCGGGGGCGGCCTGCAGACCTTGTTTGGCTGGCGCGCGACATTTATTCTGTTGGTGGTGTTCGCCGTGATTGTCGGATCGACCGCCGCGCGTCTTTTGCCGGAGACCTTAAAGCATCCCACGGCGGGACCGTTTTCACTCAACGCCATGAGCGCGCTCTATCGCTCGGTGCTCGTGCACCCCGGCTTTCTTGCCAATCTTGCTATTCTGACCACGACCTTCATCGGACTCTTTGCCTGGATATCGGGCGCACCCATCGTGATGCAGGGCGCAAGCTATGGTCTTACTCCCTTCGCGTTCGGCGTGACTTTCGCCGTGGCCGCGGCCGGATATATCGCCGGCACGTTCATCGCGGCGCGCGTCATGATGCGACTCGGACTGGACCGCGTGATCGGCATCGGGACCGTGGCGCTGGCGTGCGGCGGCCTCGTTATGGCGGCGGTCGTCGCGCTTGGCCTTGCGCATGTTCTCTGGTTCGTCGGCGCAATGACGATTTATCTCGTTGGCCTCGGACTTGCGCTACCGGCGACTATGGCCGGCGCGCTGACGCCATTTCCGGATCGCGCCGGCACCGCATCCTCGGTGATGGGATTCACCCAACAATCGGGCGCCGCTATCACCGCCGCCGCGGTCGGCTTTTATCTCGGCCATTCCGCGTGGCCCGTCGCGTCTGTCGTTGCCAGCATGGGCAGTATAGCGTTTCTGATCTGGCTCTTGACGCGTCGGGTCCGTACGGCGGCATTGATCTAGGCCGCTCGTATCGCGGCCTGCTATAGGCAGGATCGAAGGACGGCGCCAAGGAGATTATCCTATGAGTAAAAGTACACTTCCCGTGCGTTCGCTCGGCTCTTCCGGTCTGCAAGTCTCGGCGATCGGCCTTGGCTGCATGTCGCTCTCCGGCGTTTACGGCAAAAGCGGCGACGACGAGGGCGTTGCGCTTATTCGCGAGGCGCTCGATCGCGGCATCACGCTGCTCGATACGTCCGACGCCTATGGCGCCGGCCACAACGAAAAGATCGTCGGCCAGGCGCTCAAGGGCCGGCGCTCCGAAGTCGTGCTGGCGACGAAATTCGGCAATATCGGCGGCCGCGACGGAAAATTCGCCGACGGCCGTCCTGAATTCGTCATCGCCTCATGCGAGGCGAGCCTCAAGGGCCTGGGCGTCGAGGTGATCGATCTTTACTACCAGCACCGGGTCGATCCGTCGGTCCCGATCGAGGACACCGTGGGCGCCATGGCGCGCTTGGTCGAACAAGGCAAAGTGCGCGCGCTCGGCTTGAGCGAGGCGAGTCCGAACACCATCCGCCGGGCGCATGCCGTGCACAAAATCGCCGCCGTGCAAAACGAGTTCTCACTGCTGTATCGCGCCGAAGCGGAAGAGACGTTGCGCACCACGCGCGCCCTCAATATCGGCTTCGTCGCCTATTCGCCGCTCGGCCGCGGACTATTGACCGGCGTCGTCGAGGACCCGAAGACGATGTCGGACACCGACGCACGGCGCCGGCACCCGCGATTCGCAGCCGAGAATGTCGTGAGCAACATCGCGCTCGTCCACCGCATCGAATCCATCGCCAGGGAGAAGAAATGCACGCCGGGCCAGCTCGCGCTGGCGTGGCTGCTGGCTCAAGGCGACGACATCGTGCCCATTCCCGGCACCAAACGAACGGCGCGGTTGATCGAAAATATCGGCGCGCTCTCGGTCGCGTTGACCAAGGACGATCTGGCGCGAATTGCGCAATCCGTTCCGGTCGGCGCGGTCGCCGGCCTGCGCTATCCGGAAGGACAGATGAAGAGCTTAAATTTGTAAAATGTTGACCGCATCTAGGCGGCACTACTGAAGTTTGACCGTGCATCGCAATAGCGAGGGCTGTCTCAGTCTTTCTTGATTAGTCCCGCGGGTGTCACGAAAATCAAAAGATTCGCGATCACGATCGTGATCGCGAGGAAATAGAACGCGCCCATCAAGCCGTAATGGTCGGCGACGATGCCGGCGCTGACCGGGCCGAGCGCTTGGCCTAAGGCCTGGCTCGCGAACAAAAGGCCGATGGCGCTGCCGGCCATGGCGGGCGACGTCGCGTCGAGCAGCCAAGCCTGCAGCACGGCTCTCACCGCGAACAGAAAGAATCCGAGCAGCGACACGAACAGAACGAACCAGGGCGTGCCGCCGGCGATGAGCATGAACAAGATCACGACAGCGCTCATTGCCATGCTGGAGACGATGATCTGCCTGCGGCCCACTTTGTCGGAGAGATGGCCTGCGATCGGCGCGGCGATGAAGCCGCCAGCCTGCAGGGCGAACATGCAAGCGCCGATCCATAGCGTCGGGTATCCCATCACCCGGCCCAGATAGAGCGGCAGGAAAGTCAGAAGCGCGCCCTGCGTCATGGTGCGGAAGGCCGAACCGACCGCGAGCGTAATGAGCGCGCGGTTTTTAAGAAGCGCGCCGAACATGCGTAAGCGCTCGATTGCGGACAGCGCGACCGCATGGGCGCTGGCAAAATCGGCATCGCGTTCGGCGTTCTGCTTGCGTCCGATATAGATCAGCGTGAACGCCGCCAGCGCTATGCCCGGCAGCACGTTGAGAACGACGACGCTGCGCCAGTTGAGAACGCCAAGCAGCGCGCCGATCACGAGCGGCGCGACCGCATCGCCGACATTGCCGCCCATGGCATGAATGGACGTGACGAGGCCCTTACGCTGCGGGAAGCGATTCGCCAGCCACGGAATCGCCGTCGGATGCCACAGATTGTTACCGATGCCCACCAGCGTCGCGCAACAAAGCACCATCCAAAAAGCGTGGGAGAATCCCATCAGCAGATAAGGAAAGCCGATCCAGAACAGCGACAGCGCCATCAAGAGGCCCTTGCGTCCGACACTGTCGACGAAAATGCCGCCCGGAATATTGGCGATCGCGCCGGCGGCGTATTGGCAGGTCAGGACTGAGCCGATCTCGCTATAGCTGAGGCCGAGTTCTTTGCCGATCAGCGGCAACAGCAAATAAAAGGTCGCCGGGTACCAATGCGTGAGGGCATGGCCGAGACTGATGACCCAAACTTCCTGAAACGAGCGATGCGGACGGACGGCGGTATCAACGGTGATGGCGGTCATTTGAGATCTTGGCCTGCAGCCGGCGCGCTAAGTTCGCCTTCCCCCTTGAGGGGAGGCGAAGTGAAGTGGGTGTCTCGCCGCGCATGAGCCAAAGCCTCCCAGCGCATCCGCGCCAATCGATTCACTCGAAGCGCTTCTTTCGTCGGTTGTAATTTGAGGCTGCCAGCGAAGCAACGCCGGGCCTGCAAGGCGGGTATTCCGCCGCGCGATGCCGCCGCGCGCGATCTAAGCTGCGGGCAGCGCGCCGCGCAGGATTTCGCGCGACGGCTCCGAGCCGTCCACAAGCCGAAGCGTCCGCCGTTTGATCTTCCATCCCGACGGCGTGCGCACGAGGTCCCAGCGATTGGTCACCACGCGGTGGATGTGGTAGCCGCGCGAGGCGCCGTGATTGGGGACCTCGACCGGTTCCCCGGATTTGTTCGGCGTCAAGATTTGCAAATAGGAAACGACAACCGCGCTATCGCCGTTAACCGTGACATGCGGCAGACCGGTGAAATGCGCAATCCCGCCGGCGATTGCGGCCTGATGTCCCGCGCTTTGGAGATTGGCCCCGATCGCTTTGTTCCCGACGGCGCCGGAGAGGTCGGGGCCGCGGTCGAAAACGGCGTCCTCGGTATAGGCGGCTTCGGCATAGCGGGAGGCGCCGGTATCGGCGCTTGGCGGGTGGCCGGCGATCAGATTGTAGATGTCGAGCCTATCCTCGATCGCGCGAAGACGCTGTTCCAAGCTCGATTTTTGTTCAACCATGACCGAATTCCCCGAATTGTGAATCAAGCCCCTAATCGGCTACATTATCCCCGGGTGAGAGACTCATTGCACTGCCTGGCCGGGCCCGTTTGGCGTCCCCAGGGCATTGTTGGTGGGGGGTTTTCATGACGTCCGGCGGCGAACTCAATCGCCGTGCGTTGCTTGTCGGCGCGAGCGTCGCCGCAGGAGGGCTGACGCTCGGCTTTGCCGTTCGCTTCGGCCGTCTGCCGGCTAGCGCCGCCGACGCTGCGCCGGAAGTTACCTGCTGGGTCGCGATCGGGCGCGATGAGACGGTCACGATCCGCGTCGCGCATTCCGAGATGGGCCAGGGCGCGGCGACCGGGCTTGCAATGATGGTCGCCGAAGAACTCGAATGCAACTGGAGCAAAGTCCGTACCGAATTCGTCTCGGAGCGGCTCAACATCATTCGCGATCGCGCCTGGGGCGATACTTCGACCGGCGCCAGCCGCTCCATCGCCTCGTCGCAGGAGGATTTGCGGCGGGTCGGCGCCACCGCGCGCGAAATGCTAATCGCCGCCGCGGCGGCGCAATGGGGCGTGCCGGTCGCCCAATGCGTCGCCGATAACGGCGCGATCAAACATCGCGCGACCGGCCGCGCGGTCTCCTATGGCGCCATCGCCGAGGCCGCCGCCAAGGTCGCCCCGCCCGCCGATGTTGCGCTCAAGCCGCCGTCGGAATGGACGCTCGTCGGCACGGCGCGAAAGCGCCTCGACGTTTTCGACAAGGTCACCGCCAAGCCGGTCTACGCCATCGATGTGCGATTGCCTGGCATGCTCTACGCGGCCATCCTGCAGTGTCCGGTCTTCGGCGGCCGGCTGAAATCGGTCGACGAGAGCTCGGTTTCGGCGATGAAGGGCGTGCGCGGCGTCGTGCGCATGCCGGACGCGGTCGCCGTCGTCGCCGATTCCTGGTGGCGGGCCAAACGCGCCGCCGAAACTTTGCGGGTCTTCTGGAACGACGGCGGCAACGGGACCGTATCGACCGAGACGATCGCCGCCTATGTGCGCGGTGGGCTTGACGCGCAGGCGGCGGAAATCGGCCGCGCCGACGGCGACGCCGCGGCGGCTCTGTCGCGCGCGGCACGGCGGATCGAAGCGGACTATACCGTGCCGTTTCTCGCCCATGCCACGATGGAGCCGCAAACCTGCACCGCGCATGTGCGCGCCGATGGCGTCGAAATCTGGGTGCCGACGCAGAATCCGGCGACGGCGCTCGCCACTGCGGCGCTCGCCGCCGGCGTGCCGAACGAAAAGGTCACGGTCCACCGGCTGATGCTGGGCGGCGGCTTCGGCCGCCGCGCGCCGATCCAGGAATATGTCCGCCAAGCCGTCGACATCGCCAAAGAGTTTGAGGAGCCGGTCAAGCTTCTATGGACGCGCGAGCAAGATATTGCGCACGATCTCTATCGCCCGTTCGGCATGGCGCGGCTGACGGCCGGCCTCGACGCAGACGGCACGCCGCTGGCGCTGGCCATCAGGCTTGCCGGACCGTCGTTCGTCGCTTCGCTCGTGCCCGGCTTCGGCACCCATATCGCGGACCGCACCTTTGTTTCGGGTCTTGCCGAGGAAATGCCGTACGCGGTGCCGAATTATTTGGTCGACTATGTCGTGCGGCCCACGCCGGTGCCGCTCGGCGTCTGGCGCGCGATCAACTACACCCAGAACGCCTTCTATAAGGAATGCTTCATCGACGAAATGGCGCATGCCGCGGGCATGGATCCCTATTTGTATCGGCGCAAATTGCTGGCGCACGATGCGCGAAATCTCGCGGTTCTCGACGCCGCGGCGAAAAAAGCGAATTGGAACGCGCCGCTGCCCGCCGGCATATTCCGCGGCATCGCCCTCAACGAGGCCTGCGGCAGCTATTGCGCACAGGTGGTCGAAGCTTCCGTCACCGATGGCGCGGTGCGCGTGCATCGCGTCGTGGCCGCGATCGATCCCGGCCATGTCGTCAATCCGCTGTCGGTGGAAATGCAGGTGCAAGGCGCGATCGTCTATGCCCTGACCGCCGCCCTCTACGGCGAAATCACCGTTCGGGACGGCGCCGCGCTGCAAACGAATTTCGACACTTATAAAATGCTGCGCATGGCGGAAGCGCCGCAGGTCGAAACCGTGATCGTGCCGAGCGGCGGCTTTTGGGGTGGCGTCGGCGAACCGCCGGTGCCGCCGCTTGCGCCGGCGCTATGCAATGCGATCTTTGCCGCCACCGGCAAGCGCATCCGTGCGCTGCCGTTGATGAATCACGACCTGTTTCATGCGTGACCGCGCGTCGCGGATCGCGCTGCATCATCCGTGGCGGTCACCGCCTCCCGAACAATTTATCGAGCAGCCAGAAATCAAGCCCACCGCTGTCGCTCTGCCGGCTGCTGGACTGAGCGCTCGGCGCGGCGACGGCGACTGGGGCGGGCGGTACGGGCACCGGCGCCGGATTGAACCAGGCGCCGTCGGTGAGCCCCGGCAGCGGCGCGGGCGCCGTGCTCGCAAGCGCCGTGCGCATGAAGCGGCTCCAAATTTCGACCGGCAGCCCGCCGCCGACCGCTTTTTTGGTCGGCGTATTGTCGTCGTTGCCGAGCCAGATGCCGGTGACGAGCCGCGACGTGTAGCCGATGAACCAGGCGTCGCGAAAATCCTGGCTGGTGCCGGTTTTCCCCGCGGCCTGCCAGCCGGGCAGGCTCGCGCCGCGCGCAGTGCCGCTTACCAGCGTCTCACGCATCATCGCATTCATCATGCCGACAGAACGCGCATCGACGATGCGGCCGAGCTGTTGCTGCGCGCGGTCGTAGAGGATCTTGCCGTCGGTCGAGCGGATGCGCGCGATGACATGCGGTAACACCGCGTATCCGCCATTGGCGAAAGTCGCGTAGGCGGTCACGAGTTCGAGCGGGGTGACTTCCGACGTGCCGAGCGCGATCGAGGCGTTGGGTTCGAGCATCGAAGTGATGCCGAGCCGGTACGCGGTGCGTATCACGGCCTGCGGTCCGAATTCCTGAGTGAGGCGCACCGATACGGTATTGAGCGAGTCGGCGAGCGCCTGGCGTAATGTCACCGGGCCGAGATATTGCCGCTCGAAATTTTCCGGCCGCCAGCCCTTCACCGAGATCGGCGCGTCCTCGCGCACCGTGTCGGGCGTCAGCCCGTGCTCCACGGCGGTGAGGTAGACGAACGGCTTGAACGCTGAGCCCGGCTGGCGCCTGGCGTCGATGGCGCGGTTGAATTGGCTTTCGCCGTAGTCGCGCCCGCCGACCAGCGCGCGCACCACGCCGTCCGGCGTCATCGCCACCAGCGCGCCTTGGCCGATGTCGAGCTTCTCGCCTTTCTGATTGAGTGCATCGGCCAGCGCGTGCTCGGCGGCGCCTTGCAGCGCTGGGTCGATTGTGGTGTCGACGATGATATCACGGTCGATATTGCCGATCAGATCGTTGACGGCGTCCATCACCCAGTCGGCGACGTAATTGACCGAGCCGGCGGCCGGCGGCTTCACCGCCCGCGCTGGATGAGCGAGGGCCTGCCTGGAGGCGACGCCGCCGATCATTTTCAGTTCCGTCATATCGGCGATCACGATCGCGGCGCGATGCTTCGCGCCTTCGGGATTGTGATTGGGCGCAAGCCGCGACGGCGCCTGCACGAGACCCGCCAGCATGGCCGCCTCGGCCAGCGTCAATTGCCGCGCCGGCTTGCCGAAATAGCGTTGCGCCGCCGCTTCGATGCCGTAGGCCCCGGAGCCGAAATAGACGCGATTGAGATAAAGCTCCAGAATTTGCGCCTTGGTGAATTTATGTTCGAGCCAAAACGCGAGCACGATTTCTTGAAGCTTGCGTATGACTGTGCGTTCCTGAGTCAGGAACAAATTCTTGGCAAGCTGCTGTGTGATGGTCGAGCCACCCTGCGAGGCGCCGCGACGGACGATGTCGGCGACGAGAGCGCGCGCGATGCCGAGCAGGTCGACGCCGTGATGCGAATAGAAGCGGCGATCCTCGATCGCGACGAAGGCGTTGGGCACATAGTCGGGTAATTCGGAGAGCGGAACCGCGGCGCCGCCCATCTCCCCGCGCGTCGTCAGCGTTGCGCCGTTGTCGCCCAGGATGAGCACCGAAGGCGGGCGCTTGGGGATTTCGAGCGACTGAATCGGCGGCAAGTGGATGCCGATCCACACCAGTACGATAATAACGCCGACTACGCCCCAGAGCGCGAGCACCGTGCCCCAATAGAGCGCGCAGCCAAGCATCGAACGGCCAAAGGGCGTGCCGCTTTTTTTGCTTCGCTTTCGATTGGGCCCCTCATGCGATGCGCCCTCGCCGCCGCGCCGGCCGCCATCGGAGGCGCGTCTCGCTGTCCTCCGGCTCGAATCTCCCGAGGAACCGCCGCCACGATCCCCGGGACGCAGGCGAAGGTCGAAGCTCGGCTCGCCGGAGCGCTTTCGTCCTTCCCGCCACGCCATATCCCGTCCCCAACGCGGAAAACGCGCCGAAATCACGGTAAAGGGCGGCGTTTAAGGGGCGGTTACCGCGGCAATCGGGGAATTGCCGGTGCGAATGATCGGCAGGCGGCGCTAGAGCGCAATCGTTTCAAACTGAATCGATTGTGGCTCTAGATGTTTGATGGGGCAGGATCTTTTCGGAAAACCGGTTTCCAATTTTCCGGATCATGCCCTAGCCTGCCGCTTTGGCCGGCTTGGCCTCGCTCGCCGGCGTCGTAAACAGCGCCAAGAGCGGCCGCTTGATCGCGGTTTGGTGGGCCGGGGTCGAAATCTGCGCGCCGGTGAGGTCGGTGACGTAAAAAACGTCGACCACCCGCTCGCCGAAGGTCGCG